>CAYZGG010000005.1:0-110111 GCA_964477955.1 uncultured Opitutaceae bacterium
TCACGATGGACAACAGTCTCATGGCGCGGGTGAAGGACGGCACCATCGAGGCGAAGGAAGCCTATATGAAAGGCGCCAACAAGGCCCTCTTCGCCCCCCTCCTCAAACCCGGCGACCTCGAACCGGCCGGCAAGGGATGAGAAGGCTGGGTTGGCACGGATCTTTGTAGGGCGGGGTCGCCGACCCCGCCTTGAACGTACCCGATGCCTGCAGCAAGCGGGGTCAGCGACCCCGCACTACAACTTCCGACAAGGCACGCCCTACCCTTCCGGCCGGGTGGCGAGTTCAAGCCCCGTCAGGTGCGCCAGCGCGGCCTCACGCGAAGCTCCGCACATTTCATCGGTCGGACGCAGGCTCGCGCAGAACGCCGGGCGCTCGGGCCGGCCGAAGAGCGCGCAGCGATAATCCGGCAGCAGCTGCACACAGCGCACACCCGCCGGCTTCCCGTGCGGCATGCCGGGGATCGGCGACGTGATCGAAGGCGCGATGCAACACGCGCCACAGCCGGTGCGACAGTTCATTTAAATAGCGGTGATTGGCCACAAAAGGCGCAGAAGGCGCAAAGGAAATCCTCTTATCCAATCACTTTCCGGCTTCCGCGTTCAACTGCAGGAGGTGTGCCCTCACCCCGTCCAGGCCCGCACCTCGCGGGGTGAGGGCACCCCGCCCACAACGGGAAAAACTCAAACCGAGTCGTATCTGCTATCGCCCGTTTTTGCGCCTCTTGTGCTTTTTGTGGCCCACTTCTGGGCCTGTCGATGGGCAAGCGGCGACAATCACTGCAACTGCAGGAAGACCCGCGGGCCTTTGCCGGTCGTTGCGGCGGCGTTTGTTTCGCCTTCGGCGGGGGCCACAGGTTGCGTAAGGAACAGCCGCTCGGCGGCGATTTTGCCTTCGTCGATCAGATAGCCCCGCACGGTCTGCGCCCGGGCGTCGGCCAGCGCGCGCAGTTCGTCGGACGTGATCGTCTCCGCTTCGGCCAGCCGTCCTTCCATCTCGTCCTGCGGCAGCCCGGCGGCGGCGACCTCCTTCAACTGCTGCAGATAGTCGGTCTGGACTTTCTGCTGCGCCTTCTTGAATTCCGTCTCCTCGCGCTGCCGGCGGAGGGTCACAAAATCGATCACGCGCTTGACGATCCCCTCGGGCGGGCGGGGCGGCGGCGGCTCGATCGCCGGGGGCGGCGGCAGCGGTGTGCCGAATTGCGTGCCGGGCGGAAATTTCCGGTCGAAAAGTTTCTTCACCATCGCGGCCTGCTCCTCCGGCTTGATCTCCAGTAGCGCGGGCGGCGGGATATTGGGCGTCTTCGCGTGCTTCTCCTCCCAGATCGCCTGGCGGACTTCGGTAACGAGCTTGGTCCGCTTGAGCGCGTAGGCGTCGGCCGTGGTGTCGAAGCCGCCCTCGATCCCGAGACTCAGCGCCGGCCGGGCGCCGAGCGCCTTCGTCAAGGTGACAAGTTTTGGCAGCTCGCCGGGTGTGAGCGCCGCGCTGCCGGGCGCGAAATCCTGGTAGCCGAGCTCGTCGCCGCCGCCACCAAACATCGAACCGAGCAGCGAAAAGGGCGAGGAGGCGGCCTTGACCAGGAGATTCCCGATCACGCGCCAGACGACCTTGCCGATCTTGAAATCCGGATCGTCGAGGCTGCCCTGCACCGGCACGTCGAGCACGATCTTGCCATCGAGATCCTTCAGCAGCGCCACGCCCAGCCGCACCGGCAGACCGGTCGCGTCGGGACTCTTCGTCGCCGCGCCGAAGGTGAACTGGTCGAGGGTCACCACGTTGGACACATCCAGTTTCCGGTCGGCGATTTTCGCCTGCACCGCCAGGTTGAGCTGGCCGCGGGACAGTTCGTACCCGGCGTATTTGCCGACATAGGGGCTGACCGGCAGCAAATCCACATGGTGCACCTCCACCTTGGCGTCGGCGAAAATATCCTTCCCGAGCGGATCGAACTTGCCGACGATCGTCACCGGGCCGACGCCGTCGACCGACGCCTTCAACTCCGCGTCGCCGTGTCCCGGATTGGCGGAGGACCAACCGGTCAGGATGCCGCCGAAATCTTTCACGGCCAGGCGTACTTGCGGGCTGATGGAGTTGTCGAAGAAATTGCCACTGCCCCCGTTGATCACCACGCGCGCCACTTCGATCTTCGGGCCAATGGGGGCGGGGGCTCCCGACAACGTAACCGTCGGAACCGGTGCCGTCGGCGCGGACGGCGCGGACGGATTCGCAGGAGTCCGGACGAGACCGGCGACATTCAGCCTGCCGTCGCGGGCCATGACCACGCGGGCGTATGGCGCATTCAGGTTGAGTTCGGCCAGCGACACCGACAGCTGCGGGGTCGTCGCAACCTTGAGGCCGCTCAGCACCAGATCGGAAAAGCCCGCGAAGCTTTCGCCCGGGGTGCCGGTCACCAGATCGAGCTTCTCCAGCCAAGCTTCGCCGTCGAAGGTGGCCGCAGGGGGTTGCGCCTCGGCCAGAGCGAGCGTCGCCCGGCCCTTGACAGAGGCGGCGCCCTCGGTGATGCGCGCATCGATGTTCTGCTCGAAATACGGACTGAGCGGCAGCAGCGCCAGGCCGTCGACGTCCAGCGAGAGATCGGCTTGCACGGGCTGGAGCGCCACCTGCCCGTTCATCTGGATCCGGCCGCGCGGCTGCCAGTTCAACGCCACCGTCACCGGCATCTGCGCGCCGGGGGCCAGACTGAAATTTTTCAACGAGAAGTTGACCCCGGTCACGCCCAGTTGCGCCGAATTCGGCACGGCGAGATCCTGCACGTCGACCGCCCAGTCCCGCAGGGTGATTTCTCCCGCCCGCAAATCGGGCATCGGGACCGCCGAAGCGGTGTTGGCGGCGGCCGAAGCGGGGGCCGCGACCGGCACCGCCGGCGGCGGGTTCGGGGTCTGGGCGGCCGGGGCCGTGAGCTTGCTGAGGTTGAGCGAGCCGTCGGCCTCCCGCCTCACCCGGAGGTGCCCGCCCTGCAGCACCACCGACTTGACGCCAGCCTTGAACGTCAGGCCGTCGGCCGTTACACCGGTAATATCAACCGCCGGCAGATCGAGCAGGGCCGCACCGGACGTGCGCTCGACCAGCTTGAGATTGCGCAGGGCGAGCGAACCATCGAGCAGCTTCAGCACGCGTCCCCTCTCGCCAAAATTCACGTCGTACCGCCCGCGGACCGTCAACCGCCCGTCGGTCAGATCCACCCCTAGTTTCTCGGCGTAGTAAGGCGCGTATTTTTTCAAGACCAGGTCGCTGACGCTCAGCTCGCCGCCCGAGCGGAACGGCGCCGCCTCCATCCAGCCCTGCCAGGCGAACTTCTCGCCGGACTCCGTCACCGCCTCGAAGCTGTAGGGCGCCTGCTGCCCTCCGACCGTGCGGAAGTCAGCCACGCTGAAACCCACCGGCCCGAGCGTCGTGGCAAACGGCCGGGCGCGCGACAGGTCCTGAAAATCCACGCGCGCTCCGGTCACGAGCAGCCGGTCGATGCGCACAGGCCTGACCGTTGCCACGGCCGGCCCTGGTTTCTTGGCCGCGGCAGTGTCGGTCAGTAGATCGGAAAAATTCAGCGATCCATCCCGGTTCACCACGACCCGGACCCGCGGACCAGCAAGTTCGATCACGGCAAAATGCCATTCGCCGGTGACGAGGGACAGGATTTCGAAGTTCACGTACAACCGGTCCCAGCCGAGAAATTCCTCCCGGCCGTCGGGCTCGCGGATGGCGAAATCCTCGAGCGTCAGCGAGAGCGTGAAGGGATTCACCTGCACCCGGCCGATCCCGACGGGGCGGTGCAGGGCGGCGGTCAGGCGTTTTTCCGCCTGGGCCTTGATGATGGGCGGGAGGCCGAGGAAGCCGAACAGGATGAACAGCGCAAATGCGGCCAGCAGACTGAGGAGCAGGTTGCGTCGGCGGCGGGCGGCACGGCGTCGGGGTGTCATGTCGAGTAACTTTGTCACGAGGCAGGCCTTTGGCAACACCGCGCAGGCATTTCCCGGGCGGCCCGGCCACGTCCTGGGGGATATCCCCGCCTGTTCAGCCCCCGGGTTCGCCCAGAACCGTACGAAGGTGCCGGGCGAGTTCGTGCAGGGTGAAAGGTTTGCGGACAAAGTGCCGCAGGCCGAGCCGGTGCATTTCCTCCTGGGCATCACCGTGGAGATAACCCGAGGCCAGCACGAGCGGAACGCCGGGCCGAATCAGTCCCATCTGCCGCGCCAGCTCCAGTCCGCTCATGCCGGGCATCGTGAGATCGGTGATCACCCCCGCAAAATCGGCCGGGGCGGCCCGGAAGGCGTCAAGCGCCGCCACCGGGCTCGCGAAGGCCTCGGGCAGAAAACCCAGCCGCTGCAGCAGACCGTGACCGACTTTCAACACGTCGTCGTCGTCGTCGACGAGGACGATCCGGCGTCCGAGGCCGAACGGGGAGGAAATCGGGAAGGGCGGTTCCGAACTGGGCGTGGACGTTTCCGGCACCGGGCTGCTGTTCGCCGGAAAATAGAGATGGATCGTGGTGCCCTCGCCCACGGTGCTCTCGACCACGATCGCGCCGCTGTGATTCTGCATGATGCCGTACACCATGGTCAGGCCCAGCCCGGTGCCCTCACCCGGGCGCTTGGTGGTGAAAAAAGGCTCGAACACCCGGTGCAGCACGGCTGCGTCCATGCCGGCGCCCGTATCGTGGAGGCTGAGGCAGGTGGTGTGGTCGGCCCGGACCTGCGGATGGTTTTCCCGCAAGGCGGGCCCGGGCGACACCGGTTGCAGAGCGACGCTCAAGACCCCGCCGCGCTCCCGCATGGCGTAGGCCGCGTTGGTGCCGAGATTCATGATCACCTGGTGGATCTGGGCGACATCGCAGAGCACCGGCTGGCAGTCCTCGGCGATCGCCGTGCGGATTTCGATCGAGGTCGGTATGCTGGCGCGCAACAACTGCAACGCCTCCAGCACGACCGGCCCGAGCGGCGTGAGCACGCGGTCGCTCGGCCCGCGCCGGCCGAACGCGAGGATGCGCGCCACCAGGTCGCGCGCGCGCCGGCCGGCCTTGCCCGCGTTCTGCAGGGCGTTTTGGGCCGGATGGTTGCGGGGCAGGTCCATCTCGACCAGCTGCAGATTGCCGATGATCCCGGTCAGGATGTTGTTGAAATCATGGGCGATGCCGCCCGCCAGCGTGCCCAGCGCCTCCATTTTTTGCGCCTGCCGCAACTGCTCCTCCAGCTTGTTCCGATGCTGCTCGATCTCCTTCTGGTCGGTGATGTCCTGTTTCACTCCGTAGATTTTCGTCGTGCGCCCCGCCGCATCCTGCACAATCGCGAAATGCATCAGCATCGCTCCGCGCGATCCGTCAGCGCGGATGAAGCCATGTTCCAGTTGCCGCGTGAAGTTGGGGTCCGACGTGGCAGTGGCCTTCGCGATCTCTCCGGTGACGAGTTCGGCGTCCTCGGGGGCGATGAATTTTCGCACGTATTCCGCCGCCGGCATTCTCCACCCTCCCTGCCGCGAGGCCGTGGTCCGCAGCAATTTGTAGAGATTGTCGTCCAAGGTGAAAAATCCCGTCGTCACCTCGAGCTCCCATTGGCCGAGACGGGCCATGGCCATGGCCAGGCCCAGTTTGTTGCGGGAGTCGCGCAGGGAGATCTCCGTCTGCCGGCGGGTGGTGATGTCCTGGAAGGCCGTCATGCGCAGCGCCCGGCGGCCGAGGCGCACCATCTTGGCCTGGACCGCCGCGTAAAAGAAGGTGCCGTCCTTGCGGACCAGGCTGAGTTCGTAGACGACGTCCCGGCCGGCGCGGATGTTTTCGACGACCTGGGCCCGCATTTCCGGGACGACGAACGCGACGATCTCCTCCCCGATCATTTCCGTCAGGGTGTAGCCAAACATTTTCAAGCCCTGGTCGTTCACGTCGATGATCCGGCCGTTCTCGCTGATGGCGATGCCTTCGAACGCCGCCGCGGCTAGGTTGCGGTAGCGCTCCTCGCTCTCCTGCAAGTCCGTCGACCGGCGGTCGCGCTCTTCCAGCACTGCGGCCGGGACGAGGCTGACCAGGACGGAAACCACCAGAAAAGTCTGCAGAATCACCAGCCCTTCCAGCCCGTTGTCCGCCACCCCCTCGCCCTGTTTCGGAAAATGCACCACCAGCAAGGTCAGCCAGAACGCGAGCAGCAGATTGGCCAGGGTGGCACCGCGTTTCCCAAAACGGACCCCGGTCCACATCATGAACGGCAGCAGTTGGAATTTCAGGGGATACTGCACTCCTTCCCGGAGGATGAACATGTACCAGGAAAAGGCCGCGATGACGGCCACCAGGAGACCGGCCTCAACCCATCGTCCCGGGCGGCCCAACCACAGCCGCCACGATCCGGCCGGAGCACCGAGCCAGGCGAGAAAAACCGGTGTCACCACCAGCACCGAGCTCACCGCATTCCACCACCAGATCCGCCAGGAGGTCAAAAACGAATCGTTCAATCCCGAAGAGGTGAGCGCCAGGGCGCCGATGGTGGCAGCAATGGCCGGGGCGACCAGCGCGGTGCAGCAGATGACGCCGAACAGTTCGCGCAGCGAGGAAAGCGTCGGGCGATGGGCCACGAAACGACGGACCAGCCAGGCTCCGGCCACGGCCTGAGCCGTATTGGCCAGGTAGAACCAGCCGATCAGAAAAGTCGGCGCCCGGTGGAGCCAGTCGAAAAGATAATTGGCGGGGAGCACCGCCAGCACCAGCCACGGCCAGGCCCGGTTTTCGCTCAACAACAACCCCGCCACATACAATCCCCCGGGCAACCAGAAAGTCACGTATGAGGTGTCGGGACTGGACAGAACCCGGCTCACCTCGGCGAGGGCATAAAACGCGGCGCCGAACCACAGTGCGTTCGCTGCCAGCCGCCAGCCGCGAGGCCCCGCCCCGCCCGATGCTCCCGCCCTTGCGCTCGAATCCAGCACTTCATCTGGCTGATAATCCATAGGCGGCACTGATATTGCTCGGGTGGTATATCCTGGCGGCAAGCCCCGGTCCTACGCGCGGTTGTTTCACGCCCGGGCCCCATTGGCAACTCTTGCCGGAAAACAGATGTCCACTTTAGTCTGCACGTCAAATTGGGCGGCTCTCCGGCTGCACCCGCGCCGCCAATGCAGGCTTGGCGGCGGCATGACCGGACGTTAGGCCGACGCGGTGAAAACCCACCGGCAGGAACTCTGGTTTGAAACCTCCACCCGGCGCGCCTTTCTCAACCTCACGCCCCAGGTCGAGAAGGCCCTCGAGGCCAGCGGGGTGCGCGAAGGCCTCTGCCTCGTCAACGCCATGCACATCAGCGCCTCCGTCTTCATCAACGACGACGAGTCCGGCCTGCACGCCGACTACGAACGCTGGCTCGAGCGACTCGCGCCGGAGAAACCGCACGGTGCCTACGAGCACAACCGGACGGGCGAGGACAACGCCGACGCGCACCTCAAGCGCCAGATCATGGGCCGCGAGGTGGTCGTCGCGATCACCGCCGGCCGGCTCGATTTCGGCCCGTGGGAGCAGATCTTCTACGGCGAGTTCGACGGTTGCCGGAGAAAACGCGTCCTGATCAAAATCATCGGGGAGTGAGAGGAGGCAATTTCCACCGCCGCCGCCAGATCGGAGGCCGAAACGATGATGAAGCCTCCAATCACTTCCTTGCCCTCGACGAACGGACCGTCGGTGCCTGGACCCAGGTGCGGATTCCGCAGGACCCGGCCTCCGTCTTCGAGCCGTTCGCCGCCGTGGTAGACTCCCTTGGATTTCAGGCCGGACATCCAGCCCATCCACTTCTCGAAGATTTTCTGCATCTCTTCGGGTGTGGGATCGGGCAGGTCGGCCGGGTGGCGGAAGATGATCAGGTCCTGGTGATTTTCTGGTTTGGTCGTCATGGTTGAGGTGGGTTCATCCTCAGGACGAACCAACCCGGGAGGACAGGACAACAAAAACGGGACGGGCTGCGACGTTCGATCGGCGACGGTGGACTTGCTCCGGTCAACCTCCCCGTGCATGTTCCGGGGCCATCTGCATGAACGAACCCGCCAGAGAAAACATGTCGGCGCAGGAGCTCGAAGCCTTCCTGCATAAAACCATTCCGCTGACACGTGCCATGGGCGTGCGCATCACGGAATGCAACAGCCACCGGCTCGTCGTCACGGCCCCGCTCGCCGCCAACGTCAATCATCTCGGCACCGCTTTCGGCGGCTCGTTGCACGCCCTGCCCACCCTCGCCTGTTACGCGGGCCTGTGGACTGTGCTGCGCGAAGCGGGCCTCGCGGGCCACATCGTGGTGAAGCGCAGCCAGGCGGTCTACCGGCAGCCGGTCACCGCCGACCTGCGCGCCGTCTGGGCGCGGCCCACGGCGGCCGTGGTGAAGGATTTTCTGCGCAATCTCCGACGCTACAAGAAGGCCCGCCTCGAACTCGCCGCGATCGTTGACGGCGCCGATGGGCGGCCGGCCGTGGACTTTCACGGCAGCTTTGTGGCCGTGTTGTAAGCGTCAGTCGGGGGCAAAGTATTCTCCGGGTCCCGGGGGACCGGCCGTGGTTCTTGCACGCCGGGCGGGCGGATTCTCGCGACCAGTTGCCGGTTGCGAAAGTGTCGCGCCGGCCCATGTTCCGTCAAACCGTCCATGAGACCCGCCCTGCTTTCACTCCTGCTCGTCGCCATGTCCGCTTCCCGGAGTTTCGCCGGGTCGGCTGCCGACACTTCTTTCCCGGTCACCATCTCGGTGGACGCGGCCAAGCCCATCGGCGAATTGAAACCCCTCTGGCGGTTCTTCGGCGCCGACGAGCCGAACTACGCTTACATGAAGGACGGCCGCAAGCTGCTGGGCCAGCTGGGCGAACTCCGGCCCGGGGCGGTCTACTTTCGCGCGCACAATCTCCTGACCACCGGCGACGGCACCCCCGCGTTGAAATGGGGCAGCACCAATGCCTACACCGAGGATGCCCAAGGCCGGCCGGTCTATGACTGGACGATCCTCGACCGCATCTTCGACACCTATCGCGCCAGCGGTGTGCGACCCTACGTGGAGATCGGCTTCATGCCGAAGGCCCTCTCTCCCGAACCGGAGCCCTATCAACATAGTTGGAAAAACGGGGTGCCGTCGAAGCTCAACACGGGCTGGGCCTATCCGCCGAAGGACTACGCGAAATGGGGAGAACTCGTTTTCCAATGGGTCACCCATTGCATTGCGCGCTATGGGCGCGCCGAGGTGGAGCAGTGGTATTGGGAGGTCTGGAACGAAGCCAACTACCCGGCCTACTGGAACGGCACGCCCGAGGCTTTCCTGAAAACGCACGACTATGCGATCGACGCCGTGCGCCGCGCCCTGCCGACCGCGCGCGTGGGCGGACCCGACACCGCGGGCCCCGGCGGCCGGTTCATGCAGGATTACCTCGACCATGCCGTCCACGGTACCAATTTTGCGACGGGCCGGACGGGCACGCCCGTGGACTTCATCTCCTTTCATGCGAAGGGCCAGCCGGCCTTTGTCGACGGTCACGTGCGCATGGGAATCGCGGCGCAATTGAAAAACATCGACGACGGATTCGCGCTGATTGCCGCCGTGCCGGAAATGAAATCCAAGCCGGTCATCATCGGCGAATCCGACCCCGACGGGTGCGCCGCGTGCCGGGGCCCGCAACTCGGCTATCGCAACGGCACAATGTATGCGAGTTACACCGCCGCGAGTATCGCCCGCGAATACGAGCTGGCCGACCGGCACGGCGTGAACCTCGAGGGCGCGCTCACCTGGGCGTTCACGTTCGAGGATCAACCTTACTTCGCGGGCTTCCGCCAGCTCGCGAGCAATGGCCTCCCGCTGCCCGTGTTGAACGTCTTCCGCCTGCTGGCGAAAATGGGCGGACAGCGCGTGGCGACGATGAGCTCGAACGCCGTGCCCCTCGACGCCATGATCAGGGACGGCGTGCGCGGCGCGCCGGATGTCGCGGCCCTGGCCAGTGTTGAACCGCGCCGGCTCACGATCCTGCTCTGGCATTATCACGACGACGACCTGCCGGGCCCGGATGCCGCCATCGCTCTGAATCTCGTCGGTCTGGGAACGAATCTCTCGGGAGCAAAACTCACCCACTACCGCATCGACCAGTCCCACAGCAACGCGTTCACCGCCTGGCAGCGGATGGGCGCACCCCCGGCTCCGACCGCGGGACAATATGCCGACCTGGAAAAAGCCGGCGCGCTGGCCACGACCACAACACCGGCCCTCCAGACCGACGGAGCCGGGCATGCTTCGCTGGAACTCACCCTCCCCCGGCAGGCCGTGTCGCTGCTGGTGCTCGAGTGGTGATGGCGCTCAGACGTGCGACGAGTCCGCCTCGTTCTTCTTGAGGCGTGCGGCCACGCGTGCGCTGACCAAACGCCGCGGTTCCAGGAACGGCGCCATCCACTTTTTGATTTCCTCCACCAACATCGGATCGGCCGTTTTCGGTGAGCCGCTGTCAAATGGCGGCCTCGGGTCATACTCAATGCTCAATTGAATGGATTGTGCCATTTTCTTGCCCTGCATCTCCGCCACAAGGACGAGAGCAAAATCAATCCCGGCGGTCACGCCGCCACCGGTGATCCGATTGCGGTCGATAACGACGCGTTCGTCCACCGGAATGACGTCAAAGAGTGTCAGCTGGTCACGCGAAGCCCAATGGCAGGTCGCGCGATACCCGTTCAGAAGTCCCGCCGCCGCGAGAACAAGCGAGCCGGTGCAAACCGAGGTCACCCATTTTGCCTTCACCGCCTGTCTGCGAAGGAAGCCCAGCGTCTCCTCATCTTCCATCAGGTCCACTTGTCCCGGCCCGCCGGGCACGCACAGGACATCCAGCTGCGGACACTCGGCAAACGTCATGGTCGGCTGCATCGCATAACCATGCGTGGTGGCGACCAGCTCCCGATGTTTCCAAATCAGATGAACCTTCGCCTCGGGAATTCGGGTGAAGACCTCGCAAGGTCCTACCAAGTCCAGGAGTGTCAGCTTGGGAAACAGCAACAGACCGATGTGCAAACCCTCAGATGTGCTTCGAGTCTGATTCATCCTTCTTCACGTAGCCGCTCTCCTGCCGCTGGTGGTTCACTGCGTTCTTTTTCAGGTACGCCTGGTAAACATCGTCCGCCGTCATGCCGAGGGTCTGCGCGAGCGACACGAGAAAATGAAACAAATCGACGACCTCGACCTTGGCGTTCTGTTCGTCGAATTTCTGGTACTTGGCCCACCATTTCCACGGAACGCTGTCGATCAGCTCGGCCGTTTCCTGCTGCATGGCGCGGGTGTAATTGAGGATCCACTTGGCCTTTTCGTCGTCGGTCGGAGGCGGCAGGTTCACCCCAATGCGTTTGTTCAGCGCATCTTGCATCTGGAAGATCTCCTCGAGTTTGTCCATGAAGCCAGCGTGAAGGCGGCCCGCTTGGCTGGCAAGCCCGGGCATGGCAAACTTTTACTGTTGCAGGAATGGAGGGTTTGCCAGACCGTCACATTTGTATTGCCGCTGTCTGCTCCGCGTTTGATCGCGGGGTTGAGCGCGACTCGCGCGCTCCGGCCGGCACTTATCCCTGCGCCGCGGCTTTCCGCCGGCGCTTTCAACCAACCACATAGACATCATGTCCTCCACAGAAACGTCCGGTGCTCCTGCTGAAGCCACCGTGACCTCCCAGCCCGCAGGCGAATCCGCCGCGGCTGCATCATTCGGCAGCACCCGCGGTTCGGGCCTGGCCCGCGGCAAGCGCCCGTCCAACAGCCCCGCCTCCACCGCCGCCACTGCGCCGGCCTCCGAGTACAAACCCACCGCGATCGCCGTCCTCAACGCGCCGCGTGAATACCAGAACCCGTTCGCACCCGCGCCGGATATCACTGAACCCCCGTTCAGCTACCAACAACCGGCCGCCGCTCACCCCGAGCCCACGGCCAGTGTGACCCCCGCCCCCGCCGCGGTTGCCCCCGTCGCAACCGCTCCCCAAACCACCAGCGCCCCGACGCCGGCCGCGCCGGTTCAGCCGGCCGACGAGCTTTTCCCGCTCGACGACCAGCCGGCCCACCGTCACAGCGAGCCCGAGGAATCGTCCGCCAAGGCCGAGCTCAACATCCTGCCCCCTGCCCAGGCTAAAACCACGCCCGCCCAGACCTGGGAAAGCGACGGTTTCCAACCCGCCCGGGAATCGCGCAGCGAACGCCCGCGCCGGGAAGACCGCCCGGCCCGCGAATCCTTCGAAAACGCTCCCATCCCGGAGAAATTTCTCTACGTGCGCCCGGGCCACACCTACGTGCCCACGCCGTCCAACTACGGCGGCGCTCCGCGGGAGGATCGACGCTCCGTCGCCCCGGCCCCCGCCCCGGCCCGGACCGAGACTCCGGCGCCGCAGAAATCCGGCGGCATTTTCGGCTGGCTGAAATCGCTCTTCGGCAGCGAGACACCGGCAACGACCGCCACCCCCAGCGGCGAAACGAACCGCGACAACGGCTCGCCCCAGCGTCGCCAGCGCAGTGGCGGACGCAACTACGGTGGTGACCAGACCCAGGCCCAGGGCGCGGACGGACGTGAAGGTGGCTTTCGCCGCCGGCGCGGCGGACGCGGCCGGGGCCGCAGCGGCTACGGTCAGGGCGGCCAAGGCGGCTCATCTCAAGGCGGCGGCCACTAAGCCCGGCCGCTTCGCTCCCGCTGACTCGCACTCTCAAGGCGTCCGCATTCCGCGGACGCCTTTTTGTTGCACGACGACAGCCCCGGCGTAGCCTGAGCTCACGAAGGTCGACCTTGGGTGCCGTCTTCCCGGCCTTCGTCCTCACACTCATTCCTCCCCCGATGCCTGACCTCGTCGTCCATGGTGGCAAGCCCCTGAGCGGCACCATCACCCCCTCCGGCAACAAGAACTCGATCTTGCCCATCCTCTGCGCCTCGCTGCTCACCGACGAAAAGGTGAGCCTGCACAACGTCCCCAACATCACCGACGTCGACAAGCTCGTCGGCTTCTTCGTCGAACAGGGCTCGCGGATCGTCTGGGACCGCGGGGCGGGGCGGATGGACATCGAACATGCCTCGTTCGATGCCGGCCGCCTCGACGGTGAACTGCCCTCGGGCATGCGGTCGTCGGTCTTGCTGTTTGCCCCGCTGCTGCAGCGGATGAAACGCCTGGTCGTGCCGACCAATGCCAAGGGCTGCTCTCTCGGCATCCGCGAACTGGATCCGCACCTGGAAATTCTGGAGAAACTCGGTGCGACCGTCACCCACAACGGCAAGCTGACCATGCGCCTGAAACGCCGCTTCAAAGGCGCGCGCCACTGGCCCGACTACATGTCCGTCACGGCCACGGAAAATTTTGTCATGGCCGCCGCCCTGGCCGACGGGGAGTCCGTGCTCCTGAACGCCGCGAGCGAACCGCACGTCCAGGATTTGTGCGAGGTGCTGGCCGGCATGGGCGCCGACATCGAAGGCATCGGCACCAGCCGGCTCACCGTGCGCGGCGTGAAAAAACTCCACGGCGGAACTTTCACCATCAACACCGACCACCACGAGGTCGTCACTTTCCTCGCCCTCGGCGCCATCACCGGCGGCGAAGTGCGCGTCAAACATTCGCTGCCGCATCACTTTGATCTGATCAACCGTTCCTTCGCCAAACTCGGCGTGAAGATCGAATACGAAGGCGACACCGCCATCGTCCGGCCGAGACAGAAACTCGTCATCGAAGAACCGTTCACCTCCAACCTCCTGCCAAAAATCGAAGCGGCGCCCTGGCCGTATTTCCCCGTCGACCTGCTGCCGTGCATGATCGCCCTCGCGGTGCGCGCGCAGGGGGCCGTGATGTTCTGGAACAAGGTCTACGAGGGCGGCTTCACCTGGATGTCGGAGCTGTCCAAATTCGGCGCGCACGTCGTCGTGAGCGACCCGCACCGCATCACCGTCTTCGGCGCCAAGCCGCTCCGGCCCACCGTCGTCGAGGCGCCCTACATCATCCGCGCCGCCGTCGCGCTCTACATGGTCGCCGCCAGCATCGAGGGAAAATCGGTGGTCAAGAACGCCGACACGATCAAGCGCGCCCACCCGGATTTCGTCGAAAACCTCCGCAGCATCGGCGCGCAGGTGGAATGGAAATAAGCCGGTCAATATATATGGAACTCAGGAAATCAGGGATTACAGCCCTGGCCGCCTTCCTGCTTTCCTGAGTCCCACATTTAAAATCCTCTCCTGTGTCCCAATCGAAAATCGAGAATCAAAAATCGAAAATGGTCCCACCTCCGGCCGGTGTCACCGGTCTCGGCTATATCACCGAAACCCTGCACACCCCCGTTTCCCCGTCCGAGGCCGCGCTGCGTCCGCTCTCGTTCGCCGACTTCGCCGGCCAGCCCAAGACCGTCGAGCGCCTGCAGGTCATGGTCGGTGCCGCCCGGCGCCGCGGTGAGGCCCTCAACCATATTTTGCTCTCCGGGCCGCCCGGCCTCGGCAAGACCACCCTCGCCTTCATCCTCGGCCAGGAACTCGGCCGCAACGTCCGCGTCACCTCCGGCCCCGTGGTCGAAAAAGCGGGCGACCTCGCCGGCCTGCTCACCAACCTGGAGGAAGGCGACATCCTCTTCATCGACGAAATCCACCGCATCCCGAAGACGGTCGAGGAATATCTCTACTCGGCCATGGAGGACTTCCGCCTCGACATCATGATCGACCAAGGCCCCAACGCCCGCAGCGTCCGGCTCTCGATCCCGCGGTTCACCCTCATCGGCGCCACCACCCGCGCCGGCCTGCTGACGGCGCCGCTGCGCTCGCGCTTCACCCTCAACACCCGGCTCGACTACTACGACCGCGCCACCCTTGTCGGCATCGTCCACCGCAGCTGCGGTCTGCTCAAGGTCGCGATCGACGACGGCGGCGCCCGCGAAATCGCGACGCGCGCCCGCGGCACGCCGCGCATCGCCAACAACCTCGTGAACTTCGTCCGCGACTATGCCTCGGAAAAAGCGGACGGCCGGATCACGCAGCCGGTGGCCGCCGCGGCGCTCGAGTTGCTGGAGATTGACGCCGCCGGCCTCGACGAGATGGACAAGCGCGTGCTGCGCCTCATGGCCGAGAATTACAAGGGCGGGCCCGTCGGCCTCGGCACGATCGCCATCGCCGTCGGCGAGGAAGCCGACACGCTGGAGGAAGTGCACGAACCGTTCCTGATCCAGGAAGGCTACCTCGCCCGCACGGCCCAGGGCCGCATCCTCACCGACAAAGGCTACCATGCGATCGGATTGAAGGCTGCGACCGGCAACCAGCAAACCCTGCTTTAAATCACGCCGCATGAGCCAGCCGTCCCAATCCTGGCTGACCCGGCGCCGCTTTCTGGCGGGTGTGCTGGCCGTGCCCGTCCTTGCCACACTCTATGCGTGGCGCATCGAGCCCGCGTGGGTCGAATTCACCGAGCGCGATCTCCCGATCGCCGGCCTGCCGGCGGCGCTCGGCGGGAAACGCCTCGTGCAGCTGAGCGACATTCACATCGGTCCGGAGGTCGACGACGACTACATTGCCGACACCTTCCGGCGTGTGACCGCGCTCCAACCTGACCTCGTGGTGCATACGGGCGATCTCGTCACTTACCACGGCCCGCCCACTTTGGAACAGGCCCGCGCCCTGCTCGCCCATTGGCCCCAAGGCCGGCTCGGCACAATCGCCATCCTGGGCAACCACGACTACGGCCGTCGGGCGACGGACCCGACCGTCGCCCACCGCATCGCCGGCCTGCTCACCGCCGCCGGCTGCACCGTCTTGCGCAACGAAGCGGTCGAGGTCCAGGGGCTGACGATCATCGGATTGGACGATCTTTGGGCCAAACGAATCTCGGCCGGAACGCTGTTCACTTCCCTCGCCCCGACCCAGCCGACGCTGGCGCTCTGCCACAACCCCGACGCCTGCGACCTGCCGCTTTGGACCGGCTACCAAGGCTGGATCCTTGCCGGCCACACGCATGGCGGACAGTGCAAACTTCCTTTTCTACCACCGCCGTTTCTTCCGGTGCGCAATCGCCGCTACACCGCCGGAGAATTCGCCCTCGATGGCGGTCGGACTCTCTACATCAACCGCGGCATCGGGCATCTGCTGCGCGCGCGCTTCAACGTCCGGCCGGAAGTCACCGTCTTTCGCCTCACTCCCGCCTGAGCGCAACGGATCGATTCCCGTCATGCCCATGAAATTCCTCGGTCTTGTTTTCTCCTTCCTGCTCGGAACGGCCGCCGTGCTGGGCGCCGACCTCCCCGCAAAAATCACGGTCCGGATCGTCACCGCGCTCGGCCCCATCGACGTAGAACTGGATGCCGCGCACGCGCCGCAAACAGTCGCGAATTTTCTCCGCTACGTCGACGCCGGCCGCTACAACGGCGGCCGGTTTCATCGTACCGTAAGGCTGCATCCCGACAACCAGCCCGGCAACGCGGTGAAGATCGAGGTCATTCAAGGCGGGGTGAATCCGAAATCTGCCGACGACGACTGGCCCGCGATCGCATTGGAGCGGACCAGCGTCACCGGTCTCAAGCACCTCGACGGCACGATTTCAATGGCGCGCGGCGGGCCCGACACGGCCCGGTCGGATTTTTTCCTCTGTGTCGGCGACCAGCCCGCGCTCGACTTCGGCGGCCGGCGCAATCCCGACGGCCAGGGCTTCGCCGCCTTCGGCCGCGTGATCAAGGGCCTGGACATCGTCCGTCAGATCCAGTCCGCCCCCGCCGACGGCCAGGCCCTCACTCCGCCCGTCCGCATCGAAAAAATCGAGCGCCTGCCGTGAAACTCAGTTTGCTCCGTCGCTACCGCTTATCCTTGGGTGTCTTCATCGTGGGCCTGATCCTGAGTGGCGTGACGGCTTTCCCTCTTCTATTTGAGCTCCGCCTGCTCGCCTCCGGACTGGGCGTCGCCAATCCGGCCGACTATGCGAAACTGGACGGACTGCAGCATTGGATTGCACGCGTTCTCTTCGCATTGGAGCAGAACCAGAGTCAATTTCCGTTCCTCGCTTACGGCACCGACTGGCTCGCATTGGGGCACCTCGCCATCGCGGTATTTTTCGTCCGACCCTTTTTCCAGCCGCTCGAATCCGACTGGGTGCTGCGGTGCGGCTTGATCTGTTGCGCCGCCGTGATTCCCACCGCAATTCTGGCCGGCCAGATCCGGGGAATCCCCCTCTACTGGCGGTTGCTCGATTGTTCGTTCGGTGTTTTTGGCGCGTTGCCCCTGCTCTATTGTCTTCGGCTAACGCAGCGGATGCGCCGACTGTGAAACCGCTTGAGGCTGGCCAGAGCGCTTTTGCAGAGCGTCAACGACCAGCCCCAAGGGCTCCACACACGCTATTGCTGAGCGGCAACCGTCGCCGGGATATTCATTTCGAGTGAATACCAATTGATCCGCCGGGTGCAGAACATCACCAGGGCAAGGACGGCAAAGAGCGCGACGGTGCCGGCCACCAAGGCGTAATCCTGCGATTTCAGGACGAAATAGAGATAACCGTAGGTGGCGCCGAGCCCGCCGCCGATCACCAGCGTGCGGAGCCCGGTGCGTAGAAAATTCCAAGCGTAGGCGGACACCATGATCGTGCAGGCAGCCGCCGCGGCTCCGTACGCCAGGCCCGTGGTCCAGAATTCCGACAGCGCCAGGAAGCCCAGAAAAAAGAGGCACAGCGCCGCGCCGACCATCGCATACTGCAGCGGGTGGATCCGGAGCGCCGAAGTCACCTCGAACAGAAAGAAGACGGCGAACACCAGCGTGAAGAAAAGCACCCCGTATTTCTGCGCCCGGTCGACCAGCCTATAGCCGTCCACTGGAGCAACGAAGGAGACCCCGAAACCGGATTCGAGAATCCTTTGGAAATTCGCCGCCGTATTTAAATCCGAATCGGTCCATGCCGGCGGAAAACTCCGGCCATAGTGCGCCATCCGCCACGTGGCATCAAACCCTTCATGACTGATGGTCCGCGCCACGGGCAATTGAGCCCCGGTAAACATGGGGTTGCGCCAGGACGAATGCACCCTTGCTTCCGTTCGCTTGCCCACCGGCGCGAACTCGAGTTGCTCGCTGCCTTGAAGATCGAGCGTGATCACAAAGGGCAGCTCTTTCCCGGGCCCGCTTGCGTTGATCTTCGCCGCCAAACCGAAGCCTGATTCCTTTTCGGCCCGGGCTTCGACTGCATAATCGACTCCGGCAACCTCCAGCGCGGGCGCCACACGCAACCGGCGGGCATCGGTCACCCCAATCAGCAGGGTGGCCTTGTCCCACTCATAAACAGCCCGGTCGACCGAAATATCCGTCAGGTCGGTCGCAATCGTGCCCTTGAGCGTCACCTTGGCTGAATACACAACCGCCTGATAAATACCCCTGTAGCGCATCTCCGGATCAAGCTCCGCCTGCGCTTCCAAGACCGTCGGCAGGAGGTAACTGCAACCCCGGCTTACGCCCGTCTCCTCGACCGCTTTCATCTTCCCCTCGGCGTCCATCACCTCCTTCGTCCACTTGGTCGTGATCGAATAAGGCACGACCAACACGGGTCCGGTGATCAGCTGGGACCGGCCCCACGTGCTCTCGATCTCGCCGACCGCCTGTTTCTGGAAGTTCTGCCGCTCGCGCAGCACGCCATTGGTCATCGCCAGTGGCCCATGGAGCAAAGCGATCAACAGGCCGATGCTCGCAATTTTGATGAAGACGGAAAACCGGCGCGAAGCCGGCGTGGGGAGGAGGGGAGGTTCCGGTTGGGTGGAGTTCATGCCCCCACTCTGCCCGGCTTCGGTGAAGCCAATATGAAGCGCCGATGAAATCGCGCGGAAAAAGCCAGTCGCCACTGCAGGCTCAACCCGCCTTCACCCGGAATTCCGCTCTTGCTCCACCCCCAGTCCGGTTTTCCAGCTTCGCCTCCCCGCCATGCAGATGCGCGATCTCCCTCACCAGGGCCAGACCCAGGCCCGTGCTCTTCCGTTCAGTGCCCGGCCGTGGCAGCGAATAAAACCGCTCGAACACCCGCGGCAGTGCGTAGTCCGGTACTCCCGGTCCGTCGTCCTCCACCACAAAGCGCACCTGTCCGGGTCCGCCGGCCGCACTCAGTTTCACTTCGCCTCCGACCGGCGAAAAATCCAGTGCGTTCTGCAACAGGTTGACCAGCGCCTCGCGCAATAGCACCCGCTCTCCATGCAGCGTAATTTCCGCCGGGGGCGCCACCGCGAGCTTCACCTGTCCGGCGGCATAGGCCGGCTGCAACACCTCCGCCGTCTCGCGCAGCAGTTCGCCCACGCGCACGGGTTCGCTCCGGCGCAGCTCCTTCCGCGCCTCGAGTGACGACAGCTCCAGAAGCCGCTCAATGATCTGCTGGATGCGGGCCGACTCGCTGCGGATGTTACCCAGAAATTTCCGCCGTGCTTCGAGCGGCATCTCTTCGTCGAGCAGTTCCGCCGCACCGCGGATGGCGGCGAGCGGCGCCTTGACCTCGTGGGCCAGGGTCTGCGTGTACCGCTCGACGTGCTGCCGGCCTTCCAGCGAATCGCGCATCTCCTCGAACGCCTGCCCAAGGTCGTGCAGTGTCCGACCGGGCAAAGGCGGCAGCGGAGCAGGCCGGCCGTCCCGCACCGCCCGGGCGTACGCGGTCAACCGTTCGAGCGGCGCAACCACCCAGGCGGCCACCACCAGCAAGACGAGCAGAATCACCAGACCGCCCACGACCGCGCCGTAGATGAGCCGCTGCCGGGCGACCGCCACGAGCTGGTTGATGCCGTTCGTCGGCTTGCCGACGGAAAGTACGCCGACGATCCGGCCCTCACTGCGGATCGGTGCGGCCACGTAGATGCTCTGCGTTTTGTCGTCGTGCGGTGTCGTCCGCGAAGAGCGCGCGCCGTACCGCCCCGTCAGGGTGCGCTTGACATCGTTCCATTGCGAGTAGTCGCGGCCGGTGTCCCCGCCGCTGGAATCGAACACGACGATCCCCTTGGCATCAGTCACATAAATCCTCAGATCCAGGGTGTTTTTCTCCAACGAGAAAATCTTGGCGTGCATCTCCCGGTGCGCCGCCGCCTCGAATGCGCGCTGCAGGACGGCTGGATCGAGTTTTCCCGCATCCGGCTGGGTCTCCACAACCGAGGCCAGCAGCACCGACGCGTCGGCCAGGGTTTCCTCCATCGACTCGAGGTAACGGGGTCGCACCTGCTCGAGCGCACGCCGGGTCAGATAGTAGCCGCCAGCGCAGTAAACCGCCAGCAGAAGCAAAAGAAGGCGCAGCCGCAGGCTCACGCTTCCTCCCGCAGGGAATAGCCCAGGCCGCGATGGGTGACGATCGGATCCGACTCGGGCGCGGCCTCGCGCAGTTTCGCCCGGAGCGTCTTGACGTGCGCGTCCACCGTGCGGTCGAGCGCGGCCCCGGGGTCCTCCCACGCCGCCGCCATCAACTGGTCCCGGTTGAACACCCGGCCGGGCGACGCCAGCAGCGCCACCAGCAGGCGGTACTCGTTGCGCGTGAGCTCGAGCGGCCGGCCGCGATAGCTGATCCGGCAGCGCGCCTCGTCGTGCTGCCAGGGCGAAGTCGACCCCGGCAGCGGGACGGCCGGCGGCGAATGCCCGTTGGTGCGACGAAGAATGGCGCGAACGCGCGCCGTCAGCTCGCGCGGGCTGAAAGGTTTGGCCAGGTAATCGTCCGCCCCGAGCTCGAGTCCGACGATCCTGTCCACCTCGCCGCTGCGCGCCGTGAGAAAAATCACCGGCACCTTGCCCTGCCGCTGCATTTCCCGGCAGACGTCGAAACCGCTCATGTCCGGCAGCCCGACATCGAGCACCACCAGGGCGACCGGCTGGGTGGCCAGCAACTGGAGCGCTTCTCGCCCGGTGGTTTTCCAGAGGGTTTGAAAGCCCTCGGTTTGCAGCGCGTAGGTGATCGTCTCGGCAATCGGGGCTTCGTCTTCGACGACAAGGATGGTCGGGCGCTCGGGCATCACGCCTCTATTCCTGCACGCCCGCGGCGCCAATGACAAGACGGCGGTAAAACGAAAACGCCGCCGGGCCGATCACCGGTGGCGCCGGCGTTTCCGCGCCGGAACCTGTTAGCGCTTTTCGCCAGGCGAATCCACGTGTACGACCAATACCAAGCGGCCGTCCCGCCCGTCGTCCGCGCCCCGATAACCATTTTTGAAATCGTCTCGCTGCTGATCACCCTCACCGCGTTGTTCAGCTACCTGAACTACCGGTTCATCAAGCTACCGACCACCATCGGAGTCGTGCTGATCACGCTGGCCGGTTCGCTTGTGCTCGCGGGGCTGCAGCACGCTGGTCTCCCCATCGGGACCAAGACCGCCGAGGTGCTGCGGCGCGTCGATTTCGATTCGACGCTGCTCCAGGGGAGGCTGCGTTTTCTGCTCTTTGCCGGCGGCCTCCCTATCAATCACCACGACCTCGCGGAGGAGAAATGGAACATCGGTGTGCCGTCGACCGCGGATGTTCTGCCGTCGACCTTCATTTTCGGCAACCACGGTCGCCAGTATGCCATGAGCGAAACGACCTGCGCCCACCTCGACATGTTCTGGGAACTGGTGGACGAGATTTTCAACGCGGTCCTGTCCGTGCTCCTCGGCTTCGAGGTGCTCGTTCTGACCTTTTCGCACGCCCTGCTGCTGGCGGGCCTCCTCGCGACCCCGGCGCTGCTGTTGGCGCGCTGGGTGAGCGTCGGGCTGCCCGTGTGGATCCTGAGCCGCTGGCAGAAATTCAGCCGCGGCACCGTCGTCCGAGAGCTCGATCATGCGTCAGCGGCTCTTCTTCCGGCGCATTCTCGTCCGTGTCCGCCATGAGCGCTGATCGCACCAATACCGAAAAGCCCATGGGGTGCGAATCGACGGCTCCTTCACGCAGGCCCTTCGCCCCCGGTCCGATGGTGTCATCCGGCGCTCCCTCCGACGCCCCCACGCGTGAGGCGTCGGGCCGCCAACTCCACGTTTCAGCCACGTTGTATTTCTTTTCCGACTTCATCGCCTCAGGCAACGCGCCCGCCGGGGAGAGTGATTGCCGCAGCAAAGACAAGCGTCCCGACGAACACTTGGATAAAAACACTTTTTAACCTAGATTCCGCGGAACAACGGATCGCTTTAACCACGGATGGCACGGATCTAGATGGATACAGAAAATTCAGGAAGGAATTCCGATTCGAAGCCATTCACCTGCCACGTGAACTCCTCCTGCATTGTATTTGATCGATCATCCGTGCGCATCCGTAAAATCCGTGGTTTTAATTGCGCTTTTTTGGTTCAAAGGTGTTGGTTATTATTAATTTATCCAATGGCCAATGCTGGGAGAGGTTGCGTCAGTCATATTATTGCAATTTGATTGCTTCTGGTCCGGTTTCCTCTCTTTCTTCCCTGCAGTGCTCGAGTGTATTATAGTTGAAACGCCGCTCTTGGCCGGGCGGCGTTTCTGCGTTTAGTAGCCGGACATTGAACGTTTCACGGCCTGACGCGTCTTTCAGTGCGGTTATAGTTTGTTAGGTGTAGCAAAGGCCGCTCAGGGGTGAGCGGCTTTTGTATGTCCGATCATCGAGAGCAGCGAGGCCCTGGCGGGCAAATTGCCCGCGAAAATCGGGAGGTATGGTTGCTTCATTAGCATCGGGAACGGGCCCGTCATCCACGCCTGGTACGGGCATCGTCGCCGGACGAGCGCCCCCTCAAACAGTTGCGATCCGAACGAAAGCGGAAAGAATATTGTTCATGCGCCCTTTCCATCCTCCCATTGCTCTCGGTCTTGTCCTTGTCGCCGGCCTCGCGGTTCTTCCTTCGACCGCCCCTGCCGAGTCGGCCCCAACCGATGGTCTGTATCGTTTGCAGAAAAGCGCCAAGGTCGGGGGCGAAGGTGGGTTCGACTACGTTTACGCCGATGCGGGCAGCCGCCGTTTGTACATTGCGCGGGGAGGGATCACACCTCGGGTCACGGTCTTCGACCTCGATACACTCGAACCCGCCGGCGAAATCCCCAAGACCAACGCCCGCGGCGTGGCCGTCGACGCCCTGTCCCATCACGGCTTTGCCTCGAGCAAACCGATCGCGATGTGGGACAGCAGCACCTTGGCGCCGATCAAGACCATCGCCGTGGACGGTCGACCGGACGGAATTCTGGCGGATGAGTCCAATCACCGGATCTATGTTTTCAGCCATATTGCACCCAACGCCACCGTGATTGACGCGACGGACGGTTCGATCCTCGGCACGATCGATCTCGGGGGTGCGCCGGAACAGGCGGCCGCGGATGGCCGGGGTCATCTCTTTGTCGACATCGAGGACAAGGACTGCGTCGCCGTCGTGGACACTACGACGATGAAAGTGACGGGGCGCTACGACCTGCACGGCAAAGGCGGAGGCAATGCCGGCCTGGCCCTCGATGCGAAGAACCACGTGCTGTTCGTCGCCTGCCGGAACCCGCAGGCGATGGTCATGCTTGATGCCGACACGGGCAAGTACCTGGCCGACCTTCCGATCGGCCGGGGCTGCGATGGTGCCGCCTTCAATCAGGACACGATGGAATGTTTCAGTTCCCAGGGCGACGGCACCCTGACCGTGATCAAGGAAAACAGTCCGACCAGTTTCGCCGTCGAGCAAACGGTCAACACCCGGCCGAGTGCCAAGACCCTGACGGTTGATGCCAAGACCGGCCAGATATTCCTTATCGCCGCGGAGTTCGGTCCCGCAGAAAATCCACCACCGTCGGGGCGGCCGGGGCGCGGACCGATGGTGCCTGGTTCGTTTTCGATCCTGACGGTGGGGAAATAACGAACCATCAGGCGGGAGCCGCCGAGGCGTGTCCGATGGGGCAATTGGAACAAAGCCCACGAGGTTTGCCCCGCGAGTCTTTTCCGGGATACCCAAAACGGGCCGGGCGGAAACAGGAGGAACTACCGGAGTCGCGGCAGGTATTTTCTGAAACAAGATCTGGTCTCTCTTGGTGCTCTGGCCGTCATTGCCGCGGAGCGTCGACTCTTCACTCCAGACCCGCCGCTGCTTTGACCCATTCCGCCGCCGCCGGAGCTCCCGCCAGCGGAGTGCCCGGTTGAGTCGCCCGAACCGCCACGGCCACTGCGGCACCCGGCTGCATTTATTTTGACCTTGCGGGCCTCGGCGAAAACGCCGGAACGCACCTTGACGCCCGATCCAGACCCGTTTGACCGAGAACGTTTTTCGGCTACCTGTACTGCATGCGTCCGCTGCGACCGGCCTGGCCCCTCCTGCTGTTCGCCCTTGCTTTTGGCGCCGCCGCACCCGTCGCTCGGAGCGGAAAATTCGTCCTGTTCAAGAACATCTGGGGCGACGTGATCGTGTCCACCGACACGACTGCGGCGGGGAAGGCTCTCACGCCTCCCACGCCGCAGCAGCCCGCCTATTACCGGGGCATGTCGCTGGGCCGCCGGCTCGGCTCGATCGCGGGCGACGAGGAGCCCGACGTCCACGAACTCAACCGGATGGTGGCTGCCGTCCTCGCCAAGCAGGGATATCTCGACGCGCGCACCGGGTCGCATGAGCCGACCTTGTTCCTCATCCTGCAGTGGGGCTATCTGAAACCGGGGAGCGATGATCTCCTCTGGTTTCTCGGCTATGATCCGGCTCAGGATATCGGTGCCCCGGTCATGGAGGGGATCATCGGCCCCGAAGTCTTCCGCCGCGGCATGCGCTCCCGCGCCATTGAAACCATCCTCGACGACGCCCAGGATGCGATCTACGGAATCATCGTCACCGCCTTCGAGTTCAAGTCGGCGAATACCTCCCAGCCCGTCGCCTACTGGCAGACCCGCATCGGACTTTCCGCCAACGGCAAGTCGATGGCCGCGGCGCTGCCCGTCATGGTGGTGGCCGCCGGCCCCGTGATCGGCCGCCCGTCCGACCAGCCGGTGCTGGTGGACGCCGACAGCTCCCGTGAGGGGATCGTCAAGCTCGGCGAACTCAAGGTTCTCGAATACCTCAACGGTTCCCCGCCTCCTCCGCTCGAGTCCGAGCCTGCGAAGAAATAGCCGAGCCGGTTCCGGCAGCGAGGCCGGCGGATTTCACGTGGCGTCGGTGAGGTTCACGCGCTAGTAGCGGGTGGCCTTTGTCCGCGACGTTCGGGATGAAGAACATGGTCGCGGGCAGCTCCGGTTCCTGCTGGGTGCAGCCCTCGGGAGACTGGAACGGGAAAAACCTGAGGCTGCCGTCGGGTCCGTCGAGCCGCTGGCGTCCAGGAAGAAAGACTGACCCGACTTCAACGTGACTGGATCCGCGCCTACGACCGTGAATCGCCGCCGGCAATCTGGCATTGCAATCACCAAGCGGCATTCGACATCGTGAGCCAGTCCGAAGGCCCCCAATGCGGAAGAAAACAATGATCTCTCAGCCATCCGCCCGTTCAACCTTGGGCGCGGGACCAATCGGTCACCGCTCCCCTTAAAAAAGCCCGCCCGTTCGGCGCCCCGGCTTCCGGCGGACGAATTCATGGATCTTTCCGGCTTTTTGAAATCCTCTGTTCGTCGGCCGCGTCTGGTCTGCATCGCCGTCCTGGCGCAGCTTTCGATCCCGGCAGGGACCCTCCGGGCGGCACAAGGCGACGATCTGGCCGCGCTCATTCCGGACCTCACCTCCCCTTCTCTCTTAACTTCGCAGACTCAGACGGAGATCCTGACCAGGCTCGGGAAGTTGACGGGGTCCACGGAAGCGATCGCGGCCGCGCTCCGGAATCCGCGCTACAGCGCCTCCGCCGAGATTTCCGCCGGAGGCCGCATCGCGGAGATGCCCTTCCTCCCCAGCCTTCAGCTCGGAAATGACAACGGCAAAAGCACGAGCGGAGTCACCTTCACGCCACCGGGCAGGCTGGCCAACCTGACGTCGTTCAAGGCGGAATTCAAACCCGGCGAAGAGAAGCCGACGGTCGGAGCCAAGTTTCGCGGACCGCTGATCGATGGCGGGAACGTGATGAAGGGCGTCAAAATCTATCTGCAATATTCCGTCGAGTTCGCGTACAAGGACAAGCTCGACTACCTGCGGGCCCTGGGCGTCGATTCCAGCACTCTGCCCGGCGCCCAAACCGCCCTCAAGGTCATGGACCAGTTCGCGACCGCTTGGAATTCGAGAACACCATTGGGTTCGAGTTTGGCGGGCGCGGCCGCCGACACCGCGGCGGCGGCCCGGGCGGCCCTGCAGGCGGTGAAGCAGGCGACCATGCCCACCCTCACCGTGCCCGGTTCGCAAATTACCCTGGGGGCCATGGGCGCGGCCAGCGCCGTCCGTGGTTCGACCGCCGCGGCAGGCCCGGCGTCGACTTCCCCGGCCGTTTCCACGCCGAACCCGGCGGCTGCGGCCCTCTCAAGCCTGAAGGAACAGGTGACACCCGCCATCTTCCAAGCGGCCTCGCGGTACGAAACGGTCACCGTGGGCACCGGCTATGTCCTGGTCCTGGACAAGGAGGCGGCCGAGAGATTCGGCACGGTCCCGGGCGCATCCCTGACCGCCAGCGAGATGACGATGACCCGGTTGGACGCGAAGAACCCATCGGCCCAACCCGTCACATTCACCGAGTCGGCGGTGGGTGTGGCCCTGTCGGCGCAAAAAGAATTAACCGAAGGCAAAACTGTTCTCGGGGAGGGCAAGCTCGAGGGCTCGGTCGAGTTCAAGACTACCACCGATCCGGACGAACTGAACCGGCCGGTGAGCGCCGCGCGTGAAGCGATGGCGCAGTCCGTGGAAACCGGCGACTTCGCGGGAATGATGAGCCAATCCTTGGATCTCCTTTCGCCCGTTACAAAGGGGCAGGAAATCCAAGACTACCTCGCCTACCTCGAGGGGAAGTTCGGCGAGGAGAAGGTCGGCGGGGTCAAGATGCGTTTCGATGAAGCTGTCCTCGCGCGAGTGATCAACGCCCGGCCGGTCGGTGAAAGCATGCGCGCGATTGACGCCGTCACGCAGGCTTTGGACCGCGCGGCCACCGGAGCGCAGCGACAACAGGTTTTCGCCGATCTTACCTCGGAACTCGGTCGAAACTACAAGGTGACCAAGCATCCGCAGACCTTCGACCATCTCGCAGTGATTTCGCTGAAGTCCCTCGCTGACCAGGCGCAAGCCCATCAGGACCGATGGGACGATTTGCCGGACGAACTGCGCCACCCCGGTGGAATTACCCGGATCATCGGCTACCATGTCGATCCTGCCCGCCAGGACATCCTGATTGTTGGAACGCTCGATCCCACCGCACCGCCGATTGCACTGGACGACCTGATCGTGGGGCTGCGCGCCGTGTACCGGGACCACGAAACCCCGTTTTGCAGCCTCGATCCCGACCCGGACGATTTTTCGGCACCGCAGCACGTGCGGCTCGGCGGGGTCCCGGACGACTCGTCATTTGCGCGCATCATGATCGAGGCCGACTATGCGATGAAAAAACTCATGTTCGGAATTCTGGAGCCGGGGACGGCCGACTTCGAAAGCCTCGCGAAAATCCTGCGGCGCCCTGGTACTGTTCATAATTTCACCAGCCGGGCCTGGTTTTATCCGGTCCAGCCCGCGCGCGGCGACATCCAGATTTCCACGGATCGAACGACCGTGCTGTTCCTGAGCAATGTCGAGGTTCTGTCCGAGGAAATGGTCCATTGCCGGGAAGGCCTCGTCGGGACCGGAGGTTCGGTCAGCACCGTCGAAACGGCCGCCGAAAGTTTTACCCAGTGTTACCCCGCGATCGCTGCAAAGTATCCGGTCTTTGGCCAACTGAAGGGCTTGTTCGACGTCGCGTTCCTTGGAACCCTGTGGACGAAGACCGACGTGAAATGCGAGGCGCTCGACCGTCTTGTGGCCCTGCCCTACCGCCATCAGACGCTGCCGAAGTCCTACCCCGCCGTAACCGTTCAGCTGCCGGGGCCGGAGGCGGTCACAACTCTCTCGGGTGGGGTCGAACTCCGGTTGGCCGTAAATCCCGACCTCTTCCTTACTCTCGACGACCCGGCGTTTGCCGCGGTGGCGGAGCGGTCTCCGGACGAAGGGAATGGTGCCGTGGCCCGGCCGCTCGAGGGCGTCGCGCTCGAGGTCCAGGATCCGCTCTCGCCCGAGCGGGCGCTCCGCCGTCACCTCCGCACCGCCGCGTTTGGCAAGCTGGAAGCCGGTGATGCCGCCGGAGCCGTGACTGACCTGACGACACTCCTTGGGGCCGAGCCCGACGACCCCACGCTCCTTTCCACCCGGGCCTTTGCCTGCTTCATGGGGGATGATTTTGTCGCCGCGAGAGCGGACGCCAACGCAGCCAAGGCACTGGACCCGGAAAACCTGGACACGCTGCGGCTCGCTTCGACGGTTCTCTTCCTTCTCGACAAGCTGGAGGGCCATCCGGACCAGGCCCTGGCGGAGATCAACGAGACTCTGGGCCGGGACCCCGCAAACGTCAGAAGCCGCCTCTTGCGCGGCGATGCGCTGGCTGTGCTCGGCCAGAAGGACGGCGCCCGGACCGAGTTCAAGCTGGCGATCGCAAAAGATCCAACGCGAGCACTCCCCTATATCCAGCTTGGTGTTCTGGAGCTTTCTGACGGTTGGATCGTCAAGGGGATGAAACTCCTCAAGAAGGCCGAGCGGGTGGCGAAACTGTCGCACGAAAGCGCCGCGGTCAAAGCCGCCCTGGCCCTCGCCGAGGTGGAAAACGCCGCCTTGGGTGATGTCGACCAGCGTTTCGCGTCAGGGGTCAGTTACGCCAAGGCGGCGCTTGGCGATCCCGCTTGTGATCCCGAATCCAAGATCCTAGCCTCGTCGGCTATCATGGCGGTTGCCGTTTATCACAACGACTGGGAGGAAGTTGAAGAGTGCCTTCAGCGGGTGGCAAAAATCGTTCCGTGGAACCCCGAACTTCTGCTCGCGGCCGCTGAAGCCGCCCATGAGCAAAAGCGCGATGATCTGGCCAGGAGCTTCCTCGCCCGGGCGCGCCGAATTGCACCGGAGAATCCCGCCGTGAAGGCCGCGCTGCCAGGTCTGACGGAACAATAACGCCCCCCACAGCATGCCTCCACTTATGCCCAATTTGCGGAGCGTCGTGTCTTTTGTTCGGATGATTTGCCGGGCGACCGGGCTTCTCGGGGCGGTCGTGGCTGCCTTCGCGGAAACTCCGACGGCGGCCCCCGACGTGCTGCGCTATGCATTCAAGAAGGGTCAAACCTTCGAGGTCACCTACTCGGACACCTCTCAGCAGGACTCCCAGGATGAACATGCCGTGATGTCCATCGGCAAGGAACGAAAAAAAGAGTTGAGCATGGGCTGGGAGGTAATGGAGGTGAGCGAGAACGGCGACGCGGTCATCAAGGTGCACTATGCGGGGCTTTCGACCACCCTGGATCTGGGCTCCATCGTGGTGAAGATCGATACCGCGGAAGAAATCGTTTTTTCCAATCCGGTCCTGGTGGCGCACAAGGACGAAAAAGGGGTTAAGGAAGTGCTGGCAAAACTGGCCGACCTGCAGGCGATGCTGAGCGAGGCGATCGTGGGGAAGGAATATACCCTGACCGTCTCAAACCGGGGTCGCATCGTTAGCGTGGTGGGCCTTGACGAGGTCATGGACGGGCTTCGCGCGGCGTTCGCCAAACGCGAGCCCGATCTGGCCGCCCGCGCCCAGCTGGACGCCGTGATCGAGCAGTTTTTCGGGGAGGATGCCGTGCGGCAGACGCTATCCGACCTCCTGGTCCCCTACCCGGAGGCGCCGGTCGCCAAGGGACTGGCGTGGGAGGAAGATCTCTCGGTTCCCTGGCCGCCGGGCGGAGCGTCCGCCCGTCTCTCCACGCACAAGAAATTCCTCATCGAGGACGCGTCGACCTTTGCGAGCGACGGAACGGTGACGATCACGGGCAAGGTCGACTTTGCGCTGGCCGACGGAAAGGCGCCGGCAAGCGCGGTGATTCATCCGAACGCCTGCAGGTACACTGCTTTCGTACGCCACGGCATGGTGGATGAAATTCGTTACACGAGCTATCTCGAAATCGACCGCTTCCAGACGGACGCGAACGGCCGGCAAGCGCCGCTCGGAAACGTCAAGTTGATGACGGGGTACGAGGTGCATTTCCGAATCGTGAACAATCCCGTGGCCGAGACGGCCGCAACCAAGCCGCCCGCGCCCGTGCAGCTGCCGTGGGACGAAATCCAGGTGTTCGCGGAAGGGCTGGCCGGCGTCAGCCATGGCGGGAAGTGGGGGTTCGTGGACGAGACGGGCCAGGTGGTCATTGCCCCGCAATGGACCGAGGTCTCCCACTTTGCCGGAGGTCTGGCGAACGTGGAGCAGGGCGGAAAATGGGGATTCATCGACCGGACCGGGAAGGTCGTGATTCCGCTGACCTGGGACCACGCGGAACCCTTCTCCGATGAGCGAGCCCAGGTCGACCGAGCCACCATGACCGGCTACATCGATCAGACGGGAAAGGTGATCGCGGAGCCACAGTGGGGCCGGGCTGATCCGTATTCCGACGGGATGGCGCTGGTCTTCGACGGGAAGAATTTTGGCTATCTGGACAAGACGGGGCGGCTCGCCATCGCCCCGCAGTGGCCGATTGCGATGGCCTTTGTCTCGGGGCTCGCGCAAGTGGGCCGGGAGGGAAAGTACGGGTTCATCGACCACTCGGGCAAGGTGGTGGTTCCGTTGCAATGGGACGGAGGTGATTCCTGGGACACGGCGATTGTATTTTCGGAGGGACTCGCCTGGGTGCGGCTCGACGGGAAATATTCCTTCATCGACCGAACCGGGCATGTGGTCGGGGACGAGAAGTGGGATAAGGCCGAAGATTTCAGCGAAGGCTTGGCGCCGGTCTGGCGCGGGGAGAAGGGCGGGTTCATTGACCGGACGGGAAAAATCGTGGTGGCGCTGGAGTGGACTGATACGCGTCCGGTGACCCACGGGTTTGGCTGGGTGGGTCGGGACGGGCTGTATGCTCCGGTGGGTCGGGACGGCAAGGTGATCGGCGAACCGCAGTGGGCCCAGATCGCGTCGTTCGCCGACGAGCGGGCGGCCGTTGGGACCGAAGGCAAGGGCTGGGGGTATATCGACCCGACGGGGACCCTGGCCGTCGAACAGCAGTGGAATTTTGCGGACAAGTTTTCGGAAGGCCGGGCCGCCGTGGGACGGGGCGACTCCGAACCCACCGCTGTCTGGGGCTTCGTGGACAAGACCGGGACGGTGGTGGTCGAGCCGAAATGGAACAAGGTGGGCCTCTATTCCGAGGGCCGTGTGGCCGTGTCCATGGACAGCGACACCGGCGACCGCTGGGGATTTATCGACGAGGATGGCAAAGTGATCAGCGAGCCGCAGTGGGATAAGGTCCGGCCTTTTTCCCATGGATTCGCGGTCGTGCAGCAGAACGACAAACTGGGATTCATCGACAAGTCGGGGAAAATCGTCGGACCGCCGCCAGAGCCGGTAAAATAGCGGATGAGACAACAGCGGCAGACCGCTCGGGAAGCTTGGGCGCGCAACCCCACCGGCTGATCACCAATGAACCTAGAAAGCGCGGTTGAAACGCGGAGGCGAGCAGAACAAACGCGTGTACTTTAGAACTAAAAGACCGCAGTCACTTCCATTCCCCTCGGCCAGTTTGGGATTGCGACGAGTGACGCTCGCGGGCCTCCTGCTCGCGTGACGATGAAGACCGTCCCCGCCTCCCCGAGCGACTCCGACCGTTCGTTCCTGGGCCATCCGCGCGGGCTCGGCTACCTCGCGTTCTGCGAAGGCTGGGAACGATTCTCCTACTACGGCATGCAGACCCTGCTGGTGCTCTACATGACAAAACAGCTCCTGCTGCCGGGTCATGTAGAGCGCATCGCCGGGTTCGCGTCGTTCCGCGTTCTCCTCGGATACCTTTACGGTGAGTTGGGTTCGAACCTCGCCGTCGCCTCGGCGATCCTCGGCTTCTACAGCGCCTTTGTTTATCTCACTCCCATCCTCGGTGGATTTATCGCCGACTCGTGGCTCGGCCGGACGCGCACGATCACGCTCGGTGCTTCCCTCATGGTCGCGGGGCATTTTCTGATGGCCTTCGACCAGTCGTTCCTGCTCGCGCTGCTGTGCCTGCTGGCCGGCGTGGGCTGCTTCAAGGGCAACCTCGCCAGCCAGATCAGTTCGCTTTACGCCCCGGAGGATTTGCGGCGGGCCGACGCGTTTCAAATCTACTACCTGTTCATCAATGCCGCCGTCATCATCTCGCCACTGGTCGTCGGCACTCTCGGCGAGAAAGTCGCCTGGCACTACGGATTCGGCGCCGCCGGTATCGGCATGGTGATCGGACTCGTCATCTACTTGTCCGGCCGGAAATGGTTGCCCGCTGAATCCTCCTCGGCGCCCTCGGACACGGTGTGGTCCCGTCTTGGAAATTTGAGCCGGGCCGAAGTCATCACGATCGTTGTTCTCGTCCTGCTGGTGCCCGTGCTGGCCATCGGGTCGGTCGGAAACCAGGAGATTTTCAACGCCTACATGGTGTGGGTGCCGGACCACGTCGGTCTCGTTTTCTTCGGCCAGACGATGCCGACCACCTGGCTGGTCACGCTCGATGCGATTGTGAGCGTGGCCTTCCTGGTCGGAACGGTGGCTTTCTGGCGTTTGTGGGCCAAGCGTTTTCCCGAGCCCAGCGAAGTCGTCAAGATGACGATCGGCCTCGGCATCAGCGCGCTCGGCATGCTGTGCCTCGCGGGTGCCGCGGTGTTTTCCTCGCCTGAGCACAAGGCCAGCATCGGCTGGATTTTTGGCTTCGAGTTTCTCAACAGCCTGGGTTTCGCCAACGTTTTCCCGGTGGGAATGGCGCTCTTCGCGCGGGTGGCGCCAAAGCCCGTCGCTGGCGCCATGATGGGGATCTACCTGCTGAATCTGTTTCTGTGCAACCTGCTGGTGGGAAAACTGGGAGGGCTGCTCGACCACATGGCCGGCGTGCCGTTCTGGCTGATGCATGCCGGACTGGTCGGCGGAGCCGGCGTGGCGATGCTCCTCGCCGCCCGCTTCGCCCGCCACCTGCTGAACCCCTCGGGCCCGCTCGAGGCTTGAAGCGGCCGTCTACATTAACCCCCTCGTTCTCATCCTGGCCATCGTCCTCGTCGTCACCGGAGTGCCTCCACTTAGCACCACGCAACTCCGCCTTTCCAGATCTTCCGGCTGCAATTGGAGCAACCACGCGGCCGTCGCCCTCGCATCTAGGCAACTCTGTCCACGCGGCCGTGGGCGCGAGCTCGGACGACGGGGACGTGAAAGGTTTCACCGACACTGACGGCGAGCAATCGCGGCGGACGATCACCGAGCGCGGCCCGGAGTCGGGCGGCGGGCTCGTCCATTGCCTCAACGCTGAGCCGGAAGGTCTCGTGGTGGATGGGGACGATATTCAGAGCGCCCGCCTGACGGGCCATGTCGACCGCTTGTTCGGGACTGCAATGGGCGTTGATCCAAGGATCATACGCACCGATCGGCATCAGCATGAGATTGATCGGGCGCAGGGGATTGTTCAGCGCGGCAAAGGCGTTGGTGTACGCAGTGTCGCCCGCAAAACAGATCGTGTGCCCATCGCGCTCCAAGAGATAGCCGTTATAGCCGCGGTGCTCGTCGCGCATCATGCGGGCACCCCAATGAGCGACTTCCACCGCGGTGACCACGATCTTTCCACGTGCGGTTGAGATGGTTTTGCTTTGGCCCCAGCCCAACTCGTGAACCTGGCGGAATCCGTGGCAATGCAGCAGGTCCGCCGTCGCGCAGGCGGTTACGACCGGCGTCTGCCGGCTGAATTTTCGCAGGCTCCACACATCGAAATGATCAAAATGGGCGTGACTCAGCACAATGACGTCGGGCACGGGCACGTCTTTCACCGGCAGGGCCGGAGAGAAATAGCGCTTGGGCCCGAGAATAAACGGAGGCACACCGGGGCCGACCCGTCGCGAAAACACCGGGTCGGTGAGAACGCGGACGCCCAGGAAATTGAGCAGGACGGTCGAATGGCCGAGTACGCTGCCGGTAATTTCGGTGTCGCTCCATTCGGAGGGGCGAGGACGCGAAACCGTCGGGAGCGGCGCACCACGTCCATCGAAAATCATTTGCCGAATAAACTTAAGCCGAGCCATGGCGGTAAGGGACTGGAAACTTCTCAAAAGTCGAATCGAGAAAGCGGGTTCATTCCGTGCGACACGGGAGCGGATGCCACGCGCTAAACGATGCATAGCCGGAATCAGCCGTCGCTGTTTCTTGCCAATCGTTTCCCGCCGAGACCGAGCCGACGGGGTCGGATGAAACCTGCGGGACACCTCATATCCTCTCGCCTAGCTTCGCTCAATTTGGGATACCCGCCTCGGGCCGCTGCCCCCCGGGCGGCGGACCAAACGCGCCGATGCCATCCTCCCAACCAGACGAACCGATCATCCTGCTCGATCCGCATCCGCGCCGGATTGATCGAATCTTCGACGCGCCGACCAAGCGCCGGTTAGAACAACTCGGCCGCGTGATCTGGCACGACGGCTCGGTCGCTTCCGCCGAGCACATCGACCGGTATCTGCCGCAGACGGTGGCCTTGATCGGACAATCCCCGCTGGACAAGGCTCGGCTCGACCGGGCGCCGCAGCTACGGGCGGTGTTCAACGTCGAGAGCAACTTTCTGCCGAACATCGACTACGCCGAGTGTCACCGGCGCGGGATTCCGGTGCTCTCCACCGCTCCGGTCTACGCGCGTCCCGTCGCTGAGCTGGCCCTGGCGATGGCGATTTCCCTGGCGCGGCGCATGCACGAGGCCGACGCCGCCCTGCGGATCGGCCGGGAATTCAAGGGCGACAACCACGATTCGTTTCTGCTCCACGGCAAGACGCTCGCCCTGGTCGGATGCGGCAACCTGGGCCGTGCCCTGCTGCCGTTGCTGCGGCCGTTCACGCAGGAGATTCTCGTGCACGATCCGTGGCTCAATCCTTCGGTGCTGCGGGAAATGGATGTGATCCCAGCGTCGCTCGACGAGTGCTTCGCCCGCGCGCGGGTGGTTTTTCTTCTGGCGGCGAACACCAGCGAAAACACCGGGCAGATCGGCGCCCGCCATTTCGCGAGCATGCAACCGGGCAGCGTGGTCATCCTCGCCAGTCGCGCCGCGCTCGTGAATTTCCCGGAACTCCTCGCCGCCGCACGCAGCGGACAGATCCGCGCCGGCATCGACGTCTGGCCCGAAGAGCCGATCCCGGCGGACGAACCGGGTCGCACCACGCCCAACACCCTGCTGCAGGCCCACCGCCTCGGCAGCGTGCCCGAAATTCAGACGCTGATCGGCCAGTATGTCGCCGATGATCTGGAATCGATTCTCGCGGGTCGGCCGCCCCAACGCTGTCAGGCCGCCGTCCTCGAGACAGTGACCAAGCTCCGCAGTATTCCCGTTGGCGCGTGGTCGCTCGGCGCGACGCCCCGGCCGTTGGGTCAGCACTAATACCAACGTCCGTTAGGAGATGGATTATTGCATCGACTGGATTCGAGGTGGGGCGAGGCGTCCCTGCCGAGCCGCGGCACAGCCGGAGGGTGTCTGACTGTCGCTTCGCTCGGGACGCCCTATCGGAAGTCCGAGCCATGTGAGCCGCTGGTATAAGCCAGCGCGATTTCGGGCGGATCAAACCGAAACGCGCGCCGGTTTCGACCTGACCCGGGTGGACATTGCTGCCGCAACCGCGATCATGGGTTATGTGGCTCGGATCGCCCGTCCTCAGCCCGTGTGTGCGACGAGAAATTGGGGCGTGCGCTCCTGCTACGACCTTCAAAGCGCAGGTTGAAAGCCGTTGGATTTTTGCTGCTGGTAGCATTCATATTGCACCTGGATTTTCCAGTAAGTCGAAATTCGCAGCGAAATTTTCGATGCCGCAATCGGCTACGGCCCAGTATGATTGCGATTTATCGACCGCCCGCTAAAATAGATATTCTCCCCTAGTTTGCCGCGGATTCACAAACCGCTTAAGTTTATATACAATTATTTGCACTTGCAAAAACATATGGTTGCCGCCTTTTTGCGTTAGTCCAGCTCGTCCCGGCATTCAAGCCCTCGCTCCTACCCCCAGAATCGGAGCGAAAAAGCTGGTTCCTTAACCACAAAAGTACCCACCCCAATGAAGCAAATGACGTTCGCTACCTCCGCGCTCAGGCGCGTCTGCCCGCAGGGCCTCCTCCTCGCCGGCCTTCTCGTCGCCTCGGTCTCCGGACTGCAGGCCCAAACCATCACCAGCAACCAAACGGGCACGAACAACGGCTTCTACTATTCGTTGTGGCACAGCACCGGATCAGTCTCCATGACTTTGGGATCCGGTGGCAATTATGCTCTCAGCTGGTCCAACATCGGGGACGTGACCGCCGGCAAGGGCTGGAATCCCGGGAGCGCCAGAACCGTAAACTATAATTGCGGCGTCTTTAACGGCGGCAAGGTTTTCGGCGTCTATGGGTGGACGACCAGTCCGCTCATTGAATATTACATCGTGGAGATGGGCTCGGTCAGCGGAACGTCGGTTGGCTCCGTGAGCAGTGACGGGGGCTCCTACAGCGTGGTTAAGCATCAGCAGGTAAACCAACCTTCCATTCAAGGCACCGCGACCTTCTGGCAGTACATCAGCAACCGGAACGGCTCGAACTCGACCGGAGCAAACCACTCCGTCACCACCGCCAACCACTTCAACTATTGGAAAAGTCACATCGGGAGCATGGGCAGTTTCAACTACATGATCCTGCTGACCGAGGCCTGGGGTGGTGGCAGTGGCAGCAGCAACGCCACGGTGTGGTAAATGGTCCGCCCGATTGAGAACTGAACCGTTTCGCCGCAGATATCCGCTTTGACGTAATTTCATCGGCCGCGCTTCCTGAACGGAGCGCGGCCTTTTTCATTTAGGGTCGAATTTCATTCCCGATTTTTTCTATATCGTCTAGATCTGTGATACGCGTGGCCAAATCGAGACCTTGCTCTGCAGAACTTAGGATGAAAACCCTTCTCCTGATCGTCGTATTTGCGACTGTGGTCGTCCTTGCGGCCGGGGCCGGAACGACGGCGCCAGCCGCCCCACTTGGAGCAGAGGTTACTCAGTTGATTCTCAGCATCGCGCCGGACTGGTCTTCGAGTCACGGCACGCTGCAGCGCTTCGAGCGCGGGCCGGGCGGAAATTGGACGAAAGTGGGCGGCCCCGTGCCGGTGTTGTATGGCAAGCATGGGCTCGCCTGGGGACGGGGCGTGCAGGGCGGCGATGAGCCCGGGCTGCGCAAGAGGGAGGGCGACGGCCGGACGCCCGCCGGCGCATTTGTGCTCGGCCTCATCTACGGCAACGATCCCCGCCTGCCGGAGGGCGCCGATTATCCCTACCATCAGGTGACGGACGCCGATGCATGGCCCGATGACCCGAAGAATCCGTTCTACAACCGGCACGTGACGGTTGACGCTGCGAATCCACCCGCGTGGTTCGCGTCGCAGCGCATGCGCACCGGCGATCCGGCCTACCGCTGGCGGGTGGAGATCCGGCACAATGCGGATCCCGTCGAGCCCGGCGCGGGCAGCGCCACGTTCTTCCATATCCGTCGCGGCGAAACCCGCCCCACCTCGGGCTGCACCACGATGGCCGAACCCGCCCTGCGCGAGCTGATCATTTGGCTGCGGGCCACGGCCAAGCCCCACTATGTGCTGCTGCCCCGCGCCGAATACCAGCGGTTGTGGCAAGCCTGGGGCTTGCCCCCGCCCGATCTGGTGAATTGATCGGCACCCGCGCAGTCGCGGTTTTCCGCCGAGGCGGACTTCTTCCCTCAAGGAAGCCCAACCCGCCGTCACTTCCGCTTTTTCTGCCAATAAGTCAGCCCGGGCTCAAAGACGGTGGCAGGCAAATCCTCGAGGCGGGCCCGGAAGAATTCCTCAGCCTGCTTGACGCCCTGATTGTAGGCCAGAGGCGCGATTTCCCTCACGACGTAGTCCAGCAGCAACTGCGCCTCCAAGTCCTTGAGCTCGCGGTCGAGCTCCGTCGAAAAATATCTCTTCAAGGAGTGAATGATCTCCTCGGTCTCCTGCTTGCTCAGTTCGATCGCCATCTCCCAATTGTTCCCTCTCCGCGGTTGAAATCAACCGTCGAGATTGCAGGCTCGCCCGGAAGTGGGTTCTGACGCGGCCGACTGGTTTTTTTCTTGCTGGGGGCCGTGTCGGGCGGCACTCCATTTTTTCCGCTGCCCCGGCTTGCCAATCTTCGTCGACGCATCGCACTCTGGGACCTCGGTCCCGCGCTTCTTTCCTCTCCCTTCCCCATGTCCGACCCGGCCCGCGTTATCCGCAACCCGATCCTTCCCGGTTTCAACCCCGATCCCTCCATCGTTCGCGTGGGCGGCGACTACTACATCGCCACCTCGACGTTTGAGTGGTTCCCCGGCGTGCAGATCCATCACTCCCGCGATCTGGTGCATTGGCGGCTGCTCACCCGTCCGCTCACCCGTCCGAGCCAATTGAACCTGCTGGGCGACCCCGATTCGTGTGGAATTTGGGCGCCGTGCCTTACCCACGCCGACGGCCTCTTCTGGCTCCTCTACACCGATGTGAAGCGCTATGGCCGCACCTCGGTCGGCGGCGCGAGCGGCGCGTCGCTGCGCGATTTCCACAACTACCTCGTCACCTGCCCAACCATCGACGGCGAATGGTCCGACCCGGTTCCGCTCAATAGCAGCGGCTTCGATCCCTCGCTGTTCCACGACAGCGATGGCCGGAAATATCTCGTCAACCAGCTCTGGGATTTCCGCCCCGGTCAGAACCGCTTTGCCGGCATTGTGCTGCAGGAATATTCCGTGAGTGAGCGCCGGCTCGTCGGCTCCCGCCGCAACATTTTCACCGGCACCGCTCTGGGCTTCACCGAAGGTCCGCATCTCTATCAGCGCAACGGCTGGTATTACCTCCTGACGGCCGAGGGTGGAACCGGGTGGAACCACGCCGTCACGCTGGCCCGCTCCCGCCACCTCACCGGACCCTACGAGCTGCATCCGGAAACGCACATCCTCAGCGCGCGTCACCGTCCCGACGCCGAGCTGCAGCGCGCCGGCCACGGCGACCTGGTGGAAACGCCCGACGGCGAAACCTATCTGGTTTATCTCTGCGGCCGCCCGCTGCGCAACCGCGGCCGCTGCGTCCTGGGCCGCGAAACCGCCATCCAAAAAATGACCTGGGGCGCCGACGGCTGGCTGCGCACGCACGACGGCACCGGCCTCCCTTCCGTCGAGGCTCCGGCACCCGCGCTTCCGCCCCACCCGTTTCCGGCTGCACCCGTGCGGGAGAATTTCAACGGTGCCCAGCTTCCGATCGATTTCCAATGGTTGCGCACACCGTGCCCCGACGAACTGTTCAGTCTGGCCGCGCGACCCGGGCACCTCCGGCTTTACGGACGCGAAACCGTCGGCAGCCTGTTCAAGCAGTCCCTCGTCGCCCGCCGGTTGCAGGCGCACTGCTGCAGTGTGACCACCGTGGTGGAATTCGAGCCGGAGCATTTCCAGCAGATGGCCGGGCTCATCTGCTACTACGGCGGCAGCAAGTTCCACTACCTGCATCTCACGCACGACGAAACCGTCGGCAGGCATCTCCGCGTGATGTCCGCGCTGCCCGACAGCCCGCAGGCCGACGCCTTCACGTCGCCGATTGCCCTGCCGCCCGGCCAACCGGTGCAGCTCCGGGCGGAGATTGACTTCGAACGCCTGTATTTCGGCTACCGCCTCGGCGACGGCGCATGGCAGTGGCTCCCGGAGCAATTCGACGCCAGCATTCTGTCCGACGAGGCCAGTGCACCCGGGCTGCCAAACTTCACCGGCGCGTTCGTCGGGATGGCGTGCTCGGACCTGGCCGGCACCGCCCGCCCCGCGGACTTCGACTGGTTCGATTACCGCGAGCGGCCGTACCAAGCCAAGCTGTCTGGGGCGTGACACCTGTCATTCGCAAGATAGCGATCCGAATCACTAGCAGCTTGTTGAAGCTCGCGTATTTGACTGAAGCACTGATCGGGTGGAGGGTCCGTCTCCTGACGGACCGCGGCCCGTCGGGAGACGGGCCCTCCAAATTTTCCCGCCCTCACAAGAATCCCGTCAGGCTATTGTGCGGTTGCCAGCAATCGACTTTTTGTCTTCCGTGGTCAGCCGGTTTTATCGCTCAGCCGAGAAATGTCAGCACCACGCTGCGGGTGTGCGCCGCGCGGCGGTGTTCCCACAGGAAGATTCCCTGCCACGTGCCGAGCAGCAGCCGTCCCTCGGCAAAGGGCACCGTCTCGCTCGTGCGCGTCAGCGCCATCTTGATGTGGCTGGGCATGTCGTCGGCGCCCTCGAGTGTATGCGCGAAATGCGGATCGTCCTCCGGCACGAGCCGGTCCAGCCACGCTTCCAGGTCTCGCCGCGCGGAGGGATCCGCGTTCTCCATCAGCACCAGGCTGCAGCTGGTGTGCTGGCAGAACACGGTCACAAGACCCGCGGAAAGCGCGCTCGCTGCTAGCGCGCGTGCCACCTCGTCTGTGATCTCGTACGTGCCCGCTCCGCGCGTCCGAATCGCCAGCGTTGTTTGATAAACAGCCATGACCCGACACTAGACGCAAAGAGATCGGCCGCAACAGCTCGAAGCGGCCAAATCTTCTCCAGCCCGGATCGCACGGACAGCCCCGGAGCTCGTTTTGCGCAGGGCACCTGTCCCGTATCCGCGTGAATCCGGGCCAGCTGCGGGTAAACGCAGCCCACCGCGGCGGTCAATCGCGCCAGTGCCGCAGCACGTGATGCCGCGGGGTGGCGGTGGCGTGGTCGCGTTCCGTCAGAATGAGCTTGCGGGCGCGCAACCGCGCCATGGCCGCCTGCACCGCGCTGCGGGACAAACCCGTCTCCGCCGCGATGGCGCCGAGTCCGGCCGCCACCGGCTGCCAGCGCTGCCGGACGGCCCGCCCGTAGAGGAACAGGTACACGAGGTAGGCGGCCGGTTGCCGGTCGTGGCCGACGATATCGCGCAGCAGCACGTCGAGCACGTAGTCGTCCACCGGCACCGTAACGTGGAAGCGCGCCATCAGTCGATGCTGTGCTATACCGATAAACGGACAAGTGTTTTCGGATCCCGCGTCCAGGTTGGGGTGGACGCCGCCCCGCGGGGTTGTCTACGGTCGGGCCATGATCACGCAAATCAAGCTGGTGAGCATTCCGGTGCGCGACCAAAATCGCGCCCTCGATTTCTATACGGAAAAACTCGGTTTCACCATCATCACCGACCAGCCGTTCGACGCAAAGCAGCGTTGGATCGAGCTGCGCATCCCGCAGGCGGAAACCCGCGTGGCGCTCTTCACCCCGGAGGGACATGAGAACCGCATCGGTGGGTTCACGAACATTTCCTTCGCGACGGACGACGTCGACAAAACCTACGTCGCCCTGAAAGCGCGCGGGGTGAAATTCCGGAGCCCGCCAGAAAAGCAGCCCTGGGGGACGTTCGCGATGTTCGAGGACAGCGAGGGCAACCAATTCGTGCTTTCCACCAGCAAGTGACCACCGGCGACCGCCATTGCGCAATGCGCGCCTGCCCGTCCCTTCGACTTCGCGTTTCAAATATCCCGGAAATTTAGCGCGGAGGACGCAGAACTCGCGAAGCAAAAATGATTTGGCGCAACCGCCTGGCGCGCATGCGCGAGGTGAGCCATTTGTTCCTATTAAGAACATTGACGGTCACATTTCAGTGGCCCCGGCAGATCGAGAGTTTCCCGCCTTCGCCTACTCGCCTGACCAATCAAGGTAGGTCGGAGGTCCGCTGTCGCTGCGCTCGGTAGACCTCGATCCGCGATGAACGGATTGGGCTTAGCCCGCTCTACCGGCGTCAGTCCGATCTCAATGCTTCCAGCGGATCGAGTTTTGCCGCCCGTCGGGCTGGCAGCCAGCAGGCGATGAGCGCCGCGAACCCAACCGCGAGGGTGGCGAGCAACAGCGGCGGCGCGGTGAGACCGTCCATGTGATAAACCAGGGATTTCAGCACCGACGCCAACGCCAGGCTGCCCGCGAGACCCAAGCCCAGCCCGACCGCAACCCAGCGGCCGCCCTGCGCAAACACCAGCCGGGCAATGTCACCCTGCTCCGCGCCAATCGCCACGCGCACGCCGATCTCCCGCGTGCGCTGCTGGACGTGGTAGGAAAGCGTGCCGTACAGCCCGACCGCAACGAGCCCGAGCGCGGTCGCCATGAAAAAATTTACCACTCCGGCCACGGCGCGGTCACTCTGGGTGGCGGTCCCGACGACCTCGCGCATGGTGCGAACGTCCTTCAGCGCCAGTTCGCCGTCGATCGCCGCCAGTTCGCGCCGCAGCGGCGGCACCAGTTGCGCGGCGGGGAGCGGCGTCCGCAATACGAGGAACGCCCGGCGGTCCCAGTGCCCTTCCGGCGCGGTGTACATCTCGGGCTGGACCTCCGCGGTGGGGCCCCAATTCTTCACGTCGTCGACCACGCCCACCACCCGGGACGTGTACCAGGGCTTGCCGGGATTGTTGCCGCGCATGATCTCGCCGATCGGGTCCTTCTTCGGCCACGCTTTCGCGACCATCGCCTGGTTGACCACCACCCCGCGGATGTCCCCCTGCCGGTCCTCCGTCTGCAGACCGCGCCCCTTCAACAGGCGCAGCCCCATCGCTGCAAAATAATCCTCCGTCACCGACGAGCGCTCAACCTGAAGGCGCTGCTGCGTCGGATCGTAAACCTCGTCGTTCACGAGTGCACTCGTATTGCTGCCGCCCTCGAGCGGCAGCTTCGAGGTGATGGCGGCGTGGGTCACGCCCGGGAGGGCCCGCGCGCGCCCGACCAGATCATACCAGAAGCGCACGCGTGAGGCGTCGTCGTCGTAGCGCGGGCCGGTCAACGCCACCTGCGCCACCACCACCGCCTCGGATGCCAGCGTCCGGTTTTCCTCCATCATCTTCAGGTAGGCCGCCGAAAACAGGACCGCGCCGTTGGCGAGCACGAAGGCCAGCGCCACCTGCGCAACGACCAGGCTGCGCAGCATCCGATGGCGCGAAGGCGAGCCGACCGCCCCGCGCGCATCGGCCCGCAACACGCCGGCCACCGAGGTCCGCATCGCGGCGAGCGCCGGCGGCAGCCCGGCCAGCAATGCCGTCAGCGCCGTCACTCCCAGCCCGAACGCCAGCACCGGAGCGTGCAGGGCGATCGCCGCCTTGCGGGCGGGGCTCACCGGCGCCAGCACCCGCAGAATCTCCACCCCGGCATAAGCCAATACCACCCCCAGCACAGCGCCGGCGAAGGCGAGCACCACACTCTCGGCCAGCGCGAGCTGCAGCAAATCGCGCCGCGACGCGCCCAGCGCCACCCGCACGCCAAATTCGCCCTGCCGCCGGGTGCTGCGGGCGAGCAACATGCTCGCCACATTGCCGCACGCAACCAGGAGCACCAGGGCCACGGCGCCGAACAGCAGCCACACCTGCTTGCCAATCTGCCGGGTCATTTCCTCGTGCAGCGAGCGCACCAGAAAAGGCTTCCGGGTGTTCGAATCGGGGTACTGCGCGGTCAGGCGTTTCCCGATCGTCTTGATTTCCGCATCGGCCACCCCGACCGTCACGCCATCCCGCAGCCGCGCAACGCCAAGCAAGTAGTGGCTGTCGCGCTGCTTTTTCTCGTCCTCGGAGAAGCCCCGCGGCGTCCAGAGCTGGCATTCCTCCGTGCGGATCCACGGGCTGACGAATTCGAAACCCTCGGGCATGACGCCGACCACCACGGCATCGTGGCCGTTGAGCCGCAGCTTGCGGCCGACGGCCGATGGATCGCCACCGAAGAGCTGTTGCCAGAGCGCGTGGCTCAAAATGACAACCGGGGCCCCGTTGGCGGCATCTTCGGAAGGCTCGAACCACCGGCCGAGCATCGGTTTGACGCCGTAGGCCCGCAAAACATCCGACGTGCCGCTGACGCCGAGCACGGATTGCGGATTTTCCTTGCCGATATTGAAGGTCCCCCGCTGATAAACGCCAAAAGCGCTGTAACTGGACGCCTGTGCCCGCAGATCAAAGGAGTCGGCCGGCGAAAGGGACCAATAGTCGCCGGACCACACCTGCACGAGCCGGTCGGCGGCGGGATAGGAGAAAGGCGTGATGACCAGCGCCTGCAGCGCGCTGAAGATGGCCGTCGTGCTTCCGATCCCCACCGCGAGTGTGAGTACGGCGACGAGCGCAAATCCCGGGGACCGGGCGAGCGTGCGCAGGGAAAGCCGCAGGTGGGAGAACATAGGTGCTGCAGGAAACCCGCCGCGCCGCGAATGGTTACATGATTTGTTCGCACATTCGGTTGCGCCGATCGGGCTGACCTGGCGGGCATGCGTTGGCCCCGGCGCGTTCAGCGCCAATTGAGCTCGACCGAGCGCGGCGAAATGGGACATCCCCTCCACCGTTCCGACCGACCGGCGCTGGCGCCACGCACCGCCGAATCAAATCGGACTCTCTTTGTCAGGTCGGTGAAAAGCGAACCAACACCGTCGGCCAGTCGAGGCTCTCCGCCGCCGGGCACGCTCTCTCCCCCTGAGTCGAACTCAACCCGCGCTGAATTCGTTGGGGTCAACGCCTTCCACCGGAGGCTTGGTATCTGTCGCGATGGTCCGGCGACGCCCTCACAAATCCGAGAGCCGCCTCGTTCCGATCATCGGGCTCGAGGTCCGGAGATTGACCGGCGGTGATCTCACGGCTTTTTTGCCGGCATCGCGGAGGGGTACCGATCGTGGAAATCCACCCAGAACTGCGGCATGCCCTCGCCTTCGTCGCGGCCTTTCGGCACCAGGTCGAGGTACTGGTAAGCGGTATTCATCATGTCGATGCCGCGGGCGAAGCAGGAGTAGGTATGAAAAATCTCCCCGGCATCATTTTTATAGAAGACGCTGACACCCTCGCGATCCGCGCAGAAGGCCGGCGCCAAGCGGTAATTGTAGAATTGCTTTCCAGTGCGGACCTGCGCGTCGGTGAACGAAACGTTGAAATCGAAGTTGAAATCGGACCCGTGAGAAGAAACCCATTTGAAGGTCCAGCCCATCCGCGCCTTGAACGGCTCCAGCTTTTTCAACGGCGCACGGGAAATCGCGAGCATCGTCACATCGCGCTGGTTGAGATGCACGATGATCGGATCGAAGTTGTCCGCCCAGAACGAGCAGTGGGCACAGCCCACCTTGTCCCGCGGGCCGAACATGAAGTGATAGACGACGAGCTGGCTCCTTCCGGCGAACAGGTCGGCCAGCGTTTCGGGACCGTTCGGGCCCTCGAACGAATATTCCTCGTCGACCTTGACCCATGGCAGGGCCCGGCGCTCGGCGGCGAGCCGTTCGCGGGCGTAGGTGAAGGCTTTTTCCTTTGCCAACAGGCGGGTGCGGGCGGCGAGCCATTTTTGACGCGAAACGACCGCATGGCGGTCGAGCGGAATTGCCGGTTTCTTTTTGGCCATGATGTTTTCCGTCTCCGTTGAGGATTGAGCGAGGTGAGTATTCTGCGGCGCAGCGAAGTCGGAGCACGGAGGTCCCGCCCGTGTCCGCGACCGCCGGCTATTGTGTTGCCGCGGTCGCGAGCGAAGCCACCGGTTTGCCGGCGAGGAAGAGTTCCAGATGGTCGAGACAGACGGTCCAACCCTCCCGGTGCCCCGGGATCTGGTCCTCGGGCAGTTCGTGGGTGAGCACGAGTTTCGTGCCGGCGTCGTGTTCGAACAGCTCGATGGTCACCGTGGACTGGCTGCCGTCCTGGCAGGACTGCCACGTGAAGACCAGCCGCTCGGGCGGCACGATCTCGAGGTACGTCCCACGCGGCGTGCACGGCCCACCACCGGTCATTTCGATGGTGTAGGCGCCGCCCGGACGGAAATCGTTGGCGACCTTCGACGAGCCGCCCTTGATGCCGAAGAACCACTGGCTCATTTTGACGGGGTCGGACAGCGCGGAAAACACGCGCGTCCGCTCGTGCTTCAGCTGGCGGACGATTTGGAGGGAGTGGGTCGGATTGTTCATGGCGTTTTGGTTTTCGCGGTGGATTTTTCGTGATCGAGAAAAGTTTCCAGCTCGTCGAGCCGTTGAAGCCAGAAGGTGGTCAACCGGTCGAGGGTGGCGCGGACTTCGTCCAAGGGGCGCGGATTCATGTGAAAACGATGGTGTTTGCCCGTCCGCACCCGCTGCAGGATGCCGGCCTCCTCGAGAATCCGCAGGTGGCGGGAGACCGCGGGCGCCGAGATGGCGAACGGTTCCGCCAGCTCCGCCACCGTGCGATCGACCCGCGCCACGCGGAACAGGATTTCGCGCCGCGTCGGATCGGCGAGGGCGCGGAAAACTCGATCCAGCCGGGAGGAATGACGATTAACCATAGCGTTAAGTGTTTGTTTTTCGCCCGGCGTGTCAATAGTCAATTAACCAAATTGTGAAGTGTTAAAGCCGGACGTTGCGGCGGGCCGGCGTGGCGCAACCCGCCGGCCCGAGTCGTCCGGCTCGGTCGGCTAGCATCTTGGAACGCCCCGCCCGAATTTTACGAGGAAGAACAATCTTCGCTGCGCGCCGCCCTCCTGGTGCGATCGGGTCGACCGCGGGCTGACGATTCTTTGGCTTCGGGCAAAGCTGGTCGGAGCCGGCATTTTTACACGCCTTGGGTAAATGAAAACCCACGCGAAAGGCCGACTGAACGCGAGTCCTCACTCAAGAGTCCTTCGGTCTGACCGATGAGATATCCGGCCCCATTGTCGCTGCTCCGGTCTCTTTCTCGACCGGAAGCCGCGATCGTTGTGGCCGCAGGTTTGTCGATCCCGCCCCGCTTTTCCGCTCCATGCCCGCAAAAAACATCCTCGTTGCCGACGATGACTCCGTCACCCGGCGCCTCTTGCAGGAGCTATTGGAGAAGGCCGGCTACAGCGTTCAAATCTTTGACAACGGCGCGGCCGCGCTCAGCGGGCTGTTGCAGCCCGAAGCCCCCCACATCGCCGTCATCGACTGGATGATGCCCGGACTCAATGGTCCCGACGTCTGCGCGAAGTTGCGGGCGGCGAACCTCAAGATCCGCCCGCACGTCATCATGCTCAGCGCCAAGACGGACAAAGCGGAGCTGGCCGCCGCGCTCGATGCCGGTGCCGACGACTTCCTGTCCAAGCCCTTCAACCATCTCGAGCTGCTCGCCCGGTTGCGGGTGGCGGCCCGCACGATCCGGAGCCAGCTCGAACTGCACCAGCAGATCAGCAAGCTCGAAACCCTCACCCAGCGCTATCAACTGCTCGGCGAGATCGTGGCCGGGCAGTGCTCCACCCCGCCGGTCGAGGTGACCGGGGCGGCACCCGCAGCTGCGGCGAACCCGCCGGGCGGCTCCCTGTGCGACGAGCTCAACGCGGTCATGCGGCAGACACTAGTCGACCTCGGCCAGGGCAATGTCATCTCGGCCCCTGCGGCGGCGGATCCGGGAGACCAGTCGCCGCAGTACCTCGCCTGGGCCGGCCTGATTTTCGCGGGGCCGCATTTGTGGATCGACCTGTTGCTCGAAGGCGACCCCGCCGGCATCGTCAATCTCTATGAAACCCTGCTGCGCCGTGCACCCGCTTCGGACAATGACGTCCTGCGGTTTTTCGCGGAAAAGCACACAATCCTCAGCAGCGCGCTCAAAGCCTCGCTTCAAAGCGAAAAAAATCCCGTGTTGGCACCGCTCCTCACGCGCGCCCTGCGGGTCGACAGCTACACTCCTCCCCGCCCTCAACCCGCCGGCGAAGACACCGTGGTCTTCACCCTCGTGGACTATTCCCTCCGGCTCCGGGCGAAGATCCAGCCGAGCCCGATTTCTTTCAAGGAGCCGGGCCAACTCAACCCGAACGACATCCTTGCCGAGGCTTTCCCGCCGCCCGCGGTCAGCAGCATTCCGTTCCTAAATCAGGGGGCGGTGCTGCACGAACGTTACATCGACAAGATCACCGCGTTCACGGACACCGAATTTGCGGATCTCAAGGTATCGGTCTACAAACCGACGGCGCTCGCCGTCTATTTCAACAAGTTCGATGCCTTGGCCGGCCACGGGGGTGGCATCTGAGACGGCGGCCTTTCACGCGAGGAGAAGGCGGCCCGGCGCGCACCAGTCAGCTGCCGTTCCAAACCGTGGTGTAACCCCGGGGACAACCGGCTTTGCTGAAGGAATTGGCACCGGGCCGGTGTTGACCATGCTGTCCCCCGGGACTCCGTCCAAACATGGAAGTCCAAACGGAGGCAAACCTGCCGCACGTCAATTGCCACAAACCTGCAGATGCCCGTGCGTGTCACATTCACGCAAATTCTTGCATTTTGTCTAAAACCAATCAGGCAGGCAGCAGTAGTTCAGGTTTTCTTACCCCACCCCTTCCCAATGCTGCTCCTCTTCATCGAGAGCGTTGCTCTTTTTCAACTGGCAGGACTGGTCGCCCTTTTCCTGGCGATCAGGCATGTCGTCGACGGATTTGAAGATCAGTATGGTTTTCACGTGCTCGCTGCGTACGAGCCCGGCCTCTGACGCGAAGCTGGCGGAGCGGACGCAGATAGTTTGACGAGCACGAGTCTTCTCGCTCGCGCCGGGCGAGCCTGTTCAGAACAACCTGAGCTTTTCCGGAACCTGGACCGTATCCGAAGGTTTCAAATAAAACGACTCGGTGGGCCGGCCCTCGAGAATGAGTTTTAGATTCAGGGTGTAGTAACTGTACTTTGACCCGCCTTCATCCCGGATCACGAGCACCTTTTCGGTGTTGGCCCTGGTTTGATCGAAGCCACCGGACTCCATGATCGCCTGGAAGGCGGTGATCGGCTTGTTCGAGGTGAGCTTGCCGGGACGCATCACGGCGCCGGTCACGTAAACGTCGAAGGTCGAAGAAACCACGGTCACGTTGACCTCTTTGGAGAGCAGTTGCGGCGCGTACTGTTTGACCAACTCGGCCTCGAGTTCGGCCGGGGTCAGGCCCACCACCTTGAGTTCACCGATGATGCTGAGGCTGAGCCGGCCGTCGGACCTGACCTGCTGGGTGGTGTCCAGCGTCGGCGTGCCGGGAAAGCTGATTCTCAGGGTGTCGCCTTCGCGGACGGTGATGACATCCTGGGGTTTCGTGGTGTCCTGCTTGCCCGAGTTCGAGTCGCTGGCCACGACCGCCGGGGGAGTTTCGCAGCCCGCGGCGAAGACCAGCGACAACAATCCAAGAAAAAACTGAAGTTGCCTCAGCCGGCTCGCAAAAAGACCGCTCACCGCACCGCCTAACGCCTGCTGCCTGACCGCCGGAGTAAAAGTAGTGTTCATGGTAAATGGATTGGAACCTGTCTGTTGGGTGTGGGCAAAACGATGCACTCTGAGTAGCCCGCCGCACAGGTTTCAGCAAGCAGAAAGCCCGACAAGCGGGCCGGCGGAGGCTTCAGTCATGAAAATCGACGACATAACTCTCCGCCACCTGCGCATCATCTCCGTCCCCCTGCATCAGGCTCAGGAAGAGCTTGAACGCGTAGGGCGGACGGACGAACTTCCCTCCGCCGAGCGCTTTACCGTCGGCCAGCGGGCTCAAGACCGTGCGTTCCGCATTCACGGTGCTCTTGGGGTTCCACCGCGCCAAGGCTCGCGTGACGTCCGCCGCCACCGGCTTTTTCTTTTTATCGTAGAAAGCGATCTTGAACGTGCCGTTGTCCAAGGTGATTCCGAGAAACCCCCCGTTGGCTCTCGAAAGAACGATCCCGTCGATCACAGGTTCCGGCTCGGGCTTCTTGGCCTCGGGCTTTTTGACCGCCGCAGGAGGTGGCGTCGCGGGCGGCTGGTCGGTCGCGCCGTGACCCATCGACCAGGTGGCACCCGCTAGTCCGCAAATCAGGGCAATGCACTTTTTCATAAAACGAACATACCCGCCGGGACTGGCCGGGCAAGCCCGGGGTGACGGCTTCGGCATCCGGACGGTTTTTAGCGCGGATTTCACGCCTGGCCCGGATCTCATGTTTTTCGCCTGTCCTCAGTCAGCACCAGCAGTCAGGCTGTCGCGGTGAAACTTGTCTCCGTCTCCGTGGTCAAAAACGAAGCCGATATCATCGAGCCCTTCGTTCGCCACACCCTCGCCTGGGTTGACCATTGTCTGATCTGCGACCATGCCAGCACCGATGGTACCCGCGAAATCCTGAGTGCCTTGCAGGCCGAAGGACTGCCGATCAGTCTCTTCGCCGACGACGCGTTGGGCAAGCTGCAGCAACGGCGGAGCAACCACCTCACCCGGTTGGCGGCCGCGGAACAGCAGGCCGACTGGATCTTGCCGCTCGATGCGGATGAGATTCTCACCGGTCCGGACCGAGTGACCTTGGAACAAGTGCTGGCCAAAGCCGACGGCCGGACCGCGGCCACGATACCTTTGCTGAACTACTATGCGACCATTGACGACGACCCGCAGACCACCAATCCAGTCCTCCGTCTTTGTTACTGCGATTCCCGCCCCAGCGCGACGATCAAGGTGTTGATCCCACGGGCGCTCGCCCGCGATGAAACCGTCGTCGCCGGGATGGGCAGCCACGCCCTCCTGCACAACGGCCAGCCTTTGGCCGGATGTCCCCTGCCCTCGACGTTCTGGCTGTCCCATCTCGCCCGGCGCTCACCCGTCCAACAGGCTGCCCGTGTCGTGCTGGCGGAGCTGCAAAAACTCAGCCGGGGTCGGAAACATGAAGGACTTGACGTACACTACCGCCTCGGGTTCCAGCTCCTGGCGGAGGATCCGGATCTATTCTTTGCCACCATCAATCCTCCGACGGATAAACTACGCCGGTTGCCGATCGAGTATCGCGGCGCCCCGCTTCGTCATGGTGCAGCCGCCAACGACTGGAACCGGGTTGTGCGGGCGCTGCTGCCATTTTTGGAAAAGATGGCGGCCAGCCACGGCGCCTTGTCCGATTCCAGTGCGACGACCACGGGGGACGACGAGGCCCCGCCCCTGCGGAAAATAGGGTCGGGGGCATTCGCCCCGAACCCACCGATCGGTCGGGCCGGGGCCTTCGGCGGTTTCACGGCCGTCGACGGTTGGGCGCCCCAGGAGGGGCCTTTGCCGGCGGCGTTTCTTCCGCGTTTTCATTGGGGCCTGGCTCCGCAGACCGTCCTGCGCATTGATCGCGAGCAGGCGGGTCCAGCCGACTTTGAGGCCGCGGCGCTCACTTACTCCGAGGGACAGGCGCTCGACCTGGAGCTCAACGGTACCTTCGTGAAACAATTTCATTTCCTCCGGACCAATCAGAAGCAGCTGCTGACGGCCAGATTGCCGCTTCGCTCGGGTGAGAACACGCTCGTCCTGCGCTACCGGCATTCCCTTCAGCCCGAACGCGACCCACGCAGGTTGGCCGTCATTTTCCTCTCCCTCCGCATCCAGCCCTGAGCCGGGATCAGGCAATTGCAATGAAGTGGAACCGGACACTCCGCGCCGGTTTTCCCTGCGTGACCACATCAGCCCGCCCGGAAGTCGGGCTCCACCTTTCAGAAGGTGAGGTTCGGTGGAAAATCATCCCTAACTGCATTATTCAGACTGTTCGGACCGGAGTAAAAATCCCCGGGACAAGCCCCGGGGCATTTGACCCAACCAACGCCAATTCTCCAAGCCCGCTATTTCTTCGCCTTTTTGTAGGAGCCTGCTCGCAGGCGATGCGGAACGCCCGCCAACGGACCACACGCTGAATCGCCAGCAAGCAGGCTCCTACAGCTCAAACCAGCCGAAGCAGGCCTCGGGTATCGGACCCGCCGCGGATCAACTCACGACGGCCGGGCGCCCTTGGCACGGAGATCGCGCCAGCGCGCCAGCCGTTCCGCCACCGCCGCCTCGGCCCCCGCGGTCTTCGGCGTGTACAGCCTCAGGGGTTTTTCCAGATAGGCCTGGCCGGAAATCGCGTCGGGGAAATCGTGCGCGTAAAGATAGCCCTGGCCCTGCCCGATCCGTTTGTTCGCCTGCCCGCTCTGGCTGCGAAATTCCGCCGGAATCGTCTGGACCGGCTGCTCCTTGAGCACGCGGTGCGCCTCCGCCAGCGCGAGCGTCGCCGAGTTGCTCTTCGGCGCCGTCGCGATGTACAGCGTGGCATGCGCCAGCGTCAGCTCCGCCTCGGGCAGACCGACGAAATCGCAGGCGTGGTGCGCCGCCACGGCGAGGGGCAGCGCCTGCGGATCAGCGAGCCCGACATCCTCGCTCGCGAGAATGACCAGCCGACGGGCGATGAAGCGCGGGTCCTCGCCGCCGGCGAGCATCTTCGCGAGCCAATACATGGCCGCATCCGGATCGCCGCCCCGGCAGCTCTTGATGAAAACCGAGATGGTGTCGTAATGTTCGTCCTCGTCGGCATCGTAACGGATCCGGCGCTCGCGGGCGAACAGTTCGAGTTCGCGTTCCGTGATGACCGCCTTCTCCGGCAGGGAAAGCGCCAGGACCTCGAGCGCGTTGAGCGCCCGCCGCAGATCGCCGTCGCACAACACCGCGAGCCCCGCCAGCACCTTGTCGTCCGCCGCGTGGCCGCGGGCGCCGAGCCCGCGCTCGACGTCGGTGAGTGCCCGGCGCAACACGCCGGCCACCTGCTCCGTAGTGAGCGGCTCCAGACGGAAAAGATGACTGCGGCTGAGCAGCGGCGGGTTGACATAGAAGCCCGGGTTGTGGGTGGTCGCGCCGATCAGCCGCACGTTGCCTTCCTCGACATCCGGCAGGAGCAGGTCCTGCTGGGATTTGTTGAACCGGTGCAGTTCGTCGATGAAGAGGATCGTTCCGACGGGCCCTGCCGCTCCGGCAGGCACCGGGGTGCGGCCCGCCACCTCGATGCGGCGACGGGCGGCGGCGAGAATGTCGCGCAACTCGGCCACGTTGCTCATCACCGCATTGACCCGGACAAAGCGGCTCTGGGTCTCGCGCGCGATCACCTCCGCCAAGCTGGTTTTGCCGCAGCCGGGCGGACCGTAGAAGAGCAGGCTGCCGAAACGGTTGCTCGCGATAAGCCGGGGCAGCAGGTTGCCCGGTTTAAGGATATGCTCCTGGCCGGCCACTTCGCCGAGGGAACGCGGGCGCATGCGGGCCGCCAAGGGCTGATGCGGCCGCGGCCCGGCGGAGAACGCCGCCTCGACCCGGGCGGTTTCCGGCTCTTCGCCAAAAAGGGACGGTTGATCATCATCGCGGGGCATCGGGGCGGACTCTGCGCCGGATTGGACAAGAAACAAGTTTGAAGCTTTCGCGCCGCCTGTTTGGCTTCCCACGACGCTGTTTTTACCCGGGCCGGGGCTTGTCGCGTCGCCCATGTCCCCGCCCGGATCATCCCTGCGTGCGCCCCTGCTCTGGTTGCTGCTGCCCTTCATGGCCGGCATCGCCACCGCCGGCGCCGGACCGGCCCGTCTGGGCGGCTGGATTCCGGTGCTCGCCGCGGTCGCGGCGGCGATCGCCGGGCTGGCGAGCTGGCTGGCCCTACGCCCTTTCAGGACCGCGCGCGGCGGCGGGATGGCCTGCCTCGTGGCGGCGGGCTTCCTCGGCGGATTCGTCTGGCTCTCCGTTCGCACCCCGCCGGCCGCGGCCTGGCGGCAGGCGCCCCGCGAGGTGAACGTGAGCCTGGAGATCGAGCAGGTCTTTCCGTCCTCGCCCGTGCGGAAAACAATCAACGGCTTCGGCCGGATCGTTTCCTCCCAGGCTCCGGTGGCCGAGGTGGCGGGCCTGCGCGTGTATTTTTCCGCCGTCAGGAAGATCGGTGTGCTCCCGCAAAAAACGGGCCGGTATCTCGTGCGCGGTGTCCTCGAAAACCGGACGCCAGGTGTTCCTCCTTCGGGTTTCGATCGCTACCTCGACAGCCTCGGCATCGGGTTGACCCTGACGCGCGTCCAAGTCATGCGCGAGGAACGCGCGCCGGGCTGGTTCGCCCGGTTTTGCGCCCGCACCGAGGCGCGGATGGAAGGCATCCTGCGACACGGGATCGAGCGTCACGCCGATGTTTGTGCGATCTACCTCGGCATGATGCTCGGGGAAAAGGCGGTGCTTGATGCGGAGCAACAGGCCGCCTTTATGCGCAGCGGGACATTCCATATTTTCGTAATCGCGGGGTTGCATACCGGAGTCATTGCCGCGGCCATCGGCAGCCTCCTCCTGCTCGTCCGGATACCCCGGCGGCTGGCGGCCGTGACGGGCCTGGCGTTGCTCTGGCTCTACGTCCAGGTCGCGGGGGCCGGCCTGCCCGCGCGGCGGGCGTTTTTGATGATCGCATTCCTGCTGGGCGGGCGGTTGCTGCGAAAACCGGTCAATGCGCTCGCCGCCCTGACCGCCGCGGGGTTGGTGTTTCTGTTGCTGGATCCGCAGCAGCTGTTCAGCGCGGGGTTTCAGATGTCATTTGCCGTGGTCACCTCGCTAGTGGCAATGGGCGGGCCACTGGCGGCCAGCTGGCTGGCTGCATGGCAGCCGTGGCGCGACCTGCCCGAGGCGGGATGGAGCCACGCTCAACGGACTGTCCGGTTCTGCGGACGGAAAGTGCTTGGTGCCGCGGCCATTTCCTGGGGCGCCTTTGTGGCCACCGCGCCCTCGAGCATCGGCTATTTCGGGCTGCTGTCGCCCGGTTCGCTACTGGCCAATCTCGCCGTGGTGCCGCTGGCGTCGCTGGCCATCTCCGCCGGCACGGCGTCGCTTTTCGCCGGATTCGCGCATTTCCCGGCAGCCAGCGCGCTGTTCAACCACGCCGCCGCCGTGCTCATCAAGACCATGGCCTGGCTCGTGGTCCAGGGGGCCCGGCTGCCGGGCGTGTACTTCCCCGCAGAATATGACCGGCCTTGGATGGCGTCCGCCGGTCTCGCCCTGGTCGTGGCCGCGATCCTCACGGGCGCGAGTCTGGGCTGGAGGCGAAGCGCGGGCGGCTACCTGCTTCCGGTGCTGGCTTTGGTGCTGGTGCTGTTTTTTGGCGTGAAGTTTGGCTGAGAGCCCCAATCATCGAGCCATGAAAAGCGCCTACGAACTCGCCATGGAACGCCTCGCCAAGTCTGACCCGGACGCCGCTCGTCCGCTGACCGAGGACAAAAAGCAGCGGCTCGCCGAGATCGACCGGGTGTATCAGGGCAAGACCGCCGAACGCGAAATCTTCCTCAAACAGCAGCTCAACACGGCCCTGGCCGCGCAGCAGTTCGAGGAAGCCGACAAGGTCCGCCAGCAGATCGCCCGGGAGAAAACCCGGCTCGAAGAGGAACGCGACGGGGAAAAAGAACGCGTCCGCCGCGGAAAGTGACCGCCGGCTCCCCCCGTCCGTTCAGGAAGCGAACTCGAACTCGGCGATCAGCATGTGATGGTCGGAGGCCGGCGTCGGCCGGATCTCATGGCGCAGCGATCGGAATGGCGCATTGTGGAAAACATGGTCGAGCACGTAGGGCCGGCGTCGCCAGGTCGGCGTCGCGGTCTGGACCGTCCGGTAGCCCGCCTGGCCGAACTGCCGGACGAGCGAGTCGTGGTCGCTGACGTTGAAATCGCCGGCCAGCACCGTCGGCAGGTCGCTCTGCGCGAGCTCCGCGACGACCAGCTCCCGCTGGCGCTGGTGCCGCTCGGCATTGGCATTCAGCATGAAAAATGCGAGAAGGTGAGCGTTGAGCAGGCGCACTTCGCGCCCTTCGATCTGGGTGATCGCGCCGAGCAGGAGCCGGTCGGTGGGCGTCTTTTTTTCGCCCCCGAACTCAAACTCCACGGGAGGGGACGGAAGGTAGAGGAAGGATTTGTCCTGCAATGGCCAGCGGCAGAAGATGGCCTGGCCGATGCCGAAGGGCAGCTCACGAGGATCCGCCGGCGGAAACGCGAAGATGCTGTCGTAGTCGGTGAACTCTGCTTTCAACCGGCCGTAGTTCGGCGGAATGGGGGCCTGGGTGCCGCCCGGCTCGGCGTGCTCGACCTCCTGCAACATGATGATATCGGCGTCCTGGGCCTTGATCTCCGCGATCGTCATTTCCAGGCGGACCGGCGCTCGATCCGGGTCGGTCTCGCTCCACATCTGGCCGAACTGCATGTTGAACTGGAGGACCTTGAAGCTCATCGGGTCTGAGCTCCAACCGGTGCGGGCCGCGGGATGGGAGCCCCGGTCACCGTGCCCAAGCCCGCCCTGCCTGGCCGCAGCGGAACCCGCAGAACCAGCAACCTGTCCGTGATCGGGGAAGTGCTCGTGGACATACGCTACGGCGAGCTGCCGTCGATGTTCTCCCGGACGGAAAGCGCGGCAAGCCTATTCGGGCTCGGCCGTGCCCTCGACCACCCACTCCTTCGCCTCCGGCACCTGGCGCAGGAACTCGCGCAACGCCGCGCTCAGATGCTCGGCGTAGCGGAAATGGGCGCCCATGCCGGTGCGCAGCTCGGCCTCGTAGATGAATTTGTCGGCGTGCGTGCTATGCTCAAACGGAGTCTGGGCGCCGAGCAGGAGCGAGTAAACGTAGGCCGGCGAGCCCCGTTGCATCAGCTCCCGGGTGAGCGCGACCTGTTCCTCGAGCAACGGCCGGTGAACCTCCGGGGCGATTTCCGGCGGCAGGTAGAATCCGGCCTGGATGAATGGCGCGCAACGATGCCCCGTGCGGTGGCGATTGAGGTCGCGGAGCTCGGCCAGGGCCATGTTGTTCCAGGCGAAACTGACGCGCATCCGGCGGGTGGCGAGGCCCTGTCCGCCGTAACGGTTGGCCCGATGTCGCAACGCCTCGGCCACCGGCTGCTCCTCGCGCAACCACGGCGGCGTGTCGCGGTCGACCTTGACCCAGACCTCGTCCGCGAGCGGCGCGGTCGAAAGCCGGGCCAGGCCGAGCCGGAGCGACGCAGCCAGCTCCTGCCGGGCCTGCTCTTCGTAGGACGAATCGGCGAAGCTGTGCCGCATCAGGCGGGGCGACTGTTTGAGAAGTTCATCGCGGATGAGTTGCGCCGCCCGCCGCGCCTCGGGATGCGGCAGCGAATCGAGCTGCTTCACCGTGGCGGCCCACATGCGCGAACTTTGGACCAGGCCAAGGTTCGTGCGCGTCGCCACCGGAATGAAGTAGCGCGCGCGGTCCAGGGCGTAGTTCTTGCGGATGCGATTGACGACCGCCGGCTTGGCCCCGGCCGGCACGCGGATCAGGTCCGGCCGGTCGCGGCCGAGCTGGTCGAGACGCGCATATTCGGAATTATAGGCGGCGAAAGCCTTCGCCATCAGGGCCGTCCAACGAGGCGCGAGGTCCTCGGGAATCCCGATTTCGCCCGGCGCCGGCAGGTTGGCGGCATCCATCGTGATGTACCGCGTGCTGGATTCCTGTCCGTCGGCCATCTGGGCCAATTCAAAAATTTTCCACGCCAGCCACATCGAAACTCCGTCGAGGGCCACGGCCAGACCGCCCGTCAGGCCGCCGATCGAAGCGTGGCCGTAGTCGACGAATTTCAGGATGCGGTCGATGGATTCGTCGGGGTGCGCGAGGTCGACTTTCTCGAGGATTTTGTGGATGCCCTCGTTGCTCCGCGAGTAGCGGGCCAGCACGGACGCGAGCAGTTCGGGCGTCACTTTGGGAAGATCGGCCGCGGTGGGGGGCGGCACCAAGGCCAGTCCGGTTACCTTCATGAGCGCGAAACACGAAACCGTTTCCGTCGGACTGGCGACGAAAATAAACGCCGCGCGGCGCGAAAATTGTGCGCCGCACGCCACGCCACCCAATCCCGACTCATTCTTGTCGGAGCTTGCTTGCAAGCGACCGTCCCGGTCGCCTGTAAACCGGCTCCTACAATGCCGAAAACAATATCCCGTCGCTGGCGCTCCCCTTGTCCGAATTGCCGTCCTGCTGCGGACCTCAGCCTGTGGGCGGGATGTTCGAATAGTGTAGGCGGGGCGCCCTCACCCCGCGGGGTACGGGCGACGAAGCGACAACTCGCAGGGTGAGGGCGCCCCGCCCACAAGGAAAAAGCTTCAAAACCAGCCGCGTCGTTTTATTTCAACGTGAGCCAGCGGGTGAGCGGCTCCTGGAAAAAGCCGAGCGCGACCGTCGCCAGAGCCAGTCCGGCCAGCACCACCGTGCCGATCCGGGCGGGCGAAATCCCGGGCACGGTCACCTGGTTCTCCGGTGTGCCTTCGGGCTGCCACGCTGCGAAGAACGCCGCCTTGATCCAGCCGAAATAATAGTAGATCGACACCACCACGCCCACGACCGCCACGGCGAGCAGGGTGTAGAGATGTGCCTCGAAGGCTGCGATGAAAACGAGCAGCTTGCCCATGAAACCGGCCAGGGGCGGAATGCCCGCCAGGGAACCGACGCCGACGGCGAGCACCGCCGCCAGAAACGGCCTCTGTTTCGCCAGCTGCCCGTACGAATCGAGTTCCTGGTCGGCGTCGTCGTCGCCCACGACGTGCGCCATCACGCCGAAGACCGCCATCGAAGCCAGCAGGTAGGTGAAAAGGTAAAACCACACGGCGCCCGACGCCCACGGCACCGTAAACGACGCCACCACGCCGATGAGGATGAAGCCCGCATGGGAAACGCCTGAGAGACCCATCAGCCGCTTGGCATTGCGCTGCTTGAGCGCCGAGAAATTTCCGTAAAGGATCGTCGCGACTGTCATCGCGGACAACGCCGGCACCAGCAGCGTCTGCAACGGCGCGAAGACGTTCTTCACGAGCGTGAGCAACACGGCGAATCCGGCGGCCTTCGAGGAGACCGCCAGGAAGGCGGTGACAGGCGTCGGGGCCCCCTGATAGACATCCGGGATCCAGACTTGGAATGGAAAGGCGCCGATCTTGAAGGCCACGCCGCTCAGCACGAGCAACGCGCCGGCCACGCCGAGGAAGTTGCCGGGATTCTGCCGAAGAAATTCAGCGACGACCGGAAATTCAAAACCCGTGTGCACCGCGCCGCCCGGACCCGCGACCCGGCCTACCGCGCCGTAGAGGAGCACGATGCCAAAAAGCATGATGGCCGAGCTGAGCGAACCCAGCACCAGGTACTTCAGGCCGGCTTCGAGCGTCAGCGGGTTGTCCCGGAAGTAGCTGACCAGGATGTAGAGGCCGATCGTGAAGGTCTCGAGCGCCACGAAGAACATGACAAAGTGGTTGCTTTGGACGAGCAGCATGGCCGCCGCCGTGCTCACCATGACAATGTGGTAGAACTCCACCCGCGGCATTTTGACCCGCGGCAGGCAGACGCTGGCCAGGAAGCTTACGAACAGCGAGGCCGTCAGGAAAAACACCCGGGCGATCTGCCCGGCCTCGCTCAGCCGGATCAGTCCGCCAAACAACGGCGCCGGTCCCCATCCCGCCGGACTGCCGTAGTCGACCAACACCGCCAGCAAGGCGACGGCCTGGGCGACCACCGCGGCGGCCGGAATCTGCCGGTGCAGCGTTTTCGGCAAAGCGATCTCCAAGGCGAGCAGGCCCAGCGCCGAGCAGGCCAGAATCAGCTCCGGAATGAGGGCCAGCCAGTGATTGGAAGCGGCGGCGTCTTGGAGGAGTTGGAGCGTCATGGCGGCGGGAGATCAGCGTTGAAAGGAAACCGTGGCGGTCGGGGCGGACGGTTTCGCCGCGAGGGTGCGGTTGGCGCCATCGGAGAACGACCGCGGCCAGAACCCGATGAACACCAGCGCTGCGAGCAGGATCAGCGCCGGCACCTTTTCCGTCCAGTCCAGGTCGGCCGGCGGATGCGCTTCCACCACCTTTGCAAAATGTTCGCTCGGCGGACCAAAGAAAATCCGCGCAGCGGCGCGCAGGCTGTAGACGGCGGAGATCACCACGCCGGCGACAGCCACCGCGGTGATCCAGTGCGAAAACGGCCAGAGTGAGACGAAGACGGTGAGTTCGCCCGGGAAATTGGCGAAGCCGGGCAGACCGATACTGGCCAGCGTGGCCGCGACAAAGAACGCCGCGAGCACGGGCGTCTTTTGGGCCAGTCCGCCCATCTCCGCAAAATCGTACGTCTGCGTACGGTGATGGACGCTGGTCGCAAGGAGGAATAGCAGCGCGACCGACAGCCCGTGCGCCACCATGAGCAGAATCACGCCGCCGGCGCCCATCACGGAGAGGGTGGCAATGCCGAGGAAGCAGTAGCCCATGTGCATGACCGAGCTCCAACCGACCATCTGTTTCAGATCGCGCTGGGCGATCGTAATGAGGCCGACGCCGAGCACGTTGCCCAGGCCCGCCAGCAGGGCGAGCGTCCAGACCCAGGACTGGGCCCCGGCCGGCAGCAAAGGCAGGGCGATCTGGATCAGCCCGTAGAGACCGAATTTCTTCAGCACCCCGGCGTGGAGCATCGCCGCCGAGCTCGGCGCCGCGCCGTAACCGAGGGGCGCCCAAGTGTGCAGCGGCCAGAGGGACACCAGCGTGCCGAAACCGAACATCAACAGGCCAAAAATGTGTTTTTGCACCGACGCGCCGAGCGGACTGGCGGCCAGCTCCTGGCGCAGCGTGATCAGGTCGAACGACCCCGCACCGCTCTTGACGTAGATCGCGATCAGCCCGACGAGCGAGAGCATCGCGCCCACGGTCAGGTAGATCGTCATCTTCATCGCCGCGTAGTTGCGGTCGCGTCCGCCCCAGATGCCGACCATGATGAAGGTCGGGATGAGCGCCAGTTCGTGGAAGAAATAGAAGAAGAAAACGTCGATCGAGGCGAACGTGCCGAGCAATCCGCCCTGCATGACGAGCAGGAGCATCAGGTAGATCTTCAGGCGTTCGGCGCCCGAGCGCAGCGCGTACAGGCCGGCGGCCAGGCCCACCACCCCCGCGAGCACGAACAGGGGCAGCGAGACGCCGTTGAGTCCGAGCTTCAGGCTGATGCCGAAGCCTTCCATGCCGGTGCCGGCGTTGCTGACGAAGTCGTAGTCTCCGCCCGGCGCCGAATACTGCGACCAGAGCCAGAGCGCAACGACCGCCGGCACGGCGAATGCGACCGCGGCCAGTTTCAGCGAAAAACGCTTGGGCAGCCCCAGGCCGATGGCCAGCGCCGCGAGGAGCGGGGTGGCGATCGCGAGTTGCAGAAGGAAAGCGTTGGCGGAGGAATCCATCAGGAAAATATTTTAGGAAAAGAACCCGGTGGCGAAGCCCCAGAGCAACACCACGCCGAGGAGGAACCAATAGACGTAGGCGTGCAGGCTGCCGACGTAGAGGCGCCGGGCGCCGAGCCCGAGCAGGCCGGCCGTGCCGGCGATCAGGTTGCGGATGATCAGCCCGGCCAGGACGATGTGATCAAGGAAGTTCAGCAGCATCGCGAAACGTTGCTGGACCTTGGCCACGTAGTAATCGTAGACGCTGTCGAACGACTCCTTGAGCGTGGTGAGAAGTTTGAACACTCCGCCGGCCTTTTCCTCGAGGGTGTCGACGGCGGAGAATTTGTAGAAAACAAACGCAGTGCCGCCACCGAGCAGCATGACGGTCAGACTGACCAACAGAATGGTCAGGTGCGCCGAGCCCTCGGCTTCGGGGACATAAGCGGCAATCGAACCGGCCAGTTTGGCAAAGACGCCGGAGTAGCCGCCGACCACCGACAAGGCGGCCAGAATGACCAAGGGCAGCGTCATTGAGAGACCGCTTTCATGCGCATGCGAAGCCTCGTCGGACCGCGCCTCGCCGAGGAACACCAGCTTCCACATCCGGATCATGTAGAAAGAAGTCAGGACGGCGGTGAGCGCGAGGACGGCGAAGATCGCTTTGTTCTTCTCCAAGGCGAGATAGAGGATGGCGTCCTTCGAGAAGAAACCCGCGAGCAGCGGGAACCCGACGATGGCGAGGACGCCGATCGTGAAGGTGATGAAAGTCAGCGGCATCTTCGCGCGCAGGCCGCCCATTTTGAAGATGTTTTGCTCGTGATGGCAGCCGAGGATGACCGAACCCGAGCCGAGGAAGAGGAGTGCCTTGAAGAAGGCGTGGGTCGTCAAATGAAACATGGCGGCGCCCACACCGGCCGCCAGCGTCACCATCAAGTCGGTCTCCATCGCGCCGGCGACCGTGGTGGTATGCGAATGGTAGGCGGCCCAGTCGGCGGCCGTGGCGGAGCGGGTCAGAGAGCCCAGGCCAAACGCCGCGACCATGTAACCGAGCTGCGAGAGCGTCGAGTACGCCAGGACCTTCTTGATGTCACTCTGCACGACGGCACAGAGCGCGGCGTAGAGGGCGGTGATCGTGCCGATGCAGGCGATGGCGTTGAGCGCCTCGGGTACCATCAGAATGTTGATGCGGCAAAGCATGTAGATGCCGGCCGCCACCATCGTCGCCGCGTGGATGAGGGCCGAGACGGGCGTCGGGCCCTCCATCGCGTCGGGCAGCCAGACGTGCAGCGGCATCTGGGCGGACTTGCCCATCGCACCGCAGAACAGGAGCAGCGGGAGGCCGGCGGAAATCACCACGCCGCCCTTGCCGACCGCGGCCGCCAGCGCATCGAGGTTGGTCGTACCGAACTGCCACTGGCACCAGATGATGCCGAGGAGAAAACCGAAGTCGCCGATGCGGTTGACGATGAAGGCCTTTTTCGAGGCATCGGCCGCGGACTGCTTTTCAAAGTAATGGTTGATCAGCAGGTAGGAGCTGAAGCCGACCAGCTCCCAGAAGATGAAAATCATGAACAGATTCCCCGCGAGCACGATGCCCAGCATCGAGAACATGAAAATCGAAAGCCCACCGAAAAACCGGGCCTTGCCCGCATCGTCGTGCATGTAGCCGAGCGAGAACACGTGAATCAGGAAGCCAACAAAGCTCACGACGAAGAGCATCAGCGCCGCGAGGTCGTCGAACTTGAAGTCCAGAGCGATCTTGAAGGCGCCGAAAGTCAGCCAATCGACCGAGGCCGGGAAATTGCGCGCGCCGCCGAAGATGAGCGAGAGGGAAAGCGCCGCGACGAGACCGGCGGCCCCGGTGGAGATCCACGAGGCCAGCGCGCCCTGTTTGCGCAGGAACAGCGCGATCACCGTCGCCGAGGCGAGCGGGAGGAGCAGAATGGCAAGGGCGGTGTGGGCGGGGGACATCAGGAAAGTGAACAATGCGCCGTGCGCGGTGAGCAGACCTCTCGGTAGGGCGCGACCGCTGGGCGCGCCGAAACACGCTCGCGGACGGCCCGGCGGTCCGTCCCTACCCGAAGGCAGCGGCCCAGCAAAAATTCTTTCTTATCCAAGTTCATCGCGCTCAGTATTTCAGGTGGTTCAGTTCCTCGACCTGGACGGTGTGGCGGCGGCGGAAAAGGGCGACGATGATGGCGAGGCCGACCGCAACCTCGGCGGCGGCAATGGTCAGCACAAAGAAGACGAAGACGTTGCCGTCGAGCGTGCCGTTGAAGCGGGAGAAGGCGACCAGCGCCAGCGTGGAGGCCAGCAGCATCAATTCCAGACACATGTAGATCACGAGCGTGTTCTTGCGGAGCAGCACCCCGAAGAAGCCGAGCACGAAGAGCAGCGCCGCTACGAGCAGGTAGGCGTTCAGACTGGCGCTCATTTCGCGGCCTCCGGGTTGAATTTCTTACTCAGCACGATCACCCCGAGCATGGCGACGAGGAGCAGAAAGCCGACGACCTGCACCGGCAGCAGATAGGTGGTGAAGAGCTGCTCGGCGTAGTTCTTGAGCGTGGGCAGCGCGAGCCCGGTGGCCGGAGCAGGCAGATGCGCCCGGCTGTGCAGCACCGCCACGCCGAGGAGGAGCAGCAGACCGCCGATGACGGCGGCCACCACGCTCATTTTCTTGAGCGGCACGGTCGCGCCCCGCGTATCGAGCAGCATGACGATGAAGAGGAAGAGCGTAACGACGGCGCCCGCGTAGACCAGAATCAGCACGAAGGCGAGCAACGCGGCGTCGAGCAGCACGAAGAGCCCGGCCATGCCGACGAGCGAGAGCAGCAGGAACATCGCGGCGTTGACCGCGTTCTTGTTGAACACGACCAGCCCGGCGCAGGCCAGGGTGAAGACGGAAAGGAGGGTGAACAGGGTGTCAGACATCGCGGGAGGAAACGGCTGAACGGCTGAAGGACTGAAGGGCTGGGCGGAAAAGGCTGAAGAACTGAAGAACTGAAGAGCGGAACTTCTCCGTAGCCGAAATCCACCCGCGGCCAAACCGGCCGATAAAATCGGCAAAGGAAATTCGTGAAGCGCAGGAAACGGGCATTGGGTGTTTCAGCTTTTCAGTCCTTCAGTTTTTCAGCCCTTAATGCGCCGCGTTGCCGTGTTCCTCGGCGGACTTTTTTTTGTCCCACTTGAAATGCTGGTCGGGCAGCGTACCGCCCAGTTCGTAGAGGCGGGCCTTGTCGTTGACCATCTCGGCCCGGGTGTAACCGGTCATGGAAAACTGGTTTTGCAGGAAGATCGCCTCTTCCGGACAGACTTCCTGGCAGAGTCCGCAATAGATGCAGCGGAGCATGTCGATGTCGAACGCCAGCGGGCCCTTCTCGACATGGGTGCGCTCGGGCTGATCGGCGGGCACGGTGCCGGGGGTGATGCGGATGGCCTTGGGCGGGCAGACGAACTCGCAGAGCTGGCACGAGACGCATTTTTCGCGACCGTGGGGATCCTTCACCAGCGTCGGCACGCCCCGGTAACCGGGCGGGATGGCCGGGCGCTCCTCGGGGTACTGCAGGGTGACGTTCGGCGCGAACAGGTGCTGCAGCGTCACTTTCATGCCCGCGAGAATCTGCGGGAAGTAAAGACGCTCGGCGAGCGTGAGGGTTTTGCGTTCGACGACGTAGGCCATGGCGCTCAGGGGTTGGTTTTTTTCTCGGGCAACGCAAACGCCATCCAGCCGGCAAAGATGGCGGCCAGGGCCAGGGCGAGCCAGGCGAGCGCACCGAGGTCGAGCTGGCGGATCGCAATCCCCAGCGCATAGACAATCAGGTTGCCGATGGCCAGCGGGAGCAGCTTCTGCCAGCCGAGCTTCATCACCTGGTCGTAGCGGAAACGCGGCACCGTCCAGCGCACCCACATGAAGACGAAGATGAAGAAAAACACCTTGCCGAGAAAAATGGCGATGGACAGCAGTCCGACAAAGATCGGGTGGACGGTGAAGGCCGCACCGGTCACGCCGTGCAGCCAGTTGACCAGCGAGGCCAGGGGCAGGCCCGGGAGCGGATTCCAGCCCCCGAGGAAGAGCAAAATGAAGACGGCGGACCCCACCATCATGTGCGCGTACTCGGCCACGAAGAACAGGCCCCATTTGAGCGAGCCGTACTCGGTGTGGAAGCCGCCGACGAGGTCCGCCTCGCCTTCCGCCATGTCGAACGGCAGGCGGTTCGTCTCGGCGAAGAGCGAGACGAGGAAAACGATCGCGGAAACCGGCATGAGGAAGATGAACCAGACGGAACCCCAGTGGAAGCCCGCGCCGCTCTGGAACTCGACGACCCGCGCCAGGCTCAGCGAGCCGTCGGTCCCCGGGGCGTTGATCCAGAGGAAAACCGGCAGCACGGAGAGCGTCATCGACAGCTCGTAGGAGATGAGCTGGGCGGAGGCGCGCACGCCGCCGAGAAAAGGATATTTGGAATTCGAGGCCCAGCCGGCGAGGATGAGCGCATAAACCCCGAGGGAGGAAACGGCGAAAACCGCGAGCAAGCCGACATCGACGTTGGCGAGCATGATCGGGACAACCTCGTGCGCGGCGTTCACGTAGGCGCCGAAGGGCACCGCACAGACGGTGGTCAGCGCGGGAATCATCGCGACCAGCGGAGCCAGCGTGAAGTAAAGCTTGTTCACATGCCCGGGCACCGTGTCCTCCTTGAAGAACATCTTGCCGCCATCGGCCAGGAGGTGGAACACGCCGAGGCGTTGCAGGAACGGGCCGACGACCGGCACCCAGGCGAACCAGAAGGGAATCGCGCGGTTCGGACCCGGGCGGCCCTGCATCCACGCCGACACCTTGCGCTCGACCAGCGAGCAGGCGCCGCCGATCGGGAAGATGACGCAGATCACGGCGAGGCCCTTGATGAGCATCTGCAGGAGCGGCGGAAGATGGGACCAGAAGGCGATCATGGGGCGACGAAGGATTCTCCGCTGGATAGGCGCGCCGCAACACGTTCGCGGACGGCCCGGCGGTCCGTCCCTACCTCAAGGCACTTGGTCTCGAATATCATGTCAGGCGGTGGCGACGGCCGGTTGCGCCGCGGGTTTGAAGTGGAGGGTTTCGCCCTCAACAAATGCCAGATGCGCCCAGGGCGAGCCGTCGAGGACGACGCCGGTGGCGGGAATTTTGGCGTAGCTCAGGCCGGCGAGCGCGGGCACCTCGGCGGCGATCAGCGGCCAGAGCGCGTTGACCTCCGATGGGAGTGTGCCGCCGCCGACCGCGGCGATGAGCTGGCTGAGCATGACGAGATCGTCCGCCGCGTGCGGCGAACCCGGGACGGCCTTGGCAAATTTCTGCAGACGGAACTGCTGGTTGATGAACGTGCCGTTTTTCTCGAAGATCGTGAGCGTCGGGATCACCACCTTCGCAATCTCGCTGGTGGGATTCAAGTGGGTCCCGAGAAAGAGGATGGAGACCTTGGCCGCCTGCGCCGGAGTGAGGCCGGCCGCCAGCAAATCCTCGCCCATGGAAAGCACGACCTTCACCTTGCCGGCATCGATCTCGGCCGCGAGGGCGGAGAGGCCGCCCGTGGTGACGCGGGTGGCAGCGGTGCCCTTGGCCGCGGGGGTCTGTTGCCAGGAAGGCAGTTTCTTGATGTCGTTGGCGTCGGGCAGCGACGAGACGAGACCCGTGACGAGCGCGCCGCGAACATTGGGGTTGCGATCGGCGGTGATAAGAATGCCGTCGCCCTGCCCCACCCGGCTGACGAGATGGGCCGTGATCTTGAGCGTGTCGGCGAGTTTTTTGGTGAGAAACTGCTCCTCGACCGAACTGCGGCCGGAGCCGACGATCGCGACCTGACCGGTCTGCAGCAGGCGGGAGGCGGATTTGAGAATGATCTCCAAGTTCGTCTCGATGCCCGTGATCGACAGGACCGGCAGGCGTTCGGGCGCCAGGATCTGTTTGTAGAGCAGGCGGCCCGAATCGGTCATCCAGGTGTCGTTGACCTCGTTGTGCTCGCGCGGGGTGATGCGGTAGACGACGCCCTCACGGCTCCAGAGCTCGGTGTTGGCGCCGAAGGACGATTCGGGGTCGATGCTCGGCGTGGTTTTCAGGAACCAGACGCGCATCTTGAAACGAAAGTCGGTGCTCGTGAGCGCGCCCACGGGGCAGATGTCGACGGTGTTGAGCGAATAATTGTTGACCAGCTTGCGGCCCGGATGGCACGTGAGCGTGCTGTAGCTGCCCCGGTCGACGAAGCCGAGCACGTCGTCCTTCGCGATCTCCTTGCAGAACCGGACGCAGCGCGAGCAGAGAATGCAGCGCTCGTCGTCGAGCGTGACGCGCGGTCCGAGCGAGGTGCGCTTGGGCTTGACGTTCTTCTGCTCGACGAAGCGCGAGTAACCGCGGCCGTAGTTGGTGGAAAATTCCTGCAGCTTGCATTCGCCGGCCTGGTCGCAGATCGGGCAGTCGAGCGGATGGTTGATGAGCAGCATCTCCGTCACGCCCTCGCGGCAGTCCTTCACCATCGGCGAGTTCGTGCGGATGTGGAGGCCGGGCGAGGCGTTGGTGCCGCAGCCGATCTGCGGGCGCGGGATCCAGTTGATCTTCTGCCGGCCCGTGGCCGCGTCGATGATCGGGGCCTTGGTGGCGGGATCGACGGCCGGCATGCCCATTTCGATGAGGCACATGCGGCAGTTGCCGACGATGCTCAGCTTGGGGTGGTAGCAATAGTGCGGGATCTCCACCCCGGCGAGTTTGGCGGCCTCAATGACATTCGTCCCCTTGGGCACGGCGACGTCCTTGCCGTCGATGTTGACGGTGACGAGGTCGGCGGATTTGGGTGCGGCAGACATGGCAGAAATATCAATGAACCACGGAGGCGCGGAGGGCGCGGAGCAGAACCCCGGGCCTGGCCTCTGTGTACTCTGGGTCTCGGTGGTTCATATCAAACGAGGGGAAGGGCTGACTCGGGTTTGGCGGCGAGCTTGGTCTCGGGGTAGGTTTGGAATTCGTCGCCGAATTTCGCGAGGAAGCTCTGCGTCGGCCACGAGCAGGCCTCGCCGAAGGCGCAGATGGTGCGGCCGGGAATCTGGTCGGCTACGCTCTTCAGGAGGGCGGCGTCGGCCGCGCGGGCCTCGCCGTGCACCATGCGCGTGGTGATCTTCTTCATCCACAGCGAGCCTTCGCGGCAGGGCGTGCACTGGCCGCAGCTCTCGTGGGAGTAGAACGCGTTGATGTTGGCCAGGGCCTCGACCATGTTGACGGTGTCGTCCATCACGATGACGCCGCCGGAGCCGCCCATCGTGCCGATCATGCCGAGGGAGTCGAAATCCATGGGCACGTCCTCGACGCCCCAGTCGTAGTCCACCATCTCCGCACCGGCCTTGCGCTTGCCCTTGAAGCGTTCGCCGAACCGGAGGATCTTGGCGGAGGAGCCGCCGGGGATGACGGCCTTGAACGTGCGGCCGGGCAACGGCCCGCCGCAAACGTCGTTGAGCAGCTGGCCCAGCGTGATCTTGCCGCATTCGAATTCGTAGTACCCCGGGCGCTGCACATGACCCGACACACAATAGATGCGGGTGCCGGTGTTGTTGGCGGTGCCGATCTTTGCATAGGTCTCGCCGCCCATGTCCGCGATGTGCTTCACATGGCAGAGCGTTTCGACGTTGTTGACGATCGTCGGGCACTGGTAGAGGCCCAGGACCGCGGGGAAATAGGGCGGCTTGATGCGGGGATTGGCGCGCTTGCCCTCGAGCGATTCGATCAGGCCGGTCTCCTCTCCGCAGATGTAGGCGCCGGCGCCGCGGTGGATGAAGATGTCACAGCTGTAAGTGGAACCGAGGATGTTTTTGCCGACGAGATTGGCGTCACGGGCCTCCTGGATCGCCTGCTCGAGGATGCGGGCGCCATGGGGCATCTCGCCGCGAATGTAGATGTAGGCCTGCTTCACGTTGTTCGCGAAACAGGAGATCATCGTGCCCTCGATCAGCTGGTGCGGATCCTGGTGGATGATGTAGCGGTCCTTGAAGGTGCCCGGTTCGGACTCGTCGGCGTTGACGATGAGATAAATCGGCTTGCCGCTCTTGCGGTCCACGAGGGTCCACTTCACGCCGCAGGGAAAACCTGCGCCGCCGCGTCCGCGCAGTCCGGATTTTTTCACCTCGTCGATCAGCTCCTCGGGCTTGCGGGCGAACGCGCGCTTCATCACCTCGTAGCCGCCGTGCCGGCGGTAGCAGGCGAGGTCCTTGGTGTAGCCGGGTTCATCGATGTGAGCGAAGATCAGGCGGCGTTGGACGGGAGCGGGCATCGTGGGAAATTTATTTGGCGGCGAGATAATCGCCGGACTTGATCCGCGGCAGGCCGGCCGTCGCCCGGTTGTATTCGTAGACCCAGGCCCGGGCGGCGCGGCGGCCGGTCAGGCGCACTGTGCGCGGTTTGCGGAGGAACTCCGATTCCGCCGGCGCCGCCGGATTGCAGCCTTCGTACCGGTCCAGCGCGGAGAGCACCGCGGCCGGATCCGTCAATTCGTAGACCTCGCCGATGACGCGGCTGGCCGCGCCGGCTCCCATGACCAAGCCGGGATAGCCGCCGACGCGGTAAAGTTCGGCCTTCGCCAAGTGGGCCCGGCCGAGCGGCCGGGCGTGCCGGCGAAGAAATTTGCCCATGCGGTGGCCCGCCCCGGCACGAAGGGAGCCATAGACAAAGAGTTTTCTGGTCGAGGCGGATTTCATGACGATCGGCGGGCAGGTCCCGTCATTCCGTTTCCTCCGTATAATATTCGATGCCGCCCGTCCACCGCGCCGCGAAATTGTAGACCATGGCCAGCAGCACCCCGAAGGTGAACCCCGCGAGCACGTAGATGAGCGGCATGAAGACCGCGCTGGCGCCAAAGAAGAGCCAGGGAATCCCGAGCAAGGAAGGCTGCTTGGTGGCCCAGAATCCGCCCGCCGCGAGCATGAAAGGCACCATGATCAGCCCCGCCACCCCGAGAACGATCCCGAAGATGATGCCAAAGCGCAGTGGCGCGACGTGCTTGAGGCGATGACGGGTCAGACTCATGGGGGCGCCTTTTTCGCCGTGGCGCGGATCTGTCCGGCCAGCTGGCGGGCTTTCGCCTCGTCGACTTTTTCGTGGAGGTCGTCGTCAATCATCACGACCGGCCCGGTGCCGCAACTGGCGAGGCACTCGACAAAATCAATGGTCACCTCACCGTCGGCCGAGACCTCGCCGCGGTGGCAGCCGAATTCCTTTTCGAACTGTTCGCACACCTTGTAGCCGCCGGTCAGCGCGCAGGAGAGCGTGCGGCAGACCTTGACGTGGCGGCGGCCGATCGGTTTCTGCCGGAACATCGGGTAAAAGGTGACGACCTCGAGGACGTTGATCGGCGCCAGTTCGAGCTTGCCCGCCACCCAGCCGATGGCCTCCGCCGAAATGTAGCCCTCGTCCTCCTGGATCAGGTGCAGCAGGGGGAGCGTGGCGCTGCGCTTCACCGGATAGTGGGTGATGACCTCGTCGATCTGTTTGAGCGTTTCGGGTTTCAGGTTCATCGACGGCGGAAGATCAGCGGTCACACTCGCCCATGACGAAGTCGAGCGAGCCGAGGATGGAGACGACGTCGGAGACCAGATTGCCGACGCAGAGCTTGGGCAGGATGGAAAGATTGCAGAACGAGGGGCTGCGAATCTTCAGGCGATACGGCACGCCGCCGCCCTTGCTGACGATGAAGAAGCCGAGGGTGCCCTTCGGGTTTTCCGCCTCGAAATAAACCTCGCCGGCCGGCATCTGCGGACCCTCGGTCACGATCATGAAATTGTTGATGAGCTCCTCCATCGAGGTGAGGATCTTCTCCTTCGGCGGAGCAAAGATGCGGCGCGCATCCGGCGCGTACCAGTCGCCGGCCGGGAATTTCTTCAGCGCCTGCTTGAGGATGCGGATGGACTGCTTCATCTCCTCGCCCCGGCAAAGGTAACGGTCGTAACAGTCGCCCTTCGAGCCGACGGGGACGTCGAAATCATACTGTTCGTAGCCCCAGTACGGCCGGTCCTTGCGGAGGTCGAGGGGCACGCCGGAACCGCGGAGGTTCGGGCCGCTGAGCCCGTAGGCGATGGCGTCGGCCCGGCTGACCACGCCGACATCGACCGTGCGGTCGAGGAAGATCTTGTTGCGCGAGAGCAGTCCGAGGATCTCTTCGAGGATCGGCAGGAACTGGTCGCAGAAGCCGTCGACCTCCTCGATCCAGCCCGGCGGAACGTCGCGCGAGACTCCGCCGATGCGGCTATAACTGGTGGTGAAACGCGCGCCGGTGAGTTTTTCGAACAGCGTGTAAAGTTTTTCGCGCTCGGTGAAGCAATACATGAACACCGACCAGGCGCCGACATCGATGCCGTAGGCGCCCAGGCCCATCAGGTGGGCGGAGACCCGGGCCATCTCGGAGGTGATCACGCGGATGGCCTCGACCCGGGGCGGCATCTTGAGTCCCGCGAGCTGCTCGACCGCATGGGCGTAGGCGGCGTTGTTCGCCAGGGGCGCCAGATAATCCAGCCGGTCCGTGTAGGGCACGAACTGGTTGTAGGTCATGTTCTCGGCGATCTTCTCGTCGCCGCGGTGCAGGTAACCCACCACCGGATCGGCCTTGGTGACCGTCTCGCCGTCGAGTTCGAACTGGATGCGGAGCACGCCGTGTGTCGACGGATGGGACGGGCCCATCGAGATCGACATTTTCTCCGGGTCGAACTCCTTGGGCAGCGGGGTCGCCGACTTGGCGGCCGTGTCGGGGAAAGTGTGTTCGGTGGCCATGGCTCAGGGGGCGTGGGGTTTTTCCTGCTGCTCGCTCCACGCCTCGTCCTTGGCGCGCGGCTCGACCGTGCTCATCGGTCCGCCCGCCGGGGCGACGAAGGGGCCGCCGGCCATCGGCGCTGAAATAAGACGCGTGCCGGTCTCGGCGGCCACCTCGGCATCGGGCAGCTCGGTGGGCAATCCCGCCAGGGGGAATTCCTTGCGCAACGGAAAATACGGATAACCCTCCCACATGAGAATGCGGCGCAAATCGGGATGACCGGCAAAGTTGATGCCGAACATGTCGTAGGCCTCGCGCTCGTGCCAGTTGGCCGCCGGCCAGAGCCCGGTGGCGGTGGGCGCCACCGGATTGGCATCGTCGGCGCAATCGGCGGCCACGCGCAGGTAGGCGTGGTTCACCGTCGAATACAGATGCCAGATCACCGTGAACCGCGGCGTTTTTTCCGCGCTCCAATCGATGGCGGTGATGTCGACGAGGTAGTCAAAGGCCTGTTCGTCCCGCAGGGTGGCGAGCAACGCGACCGCGGCGGAAGCCGAAACATTGAGCGCAGGATGATCGGCGCTGGGGCGCGGAGTGATGGAGGAGAATTTCCCCTGCAAAGTGGCGATGAGGTCGGCTTGGGCGGTCATGGGCGCGACTCAGGCGCTGAGGAGCCGTGAGGCCGAACGCTCGCGTTTGACCTTTTGCTGCAACTTCATGAGCGCATCGAGGAGCGCCTCGGGGCGCGGCGGGCAGCCGCTGACGTAGACATCGACGGGGATGATGCGATCGACCCCCTGCAGGGTGGCGTAGCTGCGGTACATGCCGCCGGAGGAGGCACACGCACCCATGGCGATCACCCATTTCGGCGCGGACATCTGGTCATAAATTCGCCGGACGGCCGTGGACATTTTGTAAGTGACGGTGCCCGCGACGATCATGCAGTCGGACTGGCGGGGCGAAAACCGCATGACCTCGGCACCAAACCGGGCGATGTCGTAGCGGCTCGACGCCACGGCCATGAGCTCGATGGCGCAGCAGGCCAGACCCATCGGCATGGGCCACATCGAGTTCGTGCGAAGCCAGTTGACGGCGGCATCGAACTGCGTGACGACCACATCGCCCTCGATTTTGCTATTGTAGGCGAGTTCGTTGTTGGTGGTGACCATGGACGTAAGTGAATAGAATCCATGGAACCGTACCACCCGGCCCGCGCTGGGCAAGGAGCTTTTAGTAAAAAGCGCCAAGCATAAGCGCCGTCCAGGGCGTGCAGCAGAATGCCGCTGTTTTCCGTGCGCTAGCGGAGAATCCGTTCCCGCGCGGCAACGTTCCCGCGAGCGCGCCGACCCCGGTGCCGGGCCAGGCCCGCGCAACCAAGAATACCGAGGGCAAACCAGACCTCCATGCCGCCGCCGCCGGAGCTGCCGGTGGAGGCGCTCCCCGCAGTCGCCGAGTTCGAGCCGTCACTTGAGCTTGAGCTGCTGCTGGATCCGCCGGTTGAGCTTGACCCGCCACCTGAGACGGTGCCGACCACAGTACCACCAGTGGAAACGCTGGCTGCCGGCGCGAGAGAAAGGACCGGTGTCGAAACGGTCTCGTCCGTCGCGATTTCACGAATCAGGGCGTTGCCGGTGTCGGCAACAAAAATGTATCCGGCCGCGCTGCTCACGAGTGCCTGCGGCTGGTTGAACAGGGCGCTGCTGCCGGCTCCGTCCCGAAATCCGGAAATCGCCGCGATGCCGGCCAGAGTCGTGACCGTGCCCGCGGAACTGATCCGGCGGATCGTCGAATTGCCGGAATCGGCCACCAGGATATTGCCTGAACCGTCGATCGCGACGCCAATGGGTTGGTTGAACAACGCAAGGTGTCCGGTGCCGTCAAAGGTGCCGCTGAGGCCGGCCGATCCGGCCAGCGTGGTCACCGCGCCCGCCGGCGTGATCTTCCGAATGGTGTCGTTGAAAGTGTCCGCGACAAAAAGGTTGCCCGCTCCGTCGACCGCAATCCCGCTCGGGTTGTTGAACTGCGCCGCCTGACCCTGCCCGTCAAGCTCACCCCGTGCCAGCGGCGTGCCGGCCACCGTGGTCACCGCGCCTGCCGGCGTGATCTTCCGAATGGTGTTGGCCGTGGAATCCGTCACATAAAGATCTCCCGCCGCATCGATCGCCAGGCCCGTGGGCGAGGAGAACAACGCCGTGGCGCCGGTCCCGTCGTTGACGCCGCGAATGGAGGCGACGCCGGCCAGGGTGGTCACAACGCCGAGCGGCGTGATTTTCCTAATCGTGGCGTTGGCCGAATCAGCCACATAAAGATTGCCCCCGTTGTCGATCGCCAGCCCGGCAGGCTGGCTGAACCGGGCTGCGGTGCCGGTGCCATCGGCCGATCCGACGATGCCGCTGCTGCCGGCGAAAACGCTGACCGCTCCCGCGGGAGTGATTTTCTTGATCGTATGGTCGTTGGCATCCGCCACGAAAATGTCGCCCGAAAGATCGAGGACGACGCCGGCCGGGCGCACGAAGAAGCCCGCCCCGCCCGAGGTGGTCGGACTGACGCTACCGGTTCCACCGCTGGTGGAGGAGGAGCCGCCTGTTCCACCGGTGGTACCACCCGTGCCGCTTCCGCTGCCCGTGCTGCCGGAAGAACCACCGGTGGCCGGCGCCGCCGCTACCTGCAGCGTACCCGTGTCGGAAAGCGTGGAACCGGCGCTGTTGGAAATCTTCACCGAATAGTCGCCCGCGTCGGTGGTCTGCACAGACGCGATGACATAGGTCGCCCCCGTCGCCCCGGAAATATCCGTTGCGGCCCCTCCGACGGTCTTCCTCCACTGGTAGGTGAACGGGGCGGTACCGTCATTGACCACAGAAAATGTCGCGCTTTTCCCTACCGCGGCCGAGACTGTCGCAGCCGCAAAAACCGGGGCGCTGCTCCCGACGAGAGCGACGCAAACAAGTAACCATTTGGCAAGACGCACGGAGAGTTGGTGAGCATTCATGGGAAGATTGGAGCGAGCAAAAGGCGCGTTTTACTTCGGTGCAGATAAATTGAAATTAATCACACCCCCAGATCAGTTTGAAACAAGCCGCAATTGTTAAAAACCATCTCAAAATAATACACATCATGTAATTATGAATTCATTGCTTCATGAATTTATTACAGATGTGACGACGCGATTTCTCCGCTTTTCGTCGGAAATTGCCGCGACGCCGCGCGATTTTTCAGAGGGAAATGCAGGCAAAATGGTGAAAAATGGAGCGCGGCAGAACACGTGCCGAGGTAAATTTTTGTCGCCATTATATTGCGTTTAAAAACAGCTTCCTCACTTCTCCGAAAAGGCTTTTCTGTCCGCAAAAAGCTTCGCTGGCCTTCCCTTTTGGTCTGTCCCGCTCCTCAAGCCAGGTTCGGAGTGCAAACAAAACGCAACAGGGCTTCCATTCTGCGCCATTTGTTTTCGCTCGATCTGCCGGAACATCGGTGTTGCGCCATTTCCGTCGTTTCGCGAGGTTTCGCCTGCTCTCCGTCCGCGCCCTCGGCGCGCTTCGCGGAGGTCCCGCCCCATCCCATTATGCCCATGTGCCCGATCAAATTGATTGCCCGCTGCTCGCTGGTTCTGTTCTGCGCCGGCGTAGGATTGAAAGCCGCCCCTCCGGCAGAAAAACTGCCCGACGGCATGCTGCTGGCCTCCGACGGCGGCTATCTAAAAATCGAAGTGCGCGCCGCGGACATCTTCCGCGTCGCCTATGCCCGCGATCCGGCCTTTTTTTCGCACCCCAGCCTCGCGGTTCTGCCGCGCACCGATCCGGCCCCCTCGTGGACCCTGAGCCAGGATGGACCGGTGGCGACGGTCCGCACCGACAAGATGCAGGCCCGGGTCGACCTCGCCTCGGGCCGGGTCACCTTTCTCGATCTGCAGGACCACGTGCTTCTCGCGGAGCAGCCCGGCGGCCGCCAGCTCGAGCCCGCCGAGGTCCAGGGCGAGAAAACCTTTCATCCGCGTCAGGCGTGGCTGTCGACGCCCGACGAAGCGCTGTACGGTCTCGGCCAGCAACAGCTCGGGCTCGTCAATCTCAAGGGTTACGACCTCGATCTCTGGCAGCACAACGGAACGATCGCGCTGCCCTTCCTCGTCTCCAGCCGCGGCTATGGCCTGCTGTGGGACAATCCCTCGTACACCCGTTTCGGCGATCTGCGCATGCCCGAGGCGCCGCCAGCCGCGCAGCTTTTCGACCAGACCGGTCAACCGGGTGGATTGACCGCCACGTATTTCGCCGGCGGGGCGTTTGAGCGCGAAGTCGCGCACCGGGTCGAGTCGCGCATCGATCTGGCAGTGCCCAATTCCGTAACGAAACCCAACCGCACCATTCATCCCGACCTGCCGGAAGACGGCGATTGCAGCGTGCGTTGGGAAGGCTCAGTGCAGCCGACGGAAGACGGCGACCACATTTTCGAATGCTATTCCAACGGGGGCATCAGACTTTGGATCGACGACAAACTGGTGATGGACCATTGGCGGCAGGGCTGGTTGCCGTGGCTCGATGTGGCCAAGGTCCGCCTGCAGGCCGGGCTTCGCCACAAGGTGAAGCTGGAATGGTCGCGCGACCAGGACATGCCGACGGTCCGCCTCCGCTGGAAAACGCCGGGCCACGATTCCGCCACCTCGCTTTGGTCCGAGGTCGGCGAAGGCAGCGACTACTATTTTGTCTACGGCCCGCAGCTCGACCGGGTGGTGGCGGGTTACCGCGAGTTGACCGGTGCCGCCCCGCTCATGCCGGCCTGGGCCTTCGGTCTCTGGCAGTCGCGCCAGCGCTACGAGACCTCCCGGCAATCGCTCGACGCGGTCGACGGTTTCCGCCGGCGCGGCATCCCCTTCGACAACATCGTGCAGGACTGGTTTTATTGGAAGGAGGACGCCTGGGGCTCGCACCAATTCGATCCGGTGCGTTTTCCCGACCCGGACGCCTGGATCCGGTCGATCCACGCGCAGCACGCCCACCTGATGATTTCCGTCTGGGGCAAGTTTTATCCCGGCACGGACAATTTCGCCGCGATGCGCAGCCACGGTTTTCTCTACGAGCGCAACCTCGACGAGAAGCTCGTCGACTGGCTCGGTCATCCGTACACGTTCTACGATGCGTTCAACCCCGCGGCCCGCAAACTTTTCTGGGCGCAGGTGGAGCGGGACCTCTTTCACCGCGGCATCGACGCGTGGTGGATGGATGCGACGGAGCCCGACCTCACCCCGACGCCGACCCTCGACGGGCAGCGCTCGCACGTCAATCCCACCGCCCTCGGCGCGGGCGCGCGCGGGCTGAACGCCTACCCGCTGGTCAACAGCGAGGGCGTGTACAACGGCCAGCGCCAGACGGCCCCGGACCAGCGCGTCTTCATCCTCACCCGTTCCGGCTACACCGGCCAGCAACGCTACGCGGCCGCCGTGTGGTCCGGCGACACGTCGTCGACGTGGACGGCCCTCCGCAAGCAGATCACGGCGGGACTCGGTGCCTCGATTTCCGGCCTGCCGTACTGGACCATGGACATCGGCGGCTTCTCCGTCCCCGCGCGATTCTCCGACAAGGATGCCAAACCGGCCGACGTCGAGGAGTGGCGGGAACTCAACACCCGCTGGTTCGAGTTCGGCGCCTTCGTTCCGCTTTTCCGCGTGCATGGCGAGTCGCCGCGACGTGAGATGTGGGAATTCGGCGGCGAAACACACCCCGCATACCAGGCGCAGCTGAAATTCGACCGTCTCCGCTACCGGCTCCTGCCATATATTTATTCGCTGGCCGACACCGTCACGCATGACGGCGGCACCTTCATCCGACCGCTCGTGATGGATTTCCCCGGCGACACCACCGCGCGCGAGAGCCCCGACCAGTTCATGTTCGGCCCGGCTTTGCTCGTGAATCCGGTCACCGCTTTCCAGGCCCGCAGCCGTCCCGTGTACCTGCCCGATGGAAATTGGTACGATTTCTGGACAGGGGCAGCCGTCGCCGGCGGCCGGACCATCGAGGCTCCGGCGCCGTATGATGCCATCCCGTTGTATGTGCGCGCCGGTTCCATCGTTCCCTGCGGACCCGAGCTGCAATACGTCCAGGAAAAGCCGGCCGATCCGATCACGCTATATGTTTACCCAGGGGCCGACGGACATTTCACCCTCTACGAAGACGACGGCGTGACCTACGGATACGAACGCGGCGCGTGCGCGCGCATCCCCATGGTGTGGGATGAGGCCACCCATTCGCTCACGCTCGAGGCACGGGTCGGCGCGTTTCCGGGCATGCTCGGGCAACGCACCTTCGAGGTCGTGCTCGTTTCCCCGTCCGCGGCGGCCGGGTTTGGCCGGGCCGCAAAGCCTGACCACGTCCTCCATTACCAAGGTGACCGGATCCAGGTCCAGCTGCGTTGATGGCGGGGACCGGCCGCCGACGCGATCGGACCGCCGGTCGGGACGGGAGACATTGCTCATTGACAAGCGCGGGAGGAAACGACCTTGATTTAACGCGAAACCAGTCCGCCCCGCTGCCCTTCATGCAAGATCCCTCCCCTGCTGTGTCCGTCGCCGGCCCGAACCCGCCCGCCGACCGTGTCCCTCTCCCCCAGAAATTCGGCTTCGCTCTGGGTTCCTTCCACGACATGTGGGGCCACTGGCTCTACCCGAGCCTGGCCTTTCTGGTTTTCAACATCTACCTCGGAGTTTCCCCGAAATGGATTGCCCGCGCGCTGCTCTTCAAGCTCGTGTTTGAAGCCGTCTGGGACTCCGTGTTCGGCTGGTGGTCGGACAACACGCGGACGCGCTTCGGCCGCCGCCGGCCGTTCATCCTGGTGGGATCGATCCTCGCCGGCTTGTTTTTACCCGTGCTTTTTCTGGTTCGGCCGGGCTGGACGGAGGTGCAATATTTCTGGTTCATGGTGGGCTCGCTTGCCGTGCTCGTGCCGATCATGAGCTGCTTCTACATGCCGTTCCAGAGCCTCGGCGCGGAGCTCACGCCCGACTATCATGAGCGCACGGCCGTCGGGGCCATGCGCAGCGCCGTTCAGAAATTTCCCGAGTTGGCAATGTTCGCGGCAGGTGCCTTTTGCTCGGCCGGGGTGTGGGTCTCCGGCAGCTGGGCCACCGTGCCCGCCCGGCTCGACGCACTCGCCAGCCAGACGGCGGGCTGGTTCGGCGCCATCGCCGCGAGTCTCGCTTCCCTCGATTTCGCCCGTTTCGGGGCGTTGATGAAGACCATTTTCGGCTGGGTCCCGGCGGTGGAGGGCACCAAACCCAACATTTTGCTCGGCGCGCAGGTTTACACCGTGCTTCTGGGCAGCATCCTGTTGGTCGCGGGGCTGGGCCTGTTCCTGCTGACCCGGGAACGCTACTATGAAAAGCTCGTCGCCGGGCGCCAGCAACGGATCTCCATCAAGGCCACCCTCTGGCAGGCGCTCTCCTGCATCCCGTTTCGCGCGAACCTGTCGATGGCACTCGCCTATGGAATCGGCACGAGCATGATCGGCACCCTCGGGTATTATTGCACGATCTACTATGTCTGCCGCGGAGACGTGTCCCTCGGCAACAGCTGGAATTTCTGGATGGGACTCACCGGCATGCTCCTCGGTTTTTGTGGCATTCCCGCCTACACCAACCTCTCCCGCTGGCTCGGCAAGAAATATGCGATGATGCTCGTACAGGTCTCGGCCATCGGCGCGAGCCTCGCGACCTGGTGGCTTTATACCCCTTCCGTCCAATGGCTCCAGGTGTTGTCGTGCGGCTTCACCGCGTTCACGGGCGCCGGCTTCTGGATCCTCTACGGTTCGATCACGGCTGATGTCATCGACGCCGACGAATTGCAGACCGGCCAGCGCCGCGAAGGAGCCTTTTCGGCCTGCGGGTCCTGGATCATGAAGTTCGGGGTGGGACTCGGCAGCTGGGCTTCAGGCGAGATTCTTGAACGTACCGGATTCGACGCCGCGCTTGGGGGCAATCAGACGGCGCACGCTCTTTTCAGCATGCGGTTCCTCTTCGCGGCCGTGCCCGTCGTCGGCTCGGTCGTCGCCCTGGTGCTCCTGTCCCGGTTTCCTCTCACCCCGCGACGGATGGCGGAGATCCGGACGCAACTCGAGGCGCGGCGGGGCCGCGTTTGAATCCGCGCGCGCCTCTTCAACGCGACGCCGGGACGAGCCGGAGCACCCGCGGCGGGGCGGAGACGGACGCGCGATCGACCAGTGCGACGGGAAAGACAATCGGAGAATCGGGAGCCTTGCCGCCGGCTCCCTCCAGTTGGGCAATCCTCGCGAGCAGGACCTCGACCGCCCGCGCCCCCATCTCGCGCAGGGGTTGCCGCACCGTGGTCAGCTGCGGAACCGTCGTGCGGGCCGCCAGCGTGTCGTCAAAGCCGGCGACGGAAATATCGTCCGGCACCCGCAGGCCCGCCTCGGCCAGCGCCTGGATGCAGCCGATGGCGCAACCGTCGTTGGCACAGAAAATCGCGTCCGGCACAGGCCGGCCGGCATGGCCTCTGAGCCAGTCGCGGACGCCGGCCCGGCCCTCCGCGACCGTGTAGCCCGCCTTGACCAGCAGGTCACGTTCGTAAGGGAGGCGCGCGGCCGCCAGGGCGCGACGGTACCCACGAAACCGGCGCTCGGCCCCCAGCTGGCGGGTCGGGCCGGCCACGTGCATGATGCGCCGATGCCCGCAGCGCACGAGGTGGCGGACCATTTCCCGGGCGCCCTTCTCCTCATCGCTCTCGATGTTGATCACACCCGGCAGGGCGATGTTGGCATGAAGGGACACAAACGGCGTGTGCGCCGGCAGCAGCCTGGTCATGGGCCGGCTGATCGTCGGGGCGAGCAGGATCAGGCCGTCGATGCGACCGTCACACAGGCCGTGGAGACGCGCCGTATCCGCGCCCCAGTCGTGCAGCGCAAAGACCGTCGTGTTCTGTTCATGCCGGGTCGCCGCCTCCAGCACCCCGTTGAACACCTCCAAAAAATAGTTGTTCAACTCTCCGCCGTCGATCACCGCGGCCAGCCCCAGGGTCCGCATGCGCCGGTTTGCCAATGCCCGCGCCGTCGCGTTGGGCCGGTAGGCCAGCCGCGCCGCCGCCTTGAGAATGCGCTCCCGGGTCTCCTTGGAAATGCGGGAGGAGGTGCGCGATCCGTTCAGCGCGGTGGACGCCGCCATCGCCGAAACTCCCGCCGCCCGGCCGACATCCGCCAGCGTTGCGGCGCGGGTCCCAATACTCTTTTTTCTTGGACTTGGCATGGTGGACGGCGTTCGTGAACCCGTCAGCTTGCAGAGGCGGCCGCGCGCGGCAAGCGGGATGCGGACGACCACCCGCCGGGGCCGTGCTCGCGATCGCCGGAGCCCGGCAGGACACCAACCGGTCCGCCGCACGCGATCGCGAAGCCGGCATGCTATTGGCGGTGGATCAGCGCATTTCGGTGGCAAGGGGCCCGCGGTCCGCTTCGTCGGGCGGCAGTTCGCAGTCGATCTGCCGGGTGCCAGTCACCGCCTCCACCACGACTCCGAGCGGATGGACGATGGCCTTGAGCGAGGCGCCGACCACGACCGATGGCACCCCGGAGAGTTGGATGCGCCAATTGCCAGGCGGGATGCCCTCGATGCTGGCGCTGATGCGCCGCCTCGAACGGACGACCGTCAGGCGCAAGCCGGGTGCGCCGGTCAGGGTCGGGACTTCGCAGGTCAGCCGCGCCCCTTCCTCGAGTTCAAAGACCCGGAAGGTCAAACCGGCGGTAAAGTCGTAGTCCGGCCGGTCGTCCACGGCACCGAACGGGATGATGCTTCGGGGCCGCACGAACAGCGGCAGGCTGAGAAAATCGTGCCGGGCGCGATGCCACCGGCCTCCTGTTTGCATCTCGCCCGTCAGGAGGTGGGTCCACCGGCCGTCGGGCAGATAATAGTCGACCGCTCCATCTTCCGTCAGCACCGGAGCGACGAGCAGTGCGCCGCCGAGCAGATACTGGCGTTCCAAGCCGTCGCAGGCCGGATCGCCGGGAAATTCCAGCAACATGGCCCGGAGCATCGGCACTCCCGTTTGGTGGGCCTCCACCGCCGCCGCGAAAAGATAGGGCATGAGCCGGCATTTGAGCTTGGTGAAGAAACGCAGCACGTCGCAGGCCTCGTCGTTGTAGCTCCAGGGCACACGATAGGAGGAACTGCCATGCAGCCGGCTGTGCGAGGAGAGCAGGCCGAAGGCGACCCAGCGCTTGTAAAGGGCCGGCGGCGGCAAGCCTTCGAAGCCGCCGATGTCGTGGCTCCAGAAACCGAAGCCGCATAGCCCCAGCGAAAGTCCCCCCCGCAGGGCCTCCGCCATCGATTCGAACGTCGAGAGGCAGTCGCCACCCCAGTGCACGGGAAAGCGCTGGGCGGTGGTGTGCGCCGCCCGGGCGAACAGCACCGCCTCCCCAAGGCCGCGCACTTCCTCGAGCAACGCGAACACCGTCTCGTTGTAAAGCACGGGGTAGTGATTGTGCATCGCCACCGGATCCGAGCCGTCATGGTAGACCACGTCGGTCGGAATGCGCTCGCCGAAGTCCGTCTTGAAACAATCGACGCCCATTTCCAGCAACCGGCGCAGGTGTCCGGAAAACCACTGGCGCGCCGCGGGGTTCGTGAAGTCGACGATCCCCATGCCCGGCTGCCACTGGTCGGTCTGCCAGACGTCGCCATTGGGCTTCCGCAGCAGGAAGCCGCCGCGGCTTCCTTCCTCGAACAGTGCCGACCGCTGCGCAATGTACGGATTGATCCACACGCAGATCTTCAGCCCGCGCGCGTGCAAGCGCCGCAGCAGGCCCGCGGGATCGGGGAAGGTGCGCGAGTCCCACTGGAAGTTGCACCATTCGAATTCCCGCATCCAGAAACAGTCGAAATGAAAAACCCGCAGCGGCAGGTCGCGGTCCCGCATTCCGTCGATGAAGCTCGTGACCGTCGCCTCGTCGTAGCTGGTGGTGAACGACGTGGTGAGCCAGAGGCCGAACGACCACGCCGGCGGCAGGGCGGGCCGGCCGGTCAGCGCCGTCAGCTTGCCCAGGATCTCCTTCGGGGTCGGTCCGTAGATGATAAAATACTCCAGCCGTTCGCCCGGGAGGCTGAACTGGACCCGGGAGGCCTTCTCCGACGCCACCTCGAACGACACCGGTCCGGTTTCGTTCACGAGCACGCCGTATCCGCGGTTCGTCAGGTAGAACGGCACGCACTTGTACGCCTGCTCGCCATTCGCCCCTCCATCCTTGTTCCAGTTCTCCACCACCTGGCCGTTCTTCACCAAGGCGGTGAACCGCTCGCCCAGGCCGTAGACGCACTCGCCGACTCCGAGGTTCAGCTGCTCGTGGACAAAGTTCCCGTGGCCCGCCCATTGCACGTAGCCCTGGCCGCGCTGCCCGCTGCGCGTCAGCTCGCGGCCCTCCGCGGAAAACACGAGGGCCCACCCCTCCTGACCGCCCACGCGCGCTTGCAGCCGCCCCGAACGCAGCGACGCCTCCCGCGGGCCCGAAACGATCGCCACGTCGACCGGTCCCGCCGGCTGCACCGGCACACCCGGCCTCCGGTCGATCCCGCCGGTGAAATGTTCGATCCGCACCCGCACCACGTCCGCCAGCGGCGAATCGAGCCGCACCGTCAGCAGCGGTCCTTGCAGCGTGTCCCCCCGATGCTTGATCGGGCGCGTCGGTGCCGAGACGGTCAACACGCCATCCTGCTGGGCGAAACCCGCGGCCTCCGCGGGATGATGGGCCTGCACGCCCGGCTGCAACATCCAGGCGCCGTCGGTGAATTTCATGAGAGGGGAAGCCAGGCCGGCATGGTCGATCGCCAAAGCAGGAATGGCGTCAAGTGAGGTGTAACGTTAAATCAAGCTTGGCAATGCTTTTTTCCCTCCGCTATCGTCCCGGAAGTGTGCCTCCGCGTCCAGTGCCCCTTTTCCCCCGCAGTCGGGTCGGCGCCCCCGGCGTCGCGCCGTTTCGCTGGTCGCAGCCTTGCCCGGTCCCTTTTTTTCAGGCGGCCCGCCCGCCGGTCCCGCACCGCCATCTCATCCGGACCGGGCCGTGCGGTCCGAGCCGGCTTGCCCCGGGTCTGTGACCTCCCGTAGATTTCCCGCCCACCCCCTCCTCCGATGATCCTCGCCCTTCTCACCCTCAGCGGGCTGTTTTCCGACCACGCCGTGCTCCAGCGCGGCCGCGCCAACCCAGTGTGGGGCTCCGACCAGCCCCGGCAAGTCGTCACTCTTTCCGTCGAGGGCGCCAAGCTCCCGCCGGTGAAAGTCCAGACCACCGCCGGTCCCGACGGCGCCTGGCAGCTCACCTGTCCCGAGCTGCCCGCGGGCGGCCCCTATCGATTGCACCTCAGCGGCAGCACGGAGCAGGTGATCGACGACATCATGGTGGGCGACGTCTGGATCGCCTCGGGCCAGTCCAACATGGAGTTCCCGCTCGCCCGGGCTCGTGACGCCGATCGCGAAATCACCAGCGCAAATTGGCCGGCCATTCGCGTCGCCAAAATCCCGCTCGCCACTGCGCGCACGCCTCAGGCCGGGGTGAGCACTGCCTGGAACGTCTGCACCCCGGACACGGCGGGCAATTTCACGGCGGTCGGTTATTTTTTCGCCCGCGAGCTCACTCAGCACACCGGTGTGCCGATCGGCATCATCGACTCCACTTGGGGCGGCACGCGGGTCGAGGCCTGGACCAGCCGCGACGGCCTGCGTCCGGTGTGGCCGGGCGTCGATGCCGAGCTCGACGGGATCGCCGCCCACGAAGCCGATCTGCCCGCCATCAAGGCCGCCTACCAGGCCAGGCTCGCCGTCTGGGAGAAAGCGTCCTTCCCCGCCGACACCGGCAACGAAGGCGAACCTCGCGGCTGGGCGCGGCCAGGCTTTGACGACCACGCCTGGCGCAGCATGCCGCTGCCCAACACCGTCCAGGGCCGCGGCGGGCTCGCCGCCAACGGCGTGTTTTGGTTCCGCCGCACGTTCGAAGTTCCCGCCACTTGGGCCGAAAACGATCTCACGCTCAGCCTGGGAGCAATCGACGATTTCGACACCACCTATTTCAACGGCGAGAAAGTCGGAGCGATCGGACCCGAAACCTACAACGCCTACCAGGTGCCGCGTCGCTACACCGTGCCCGGACGCCTCGTGCATGCGGGCGTCAACGTCGTCGCCGTGCGCGTGTTCGATCATTTCGGCGATGGCGGGTTCATGGGCCCGGCGGCGAGTCTGTTTGCCGAGAGCGCCGCCCAGCGCCTGGCGCTTGACGGCCCATGGCGCTGGGAGGTCGAGCGCGCCATCCCCCTCGTGCCCGCCACCATTTATGCCTCCCAGCCACCGGCTCCGCCCGAACTCAGCCTGCAGAACCAGCCGGCGGCACTCTACAATGCCATGATCGCCCCGCTGATCCCCTACGGCGTGCGCGGCTTCATCTGGTACCAGGGCGAGGCCAACGTCGGCGCTTACGACACCTACCGCGCGCGCTTCACGGCCCTGATCCGCGACTGGCGGACCCGCTGGGGCGAAGGCACGCTGCCCTTTTATTTTGTGCAGCTCGCCGCCTTCACCGAACGCGCTGAGTGGCCGTATTTGCGCGAGGCCCAAACTCAGACTCTCGCCGAACCCGGCACCGGCATGGCCGTCACCCTCGACATCGGTGAGATTCACGACATTCACCCGCACAACAAACAGGATGTCGGCCACCGCCTGGCGCTGCTGGCCCGCGCCGGCACCTACGGCGAGCCTGGACTGAGCACACGCGGTCCGGAGCTGGACGCAGTCGAAATCGCGGGCGGCAGCGCGCGGGTCCGCTGGCACGACGCCTCCGGCCTCCGCACACACGACGGAGGCACCCTCGTCAAAGGCTTCGCGCTCGCAGGCGCCGACCATGTTTACCATGCGGCCGAAGCGCGCCTTGACGGCGAGACCGTGGTGGTGACCTGTCCGGCCGTCTCCGCACCCCAGACCGTGCGCTACGGCTGGGCTGACTATCTCGACGTCAATTTGGAAAACGCCGCCGGCCTGCCCGCGGCCCCGTTCCGCACCGACGGCTTCTGATCCGCCGGCAACCGCCGCCGTTCAGCAACCTGCTCCCTCGAGACATCGTCACCAGCGCAGACGTCGCCGCGGAATTCAGCCGGGACGATTGCGGCGACCGCCGACCTCCTCTCTCTCTTTTTCCTTTTTTCACCATGCAATTCGGCCACTTCGACGACCGCGCCAAGGAATACGTCATCACGCGCCCGGACACTCCGCGTCCGTGGAGCAATTATCTCGGCTCCCTCGACTATGGCGCCATCATCACCAACAACGCCGGCGGGTACAGCTTCTACAAGAGCGCGCTCACCAGCCGCTTTCTGCGCCTGCGTTCCAACTCCGTGCCGCTCGACCAGCCCGGCCGCTATTTCTACCTGCGCGATCAGGGGAGCGGCGACTACTGGTCCTCGTCCTGGCAGCCGGTTGGAAAGCCGCTCTCGAAATACAAGAGCACCTGCCGCCACGGCACCGCCTACACGATCATCACCTCGCGCTATGCCGCGATCGAAACCGAATCGACTTACTTCGTCCCACTCGGCCAGGCCTTCGAATACTGGCGCCTCAAGGTCACCAACAAATCCAAGCAGCCCCGCAAGCTCACGGTCTTCACCTACTGCGAAATGGCCAGCCCGTGGCACATGCCCAATGATCTGACCAACCTCCAATATTCGCAATTCATCACGAAAGCCACCGTCGAGCAGGAGATGCTCGGCGTGGCGGTGCATCCCTATTATGCCTACGATCCGAAGAACCTGATGGGCTGTCATCGCCTTTGGATGGCCCTCACCGGCGCGCCGCTTGCCGGCTACGACACGGTCCGCGAACGCTTTCTCGGTTCGGTCTACAACACCTACGCCAACCCGCAGGCGGTGATCGACGGCCGGTGCTCCAATTTCCTCGCCGAGGGGGAAAACGCCATCGGCGCGCTTCAGGTCGAGCTCGAGCTCCAGTCCGGGGAAACCCGCGAACTCGTCGCGCTTCTCGGCCTGGGTACGCCCGAGTCGCACGGTTACGCCGCCCGCGCGGAGTTCGGCACTTCCGAGCGCTGCGAGGCCGAGCTGCAAAAACTCGCCGCCCACTGGCACGCCCTGCTCGGCGGCGTGAAAGTTAAGACGCCCGACGCCGAGTTCGACTCCATGGCCAACGTTTGGGGCGCCTACAACGCCCTCGTCACCTACGCCTGGTCCCGCCACGCCTCCCTCATCTACAACGGCGAGCGCGACGGCCTCGGCTACCGCGACACGGTGCAGGATTTCCTCGGCGCCATGCCCATGTTCAAAGACCAGATCCGCGAGCGGCTTGAACTCATGCTCACCGGCCAGGCGTCCAGCGGCGGCGCCATGCCGGTCGTCGCCCCGTTCAGTCACGTCCCGGGAAAAATGCCCGCGCCCAAGCGCGAGGAATACCGCTCCGACGATTGTCAGTGGCTGTTCAACGCCATCCCGGACTATGTCGCGGAAACCGGCGACCTCGCATTCTACAATAAGGTCCTGCCGTATTCGGACCAAGGCGAAGCCACCGTGCTCGGGCATCTCCGCCGCGCGCTCGAATTCAACCTCGAACGCTCCGGCGCGAACGGCCTGCCCTGCGGCCTTCATGCCGATTGGAACGACTGCGTGAAAATGGGGTACGATGGCGAGTCCGTCATGGTCGCCTTTCAGGTCCGGCTCGGTCTCGTCACCTACGCGCAGATCGCGGACCGGCTGGGCCGGCCCGACGAAGCCGCGTGGGCCCGCGCCGCGCAGACGAAACTCGAGGCCAGCATCCAGCAGGCCGCGTGGGACGGCGGGTGGTTCCTCTGGGCCATCGGCGCCGACGGCCATCGCTACGGCTCGCAAGCCGAAACCGAGGGCAAAATCTACATCAATACCCAGGTCTGGGCCGTCATGTCCGGCGCCGCGTCGCCCGAGCAGGGCCGGCGTTGCATGGACGCGCTCAAGCGCGACCTGGCCACGCCCTACGGCATCATGCTCAGTGCGCCGCCGTTCACCCACACGCCGCCCACCGTCATGGGCGGCGTCATCTACAACCACGGCATCAAGGAAAACGCCGGCATCTTCTGCCACACGCAGAGCTGGGCCGTCATCGCCGAATGCCTGCTCGGCAACGGCGACCAGGCCTATGAATACTACCGCGCGTTCATGCCCGCCGCCTACAACACCCGCGCCGAACTCCGCGAGATCGAGCCCTACGTCCATTGCCAGACCACCTACGCCACCTGCAATCGCAACGTCGGCAAGTCCCGCGTCCCGTGGCTCTCCGGCACCGCCTCGTGGAGCCATCATACCGCACTGCAGTGGATCCTCGGCGTCCGCCCCGAAGTCGACGGCCTCCGCGTCGATCCGTGCATCCCGAAAAACTGGCCGGGCTTCAAGATCGAGCGCGTCTTCCGCAGCAAGCGCGTCAAGATCGAGGTGAAAAATCCCGCCGGTGTTTCGAAAGGCGTCGCCGCCCTCGTCGTCGACGGAAAAACCATCGCAGGCAACCTCGTCCCGCTCGACCGCCTCAGCGACGGCACCCGCATCGTCGCCACCCTCGGCTGAATCAAGGTATGTTCCGCGGTAGAAATTGAACCGCGCCTCTGAGTCCGCCGGCAGGTCGCACGCTGGCCGCGCAACAAAAAGTGGCGGGACCAGTCCGCCACCTACGCCTTCTCTCCGCGTCCTCCACGGACTCCGCGTTTCAACTGCTTTTTCCTCACTCAATTGATTCGACCCGCGTTTTTAAACACCCACCGTGGTTCCCTTCACCATGCCGCCGACCCATTCCGCCATGTCCCTTTCCCGCGCCCTTCGCCCTTCCTCCCTCACTCGCACCTTCATTCTATCCTGCCTCGCATTCGCCGCCACGGCCCTCGTTGCAGAACCTGCCATCACGGGCCGCGACGTGATCCCTCCGGCGCCGGACTGGGTGCACCACGCCGTCGTCTATCAAATCTATCCGCAGACCTTCTTTGATTCCAACGGCGACGGCATCGGCGATCTTCCGGGCATCACGGCCAAGCTCGACTACATCAAAAGCCTCGGCGTCGACGCGATCTGGATCAACCCGTTCTTCGACTCGCCGTTCAACGATGCCGGCTACGACATCCGCGACTACTACAAGATCGCGCCGCGCTACGGCACCAATGACGACGCCCGCCGGCTTTTCGCCGAGGCCCATCGCCGCGGTCTCAAGGTGCTCTTCGACTACGTCATCACCTACACCTCGATCGACAATCCGTGGTTCCTCGAGTCCGCCAGCGGCCGGCCCGGTCCGCACGCCGATTGGTACATCTGGAACAACAACACCTGGGTCAGCGAACCCGGCGAGGGCTGGATTCACGGCTTCGGCCGGCGCAACGGCAATTTTCTGAGCAACTTTTTCTGGAACGAGCCCGCGCTCAACTACGGTTTCGGCCAGCCCGACCCCGCCAAACCCTGGCAGCTTGCCCCGCGCGCTCCCGCCGTGCTCGCCCTCCGCACCGAGATGCAGAAAGTCCTGCGCTTCTGGATGGATCTCGGCGCCGACGGCTTTCGCGCCGACATGGCCAATGCGATGGTCAAACAGTCCGATCCCAATCGTGACACCCTGAGCTATTGGCAAGACGTGCGGCGGATCCTGGATCACGACTATCCCAGTGCCTTCACCGTCGCCGAATGGTCGGACCCGAAAGGTGCGCTCGACGGCGCGTTCCACGCGGCGTTCTTCCACTGGGCCGAGGGTTTCAACGACCTCTACCAAAAGGAAAGCTGGCGCATCCTGAACGGCATGTCCGACGGCCATAGCTTCTTCGACCGCGAAGGCCGTGGCGACATCACTCATTTTCTCCAAAGCTACCTGCCGCCCTACGAAGCCACCCGTGCCAAGGGTTATGTTTGTCTGCCGATCGGCAACCACGACCTCGCCCGCATCGGCAACCAGCGCACCGTCGACGAACTCGAAATGATCACCGCGTTCGGCCTCACCATGCCCGGCGTGCCGTTCATGTATTACGGCACCGAAATCGGCATGCGCCAGCTCCACGACGTGCCGCAGCCCGAGGGCGCCTACACTCCGCGCGCCGGCGCCCGCACCCCCATGCAGTGGGCGTCCGGTCCCAACCTCGGCTTCTCGACCGCGCAGCCGGCGCAGCTCTACCTGCCCGTCGATCCCGCCGCCGATGCCCCCACCGTCGCCGCGCAGGAGTCGGACCCGGACTCGCTGCTCAACCGCACCCGCCGCTTGATCCGCCTGAAGCATACCGAACCCGCGCTGGCCGCCTATGCCGAATTTGTGCCGCTCTTCGCGCAACCCAACACCTACCCCTTCGTTTTCGCCCGAGCGAGCGGCACTTCGGTGCTGCTCATCGTTTTCAACCCCGCCGCGCGTCCCGTCACCGCGCAATTCGATTTCGCGACCGCCCGCAAAGGCTTCGAGCTCCTCGCCGGCCGCGCGATCGCGATCAAGGACACCCCCGGCCGCCTGCAACTCGACCTCCCCGCCCAAAGCTACGCCATCTACCGCGTCCTCGCCCCGTAGATTTTCGGTCGTTGGGTCATCTCGATAATTCTCGAGACCGATGCCATGGGTGGAGCCCGACCTCCGGGCGGGCCTATCCCGCACCGAGTTCAGGTTCGACAGCACTGACCCACTCCGATGTTTTGCGGACCGGCCCGAACGGTAGGGGCGCTTGCCCTCAAGCGCCTTTCGACGGAACACGCCGTTCTGGCTTGAAGGTAGGGCGCCCCGGCCCGATGCGCCGCCTCATCTTTACCTCGAATGCGAACCGGCCTACGAATTCGATCAAGGCAGACTGCAATAGTCTGCAAAAAGCCGCAGGGAAGACCTCGATCGCCGACAACTCCGGACTCTCGCCAACCACGTCAAAGCTGAATTCCCCTGAAAGAATCCGATTCTATTTTTTCGCTGCATAACTAACAGCTAACGCCGGTATTTCTACCAGAATATCTTGCCGGGGCTTCTCGTGGTCAATTTCCCGAATGATTCCGCGCGAATGTCGAACGCCCATTGCCTCTAGTCCCACTCGTTGGCGTGAAATGCTCTCTGGAGGATCGTCGGGGCGCGTGAAGGCTTGCCGGCCAAAAGTGAACACTTCATCGTCAGCGAAAATTAGGCCCGGAGACGAGGCAGCGGTGAGAGTAACCGTTTCGTGTCCGATGGGTGAACCGCAAGCGAAGCCGCTGGGGCCGGCTCCGTCTGGGAGCGATCGCGTTTGAGTCGGATTGGACGACATTGGTGGCGCTCCGGTTTCAAGCGAAGACGATTTATTCTTCGACCATTCGGGTGACGGATTACAATGTACGGCGTCTCAAGCTAACATAGCTCATGCAACTCGCCGTCCATCGCAGAACTGCCATTGCGCTCCTGGTCATTGTGCTCGCGATGATCTCGGGGCACGCTCAGGCGGAGAATCTGCCGCCCATCAACTCACCTGCCACGATCGAATACCACTCGGGGAAATTTATCTGGGGCGACCTGCTGACCGACAATCCGTCAATTGCCGCGAAGTTCTACACCGACCTGTTCGGCTGGACCGCGCAACCCGTCGCCCTGACGACTTCGTCTGGGTCCAAACCCTACATCGTCCTGTCCAATGACGGGCGGCCGGTTGCCGGGGTCGCCCTGCGCCCGAAGCGGATGAGGGATGAAGCGCATGGCCGCTGGGTCAGCTATGTCTCCGTGCCCGACGTGTCGCAGGCGCTCGCGACAGCCGTGGCGGCCGGCGGCCGGGTCATTTCCAAGGCCAAGAATCTGCCGGACCGCGGGACCCAGGCCGTTTTTGCGGATGCCGAGGGCGCGATCCTCGGCCTGATGCATTCGGTCACCGGCGACCCCGGAGAATATCTCCCGGATCCCGGCGACTGGACCTGGGCGGAGTTGTTTGCACGGGACCCCGCTGCTGCCGGCGGATTCTATCAGAAGGTCGCCGGCTATGAATTCATGCCCGATACGCGCACGCCGCGGACCGATGACTTCGTCTTGATCAGCGGCGGTTATTCCCGCGCGAGCGTGCTTCCGGTGCCGGATCGCCCAAAGGCGCACCCCGTCTGGCTGTTCTTCGTTCGCGTCGCCAACGTCAAGGAAACGGTCGCAAAGGCCGTGACGCTTGGCGGACGGGTCGCCGTGGCGCCATCCGACACGCCGGACCAATACTGGCGGGCGGTCATTGTCGACCCGAGTGGAGCTCACCTGGGCGTGGTGGAAATCGAAGCCCCCGCATCCGGAAAGGAGCAGCCATGAAAACGAATGCTCGCATAACGGCAGGCCGCTGTTTCGGCGCCCGGGCTTTGCTCGCGCTGATCCTGATGAGCGGTTGCGCGACGGTGCCGATCGATCCAGCGGAAGCACAATATAAATATCATGAGCCACCGGCGGCCGCCGGCGTAGCCACGATCACCGGCTCTGAATCCATTATGTTCGACATCCTTTTGCTTCCATCGTGGAAAACGGCCTACATCTCGGCGGTTGACGGATGGCAGGTGGCGGGCGGCAAAGCCGCTTGGAAACAGCCTCTCAGGATTGAGGCCGGGATGCGGACCGTGACGGTTTCGTACCAGCACCTTGGCTCTATCGCGGAAGCAGACTTCCAGATCAATGCCCCGGCAGGAGCAAGCTACGTGTTGAAATTCAACGCTCCCACGTCGCTCAGCTATCAGGTGCCCGACAAATTTGTCGAACTATGGATCGAAGATTCCAAGGAGGGAAAAGCCGTTACCACCACCGTCCACCGGGACTTCTACACGTCGTATATCGTCTCGGATCCAGACGAAGCGGAAATGCCTGACGAAAATACAAATGTCGCGCTCGACAGTGCCAAGCACTCCCGTCCGCCGGTCGATCATGGCGGAGATCGTGGCAACGATCATGGTGATCATCCGCCGCATTCGGGCGGGTCAGGCGGCCCGCCCTCGATTCCTCACGATCCACGGCCGAGCCCAGGCGGCGGCGGTGGCCATAACAGCGGTGGTGGCGGGAGCAGCCACAGCAGCGGTGGCGGCTCGGGCGGCTCAAGCGGCCACGCCGGTGGTGGAAGCTCGGGGGGCGGAGGCGGTTCGAGTCACACCAGTGGCGGTTCCGGTAAAAAGGGGTGACTCCCCGCGGCACGGATGGGGCTTGGGCATCGAGATAAGCCTGATCCTTGTTTTAGAGACTATCTGCCAGCCCTGTCCCCGGAGCCGGTGGAGCGGTTCTCGGCTTAGCGGATTGGCGCGAGCACTCTGACGCTGGCGACAGCCCTGCCAGAGAATCACCGCGACCCGGCCCGCGCCGGCGGCAAGGAAGGTCGCCAGGGCGATCCGGCCACCGCGCGCCGCGATCGAGAGCCGGCCCCCGTAAAACATCCAGCAGTAGAGCAGCGTGCCCAGTCCGCCTGCGGCCAGGCCTTTCGCCTGCAGCGCACTGTACGGGCTGTCGGCCGGCCCGGTGCCTGGAAATATTTCGCGCAAGATCATGACCGAGGTTTGCTCCGGGTTGTGATTTCTTTTGACGACGCCATCCTGCCAGATTTTTCCGGCGGCCGGTATTGACCCATCGACGCGGGCCGACCGGCCAAGTCCGAAGACAAACCGGGAAAACGCAGTTAAACGCGGAGGACACGGAGATCGCGGAGTGAAAACTTTGGATTTCCGCTCGCTGTCGACGTTCACTTGTCGAGTAAAGATCCCTAAAGCGAGTTCCCGGGCGGAACAAGCACTCGACTGTCGGACCCACCGCGAATGGATGTCCGGCCGGCATCGTGTGAATCGTCGGCCTTTTTTGCGCATCTTGTGCTTTTGTGGCCAGCCCTTCAGCGAAATTCAGGACAAATCGTCGCCAACCTTGACGCCACGCACTCGCGGAGGTGGCCTGGCGATTTGCCAAACCGCGATTCGTGGAGACGTTTCCAGGCAACATCACCATGGTCGCATTTCTTTCCTCCCACGAAAACCACTCCGGCGTCGCAACCGAACCCGTGCTGGCGGACGCCGGACTGCTCGACGCCTATTCCACCGCGGTCAGCTCGACGGTTGAAACCGCGGGCGCAGCCGTCGCGCATGTCGAGGTGCGCACCCGACGCACACGAGAGACGGAGCCGGCCTCCGGGAGCGGCTCAGCTTTCTTTCTTTCACCCGACGGCTATGCGCTCACCAACAGCCACGTCGTGCATGAGGCAGCGGATCTGCACCTCCAGCTCGCCGACGGCCGGCGGTTGCGTGCGGACCTCGTGGGCGAGGATCCGCACACCGACCTCGCCGTCGTCCGGGTGAGCAGCGAACCGCTTCCGCACCTCGCCCTGGCCGATTCCGACCGCGTGCGCCCGGGCCAGATCGCCATTGCGCTAGGCAGCCCGATGGGGTTCCAGCAGACCGTGACCGCCGGCATCGTCAGCGGTCTCGGCCGCACGTTGACCACGCAGTCGGGCCGGACGATCGACAACATCATCCAGACCGACGCCGCGCTCAATCCCGGCAACTCCGGCGGACCGCTGCTCAACACCCGCGCCGAGGTGATCGGCGTCAACACCGCCATCATCCGCCCGGCCCAGGGGATTTGTTTCGCGATCGCCAGCAATCTCGCGCGCTGGGTCGCCGGCTGGCTCATCAAGGACGGCCGCATTCGCCGCAGCTATCTTGGCGTGGGCGGACAGCCCGCGCCGCTGCTGCGGACCCTCGCCCGCCATTTCCATCTCGACCAGCGAACCGGGGTCCTCGTTTCCCAAATCACACCCGGCAGCCCCGCCTCGGTGGCCGGCCTGCAGGAAGGCGACATCATCGTCGCCCTCGACACGCATCCGGTGCGCAACGTGAGCGACCTGCATCAGCTGCTCACCGCCGACTACATCGACCGGCCGGTGTCGGTGACTGTCGTGCGACACACTGAGCGGATCGTCTTCGAACTCCGTCCCACGGAAATGCCCGCCGCGGTGCGCTAGGCGGGGGGAAGGTCAGGTCTTCGACGATTTCTGCCGGTACTCCACGACGTATTGCAACGCGGTGAAAAGCTCCATCTCCGTCCTGACCCTCAGGGCTTCATCCTGATGGCTCGCCGGCATCAGGGCCTTGTCCAGCCGTCGCTGCATGCTGTCGTGGTCAGGGTGGGCCGTCAGCGGCAGGCGTCCGGCGATGCCGAGATAGGTGCTCTTGCCGCCCTCGAGCAAATCGACCGTGACTCCGGCGGCGATTCCCCAAGTCAGCCGCAAAACCGGCGCGCCTTCCGGAGCCTTCGCCCCGTCGTCGAGCACCGCCACCTCTCCGTTGTATCCCGCGGCCTGGGCTTGCGTCGCCGCCGTGGCCTTGAGCGTGCTCAAAATGACTTCGTCACCGGTCAGCGCGGAATAGCGAAGCCGGTCGAATGCGGCCGGATCGAAATACTCGATGGCGACATAAAGTTTTTCGCCGGTGGCGGAGGCGGGAGCGGGAACGTCCATCGCCGATCGGGCGACGGTGATCGCACCCAGCATGACGGCAAAACCGAGGAGCAGACGGAATTGAGCGGTTTTCATGGCTAAATCGACGAAGGGTTTCACCAACCGGGACCGCCGAAAAGGATAGCTGGAAAATCCATTTCGTCAAACGTCCGCGGGCGGCGGACCCGCCCGGGCGGCCGGATCGGGGCAAAAAAAGACCGGGCGAACCCGGTCTGCAAAGAGGAAGAAGAAAGGCTAACCGGCCCGGAGGCCCGGTTCCACCTTGTCCCGCTGGGCGATCCCGGCTCAGGCGGTCGCGCGGGGGCGGCCGGCTTTCTGGCCGGTGCGCACGAGGATTTCCTGGAACCAGCGGATGCGGGGGTCGAAGTGCTTGCCGCCCTTGATGCGCGGATACTCGATCGCGCGGAGCTTGTCGCCCTGCTCCTCGTCTTCGCCGACGAGACCGGACTGGCCGCGCAGTGCGCATTCGACCGCGTGCTCGACGCAGCGTTCGATCAGCGTGAGGTCGGTCTGATTGGCCGGCGCCGAGCGGGCAAAATAGCCGCTCTTCTGCACCAGCACCTTCTCGGCCTTGATCAGCTTGGAGAACTGTTTGCCGAACCAAGCGCCGACGTTGACCTTGTCGAGGGCGACATGACCGAACGCGTCGCGCTCGATCTTCTCGCCACGGGACTCGATCTCCGCGATGATGGCGTCGACGCATGCGCCCTCGGACACGAAAATGTTAATGTTGCCCTGCTTGTCCATCAGGGTCGCGAGGCGGTCGGCCTCGGCCTGGAGGTTGAATTCGATCTCGGGCAGATAGACGCCGTGGACGGCCCATTTGTCGGCGCTCAGGCCGAGGCCGGGCACGAATAGGCTGCTGTCGACCCAGCGGAAATAATCGCGGGTGGTGGCGGCGGTCAGCCAGCCGGAGTGGCGGCCCATGATTTCGTGGACGATGAGCATGCGCCCGCTGGCCCCCTGCTCGCTGGCGACGTTCTGGAAGAAGCGCGCCCCCTGCTCGGCGGCGGTCAGGGCGCCGAGGCTCTGGCGGATGGGGGTGATGTCGTTGTCGACGGTTTTCGGCAGCCCGATGACGGAGAGGTGGTAGCTATTCTTGCCGAGGTAGGCGGCGAGGTCGGCGGCGGCGGTGTTCGTGTCGTCGCCTCCGATGGTATGCAGCACGTCGATCTTGTCCTTGCGGAGCTGGTCGGCGGCGACTTTCTGCGGATCCTCGCCAGGCTTGACCAGGCCGCGTTTGGCGCAATCGGCCGCGTTGGTGAGTTTGACGCGGCTGTTCCCGATGGGGCTGCCGCCGTAGCGCAGGAGAATGTGGGCCTGTTTGCGCAGGTCTTCAGTCACCTTGATGGAATCGCCGAGCAGCAGACCTTTGTAACCGGAGCGGTAGCAAATGATCTCGGTCTCGGGCGAGGCCTCGGTGTATTTCTTGATGAGACCGCCGACGGCTGCGCTCAAGCAGGGAGCGAGACCACCGGCGGTGAGGAGGGCGACTTTACGAGGTTGGGTATTCACGGGAAAATAAACCCCACTTTCTTGACGACCGGGACGGAGGTCAAGCGCGGGTGGCTCAGACAATCCGAGCGAGCAGGAATCGTTCCGTAAACCTCAGCGCCGGAACGGCCATCCGCAGATAGAAGGTCCGCGCTTGAACCTTATTCGACCCCTTTCCTGAAAGAGGATCGGCCCCATTTCTGCCGACGATTCCGTGCGACCCCGATTTTTGCTGAGAACGCCGCCGCCGCGCCGGCTGTTAGCGGACCAGTTTTGAATTATATATTTTGTCTATGCGTTAGCCATTTCTATCTATTATTTATCAATAATCCTTGGTACAGGCGGTGCAGAAATGGGGGGTTGTAATATTAAGAAACTATTAACCCCGATATCAACATGGCTGACAAACCTACCGCGACCATGAAGCCGACCCTCGGCTTGACTGGTCTAACAATGAACGCGATGGCGCTGATTGCCCCCGGCGCCTTCCTCTGGCTCACCTTCGGACAACAATGCCTCTACGGCGCACCTATGGCCGGTTCCGCCATGTGGTTCGGGATCCTGATCGCCCTGGCGCTCTGTCTGGCCACCGCGATATCCTATGCCGAGCTCTCCAAACTGTATCCGGGCGCAGGCTCGTCCTACGTGTTCGCCGAGCAAGCCTTCCTCCGCAAGGAAAAGGCCTTCAAATGGGCACGGGTCGCGAAATTCACCATCGGTTGGGCCAGTCACCTCTACTACTGGATCTATCCCGGAGTCATGGTGGGTGTCACCGCGGTTCTCGCCGGTTACGTGCTGGGCATTCTGTTGCCCGCCACCTTCAGCTCCGCCGTGCCCAGCCCGTTGTTCATGTATCTCTTCTGCATCGTCTTCGCCCTGGGGGTTTCCTACATCGCCTACCGCGGCGTCGCAGGCGCCACGGCGATCAATGTGGCGATCAATGTCATTCAGATCACCGCCCTGCTGATCTTCGCCGCCATCGCCCTTGCCTACCGGGTCAATCACACCGAAGGCTCGATCGGCTTCACGCTGAATCCAGATGGCGTGGCGATCAACAAGGTCATCGCCGTCGACAAGGACAACAATCCGGTGAAGGACAAGGACGGCAACTACACCTACAGCGGTGATTTCAAACTCACCTACGCGCCGGAAGCGGCGATGGACAAAGGCTCCGATCCGAAGAACCCCGCCGACACCTTCCAGTTTCACACGACGGCCAAATCGGTGGTCGCGCCGCACAACCTGAGCTACGCCTTCATCCAGGCCTGCATCGCCATCCTGATCCTGGTCGGTTTCGAATCGGTTTCCTCCATGGGCGAGGAGGCGAAGAACGCCAAACGCGACATTCCGATCGCGATCATCCTCTCCCTGGTGATACAAGGCGCTTTCTGTTACCTCATCGAATATTTCTGCGCGAACTACTTCCTGAACAGCGGCTACACCATGACCACCGCCAGCGGCTCGGCCGCCCCGATCGGCGACATGATGCTGATCACGGGCACCTGGCTGTTCGGCAGTGCCTCCGCCGGCAAGGCGTACATGCTCGTGCAGGCGTTCACCGTGTTTCTCGCGCTCATCGGCACGACGCTCTCGTGCATGAACACCGGAGCCCGGGTCACCTACGCGATGGGACGCGACGAAGAAATGGGCGCGCACTTCGGCATGCTCCACGAGAAGAACCTCTCGCCGGCCCGCTCCATCTGGACGCTCGGCATCATCTCGGCGGTCATCGGTATCTTCGCGGTCGCCTTCTATTTCTGCAACGGCGCCGCCCAGAGCGACGACACGCTCAAGGGTCTGCCGCAGAATGTCTGGTACAGCTTCGGCCTGATCAGCCATGACCTCGCGGCCAAGATTCCGCAGAGCATGCTGGTCGTGACGCTCGCCAGCAATTTCGGCACGTTCCTGCTCTACATGCTGACCAACATCATCGCGATCGTGGCGTTCGTCGAACACCACACCTTCAACACCTTCAAGCATGTGGTGGTCCCGGTCTTCGGTCTGCTGGCCAATCTCGCCTGCATGCTCTTCTATCTCATCGGCCCGTTCTCGGTCGCCGGCATGAGCCCGAAGGAACCGTATGTCGCGTTGGGCGTCGCCGCGTTCTGGGGCCTCTGGGGTGCGGTCTATTTCTTCCGCCGCAGCAAAGCCACCGGAAAATCCATTCTGACCCAGGCACCGCTGCAGCCGCAGACTTGACCTTTTCAGCTTCTCTGCGGTTTTAATACGCAGCTCCCGTCCTTTGGGAACGGGAGCTGCTTTTTCTTCCTCATGCGCCTCACTTATTCTCAACAGTCCGTCACCGGACCCGTGCGCGAAACCAATGAGGATTGTCTGGGCAGCTGGCCGCCCGAGACCAACGAAAGGGCCAAGATCATCGGCCACGCCTGGATCCTGGCCGACGGCGTCGGCGGCGAAAGCCGGGGCGAGGTCGCGAGCCAGCTGGCCGTGAGCGCCGCGCTGGCCGAGTTCGAGAAAGCCACGCCCCAAGGCACGATCACGAGCCTGCAGCGCGCCATTTTCGACGCGGCCAGCCGTGCGGTCTACGACACGGCCATGTCCAGCATGGACCGGGGCACCATGGCGACGACCCTCGTGGTCTCGATCCTGCGCAACAACGCCCTGCATGTCGCGCACGTCGGGGATTCCCGCGTCTACCATGTCCGGCAGGGGAAAATCCGCCAGCTCACGACGGACCACTGCTACGTGGCCCCCTCGGTCAAATTGCGCCTGACCCATGAGCACAAGGCCATGACCGATCCCCGCCGGTCCATGCTCACCCGCAGCGTGGGCCATCAGCCGATCGTGAAATTCGACTCGAGCCGCACCGAGCTGGCCCGGGGCGACATCATCGTCCAGTGCACCGACGGACTTTATGCCTTCGTCACCCCCGAGGAAATCAGCGACGTGGTCAGCCATTTTTCGCCGGAAGAAGCTTGCCGGTATCTGGTCGCGCTCGCCGAACGGCGTCAGGTTGACGACAACATCTCGATGCAAATTATCCAGGTCAACGAGCTTGACCGGATCACTTACAACAAGGGCGTTCCCGTGCAACACGCGCCCGTCCCCGAGCACATGAGCCCGGACGCGGAGCTGGAGCCGGGCAAGATTCTCGACGAGCGTTTTGAAATCACCGATCTGATCAGCCGCAGCGGCATGGCCTCGATCTACAAGGCCCGCGACCGGAAGACGGGGGCCGCGGTCGCCATCAAAGTGCCGCTGATGCAGTTCGAGAGCGACATGGCCACCTTCACGCGGTTCCAACGCGAGGAGGAGATCGGCCGGCAGCTCGATCACCCGCACATCCTGAAGATTTTCCCGATCGAGGGTGAAAAAAGCCGCCCCTACCTGGTCATGGAATTCCTGGAGGGCCGGACGCTCGACAAGCTCATGGAGGCCACGCGACCGCTGCCCGAGGCCGAGGCGGCCAAGATCGCCGCCCTCATTTGCGACGCGCTCGCCTACATGCACAAGAACGGTATCGTCCACCGCGACCTCAAGCCGCAGAACATCATGGTCTGTCAGGACGGGAGCATCCGCATCATCGACTTCGGCATCGCCAAGGCCGCGCGTCTGCGCCGGCTTACCTTCGTCGGATTTTCCCCGACGATGGGCACACCCGACTACATGGCGCCGGAACAGGTCAACGGGCGGCGCGGTGATTTTCGCACCGACCTCTACAGCCTGGGCGCAATCCTTTACGAAATGACCACCGGCAAGGTGCCGTTCGAGGGCGAGAGCCCCTACGTCACAATGAACATGCGGGTTTCCGGCGATCCGGTGGCGCCGCGCAAGCTGAACGAGCAGCTCTCGCCCGTGATCGAGGAGATCATTCTGCACGCCCTCGCGCGCAAGCCCGAACAGCGTTACCCGAACGCCGACCAGATGAAGGCGGAGCTGGAGAATTACGACCTGGTGGAACTGACGGGCCGCTACCGGCACCTCGAGCCGGTGAAGGAATGGAAGCGGCGCTTCCACATGATGCCCCTGATCGTCGGCCTGGTCGTGCTTCAACTCGCCCTGTTCGGCGTGATGTTCTGGTACTTTTCTCACCACGGGAAACATTGAGCGATCTCCTTCCGGCCCAAACCAGGGTTGCGATTCCTTCGGCGCAACCCTAGTGGACTGGGGGCCAAGTCATGCACCGTCGCCTTTATTGTCTGCTGTTTTTGTTCCTCCTGCCGCTGCTCGCGTCCTCAGCGGACGCCGCTCCGGCCCCGGCGGAGCCAACTCCCGCCGGGCCGCCGGCCGCACACCGCGAAATATCCGTCGGAGCACCGCTTCCCCAGGCGCCGGAAAATTTCGCCCACGCGCTCTTCGCCAGCCTGACCGCCGGAAGCGTCCTGACCATCATTGCCCTGGGTCTGGCCCTCACGTTTGGTCTCACGGGCGCGATCAATCTGGCTCAAGGCGAACTGGTGACGATCGGAGCCTACACGACCTATCTCGTCCAAAACGTTTTCGGCTCCGGCCTCGTCCTGATGCCCTTTGGCCACGCGCTGCACCTGCCCGGGCTGGACTGCTCGGGCTGGTCCTATGAATTTTATTTTCTCGCCGCGCTGCCGTTGAGTTTCTGCACCTCCGCGTTGGTTGGTCTGGCCCTCGAACGCTGCGTGCTTCGTTTCCTGTACGGCCGGCCGCTCGAAAGCCTGCTGGCCACCTGGGGCCTGTCCCATGGGTTGCGGCAACTGCTCGCCGCCGTCTTCGGAACGGATTCCCTGCCGGTCGACCACCCGGCTTTTCTGAGCGGAGGCTGGTCTTTGGGAGGTGCCAACCTGACCCGCGAACAGCTCTTCGTTTTCGTACTGGCCGCACTGGTCGTGCTGGGAGTCTGGCTTCTGCTCAAACGCACTTCGTCCGGCCTGTTGATCCGTTCCGTCACCCAGGATCCGGTGATGGCCTCCTGCATCGGCGTCCGTCCGCAACGGGTGAGCCTCTGGGCTTTCGCCTTCGGCAGCGGCCTGGCCGGACTGGCCGGCGCGCTGCTCACCCTCGGCACTGCCGCCAGCCCCACGCTGGGCCAGGGCTATCTGGCCGACAGTTGTCTCGTCGTGATCTTTTCCGGGGTCGGCAATATCGTCGGCACCATCCTCGGCGGCTTCGGACTCGGCTGGCTCCAGCAAGTGCTGGACCACACCCTGGGCGCCTCGGCCGCCGCCACCTCGCTGGTCATGCTTGCCGGTCTGCTGATTTTCTTTCAGTGGCGGCCCACGGGGCTTTTCGGGGTGAGCCCCCGCGCCGACCGAACCTGGTAGGACCCAGCCCTCCGCGATGCCTTCCGCACCGTCCCGCCTTTCCCCTCGCAGCACCCGGACCGAATACGGTCTGATGGCCGGCCTGGCCGTCTTGCTGCTGGTGGGCGTGCCCGCGCTCCACGCCCGCGGGCTGATCGGGAACGAGACCCTGAATCTCCTGGGCCAGTCCCTGTGTTACGCGATCCTGGCGATTTCGGTCGATCTGCTCTGGGGCGGCGCGGGACTCCTGAGCCTCGGGCAGGCGCTGTTTTTCGCCGCGGGCGGCTACGTCGTCGCCCTGCATCTTACCGCCGTGGCCCCGGGGGCGGCGCGAGGGCCGGACTGGTGGCAGAATTTCGCCAGTTTCCCCATGGCCCTCGTGGCTGTCGCCGCCCTGCCTGGGGTGATCGCCTTGATTTTCGGCTTCCCGGCCTTTCGTTCGCGGATGAACGGCATGTATTTCGCCATCGCCACCCAGGCGCTCTGCGCCGGCCTGATGATTTTGCTCCGACCGATCGGAATCCTGGGAGGACCGTCCCGGACCCATCCCTTCGGGCCTCTGCTTGGCGCCGACCTCCAGGACTCGGTGACCCAGCGGACGGTGTTCATCGCCACCGCGGCCGCCCTGCTCGTCATCTATGGCGGCTGCCGCTGGCTGAACGGCACCCGGTTTGCACTCGTTTTGCGGGCCCTCCGCGATGGAGAAAGCCGCGTGCTTTTCAGCGGGTATGCCGCGGCCAACTACAAGCTTTTTGCCTTCGTCTTCGCCGCGTTCGTGGCCGGAATCGGCGGCGCGCTTTGTCTGCTCCAGGCCGGCCAGATCGGTCCCGAAAGCCTGGCGCCCGACAAGTCCATTGAGGCGGTGGTCTGGGTGGTCGTTGGCGGGCGCGGCACCCTGATCGGCCCGGTCTGCGGGGCGTTCGGTCTCAGCCTGCTCAAATCCTGGGTGATGCGGCACTGCCCCGATCTTTGGTTCGCGCTCCTGGGCGGACTTTTCGTGCTTTTTCTGCTGTTTTTGCCCGAGGGGCTGATCGGCCTGCCCCGGCGTCTCGCGGCGGTTGGTCGCAGGATTGGAAGCAAACCTGCTTCTCCTCCTCCGCCCGCGGCGCCGATCCCCAGCTCCTGAACGGCCAACCGCTGCGGAAACTCTCCCATGCCCCCTCCGTTGCTCATCGCCCGGGACCTTACCAAAACCTTTGACGGCTTTGCCGCCCTTTCGCATGTGGACTTCACCCTGCCCAAGGGCGAACTGCGCCTCCTCATGGGTCCGAAAGGCTCCGGCAAGTCCACGTTCTTCGACCTGGTCACGGGGCAGATCCGGCCGGACAGCGGCCGACTGGAATTCGGCGAGGGCATCGACCTGACCAAGCTCAAGGAATACCAGATCTCGCACCTCGGCATCAGCCGGAAATTTCAGGCGCCCCGCCTTTTTCCCGACTATTCCGTCTGGGACAATCTGGTGTTGTCGTTGAAAGGCTCCCGCAGCGTTTTCGCGACGCTGCTCTACCGGCTGAGCAGCGAGGACCGCGATCATCTGCAAGATCTGCTCAAACTCATCGGCCTTCTGCCCAAACGCGATTGGAACGCCGACCGGCTCGCCCACGGCGAAAAGCAATGGCTCGAAATCGGCATGCTCCTCGCCACCAAACCCAAGCTGCTCCTCCTCGATTCGCCGGCCGCCGGCATGACCGACGAGGAAATGCAGCGCACCGCCGAATTGCTGGTCTCGCTCACCGGCAAACACAGCCTGCTGATCGCCGAACACGACATGACCTTCATCCGCCGGATCGCCTCCGACAGCCGCGTAACTTTTTTGCACCATGGATCCGTTCTCGCCGAGGGACGCCTGGAGGAAATCCTCGCCGATCCGCGCGTCCGGGAGGTCTACCTGGGCCGGGGCAAACGCGGTCAGAAATGAATACCCTCCTGCAAGTGTCCGGGCTGGACGCGAGCATCGGCAGCACGCGCATCCTGAACGGCGTGAACCTGACCGTCGGCGCCAGCGAGGCGGTCGCCCTGCTCGGCCGGTATGGCTCCGGCAAAACGGCCACGTTGCGGGCGATCGCCGGAATCCTGCCGGTGGACGCAGGCAGCATCGTTTTCGGCGGGCGCAACATCACCGGCCTCTCGCCGGACGCCCGGGCCCGCGCCGGCTTGAGCTATGTCCCGCAGGGCCGGGACATCTTTCCCCTCCTCACCGTCGAGGAAAACCTGCGGCTCAGTCTGGTGGTGCACCAACGCACCGGCGCGCCGGCCGAGAATTCCCTCGGCCGCGTGTATGACCTCTTCCCCGCCCTCCGCAGCCTGCTGCGCCGTAAGGGCGGTTCCCTCTCCGTCGGGCAGCAGCAGCAGCTCGCTCTCGCCCGCGCTGTGCTCACCGATCCGCTCTTCGTCGTCCTCGACGAACCCGCCGAGGGCATCAACGAACGGCAGGACACCCGCCGCAAGAACAGCGTCGAGGAAGGCTTCCGGATCGACTATTCCGCCCAGATCTTCCGGGCCATCAAGGTGCTGAAGGAGGAGGACCGCCTCGCCATCCTGCTCGTCGACCAGGACATCGATTTCTGCCGGGACATCGCCGATCGTTTCTACGTGCTCGACCGCGGCTCCGTCGTCGCCGGCGGGCCGATCGCCGAGCTGACCGACGATGTCGTCGCCGAGTACATGCAGATCTGACTCCGCCGCGCCGGGCACGCGACCGATCCGCCGCTGATAGCCGGCCGGGCGGAATCCTATGGCTCGGTCACAAAGCGATAGCCGATGCCGGATTCAGTCTGGAAGTATTGCGGGCTGTCCGGTTCGTCTTCGAGTTTCCGGCGCAAGCGCATCATGTAGGTCCGGAGGTAGTGGGTCTGCCCTTCGGCCTTCGGCCCCCAGAGTTCCCGCAGGATCTGCCGGTGCGTCAGTGCCTTGTCGCGGTGGGTGATGAACATCTGCAGCAGCGCATACTCCATCGAGGTCAATTTGACCGTCCGGCCGTGATGCGTGACCCGCCGTCGCGCGATATCCACCGCGATGGGTCCGATCGTAAAACGGTTGGCGGCCACCGCGGGCTTGACCCGGCGCAGCAGCGCCCGCAAGCGGGCCAGCAGCTCTCCGTCGGAAAATGGTTTCGTCAGATAATCGTCGGCTCCGGCGTCGAGGCCGGCGATCTTGCTGCCTTCCTGGCCAAACACCGAAAGAATCAAGACCGGCAACGCGCTTTCCTTCCGCAACCGCGCGAGCACTTCCAGACCGGGCAGATCCGGCAGGCCGAGGTCCAGAATCACGGCATCCGGCGCCTTCGCCGCCGCGGACTGCAAACCGGCCCAACCCGATTCGGCCTCCCGCACCTGATAACCCGCGTCCTCCAAGGTCAGCCGCAGAAGCCGCCGGATCTGCACCTCGTCGTCGATGACGAGAATCTCCGCCCGTGCCGGTTCAAAGCTCATCGGCGGGAATTTCGGCGGGCCATGCGTGCGGCAGGAAGACCGTGAAGCAAGCGCCGCCGCCGGGGTGGTTTTCCGCCACCACCTCGCCCTGATGCGCCCGCACGAATCCGCGGACGATCGAAAGCCCAAGCCCCAGTCCGCCCGGGCGGGTCTCGCGATAGCGGTGGAATTTTTCGAAAAGATTCTCGCGGAGTTCCGGCGGGATGCCCGGGCCGCGATCGGCGACGCGGATGAAAACCTGCTCCTTGCCCTCCGTCGAGGTGCGACCGGCACTCACGCAAATCTCGGTCGCGGGAGGCGTATGCCGCACCGCATTCGACAGCAGGTTGGCGACCACCTGCTCCAACAGCGGCTCGTCCCCCCACAGCAGCGGCATGTCTTCCGGCACGGAAATCGTCAGCGGCCGGTCATTCAAGGCCTCGCCCATTGCCCGCCGGGCGGCATTGAGAATGTCCCGCACCTCACACCAGTCGGGCCGCACGCTCAACGCCCCCGACTCCAGCCGCGACTGGTTGAGCAGGTTGGCCACCAGATGATCAAGGCGCCGCGTCGCCGTGCGCATCTCCGCCGTCAGGGCCGAACGCTTCGCGGCATCTTCGGTGTGCAGCTTGTCCCCGGCGGAACGCAACACCGCCAGGGGAGTTTTCAACTCGTGGGAAACGCTGTCGAGCAGCGCGCGTTGCAGCCGGGTCGATTCGGCGAAGAATTTCTCCCGCTCGCTCGCCGCGCGCAATTGCTCGCGTTCGACCAGCAGGGCAATCTGGGCGGCGAAGCCTTCCATCAATTCCCATTGGTCGGCCGCGAGCCGCGTCACCTCGGCGGGCAGGCGGATCGCCAGGACACCGAGCCCGACATCCGAACGCAACAGCGGCAGATGCAGCGCCTCGGCCGCGACCTGCTCGTCCGTGAAACGGCCCGCCTCGCGCCCGTGCCGTTGCACCCATTCCGACACCCGGCGGTCGGTCTCGTCCAGTTGGAATGACCCCGCCGGATGCGACTGCAACACCCCGTCGTCCGCAATCAGCAGCGCCGTGCGGGCCTTGAAAAGCCCGTCCGCCTGCCGCAAGGCCGCTTCGACCGCCTCATCGAGCGTGCGGGCTCCTGCCAGCGCTCGCGTCAGATGAAACAGCGCCGTGGCCTGCCGCTCGCGCAGGTGCGCATACCGCTCCTGCGCGCGGATACGGGCGGTGAACTGGCCCGCCATCAGGGCCACCGCCAGATAGCTGAGCAGCAGCATCGTGTCGTTGAAATTGAGAATGGTCAGCGACCAGCGCGGGGGAATGAACAGGAAATTCCACGTCACCGCGCTCACGATCGCCGAAAAAAGCACGGGCCACCGCCCGACGCGTACGGCGAGGAGAACCACGGCCAGAAGATAAATCTGCCCCAAGGCATGGTAATCGAGCTTCGAAAACCAGCCGGCCACCGTCACCAAGGCGATGACCCCGACGACCTCAAGATATTCCAACCACGAGGAACCGTCATGCGGTTCCCGGTCGATGAGTCGGCTGGGCTTGTCCATGGGCTGAACGCGAAAAGGTCGATGCGTTCGGTGGTTCCCGGTAAGCAGCGGGGATGCCAGAACCGGTGATGAAGGGGGGGGTGACATTGATCCTAAGCGGTTCGATCTTGCGCCAAAATCGCAAAAATTACGCCTTTTCTGTGCCGCAATCCGGGCCCGGCAGTCAATCTTTGATCATATCAGCCCGGCGGAAGGGGCCGGGTTACGATTGATCGGAATAGCGGTGCAAAGGCCTCCTGCCGGGGGCATCGCCACTACACAGAGGAAGGTTCCCACCCGCCCGGGCCGGATTCGTCCGGCCAAGCCTACAATCAACCGTCCGGCGTCAACGAAACCGGTGGATGAAATTCAATTGCCGGCCCTTGAGGCGGTGTGCCGCCAGCGAATGCCCGCGTAGCTTGGACCGTACCAAACGGAAATGGTCGGAACCGTGTTTTGCTATTGAGGAGCGAGGCATGCCCGTCCCGTCCGGCTTGGCCAGACTCATGCGATTGCCGGGAGGTAAACCTGGCAGGTGGCGGGCGGGTCCCGCCACGTTTGTTGCGCGGCCACTGCGCAACCTGCTTCCAATTGTCCGTTCCGAACTGTCCAAGACGAAGCCAAACGTGCAAGGCGTAGCAGATGGATTCCCATCAAATCCGGCTCGGCAGGCGGCGGGATACCTTCCCTCTCTCAACGGCATCGTATTGCGCCAGCGTGGGCGGATGGCTGCTATTGCTGGGTTGGCTTTCGCGCCTTGAGGTTTTGCCTGAACAACACCGCGCCGTAACCAAGCAAAACACCGCTTGAAGCCCACCATTCCATGCCTCCGGGCAGCAGGACCGGACAAATCAGCTGAATCGCGATGAGGATAACCAGCAGGTAGGCCGCGCAAGCGTCAGTCTCGAACCAAGGCGACCCGCGAGTCTTGAGTTCTTCGGCGTCCGGGTGCTTCTCGTTGTGTCGCGAGACCACGGCCTGAAAAAGGCCAAATGTGCAACCCAAGACCGAGCCGGCCACCACGCCGGCGAGATGAAACAGGATTTCGCTGTGCATGGGGGTAAAGTTTCCGGGGTTTCAAAAGCCGCCCGAGTTCAGGCTAGAATTCGGGGAGGCGGAATCGCGGATCACTTTTCATCGAAAAGCCGCGGAAGGTTGCGCGTATTTCCCGCGAGGCCTGATCCCACGGTGCAACCTTCTTTGCGACAAAGTGGTCTCCAAGCCTCCGGTCAAAAACGCAGCCGATGATCGAGAGAGTCATGGTCTTCGCCATTGGGCCGATCAATTTCGTCTTCCGGCGTTCCCGCGATCGCTTGGAGTGCAGGAGAGGGAGAGATGTTCTTAAATATCTCTCCCTCTCCGATGTTTGGGACGAGGGGTAGTTAGAGTACCGAGGAGGTCACCCGCTCGGGAGCGTACGTCTTGGTCGCGGCCGCATTAATCTCCTCCTGCTCCGGGTAGGCCCAGCCACCGTGCTCATGGAGATCGAGGCCTTCCTCTTCTCCTTTCTTGGACACACGCAGGGTGCCGGTCGCTTTCACGGCATACATGAGGATCATGGCTACCACGAAGACACCGATGCCGATGGAGGCATTGCCAATGAGCTGGGCGACCAGCTGGTCGGTGCCACCGCCGTAGAACAGACCCTTGACCACCGCGCCGGCGGAGTTGTCCGCACCGGTCGTGGTCGGAGCACCGAACTGACCGGTGGCAAAAAGCCCGAGGCTCAGGGTGCCCCAGATGCCGCAGGCCCCGTGCACCGGCCAGGCCCCGCACGGATCGTCGATCCGGAGGTACTCGAGCAGGTCGGTGGCGAGGATGACGATCACCCCGGCCGCGCCACCAAGAATAATGGAGCCCAAAGGCGAAACCCAGTAGCATGGGCAGGTGATGGCCACGAGGCCCGCAAGCAAGCCGTTGACCGTGGCGCCGCAATCCCACTTCTTGTTACGAGGATAGACGAAGAACAACGCGGCCAGACCGCCCGCGCAGGCGGCCAGCGTAGTGTTGGTCGCAACGCGCGCGATGCCGATCGAATCCATGGCCGAAAGAGTGCTGCCCGGATTGAAACCGTACCAGCCGAACCAGAGGATGACGGCGCCCACGGAGGCGATCGTCATGTTGTGGTAAGGCATCGGGCCGCCGCCGTCGCGCTTGAACTTGCGACCCAGACGCGGACCGAGGACGATGGCGCCCGCGATGGCAATCATGCCGCCGATGGTGTGAACGACCGTCGAACCGGCGAAATCATGAAACGGGGCTGCTTTCCAAAACGGAATCGCATTGAGCCAGCCGTCCGGGCCCCAGGCCCAGTGACCGAAAATCGGATAGAGAAAACCGCTGACCCCGATGCTGTACCAGAGATCGCCCCAGAATCCGGTGCGACCGAGCATGGCACCCGAAGTGATCGTCGAGCAGGTGTCGGCAAAAGCGAACTGGAAGAGGAAAAACGCCAACGTCGCGACGCCGGTCGATTCGTAGGTGTCCGGAATGTTCTGCAGGCAATACCACAGGTGCCCGGCGCCGTCGCCCCAGCCGATGAAACCGTTGCCGTGGCCGAACATCCAGGCGAAGCCCCAGACGTAAAATAGAATTCCGCACAGGCAGGTGTCGACGATACCCTCAAGCAGAACGTTGATGGTTTCCTTCTGCCGGGCAAAGCCGGCTTCGAGGAACATGAACCCCGCCTGCATGAAAAACACGAGGAAGGCCGTCACCAGCACCCACATGGTGTTGATCGCGTTGACGTAAGGGGGATCCGGGACGGGCGCGGGCGCCGCAGCCGGGGCCGCGGCCGCTGGCGTCGGCGTCGCTGCGGCGGGAGCTTGGGCGGCGGGCGCGGCCGCCGGAGCCGTGGCGGCGGGCGGAGTCTGGGCGTGGGCTTTGGTGGCAGAACTCCCGAAGAAGAATGACACGGCCATGATCGCGGCAAAGCACAAGCCGACGCCGAGAAGTTTTCCCCCGAACAGGGCGTAGAAGAACTTCCGCTCTTCAGGGTCTTTCATTTTTTCGATGAACTTTTTCATGCATCTCTCTCCAGGTTGGGTTTTGGGTTATTTATATTTTACTTTGGGAATGATTAGTTCCGGTAGATGGTCCGCACTCGATGAGCCGGATTTATGCCAACCATATAAAAAATATATATGGAATATTGACGGAATGTATACACATGAGGCCTAGGCCTATGTTCTCCGTAAAAAAACCGGCCGCACTCGCGTGCGGCCGGCTCCCATTCTGCTATGCTTTCGATTTGCGTCTAACAAACCGTGTATCTGTAAGCATACCCAAGACCAGATCGGGGGTTTATGACATAATGTCGGAGGCCGATTCGGTGCTATCTTTATTCCCCTGTAGGCGGGGTGGCCACAACCCCGCGGGGTTTGAGTTTGGAGGCGAGTGCGCGGGGGGGGGGGGGGCCCCGCCGCCACAAGGGTGGGTGGATTGCCGGCGG
>CAYZGG010000006.1:0-93319 GCA_964477955.1 uncultured Opitutaceae bacterium
TCTTTCCGTGTATTCCGTGTATTCCGTGGGCACCTCGATGGAATATCGTTTTGCCTTCAAATCCTACCGGCGGGCGTTCCGCATCCCGCTGCGGACCGCCCACGGCCTGTGGAGCGAGCGCGAGGGCATCATCGTCCGGTTGGAGAGTGCGACCGGGGCGGTTGGCTTTGGTGAAATCGCGCCGATCGCGTGGTTCGGCACGGAAACGCTGGCCGCGGCCGGGGAAATCTGCCGGAAATTTGGCGCGCAGATCACCGACGAATCACTGGACGAAGTCCCGCTGGAATTCGGCTGCGTGCGGTTCGCTCTCGCCGCGGCCCGGGCGCCCCTGGTTTCCGCCGCGGCGGGCGCTCGTCTGCCGGTATGCGCCTTGTTGTCGGCCGGCCGCGCCGCGCTGGCGGAGCTGCCCGGCAAGCTGGAGGCGGGTTTCCTCGCCTTCAAATGGAAGGTTGGCGTCGAGGCGGTGGACGACGAACTCGGCGTGCTCGATGATTTGTGCGGATTGCTTCCGGACTATGCGAAACTGCGGCTTGATGCCAACGGGGCGTGGAACCGCCGCCAGGCGGAGAAATGGCTGGCGCGTTGCGCCGACCGCCCGGTGGAGTTTGTCGAGCAGCCGGCCGCCCCGGGCGAACGCGATTTGCTTTTGGGTCTGGCGCAGGATTACCCCGTGAAGCTGGCGCTCGACGAAGCGGTGACCGGTTTGGCCGCGGCCCGCGAATGGCAGGCGCTGGGCTGGCCCGGAGTGTTTGTCGTCAAGCCGGCGCTGGCCGGTCCGCTGGCCGAGCTGGCCCAGTGGGCGCGGGAGACCCGCGCCGATCTCGTGCTTTCGAGCGCGATGGAAACAGCGGTCGGCCGCGCGGCCATCCTCCGTTTCGCCCTGGGCGGCGAATTGACCAGGCGCGCCGTGGGCTTCGGCGTTGGCGAGGTGTTCGGCGACCGGTTGTGGGACGGACCGATGACCGGACCGCTCGTTGATTTTCAGTGGTGCGAGGCCGCGAACCCGGAGGCGATATGGAACGCGCTGAACTAGGCCGGTTGCTTCGTGGCGCGGTAGGGGCCGTTGCCCCCAGCGGCCGGTTCGGTGCTGTCGGCTGCTTGCCTGGTGCCCCGGTCTTTATCGCCGAATCGGATCCTCGCCGATTCATGTCGGCTTTCGCCAGCGCCGTCGGCGGTGACAGCGATGTCTTTCTCTGCGACGCAAGTTGGGGCGGCGGAGAACGCAGTCAGCTGGACCTGCTTCTCCAATCGAAAATCGAGAATCCCGAATCGAAAATCCAAGAAGGGCTTGGCGCGCCGAAGCTCCCAAAGAGCGAAGGCGGCTGGCTCATGATCCCCACCGGCGGTACGGGCGGACGGTTGAAATTTGCCCGTCACGACCAGGACACACTGTCGGCTGCCGTGCGGGGGTTTGCGCGGCATTTCGACTTGGAGCGGGTCAACGCCCTCGGGCTGCTCCCGCTGCACCACGTCAGCGGATTGATGGCGTGGATGCGTTGCGCTCTGACCGGCGGCGAGTACCGGCAGGGGGATTGGAAGACCGTGGAGCAGGGGCTGCTGCCGGACTTGCCCGGGAAACCCGAGGGCTGGGTCGTTTCGCTGGTGCCGACGCAGCTGGAACGACTGCTGCGCAGCGCCGCGGCCGTCGGGTGGTTGAAAAAATTCCGGATCATCTTCCTCGGCGGCGGACCAGCCTGGCCGCAATTGCTCGACCGGGCGGCGAGAGCCGGCCTGCCTCTGTCGCCGGGTTACGGCATGACCGAGACTGCCGCGATGGTCGCCGCCGTGCGTCCCGGGGAATTTCTCGCGGGCGCGCGCGGGTGCGGATCGGCGCTGCCCCACTCGATCGTTTCATTCGCGGAGGACGGAACGATCACAGTCGGCGGCGAATCGGTGTTTCGGGGTTACTTTCCCGATTGGCGAGCGGAGGCCGCTTTTGTCACGGAAGACACCGGCCGGTTCGACGAACGGGGAAGCCTGGTGGTCCTCGGCCGGAGGGACGGAACGATCATCAGCGGCGGGGAAAAAATCCAGCCGGCGGAGGTCGAGGCGACGTTGTGGGGAACGAGTGAATTTGACGAGGTCGTGGTCGTGGGCGTGGCGGATGCGGAGTGGGGGCAGGTGGTCGTCGCAGCTTATTCGGCCTCCTGCCGGCCGGATTTGGCGAAGGTCAACGAAGCACTCGCCCGTCACCTGTCCGCCTACAAGCGGCCGAGGCATTTCGTGCCTTTGCCTGACTGGCCCGTGACCGGCAGCGGCAAAACCAACCGCGCCGAGGTGGCGCGCCGGGTACAAGCGCCGGGTGCGTTCGACCGGAAATAGTAGATCGCGGCCAGGCAGGGCGCTCTGCCGGCCGGCAGAGCCGGGCGCGCCGGGAGGGGCGTTCGCGGACGGTCCGGCAGTCATCCTAAAGTTGTGGGCGGGCTGCCCTCGGGCGCCCGCACCCCTTGGGCCAGCATCAGCCCATGGCCGCGCACCACTCCACACCGTCGCTCCCGGCCGAGGGTGTCGCGTTGCCGGCCCACGGCCCGCCGCTGCTCCTGCTCGGGCGTGGGCATCCGCACGAGGGAAAAGGCGGTCGTGTTGCCGCGAACGCAGCGGTCCAGCCGGTCGCACAACTCGCGGGCTTCCCGCGCATCGGTCTTCACCCGCTGGCGTTGCTCGTCCCAGCGCTGCGGCACCACCACGTGGTTGCTCACCCCCAACGCCGTCTGCCGCCGGTGCAGCCCGTACCCGCACGGCCCGGCTTCATCGCACGTGTGCACCACCGCCCCGGCCTGCACGTGGGCTTCGATCCACTCGACACACTCCGCCCGGCCGAACCTTTGCGCCGGCTGCGGCATCTGCCCGTCGATCTGCCGGCACACCGTGATCTGCCCGGCAGGCACATCCAACCCGAACTTAACGGTCACTCCGGCCCCGACCGGAGCACGCTTCTGACTTACCTCTCTTGTGATAGTGATAGTTTGCATAACGCCGACAGGTTGGCGCGTTTTGCGCCACCCGTCGGCTTCATGTCATCTACGACTGGTCGGCGGTGTCTTGCCTCTGACCTGTGGCGATTTTCTCTGACTGTCAGGACGCAAATTTTCGTTGAGATTTTTCGCCGGAGGACTATCTCGCTCATGGCAACATGACCAAGCCCGTTGCCGCCGATTCCGAGTACTACCAGCCCGCCGCGACTTTCTTCCCGGCCAGCCTGCCGACCGCTCTGACGTACGACGACGTCTCCCTGGCCACCCTCTACAGCGAGATCCTGCCGAAGGACGCCGACCTGTCCACCGCACTCTCCGGCGCGCTGCGCCTGCAGATCCCGATCATCTCTTCGGACATGGATACGGTCACGGAATCCGGCATGGCGATCGCCATGGCCCTCAACGGCGGACTCGGCCTGATTCACTACAACCTGGCCCCGAAGGATCAGGTCAAGGAGGTCGCGCGCGTGAAGCGCCACATCCACGGCCTCATCCAGGATCCGATCACCGTTTCCCCCGAATCGACGATCGGCGACGTGCTCGGACTCATCGAACAGCGGCGTTTCGATTTCCGTACTTTCCCCGTGGTCGATGCCCAGGGCAAGCTCGCCGGCCTCCTTTCCGGCAATCTGGTCCGCGAACGCTACAAGGCGAAAAAAATCGCCGAGGTGATGACGCCGCGCAAACAGGTCGTGACCGTCCTGCAAAAACGCATCGCCTCCGATCCGATCCGCGAGGCCGACAAATTCTTCACCGAGCACGCCGGCATCCACAAGATTCTCGTCGTCGACGAAAAGGATCACCTCCGCGGACTGGTCACCATCTCCGACGTCGAACGCATCACGACCGAGGCCAAGAGCCGGCGCAAACCGGCGCGCGACGCCCACTTCCGGCTGGTCGCCGGGGCCGCGATCTCGACCATCCGCAAACCCGACGGCTCGATCGACCGCGACAAGATCCTCGCGCACGTCGGCGCGCTGGCCGATGAGGCCGTGGACGCCGTGGCCGTCTCCACGGCACACGGGCACACGGCCGGGGTGGGTGACGTCGTCAAGTTGATCCGCGGCGAATTCAAAAACCTCACCATCATCGCCGGCAATGTCACGAGCGCCGCCGGTGTCGAATACCTGGCGGACTGCGGCGCCAGCGCGATCAAGATCGGCCAGGGCCCCGGTTCCATCTGTACCACGCGCATCGTCGCCGGTGTCGGCATCCCCCAGCTCACGGCGCTTTATGTGGCCAGTCGGGGCGCGGCCAAAAAAGGAGTGAAGCTGATCGCCGACGGCGGCATCACCAAATCGGGGGACATCGTGAAGGCGCTGACGCTCTCTGATGCCGTAATCCTCGGCGGACTCCTTGCCGGTTGCCGCGAGGCGCCTGGCGAGATCATGGAAATTTCCGGCAAGCTCTATAAACAATACCGGGGCATGGGCTCGCACGCCGCGATGAAAGCCGGCTCCGCGTCCCGTTACGGGCACGACAAAAACGACACCGCCCGCAAAGTCGCCGCGGAAGGGATCGAAGCGCTCAAGGAGGTCTCAGGGTCCGTCGACGACGTGCTCGGCAATCTCATCGGCGGGGTCCAGTCCGGCATGGGCTACCTCGGCGCGAAAACTTTGTCCGACCTCCGCAAGAAGGCCCGCTACGTCCGCGTGACTCCCGCCGGCCAGAAAGAGGCCGCCCCGCACGACGTGATCGAGGTCGCAACGCGGAAGGGCTGAGCAAATGAGCCGGCTTGGGCTTCTCCTTCTTTTGCCTGTTCTGGCGTGCTGCGATCGCAGCACGCATTACGGTCACTTCGATGGCGAAATGAAGGTCAACATCATCGTCAATGTCGTGGATGCTGAAAGCAGCCTTCCTCTTAGTGCGGTTAAAGTAACCTACTTTGCCAAAAAAGAAGCGGACCAGCTCAAGTTGATTGAGGCCGAACGGAGGACACAGAAACAAAATCTTTCGCCCGAGCCGTCGGGTATTTCCGCGGTTACAGACGATCAGGGAATCGCGAAGTTCAGCTGTTCTTTTGCGGCCGCGTTTATTTTCCAAGACGACCCGTCCAAGTTCATCCAATCGGAATGGCGTCCGACGGGCTTCCTTCGGTTTGAGAAAGCCGGATATCCAACGATCCAACGAAATATGGGGGAATTCTTTCTCTCGCCACCGTATAAAGGCCGCGAGACGCCAAATGTAGTGCAGGTCTATTTGAAAAGAAATTAGGGGTGTTATTCCCGTGGAATGGACTTTGCGAACGGTTCCTGCACCGAAGCAGGTCCCGGGGTAGTTTTGCCCCCGGAAAGTCGGCGGGCAAATTCGCTGGCTTGCTCCAGCCACCGCAGGCGCTCCAGCAGCGTCGTCCCGCGGGTGGCGGCGAACCGCCCGCGCTGATGGTCGTCCCACCCGTGGGTCTTCCACGCGGAACCAGAGGCGGGTGAGTCATTCGTGCTCATGGGAGAACTTGCGATAATCAGTCAGTTGCTGCACGTCGAGCAGGTCTTGCGGACGGGCCGCCGAGCGTTTGAGGTCTAGCAATTCAGCCAGCGGAACCACCGGGAGTCGGAGTCCTCCGCCCAAGTCGTGCCAGTGCGCGCGTCCATGGACTTCGTCGAAGGCAAATGGCTCGCTGACAAAAATGTCCAGCGGCTCCCAACGAAACTCATCGCAACGCATTTGAAACACTCTCATGCCCTTGTCCTTGATCCAGGAATTGCGGATCGCCGGGTCAGCAAAATCCCCGGCCGCAACCGGCGCGACCGGTTGATAACCCAAGGCCGTGAGCACAGTCATCGCGTTACGGGAATTATTATTGTCCAGACCAATGACGAGATCGACATCGGCAGTCAGGCGCTGGTACCCGTGCGCGATCACGGCAATACCTCCGACCACGAGATAGCGCACCTCCGCTTGGTTTAGAGCCGCGAAAATTCTCTGCAGATAGTCAACGCGCACATGCCATTCCAAGCGCAACGTCTGCAGAAGTGCAAGCCCGCCACCCTTCCGCAGGCTAGTGAAATGAATCAGCAGCGGATCCCCAACGGCACCACTCTGGGCGCCAGCCAAGGAACAAACTGAAGCACGGCGAAACCCGAACCGAAGCATGCTTTCGTGAGAAATTCGGTTGGTCGCAAAATGGATTGACCGTCAAACCGAGCCAATCGTCCACAACCATCACTTGACATTAATTCATTTTGATATCAAAGTGATCGCATGGGAACAAGGCATCGCGGTTCAATTCAGGAAATACACGCATTGAACGCTTTCATCAAGCTTCAGCGTGCAGCCGAGTCGGTGTCGACCCGGGTTCATGCGGTTTTGCCAGCCGGACTGACCATCACGCAATTCGGTGTGCTGGAGTCACTCTTTCACATCGGGCCACTCTGCCAGGGCGAGCTGGCGGAAAAGTTGCTCCGCAGCGGGGGCAACCTCACCCTCGTCGTGGACAATCTCGAAAAAGCGGGCTACGTCTTGCGTGAGCGGGATCCGGCTGACCGCCGCTTCGTGGTCGTCAAACTCACCGAGAGAGGCATGAAATTCATCGCTGATCTTTTCCCCAAGATCGTACTGAACGTCACCCGGGAAATGAGCATTCTCTCTTCCACTGAGCTATTGGACCTAAGCCGGTTGTGCAAAAAAATCGGCCTTAAACACTGAATTTAGCCCTTATATTTTGATATCAAACTTTATGAAAACAAACATCACTGGCCTCCACCACATCACTGCGATTGCCGCTGATCCCAAAAAGAACCTGGAATTCTATACCAAGGTACTCGGGCTGCGATTCGTGAAGAAGTCCGTCAATCAGGACGATCCGGGCACCTATCATCTTTACTACGGGGATTACCCGGCGTCGCCCGGCACCATCCTGACCTTCTTCCCCTGGATGGGTCTGCGCCGCGGTCGCCCCGGCACCGGGCAGGCCTACGCGACCGCATTCTCCGTTCCGGCCGGCTCGCTCGATTTTTGGCAGAAACGGCTCAAGGAACTCGGTGTCAGCCACGGCAAGGTCGAAAAGCGCTTTGGCGACGAAGTCCTCCCGCTGGCCGATCCGGACGGCTTGCGTCTCGAGCTGGTCGCGACTGCCGAAGCGGACCAGAGGCCCGGTGCTCCCTCGACCGCCATTCCGGCCAGCTATGCGATCCACGGATTCCACAGCTCAACGCTCGCGCTGGGCGACCGGCGCGCCACCGCCGGACTTCTCGTCGATGGCATGGGCTATCGCCTGCATGCCGAAGCGGGCCAGCGCACACGCTATGCCGCCGGCGCCGGCGGACCAGGCACCTATGTGGATTTGTTGACCGACCCTGCCCTGCCCTCCGGTCAGAGCGGAGCGGGCACGATTCACCATGTGGCTTTCCGGGTCGCCGATGATGCTTCACAGGAAACCGCCCGGACCGAGCTGTTGGAGCGCGGATTGCAAGTCAGCCCCGTGATCGACCGCGCCTACTTCAAATCCATCTATTACCGCGAACCGGCCGGCGTGCTTTTCGAAATCGCCACCGACGGCCCGGGTTTCGCGATCGATGAGCCTGTGGAAAAACTCGGTTCGACCCTGTCCCTTCCGCCCCGGCTCGAACCGCACCGCGCCGAAATCGAAGGCCTGTTGCCCAAACTCGACTGATCATGAAAGAACTCTCCTACCTTCACCGGTTCGAACCCGCCACCGACCCCGGCGCAACGCCTCTGCTGCTGCTCCACGGCACGGGCGGGAACGAACACGACCTCATTCCCTTCGCCCGGCAGCTGTCGCCGGGCTCCGCGCTGCTGTCTCCGCGCGGCGACGTGTTGGAACACGGCATGCCGCGCTTTTTCCGGCGGTTCGCCGAGGGGGTGTTCGACCTGGCTGACGTGGCCAAACGCACCCACGCCATGGCGGACTTCATCGTCGCGGCGGCCGCGCGCTACGGTTTCGACCCCCGCCGGCTCACTGCCGTCGGATTCTCGAACGGCGCCAACCTGGCGGCGTCCCTGCTGCTGCTCCGCCCGGAAGCGATCGCCGGGGCGGCTCTCTGGCGGCCGATGGTCGTGCTCGACCCGCCCGCCTCGCTGTCATTGTCGGGGAAGCGGGTGCTGATCACCTCCGGACGCCACGACCCGATCGTTCCCGCCGCCGATCCTCCGCGCCTGGCGGAGATGCTGCGGTCGGCCGGGGCCGACGTGAAACTGACCTGGCTGGAGACGGGGCACCAACTCACCGGTTCTGATCTGGCCGCGACCAAGGATTTTCTCGGCGCGCCGGTCAGCCGGGATTGACCGGGGCGAATCTCGGAAAATAATCCCGGCATGCGCGTCACCTACTTCGGACATTCGTGCTTCCTCGCCGAGGTCGGTGGCTTCCGCCTCGCGCTCGATCCGTATTTCACCGGTAATCCGCTCGCCAGGGTGACCCCGGCCGAGGTGCATTGCGACTACGTGCTCATTTCGCACGCCCACGAGGACCACTCGTGTGACGCGCTGGCGCTGGCGCAAATTCACGGAGCCACCATTGTCGCCAACTACGAGATCAGCGAATATTTCTCCGCCCGCGGCGCAAAAACCCACGGGCTCAATCCGGGCGGTGGCTTCAATTTTCCGTTTGGCCGCGTCAAACTCACGCCCGCCCGCCACAGCTCGAGTTTTGGGGAAAATCCGCTGGCTCCCATCTACATGGGCGAAGCGTGCGGTTTGCTCGTGTTCGCGGGCGGCCAGACGCTGTATCACGCCGGCGACACCGCGCTTTTCCTCGATATGCAGTTGATCGGGCGCGCCGGGATCGATCTCGCGCTGCTGCCCATCGGCGACAATTTCACGATGGGCCCGGCCGACGCCGTGGAGGCGCTCGACTTGCTGCGACCGAAGCTTTGCGTCCCGATTCACTACAACACCTGGCCGGTGATCCAGCAGGATGCCGCCGCCTTCGCGGCGCTCGCCGCCCAGCGGAGCCATGCCGTACGCGTGCTGCAGTCCGGCGAATCGCTCGAAATCTGAGATCATAGCTCGAGTCCATTTTGTGGGCGGGGTGCCCTCACCCCGTGAGGCAGAGGCTGCGAAAACAGCAAGCTGGGGGGTGAGGGCACCCCGCCCACAAACGACCGCGACCAGGCCGGACCGCCGCCGGCCCGGAGATTTTTCCATTTTGGAATTCCGATTTCCAAATAAGCCCGCAAGCTGACGGACTCATCGTGCCGAAAACGAAAGCCAAAGGGTCAAAATCCAGGATCGCCGCCGCCCGCTGGGCCGCCATCAAACTCTTCGCCATGGACGTCGACGGCGTCCTGACCGACGGCACGGTGGAAATCCACTCCGACGGCACCGAGTCGAAACGATTTTCGATTTTGGACGGCCTCGGCCTCGTCCGTCTGCGGCGCGCCGGCATCGCTGTCGCCTGGATTTCAGGCCGTGCTTCCGGCGCCACCACGGCGCGCGCCACCGAACTGAAGGTCGATCACCTGGTCCAGGGGCGCACGGACAAGCTCGCGGCGCTGCAAGAGCTGGCCCTCGGTCTCAAACTCTCCGCCGCCCAGATCTGCTACATGGGCGACGACGACATCGACGCTCCGGCCATCGCCTGGGCGGGCATCGGGGTCGCGCCCTCGGCTTCGATGCCGCCGGCGCTCGCCGCGGCCGATTTTGTGCCGGCCCGGCCGGCGGGTTTGGGTGCGGTGCGATTGGTCTGCGAACAAATCCTCGCCGGTCGGGGTCTAACGCAAGCGTTGTGATCCGCTTTCCCGCCAGAATCCTCCCGTTGCTCGTCCTCGCGGCGCTGCCGGCTCCGGCCCAGAATTCGACGCGCCTGTCCACCGATGTGCCGATTGTGAATTTCCGCCTGCCCAATTTCACCGCCGACGGCCATCGGGCGTGGCTGGTGCGAGGCTCCGAGGCCCGGATGACGAACGCCGACGAAATCGACATCAAGGAGCTGACGATGTCGATTTTCGCCCCCGACGGAACCGACCACATCGAGACCATTCTGCTCAGCCCGCAGGCCAGAGTGACGCCAAAGGAGCAGGTGGCGTCCGACCCCGGCCCCATCCGGGTGATCAACGACAATTTCGAGGCCACGGGGATCGGCTGGCACTATGATCACAAGACGAAAATTGTTTCGATCTCCCGGCACGTGCGCGTAATTCTCCATTCCGAGTTGAAGGACCTGCTCAAATGAAATTCCTCTCCTTTCCCGGCTCGCTCGCGGCCGTCCTGCTGCTGGTCCTGACGCTTTCCCGCGCCTTCGGTGCCGCGGAACCGACCTCCACCGTGATCACCAGCGACGGCGAAGGGCAGATGGTCAGCACGGACGCCGAGACCACCATCACCTTCCGCGACAACGTCGTGGTCGTCGGCACGGATCTCAAGCTCACGTGCGATTTCCTCCAGGTGGTGGTTTTGCGCAAGGGCGACCCGGCGGCGACCATCGGCAAACTCGAAAAATTCCGCTCGATGCTCGCCACGGGCCACGTCCACATCGTGCAGGCCGACCGCGACGCCGCCTGCGGCCGCGCCGAGGTGCTGCCCGACAAGGACCGGATCGTGCTGACGGAAAATCCGGTGGTCGTCGACCATGATCAAAACACCCGTATCCGCGGCGAAAAGATCACCCTCCTGCGCGCGCAGCGCCAGGTACTGGTGGAAAAACCCGTTCTGAGCGGCCCGCCGGTCAAGGACCTCGGTTTCGACAAGGAGAAGGAGAAAAAAACCGAGACCGGCGCTCCCCAAACGCAGGTACCGCCGGCAAAGGACCCCGGCTCCGAGAAAGACAAGGACAACAAAACGGAGACGCCGCCCGCCCCGGCGCCGAAGCAACCCTGAGCATGGACCCGTCTTCGTCACCAGCACTTCCCTCCCCGGCCTCAGTCTCCGCCACCCAGGCGGCGGCCACGACCGGCGCCAACAGCCCGTCGATCTCCACCGACGGCTTGGTCAAAGCCTACGGCCAACGCAATGTCGTCAACGGCGTGAACATCCGCGTCGCCGCCGGTGAGGTCGTCGGATTGCTGGGACCGAACGGCGCGGGCAAGACCACGACTTTCTACATGGTGGTCGGGCTGGTGCCGGCCAGTGCCGGACGCGTTTTCATCAACGGCCAGGACGCCACGCACCTGCGCATGCACCGGCGCGCGCGGCTGGGCGTGGGCTACCTGCCGCAGGAGGCGTCCATCTTCCGCAAACTCACGGTGGCGGAGAACATTCTGGCCATCGTCGAGACGCTGCGCGGGGTGTCCTCGGCGGACCGCGCCGCCCTCGTGCAACGCCACCTCGAGGAGCTCAGCATCGGCCACCTCGCCACCCAGCCCGCCTACACGCTTTCCGGCGGCGAGCGGCGCCGGCTCGAAATCGCCCGCGCCCTCGTCACCCGCCCGCAGTTCCTCCTCATGGACGAACCCTTCGCGGGTGTCGACCCCATCTCCGTCGCCGAGGTTCAGAAAATCATCCTGGAACTGAAAAAACGCGGCATTGGCATCCTGATCACCGATCACAACGTCCGTGAAACGCTCCGCATCGTCGACCGCGCCTACATCATTCACAAGGGCAAGGTCATGACGGAGGGTTCCGGGCACTTTCTCATCCACGATCCGCAGGCCCGCGAACTCTACCTTGGCCAGGACTTCAACCTCTAGGAACAATTACCGGCCGGACCCGAGCTTTAAGCTTCCGCCTCCGACTTGATCGCTTATAGTTTGTTACCGAGAGCCCATCGCTTCGCAGCCATGCCCACCAAATCCATCAACGGCATCACGGTCGCCCATTTTTTTGAAACGTACGGCGAGAAGCTCGGGCTTGAGCTCGTGCATGGCAACGGGGGCCTGCACCGGTTGATCAAGGAAGGCTCGATCAACCGACCCTCGCTCGCCCTCACCGGGTTCTTCAAGTATTTCGCGAACAAACGCATCCAGGTGCTCGGCGCCGCCGAGATGACCTTCCTCAAGACCGTCCCCCAGCCGCAGCAGGTCACCACCTTCCAGGAAATGGTCCGCCGCGGCATCCCCTGCCTCGTGCTGACCCGCAACTACAATCCGACGCACCCGATGCTGGCGGTCGCCGAGGAGATGAAGCTGCCCGTCTTCCGCACGCCGATGATCACGATGCATTTCGTGAACGCGGCCACGCTGTGCGTCGACAACGAGTTCGCCCCCTACGGCACGGAACATGCCACCACCCTCGACATCAAGGGCATCGGCGTGATGATCCGCGGCGACAGCGGCATCGGCAAGTCCGAGTGCGCCCTCGCCCTGATCGAACGCGGCCACTCGCTGGTCGCCGACGACCTCACCTGCATCCGCCTGGTGGACGAGCGGGAGCTCTCCGCCAGCTCCCGCCCGCTCAACCGCGGCTACATGGAATGCCGCGGCATCGGCATCATCAACATCGCCGAAATGTTCGGCGTCAAAAGCATCCGCCTGGAAAAACGCATCGACCTCGTCGTCTCCCTGCGCGAGTGGACCCCCGAGGTCATCGAGGAGCGCACCGGCCTCGAGGAAAACTACTACGAGATCCTCGGCATCAAGGTCCCGCACATCGAATTCTACGTGCGGCCGGGCCGCGACATGGCGCGGCTGATCGAGGTGGCCGCCATGGTGCAGGCGCTCAAGAAAATGGGCCACGATCCCGCCAAGGATTTCAACGACCGGCTCATCGCCCACATGACCGACCAGCCGCCGCCCAAGACGATCACACACCGGGTGGCCGTGTCCAAACCGCCCTTTCCCACCGCACTCGTGGATGACGAGGTGGACGAGGCCGGCGAAGAAGGCACCGCGTGAACCCCGGCACGGAGCCCGTTTCCCCGCCCGCCCGGACCCGACCGGCGGAGCGATGCCGGTTGTAGCCGGCCGGACCGCCTCCCCCACTTTTTTCAGCGTCTCTTCCAAAAACAAATTCATGCCCCGCTCCGACTCCCGTCTCCCAGGTCAGCTCCGTCCCATCACCCTTGAACCGAACATCGCGCCCCATGCCTCCGGGTCCGTGTTGATCGGTTTCGGCCAGACCCGCGTCATCTGCGCCGCGACCATCGAACCCAAGGTGCCTTCCTGGATGAAGCAGCAGGGCGTGGCCGGCGGCTGGCTCACCGCCGAGTATTCCATGCTGCCCTACAGCACGCTCGACCGGAAGCCGCGCGACATCACCAAGGGCAAGATCGACGGCCGCGCCGTCGAAATCCAGCGCCTCATCGGCCGCTCGCTCCGGGCCGTCATCGATCTGCAGAAACTTGGCGAACACACGCTGTGGATCGATTGCGACGTCCTGCAGGCCGACGGCGGCACCCGCACAGCCGCCATCACCGGCGCCTACCTCGCCGCCCGGCTGGCCGTCCAAAAGCTGCTCGATAACAAAAGAATCTCAGAAAATCCGCTCACAGATTCCGTCGCCGGCGTCAGCGTCGGCTTGTGCAGCGGGGAATTGCTGCTCGATCTGAACTACATCGAGGACAAGGATGCTGCGGTGGATGCGAACGTGGTCATGACCGGTCGCGGCCAGTTTGTGGAGGTGCAAAGTTCGGGCGAGGAGTCGACGTTCTCGCATGACCAGCTCCAGGGTCTGCTGGCCCTGGCCCAGTCCGGATTGCGCGAACTCGCCTCGGCCCAGGCTGCTTTTCTCGCCAAACATCTGCTGAAATAGATTTGATGTGACCGCCGCGAGTGAACCTCCGCTGCTCGTCAAGCCCGGCCGGCCGGCGGCGGCCAAAGGGGTGGTGTTGGGGCTGGTTTTGTTTGGCTTTGTGCAGCTGGCGCAGAATGCGTTCGCCATGATCGAGGCGATCCGCTCTTCCCGGGGTCAAATCGACCTGCTCGCGCCCTTTACGTTTCTCGTGACGTGGGGATTTGCGTGGCTTGTTTGGAAGGACAAGCGCGTCGTCTGGCCATTGCTCGCCTATGGATCGGCTTTGTGTCTGGCCGGCCTGATCGGAGCCACCGGCGGGGCTGCGGTTGGGATGCCTCCGAAACTCTGGGCCGCGCTGTGGCACAGTGACTGGTCTTGGCCCCGGATTTATCTGGGAACTTGGCTGCTCCAAATGCTGTTTCTAGGCTGGCTGCTGCGAGAAGCGGAGAAGACGCTCGACGACTGGCCCGCGGGATTCCGGGCTCCTTCCCGCCGGTGGTTGCGCCCGCGGACCTTCCTCGTGGGATTTATTTTCCCCGCCGCCCTCGTGACCTTTGGCGGCTTGAAACTTCTCCAGGGTCCCTGGACCGCACCGATCGTCGAGCAGGCCCGGAGTAAATACGGGGCCGCCAGTGACTACTACCCGGTCAGATACAACTTCGCGTCCCGCAACGGACGGACCACCTGGCACGCCGAGGTTCTGGCCTACTCTGACCGCGAGTTGAAATGGATCATCCTCGACTGGCAGAACTAAGGTGGCACAGCAGACCCCGAAACCACGCCAGCCCGGACCGGCCCGAACCTTCCCTCTTACCGGACATCTGCCGCCAAAGCCGCTCATCGCTCAAGGCTTGTTCCCTCGCCGACGCGCTGCCATCGTCCGGGGCACCCAAGCCCTGCATGAATCCACGCTCCCCTCTTGTCCGCAGCCTGACGGTTTGCGCCGGCTTGCTGCTCGGCCTCTCCTCCGCCCGCGCCGACGCCCCGGCGTGGATCGAAAAAAGCAACCAGAACGCCCGGGTGCTGCTCGAGGCCACCTCGAAATTCTCCCCGGAGGCGGCCTCGCAAACCGGCCTCGAAGCCTACGACGAACAGGTCGCCGACCTCCTGCCCGGCGTCAATGAGCGGGCGCGCGCCGCCCTGACCGCCGCCCGTGACGAACTGGCCAAACGCGCGGCGGTGGAAACCGACCCGCTCGTGGAGCAGGACCTGGCCATCCTGATCAAGGCGGCCGGCGATCAGATCGAGACCAACGATTTGAACGAAAAGCTGGTTCTCCCCTATCTCGACGTGGGCCAGCTGATCTACTTTGGCGAGTTCAATCTGCTGGACGAGCAGGTGGCGGCCAAACGCCGTCCGTCCGCTATGGCGCGACTCCGCCGCTACACCGGGTTGGAGCCGGGCACGACCCCGATCACCGAACTCGCCGAGGCCCGCTACAACGAATCCGCCACTGATCCCAAGCGGCTGGGGCCGTTCAAAGGCCAGGTTGAGCAGAATCTCGCCAACTCCGCCCGCTATGTCTCCGGGATCCGTCAGCTATTCACCCAGTACGGTCTCGACAAGGAGGCCGGCGCCGCGGCCGCGCTCGACGCCCTGGAAAAACAGCTCGGCCAGTACAACGCCTGGGTCCGCGCGACCGTGCTACCACGCGCCCGCACCGATTTCCGCCTCCCTGCCGAACTTTACGCCAACAACCTGAAACAGATCGGCCTCGACATCCCGCCTGAGGAACTCCTGCAACGGGCGCTGGCCGCCTTTGCCGAAATCCGCAACGAAATGCAGGCCCTGGCCCCGCTCGTGGCAAAGGAGCGCGGGTTCCCCGACCCCGACTACCACGCCGTCATCCGCGCCTTGAAAAAAGAGCAGCTCGCGAAGGATCAGGTCGAACCTTGGTATCACGAGGTGACCGGCCGGATCGAGGACGTCATTCGGAAAGAAAAAATCGCCACTCTGCCGGAACGCCCCATGGCCATGCGGCTCGCGTCCGAGGCCGAAAGCGCCGCCCAGCCGGCCCCGCACATGCAGCCTCCCGCCCTCGTCAACAACCGGGGTGAGCGCGGCACCTTCGTTCTGACCATGGGCAACCCGCCCGCGATCGGCGCGGCTGCCACCCAGTCCTACGATGATTTCACGTTCAAGGCGGCGACGTGGACCCTGACGGCCCACGAGGGCCGGCCCGGTCACGAACTGCAGTTCGCGGCGATGGTCGAGCGCGGGGTGTCCCAAGCCCGCAGCATCTTCGCCTTCAACAGCGTCAACGTCGAGGGCTGGGCCCTCTATGCCGAGGCGGAGATGAAGCCCTACGAACCGCTCGACGGCCAGCTCATCACCCTTCAATTCCGCCTCATGCGCGCCGTCCGCGCCTTCGTCGACCCGATGCTCAACCTGGGCCTCCTCACGCCCGAACGGGCCCACGACATCATTGCGCAGGAGGTCGGGATGTCTGAAGCCATGACCAAGCAGGAGCTCGACCGCTACACGTTTCGCTCCCCCGGCCAGGCCACGGCCTATTTCTACGGTTACATGAAACTGATGGAACTCCGCGCGGCCACCGAGGTCGCGCTGGGCCCCAAGTTCGACCGCCTGGCGTTCAACGATTTTCTCGTTGGGCAGGGCCTGCTTCCGCCGGCGCTGCTCGCCAAAGCCGTGCGCGAAGAATTCATCCCGGCCCAGAGCAAGCGTTAGCGCGAAAGGTGGAGCCCGACCTCCGGGCAGGCTGATGCACTCGCGCACGCAACGGCTGTGGGCGGGGTGCCCTCACCCCGCTGGTCTTGGTCTTCGCCGCTCACGCCTCGCGGGGTGAGGGCACCCCGCCCACATCAAACGCTACGACCGGTCCGCCTTGCGGAACATCCAGACGCCGAGGCTCTGGAACGCGATGTTCGGAATCCACATCAGCAGGTCCGGACGGAGGTCGGGCTGATTTTCGAGCGACTTAACCGCAATCGTACAGAGATAGTAGACCAGCACGAGAGCGACAGCCACCCCAAAATTCGCGGAAGTCTCTTTGCGCGACACTTTGATACCCAGCGGAACCCCAAGTAGCGCAAATGCCAATACTGCAAATGCTGTGGCGCACTTTTCCTGTATTACAGTCTGAATCTTGATGCGCTGTTTATCTCGTTCCTTGGCTGGAATTGCAGCATCTGGCAGCAAGAGTCGGTGTCTCTCCGTCATCAACTCCGTGAAAGTCCGCCACTCCAATTTTGTGCGCACTTCCGGTTGCCTAAAGAATTTCCCAAGCGGAATAGTCTGGGGTACAACCTCCGCACTAAGGGCCCCAGAATTGGAACTGGAGTAATCCTCTGGATCCTTCGAATTGCGGGCTTCGATTATCGCGTGATGCGCAATCAACTCGATTATGTTTTTCGGCTCGTTGTAGAAGATCTCGGCATTTTCCGCCCGGTAAAGTTTTTCCACCCGCTTCTGTTTGTCTAAATCCCAGACCCAAATGTCGGTCAAGTGCTTGCCCTTCACTTCACCGACATAGATAACTTTATCTTTGAAGATACTTAAAAAGGTTCGCGGAACTATGAGCTTCAGCGGGTCGGAATTTACGGCCTCGTTTAGGTCCGCTACGTACGCGACCTGAGCGCGCGGCATGTAATAGAAGTTTACGGCAAGGCCCGCTGCAGTGCCCAAAAGAGCGAAAAAGAAAATCGGCGCGGAAATTCCTGCAACACTCACCCCAGCTGCCCGAATCGCTGTGATCTCACGGTCGGCTGACATCCTGCCGAGCACCAGGAGGACTCCAGTCAAAATGCCCATCGGCAGAGCATAACATACCATGTACGGCACCGTCAGCACAACCAGATGAACGAAAGTGTAGAAAGGAAGCTGGCCAGCCATCACATATCCGAGCAAATCCCGAAGTAGGCTTACTAACATCATGATGAACGTCAGTACCCCGACTGCCGCGAGGCTGGTCAGCGCAACGCTCGCAAAGATGTGCCGGTCGAGAAGTTTCATCAGTCGGGTGGTAAACCGAGGTTTGGGCGTCAGACGTCAGACCGCAACGACTGACTTTGGCGCCGGTATTTTTCTTTCAACGCCCCGTCGCTGTCTCTCTACTCGGCCGTTCGCATGAAATTCACGCCGGAAAAGCCGACCGTCTACGGCGAAACCCTCGATTCGCTCAGCGCGCGCCTGCAGGAAACCGGGCAGCCGTCGTTCCGCGCGCGCCAGGTCCTCGACTGGCTGTACAAAAAACGGGCCCGCTCCTGGGACGAGATGACCAACCTCCCGCGCGCCTTCCGCACCTGGCTGGCCGGCGAATTCAACCTCGAACCCACCGCGTTCGTCTCCGACCGGCAGTCGGGCGACGAGACCGACAAGCTGCTGCTCGAACTGGGCGACAAATCCCTCATCGAAACCGTCATCATCCGCGCCCCCATGCTCGGCGTCGGGATCGACAAATCGCGCAAGACGATCTGCATCTCCACCCAGGTGGGCTGCGCCATGGGCTGCAAATTTTGCGCGTCGGGCCTCGCCGGACTGAAGCGCAACCTCTCCGCCGGCGAAATCGTCCACCAGCTCATCCAGGTCTGCCGGCTGGAGGACGCCCACACGCCGCGGGCCCGCACCGAGCTGGCCTCGTTCGACAACATCGTCGTCATGGGCATGGGCGAACCGCTGCACAACTACGACGCCACCCTCCGCGCGCTCACCATCGTCAACGCCGAATGGGGCCTCGGCTTCGGTGCGCGGCGCATCACGCTGTCCACCTCCGGCCTCGTCCCGAAAATCCTCCAGCTCGCCGACGAGCCGCTCGGCCTGCGGCTTGCGATCAGCCTGCATGGCGCCACCGACGCGGTGCGCGAGCAGATCATGCCCGTCAACCAACGCTACCCCCTGGCCGAGCTGCTGCCGGCCGTGCGGGCGTTCTCCGCCAAACACGGCCGGATGGTCACCCTCGAATTCATCCTGATCGAGGAGATCAACGACTCGCTCGACCAGGCGGAAAAACTGCGCGACATCGCCCGCGACCTGCACGCCCACGTGAATCTCATCCCCTACAACACGGTGGAAGGCCTGCCCTGGAAACGCCCGAGCATCACGCGTCAGGAGCGCTTCGCCGACGTTCTGCGCCACGCCCGGGTGCCGGTGACCCTTCGCCGCGAGAAGGGGCACGACATCGCCGCCGCCTGCGGGCAGCTGCGACTTCAGACCGAAAAAGCGCGTCAGGCTGTACCCGATTGACGGCTCAGGCGTCACCCTACCGGCGCCGCATTTTTTTCTTGCCGACCCCGGCCGTCTTTTTTTTAGGACGGAACATTCCATTTCCGACCGCGCTCTTAGCCCTCGACTTTTCCGATCCCAATCTCTCCTTTCCTCCTTCCTACCCCATGATCGAAGCCAAAGGTCTGGTCAAAACCTTCAATGCCAGGCACGCCGTGGACGGCGTTTCTTTCACCGTCAACCGCGGCGAGATCCTCGGCTTTCTCGGGCCCAACGGCGCCGGCAAGTCGACGACGATGAAAATGCTCACGGGCTTCCTGCGTCCGGATGCAGGCACCGCGACGGTTGACGGCCTCGACGTGACCGCCGATCCGGTCGCCGTGAAACGCCGGCTCGGCTACCTGCCCGAGAGCGCGCCGGCCTACCCCGAGATGAGCGTCGAGGAGTTCCTTGGTTTCATCGCCGAGGTGCGCGGTTTCCGCACCGCCGTGGAAAAACGCGCCCGGGTCGAGCACGTGCTCGGACTGACCCACCTGGGCACGGTGCGCAAACAGCCGATTGAAACGCTTTCCAAGGGGTTCAAGCAACGCGTGGGATTCGCCCAGGCGTTGCTCCACGATCCGCCCGCCCTCGTGCTCGACGAACCGACGGACGGCCTCGATCCCAACCAGAAGAACGAGGTCCGCGCGCTCATCAAATCCATGGCCGCGCAGAAGGCCGTCATTCTTTCGACCCACATCCTCGAGGAGGTGGAGGCGATCTGCACCCGCGTGATCATCATCTCGCGCGGCAAGATCGTGGTCGACGAGACCCCCGCGCAGCTGCAGGCGCGCGCGCCCGGCTCGCGGCTCGACGAGATTTTCCGCTCTCTCACGGTTTCCGACATCTGATCCCTTCCGCCCCACCGCCATGAGTCAGATCACCCCTGTCTTCAAAAGAGAATTCCTCGGCTATTTCCGCACGCCGGTCGCCTACGTTTTCCTGGTCGTCTTCTCCGTCGCCAGTGTCGGACTGGCGTTTTTCATCGGCGGATTCTTCAAGGCCAACCAGGCCAGCCTCGACAGCTATTTCACGTTCATGCCCTGGCTCTTCCTTTTCCTCATTCCCGCCGCCGGCATGCGGTTGTGGTCGGAGGAAAAGCGCTCCGGCACGGTCGAGCTGCTCTTCACCCTGCCCATCACCACGCTCGAAGCGGTGCTCGGAAAATTTCTCGCCGCGTGGGCGTTCATCACCCTGGCCATCCTGTTGAGCTTTCCGATGATTCTCACCGTGGTTTATCTCGGTTCCCCGGACTGGGGCGTCCTGGCCGCCACCTACCTGGGCACGATCCTGATGGCCGGCGCCTACCTGGGCGTCTGTTCGCTGACCTCCGCGCTCACCAAAAACCAGGTGATCAGCTTCATCCTCAGCCTCCTGGCCTGCCTCATCCTGCTCTTCCTCGGCTGGAGCGTGTTCAGCGGCGTGCTCGCGAGCGTGCTGCCCGTCTGGCTGGTCGATATCCTCGCGAACTTCAGCTTCAACACCCATTACGACTCGTTCATGAAGGGAATCATCGATCCAAAGGATGTCGTGTTTTTCCTGTCGCTGACGGGTTTCACCCTCTTCCTGAACGTCGTCGCCCTCGAACGCTGATCCGCCATGAAACCCGGAAGCAAAACCCTCGCGATCGTCCTGCTTTTCGTCGGCCTCGTGCTCGTCAACTACCTGGCCACCTCCCTGCCCCTGCGCCTCGACCTCACGGCCGAGTCGATCTATTCCCTCTCGCCCGGCACCAAGGCGATGCTGGCCAAGATCGGGGAACCCGTGACGCTCGACCTCTATTTTTCCAAGGATGCGACCGGCCTGCCGATCCAGTACAAGAACTACGCCGTGCGCGTGCAGGAAATGCTCCGCCAGTACGTCCGCGCCTCGCACGGCAAGCTGACCCTTCATGTCGTCAACCCGCGCCCCGATTCCCCGCAGGAGGAAAAGGCCACCGCCGCCGGGCTCACGCCCCAAGTCGCACAAACCGGAGGCGAGCAGTTCTACTTCGGCCTCGTGGTGACCCAGGCCGACCAGCAAAAGAACCTTCCGGCCTTCTCACCGCAGCGCGAACAATTCCTGGAATACGATCTCTCCCAGCTGATCTACAGCGCTCAGTTGCTCGACAAACCAAAACTCGGCCTGGTCACCAGCCTTCCGCTGCAGGGCGGCAGCGCCCAGGAGATGCAATTGGCGAAAATCATGCACCGCCCGGTGCCCCACGGCCAGTTCATCGCCAACGAATGGGAGCAGTCGTTCCAGATCGTGCGGATTGAAAACTCCGCCGCGGCCCTGCCCCCCGACCTCGCGGTCCTGGCCGTCGTCCACCCGCTGAACCTCCCGCCGAAGCTGCAGTACGCCATCGACCAGTTCCTCCTTTCCGGCAAGCCCGTCTTCCTCGCCGTCGATCCCTCCTCGCAATATTTCAAGGGACAGAATGGAAATCAGATGGGAATGATGGGCGGCCCGCAGCCGGGCGTGTCCAGCAACCTGCGCAAGCTCCTCGACGCCTACGGTATCGTCTACGACGCCCAAAGGATCGTCGGCGATCTCGAGAACGGCACCGACCTGCAGAATCCGCAGACCCGCCAGGTCTCGCGCTTTCCGACCTGGATCAGCCTGCGCAAGGGCAGCTTCAGCCCGAAGGCGCTCCCGACCGCCCAGCTGACCTCCACGCTCTTCGTCGAGGCCGGCAGCCTGTCCGCCAAGCCCGGCAGCACGCTTACCTTCACCCCGCTCGTTGAAACCTCCGAACAATCCGGCGAGATCGCTGGCATGATGACCCAGTTCGCCGACGCCGACCAACTCACCAAACAAGTGACCCCCAGCGGCCGCAAAACCATCGCCGCCCTTGTCACCGGCAAATTCAAAACCGCCTTCCCCGACGGCGCGCCCGCGGAACCGGAAAACAAGGATCCCGCCAAAAAGGACGAACCCAAGCCGGCGCCCGCCCCCGCCGCGGAATTCCTGAAAGAGTCCAAGGGCACCTCCACCCTGTTTGTCGTCGCCGACACCGACTGGCTCATGGACGATTACAGCATCCAACGGTTGAATTACTTCGGCCAGGCGGCCGCCGAGCCGATCAACGACAACCTGGAGCTGGCGGCTAATGCGGTGGAATTTCTCGGCGGTTCCTCCGACCTGATCTCCATCCGCGCCAAAGGCAGCTCGCTGCGACCGTTTGCCGTGGTCCGCCAGATGGAGGTCGAGGCGCAGAAAAAATATCAGGAAAAGCTCAGCAACCTCGAATCCCGCCTGCAGGCGGTGCAGGCCAAGCTGGCCGAGCTGCAGGGCAAAAAGACCGAGGGCAACCGGCTGGTCGCCACCCCCGAAATGCAGAAGGCGATCGACGATTTCCAGAAACAGTCCGCCGTGATGCGCGGGGAACGCCGCGAAATCCGCCGCGCGCTGCGGGAGGACATCAATGCCCTGGAAAATCATCTGCTCGTGCTCAACCTGTTGGCCACGCCGCTGCTCGTCGGCGCCTTTGGCCTCTGGTTCTACCGCTCCCGCCGCACCTGAACCGATCTTTCCGCGATGAAACTCCGCTCGCTCATCGTCACCGTGGCCGTTCTGGCCGTCCTTTCCGCCCTCGTGTTTCTGGCCCGGCGTCCCGAAGCCCCGGCCGCCTCCGACCCCCGCGTCGGCCAGCCACTCGCCGATCCCGCGCTGCTCGAAAAGGCCGCGCAAATCCGGCTGAATGATTCCACCAAATCGCTCGTGGTCACCCGCACCGCCGAGGGCGGCTGGAAAATTCCGGGGTATTTCGACCTGCCGGCGGATTTCACCAAAGTCTCCGGCTTTGCTTCCAGCCTGACGGACGCGAAAATCGACCGTTTGGTGACGACCAGCCCCGAGCGCATCGCCCGCCTGGATTTCAAGGACACGCACATCGCCCTGCTCGATGCCTCCGGCAAGGAATTTTGGCAGGTGACGCTTGGCAAGAACACCGACACGGGCGGCCGGTATGTGCGGTTCGGCGAAGAACCCAAAGCCTACCTGGTCACCACGAATCTTTGGCTCGACCTCGAAGCAAAAAATTGGGCGGACACACGGTTGCTTGAAATCAAGCCCGACGATGTCGCCAAAATCGAGGTCAGTTTTGTTGACGGCCCTCCGATGGCCCTCTCGCGAACCAAAAAAGACCAGCCGTGGACGTCTGACCCGACGCCGGCGGGCTTGCGGGTGAAGGCCGACAAGGTCGCCGCCCTGCTGAGTTCGGTCGGCACAATCAGGTTCCTGGACACCAACGATCCGTCCGATCCCGACGTCGTCGCGGCCAAGGCCAATGCCCGCACGGTCAAGTTCACGACGTTCGAGGGCAAAACCGTTTCGGTGGCGCTGGGCCGCAAGCCCGAGGTGAAGAAGCTGAAGTCGCCGGCCGGCGAAACCAAAACGGCCCAAGCGGCAGCTTCTCCGACCCCCGAACCACCGAAAGCATCCGGGAAGCCGCCGGGTGCGGAGAAGCCGACCGTGACTGAAAAACCAGCGGTCCCCGAGATTGAAACGATTCCGGCCGGCCCGGTCTTCGTTTTCATTGGCGATTCAGACCCCCAGGCCGCCGTCAACAAGTTCATGCAATCGCGCGGCTTCCAGGTGTCCGAATATGAATTCAACGGCCTGCCGCAAAAGCCCGCGGAGCTGTTCGAACCCCTGCCTCCCGTGCCCGAGCCGAAAGACGCCGGGCCGAAAAAGCCCTGAACCGGAATAATCAGGGAGTTGGAAGGAAGTTGTCCCGGTAGGTGGCGGGCTGGTCCTGCCACGTTTTGTTGCGCGGCAAGCGCGCAAGCTACCTCTGATTTGTCGCCCGGCTTGAGCAGATTTGCCCAAAATCGGTTCATTGCGCTTTACACACATCAACGTTTTCATATATGTTGATACGTAATGCAGCCTGACCGGCCGATTTCCGAGTTTTTCGCCCTGGGCCGACCGCTCAGGTCGTTGGAATTTTTTCCGCCCAAGGACGACGCGCAAATGGACGCCCTGCGCTCCGCCGCCACGGCCTTGCAGCGGATCGCGCCCGATTTCGTGTCGGTGACCTACGGCGCCGGCGGAACCACCCGCGAACGCACCGCGCGGGCCGGCGCCATGCTGCGGACCGATTTTGGTTTCACCGTCATGCCGCACCTGACGTGCGTCGGACACTCGCGCGCCGAACTCCACGAGGTCGCCGACCGGATCCACGGCGGAGGCTTCCGGAACATCATGACGCTCCGCGGCGATCCGCCGAAAGGCGACGCGACCTTCACGCCCGCGCCTGACGGCCTGCGCTACGCCAGCGAGCTCGTGACTCTGCTCAAGTCGCGCCACGCCGATTTCTGCCTCGGGGTCGCCGGTTATCCGGAAAAACATCCGGAAGCGGCTTCGCTCGAGAGCGACCTGGACAATCTCAAGCGCAAGGTCGACGCCGGTGCGGCGTTCGTGACCACGCAGCTTTTTTTCGACAACGCCGTTTATTACCGCTTCGTGGAAAAATGCCGGGCGCGCGGCATCGCGGTGCCGGTCGTCCCCGGCCTCATGCCGGTGCTTTCGCTCAAGCAGGTGCAGCGTTTCACCTCGATGTGCGGCGCCAGCCTGCCTGAAAAATTGATCAAGCGCCTGGAGGCCGCCGGCGAGTCGCCCGAAATCGCCGAAGCCGTCGGCATCGACTGGGCGCTGATCCAGATCCGCGATCTGCTGGAGCACGGCGCCCCCGGCTACCACCTCTACATCATGAACCGCGCCAAGAGCGCCCTGGCGCTGGCCGCGGGCTTGGCGGCGTGAAGAACGCGATGAGATTGCTTGGGCGAGGCCTCCTCGGTGCGCTTCTGACTGGGATAGCAGGTTGCGCGACTGAGATTCCGGTCACCAAGACGTATTGGCGTCCTGCCTCCACGAATGCGTATGCTTACTCCAATCAGGACGGCGTCGCTCGTTTTGAATTCCGGCACGCTGCCGGCGTGGTGTTTACCCTTTACCTTGGCGAGTCATCCGAGGCAGATAAGCTGGTGTTCTTCGGAGAATTTTTGATTCCGGCGCATGCGAGAATTCAGTTCGAGAACCGAGAATTTGAAATAAGCGATAACGCTGGAACCCCAATCACTGCGCAAATCGCCAACTTGGAGATTCTGGACGAACAGACAAAACGAATGGTGATAATTCCGGTTGACCGCGAATTGATTGGAGCCAGCAAGACCGCATTGGCGGAAGCCCGGCGCCACCGACTATGCAATTTCTATTCCACGGGTTTTAAAATTTCCTCCGCGACCACGGAAATCACCATTCCTACGATCAAAGTGAATGGTGCTATCTGGAGTCTGCCAAAACTCCTGTTGAAAAAGGAAACGGGGAAAGTGTTTCGCGGTTTTAGTCCCTAGCCGCCCGCCAACACCGGCCTAAATCCCGCCTCGGTCAATATCCGCGCGATGGTCTCGCGCTGGTCGCCCTGAATCTCGATGTCGCCGTCCTTGACCGTGCCGCCGCAGCCGCACGCCGCGCGCATTTTCTTCGCGAGCGATTCCTTCTCGGGGAGGCCGATGCCCATGAAACCCGTGACCACGGTCACCGTCTTGCCACCGCGGCCCGCCGTCGTCCGCTTGATGTCGACCCGACCGCGATTTTTTGCCGGAGGTTTCTGCGGTTTCGCCAAACCGGCAGGGGCGGTTGCCCCCAACCGCCCTGCTTGGTTCGCCGTCGGCTGAACTGTCGGCAACCCCGCTCCGCTGAGGACGCCAAAAGGATTCTGTCCGAGCGACTGCCCGCCATCGGTGGAAATCTTGTCAGAGGAAGATGCCATGTCAGCGCAGCCGCGTTGGTTGCAGGGCGGGGTCGCCGAACCCGCTTCGAGCGCGGCGCACGCCTCGGCGGGGTCGGCGACCCCGCCCTACACAACCAGCCGCAAATTCAGTCATCGTGTCCTCCACCACATCCACCCGGAGGCGACGCCGGCTTTGCAAACCGACTCTCGCCACCGAGCCAGGCAATGGCCTTGGCGTAGCTGCGCCCCTCCAGAAAATGCACCAACTGCGGATGCAGCCCGATCCGGTGGACCGCCAGCAGCGCCTCCACTTCGCTCAAGCCCGCCGAAATCTCCCCGCCATCAGCGTTCGTAATCCCGGCATTGAAGCGGATAAGCGCGGCTTTGATTTTGTCCTCGGGCGTCGCGGTCGTCATTGGCTTAAGTTCTGTTAATCAGATACAAACAACGGATGATTTCAACTTTATCCGCCATCCGCTGGTCTTGAAACAATTTGCGTCGATAAAGAGCCGGTGTTTTGTTGATCCCCCCACTCTGCAACCTGCCCGGCCGGTAAGGCCGGATGCTTCCCTTCTTCTTCTGACATGAACCCACTCAACGTTTCCGCCCAGGCCAATTCGGCGCTGGTCGACGAGTATTACCAGCGCTGGCTCGACAATCCCGACTCGGTCGACCCGACCTGGCGCGCCTTCTTCCAGGGCTTCAACCTTGGCTCCGACGGCAAGGGCCTCGCCGGCGCACCGGTGGCCGGCCTCGCTTCCGACAGCATGAAGCAGGCGGCGGTGCACTACTTCATCAACACCTACCGTCGCATCGGCCACACCCAGGCGCACATCAATCCCCTCGACGCCAATCCCCCGCCGCCCGCCCCGAAGCTACAGCTGCCCCTGTTCAACCTTGCGGACGAGGATCTCGAAACCGTGTTCGACGTCGGCACCTACCTCGGCGGCGGCCAGATGAAGCTGCGCGAAATCGTCGCCTCGCTCCAACAGACCTATAGCGGCCACGTCGGCGTCGAATACACTCATATCCAGGACTCGGACTGCCGCCGCTGGCTGCAGGAACGGATGGAGTCGACGCGGATGCAGCCGAAGTTCACCAAGCCGCAGAAAATGCGCATCCTGCGGAATGTGCACAAGGCCGAGCTGTTCGAAAAATTTCTCCACACGAAATACGTCGGCCAGAAACGCTTCTCGCTCGAGGGCGGCGAAACCATCATCGCGGCGCTCGACGCCGTCATCAACCACTGCCCCGAAAGCGGGGTCGAGGAGATCGTCATGGGCATGGCGCACCGCGGCCGGCTGAACGTCCTCTGCAGCGTCCTGCGCAAATCATTCGACCAGCTCTTCGAACAGTTCTCCGAAAACTACATCCCCGACTCCGTCGCCGGCGACGGCGACGTGAAATACCACCTCGGCTACGAGTCGGTGCTGACCACCACGACCGGCAAGAAGGTCGAGGTGCGCCTCGCCGCCAATCCCTCGCATCTCGAGATCGTCGACCCGGTGGTCGAAGGCAAGGCCCGCGCGCGGCAGCGCATCCGCGGCGACACCATCGAACGGCGCAAGGTCATGCCGGTGCTCATCCACGGCGACGCCGCCATCGCCGGCCAGGGCATCGTCTCGGAAACGCTCCAGTTTTCGCAGCTGCCGGGCTATCGCACCGGCGGCACCGTGCATTTCGTCATCAACAACCAGATCGGCTTCACCACGGATCCGAGCGATTCCCGCTCGACGCGCTATTGCACCGACATCGCAAAATCGATCGAAGCCCCGATCTTCCACGTCAACGGCGACGATGCCGAGGCGGTTTGCATGATCGCGCAGCTTGCGGTGGATTTCCGCGTCAAGTTCCGGCGCGACGTGTTCATCGACATGTATTGCTACCGGAAGCACGGTCACAACGAGACCGACGAGCCGTCCTTCACGCAGCCCGTGATGTACCGGCTCATTGCGAACCACCCGCAGGTCTCGGCCATTTACACACAGAAACTGATCGCCGCCGGCTCGCTCACCGCCGCGGAGGGCGAGGCGATCAAGGCGGAATACTCCGCCGCCCTCGACGAAAACCTCGCCAAGGCCCGCGCCCGCGAGGCCGCCAAAACCGAGAAGCGCAAGAGCTCGATCACCGCCAATCCCTTCAAGGGCTCGACCGCGATCTTCCAGCCCGCGTACTCCCACACGCCGGTGACCACCGCCGTCAGCGCCGAGGTGATCGACCGCGTCTTCCACGGACTCACCACCGTGCCGGCCAGCTTCAAGCTCCACCCGAAAATCCAGCGGTTCGTCGACACCCGGGCCACCGCCCACAAGAACGGCGGTCCCTTCGATTGGGGCATGGGCGAGGCGCTGGCCCTGGGCTCGCTGCTGCTCGAGGGCATACCCGTGCGCCTGAGCGGACAGGACACTGAACGCGGCACCTTCACGCACCGGCACTCCGTTTTCCACGACACCGAGTCGGCGGAGAAATACACTCCGCTGAACAATCTCACCGCTGACCAGCAGGCGAAATTCTGCGTCTACAACTCGCTGCTGTCCGAAGCCGCGGTGCTCGGTTTCGACTACGGCTACTCGCTCGACTATCCCGACCTGCTTTGCATCTGGGAGGCGCAGTTTGGTGATTTTGCCAACGGCGCGCAGGTCGTGATCGACCAGTTCCTCGCCGCCGGTGAATCGAAATGGCAGCGCGCGACCGGCATGGTCCTCCTCCTGCCCCACGGTTACGAGGGTCAAGGCCCCGAGCATTCCTCGGCCCGTCTCGAACGCTTCCTGCAGCTTGGCGCAGAGGACAACATTCAGGTGGCGAATCTCACCACCCCGGCCCAGCTCTTCCACATCCTGCGCCGGCAGATGAAACGCGATTTCCGAAAACCGCTCATCATCATGTCGCCCAAATCCCTGCTGCGCCATCCCGCCGCGATCTCGCGCGTCGGCGACTTCACCCAGGGTCATTTTGCCGAGATCCTCGACGATCCGAGGAGTCCGGAGAAAATCGATCGCGTCATCCTGTGTTCCGGCAAGGTTTACTACGACCTCACCGAGTACCGCGAGAAAAACCAGGCGGAGAGCGTCGCCCTGGTGCGCGTCGAACAGCTTTATCCGCTGCACCGGGACCGCGTGGCTGCCTTGGCCGCGAAATACCCGCGCGCCAAATTTGTCTGGTGCCAGGAAGAGCCCGAGAACATGGGCGCCTGGCGCTGGATCGCCCCGCAGCTCGAGGAAATCCTCGGCCGGAAACCGGCCTACGCCGGACGCGACGCCGCGGCTTCCCCCGCTGTCGGTCTGCTCGCCCTGCATCGGGTGCAGCTGGCCGGCTTTCTCAAGAAAGCCTTCACGCTCTAGCCTGGGTTGTTCCCTTGCGCGTCGTCTTTCTTCGGCCAGGGCCGGCGATTGCCAGACCAGCGGCTGCGGGAACAACCAGGCGAAGGCCGAAGATTCCACTTTCGTTCACCCGCACTTTCCCTCTCACTTCCGCCATGTCCATCGAAGTCAAAATCCCTCCCATGGGCGAATCCATCACCTCCGGCGTGCTCGCCAAATGGCACGTCAAGGACGGCGACCTGGTGAAGAAAGACCAGCCGCTCTTCGAACTGGAAACCGACAAGATTACCTCGGAAGGCACTGCTGAGGCCGCGGGCCGGATCGCCATCTCCGTCAGCGCCGGCGCCGAAGTGAAGATCGGCCAGGTCGTCGCCACGATCGATGAGGCCGCCACTTCCGCCGCCGCTGCGGGCGCCGACTTGTCCGCCGCACCCTCGGCGAAGGCGGAACCCCGCGAGGCCGCAGCCCCGGCCGCGACCAATCAAAAATCCGCAATCGAAAATCCGCAATCGGGTGAGACGGCCGTCTCCCCCGCCGTCCGCCGCCTCGCCGCCGAGACCGGCCTCGACCCCGCCAGTGTCAGCGGCACGGGCAAGGCTGGCCGCGTCACCAAAGGCGACCTGCTCGCCGCCGTGGAAGCCAAACCCACGGCCCCGGCTTCTCTGGCCACGACCCCAATAATCCCAGCCGCTGCGGCTACCCCAATCAAAAATCAAGAATCGAAAATCGAAAATTCAGCGCGCCAGACGCGGACCAAGATGACGAAACTCCGGCAGACCATCGCCAGCCGGCTCGTCCGCGCCCAGCAGGAAGCGGCCATGCTCACGACCTTCAACGAGTGCGATATGTCCGCCGTGATGGCCCTGCGCGCGAAATACCAGGATGATTTCGTGAAAAAGCACGGCGTGAAACTCGGCTTCATGTCGTTTTTCGCCAAGGCTGTCGTCCACGCGCTCAAGGAAGTCCCGGCCGTCAACGCCCAGATCGACGGCGACCAGATCGTTCAGAATCATTATTTCGACGTCGGCGTGGCGGTCTCGACCGACAAAGGCCTCATGGTTCCCGTCATCCGCCAATGCGACCTGCTCGGCATGGCCGAAATAGAAAAAAGCATCGCGGAGGTCGCCAAGAAGGCCCGCGAAGGCAAGATCACGTTCGCCGACCTCGAAGGCGGCGTATTCACCATCACCAACGGCGGCATCTTCGGCTCGATGCTCTCCACCCCGATCCTCAACGCCCCCCAGAGCGCGATCCTCGGACTTCACGCCATAAACGAACGTCCGATCGCGCTCAACGGCCAGGTTGTGATCCGCCCAATGATGTACCTCGCCCTGAGCTATGACCACCGCCTCATCGATGGCCGCGAAGCCGTGACGTTCCTCGTGAAAGTCAAACAGGCCATCGAGGATCCGGCCCGCCTCGCGATCGGAATCTAGCAAGCATAGCCACAAAAGGCACAGAAAGCACAAAGGTCTGCCTGCCTTTAAGCTTTTTGCGCCTTTTGTGCTTTTTGTGGCCAGTCAATTCTTCTCATGTCTTCCACTTCCTTCGACCTCCTCGTCATCGGCGCCGGCCCCGGCGGCTATGTGTGCGCGTTCCGCGCGCAGCAGCTCGGCCTTAAAGTCGCCCTGGTGGAAAAGCGCCCCACCCTCGGCGGCACCTGTCTCAACGTGGGTTGCATCCCGAGCAAAGCGCTGTTGCACACGAGCGAACAGTTTGCCTGGGCCCGCCATCACGCCGCCGAATCGGGCATCAAGCTCGGCTCGGTCGAAGCCGACCTGCCGACGATTCTCCGGAAAAAAGACGAGGTCGTCACCAAACTCGTCGGCGGCGTCGGCCTGCTGGCCAAGGGCCGCAAAATCCCCGTCTACACCGGCGCGGCGGCGTTCCTCTCCCCCACCGAGATCGAGGTGGCTGCTCCTGATGTGGGCGGGGTGCCCTCACCCCGTGTTCGGCTCACCGCCAAAAATTTCGTCGTCGCCACCGGCTCCGCCCCCGTCGAGCTGCCGTTCATGAAGTTTGACGGCCAGACGATTGTCTCGAGCGACGAAGCCATCGCCTTCAGCGAGGTCCCCAAAAAACTCGTCGTGGTCGGCGGCGGCGCCATCGGCCTCGAGCTCGGCTCCGTCTGGGCGCGCCTCGGCAGCGAGGTCACCGTGGTTGAATTTCTGCCGAAGATCGTGGCCATGTTCGATGACGATATCGTCCGCAATTTCGCCCGCCTGCTCCAGAAACAGGGCCTCAAAATCGAGGTCAACGCGAAGGTCACCGGCTTCCGGCCTTCAGCCCTCAGCTCTCAGCCCTCAGCTGCCGGCAGCACCGGCACCCTCACCGCCGAGCGCGACGGCCAGAAACTGGAATTCCCCGCCGACAAGGTGCTCGTGGCCGTGGGCCGCCGGCCGTTTACCGACGGTCTCGGCCTCGACAAGGCCGGCGTGCAGCTTGACGAAAAGAAACGCATCAAGGTCGATGCCCGCCTTCGGACCAACGTGCCGGGCATCTGGGCGCTGGGCGACGTGGTCGCCGGGCCCATGCTCGCGCACAAGGCCGAGGAGGATGGGGTCGCCGTGGCGGAGTGGATCGTGGGCAAGGCCGGCCATGTGAACTGGGAGCTGGTTCCAGCCGTCGTGTACACCCAGCCGGAGCTCGCCTCCGTCGGAATCGGTGAAGACGCGGCCAAGGCCGCCGGGCGCGCGGTCAATGTGGGCAAATTCAATTTTGGCGCGAACGGCCGGGCCATCGCCATGGCGGCCACGGACGGTTTTGTGAAGATCGTCGCCGATGCCAAGACCGACAAAATCCTCGGCGCCCAGATTCTCGGCTACAACGCCGGCGAGCTCATCAGCGAAATCGTGACCCACATGGAATACGGCGGCAGCGCCGAGGACCTGGGCCGCACCATCCACGCCCACCCGACCGCGAGCGAAGCGCTCAAGGAAGCCGGCCTCGCGGTAAGCAAATCAGCTATTCATGCCCTGTAACTTCCGTTCACATCCAGCCGGTCCGGCGTCTCGTCGCGCCGTAGCTTCAGCGAAGGCGGAAGCCGGCCTCGCGGTGAGCAAGAGCGCGATACACGCCTTGTGATTTTCGTGCGAACGGATCTTGTGGCCTTGCCCCGCCGCAGACCGGGCCGCGTCCTCCTGTCGTGACCGCATCCCCGTCCCGGACCAGGACCCATCGCCGCGCCATCGCGCTGATGCTGTTATCCGTCGCATCGTTCACCGCCAACGTCCTGCTGGTCCGCGCGCTGGGCGCCATGGGCGCCAGCAACATCTGGCTGGTTTCCTGCGCCCGCTTCGTCGTCGGACTGGCGATCGTCATGATCGTCTACCGCCGGGAATTCGAACCGGGGCACCTTTGGCGCAGCCGCAAACTGATCGAGCGCGGCGTGCTGGGCGGCATCGGGGTCTACCTCACCTATCTCACCGTGGTGAAACTCGGGGCCGGACGGGCGACCTTCATCAGCAACACGTATGTCGTCTGGGGCGCCTTGCTCGCCGCCTGGCTGCTGAAGGAAGCCCTGCATCCCTCCCTGTTCGTCGGCGGCCTCGCGGCCCTGGTCGGGCTCGGCCTGCTCACCGATACTTTTTCCAGCCAGCTCCACCCGGGAGCCTACGACCTGCTCGCCGTGCTGGCCTCGTTGATCTCGGCCTTCGTCGTCGTGACCATCCGGCAGCTGCACCACGAGGAACACACCTCGACGATCTTCGCCGCCCAATGCGTGTATGGTTTGCTGATCTGCGCGGTGCCCGCCACCGTGACCTTTCAACCGCTGTCTGCCGAAGCGTGGGTGCTGCTCGGCGCGGCCAGCGTGACGGCGGGAACCGGGCAGCTGAGCATGACGCGCGCCTTCCGCGACCTGCCTGTGGCCGAGGGATCGTTGCTCCAGATCCTCGTGCCCCTCGGCATCGCCGGCGGAGGCTTTCTGTTCTTCCGCGAGCGGTTTGCCCCGCACGAGCTGATCGGCGCGGCCCTGATCCTCGGCGGCACCGCATACACGGCGTTTCGCAGCCAGCAGCCGGCCAGCGCTGAACCCGAATGACTGCGCCCGGCCACCTGCGACGGCCCAATTCGCGTATCCGCGCTTGATTGCCGCCCGCCGACGCTGTCTTTTGTCGGAGGCCGTTGGCAGGCGACCCGCAGAAGAGTCGCTTGCTGGCAGACCCCATCGCTCCGAACGTGAAAAAACTCATCCTCTGGGACATCGACGGCACGCTGATCGTTTCGCACGGCGCGGGCGTTCGCGCCATGGAGCGCGCGCTCACGGAGCGTTTCGGCGTCTCGTGCGATCTCGGCCAGATCGACTGGGCCGGGCGCACGGACACCTGGATCACCACCGAGGTGCTGCGCCATTGCGGCCTGCCCGAGACTCCGGCAAACGTGCACGACTATCTCGAAGCCTACCTGCAAACCCTCCCGCTCGAACTCAAGGCGGGAAAACAAGGCGGCGTGCTCCCCGGCGTCCTGCAGATCCTCCAAATCCTGCATGAGCGCACCGACGTCGCCCAGGGACTGCTGACCGGGAATTTGCGACGCGGCGCGGAACTGAAGCTCTCGCACTACCGCGTCTGGCATTATTTCGAATTCGGCGCCTTCGCCGACGACAGTCCCTGGCGCAACGACCTGGGCCCGCACGCCCTCCGCCGCGCCTCGGAGCTCTACGACATGGAATTCTCGCCCAACCGGACCTTCATCATCGGCGACACCCCGCACGACATCGAATGCGGCAAGGTCATCGGCGCCCGGACCATCGCCGTGGCCACGGGCAAATACAGCGTGTCCGAACTGGCTTCGCACCAACCGACCGCCGTCTTTGCCAACTTCGCCAACGTCACGGCGTTTCTGCACGCGATCGACACCGGCTGAGCGCGTGCACGGCGGCAGAAAAGCAAACCATCGCCTGCAAGCAGGCTCCTACAGTAAAAAGCTCGGGGGCTTTCCCGCCGAGACAATCCATTTTGTGGGAGCGAGCTTGCTCGCGACTCGTTCGATGTCGCGAGCAAGCTCGCTCCCACATTTTCAAGCAGGCCGAAGCAAGCTTCGGGATATTGGCCCCCCTGGAAATGAATCGCGAACTCTCCGGCTCGAGCGCTACCGCCGGGCGTACTCGATGGCGTGGACGCGACCGTCGCGAAATTCCACCCGCATTTTCTCGTTGGGCCCGTAACCGCCCGTCGACGTCGCGACACCCACGCCCGTGGCGCTGTGCGAACCGAATGAACCGAAACCGAAGCCAAACGAAAACTGCGGCCGGTCGTCGTCGTAGCTCCAGACCTCGGCCTCGCCATGCTCGTTCTTGATGGTCGCTTTCCGGGCCGGCTCTCCCAGGGCGATGAGCACCATCTCGGGAGTGAAGCCGATGTCGACCCGACCCGTCCGGATTTTTTCCTGGGCATCGGCCGGAAACCTGTCGAAGGCCGCCCGATTCCCGTCGATGCGCGATTGGGGCGTGGAGCAGGCGGTCAGCAAAACCAGGAAAAGCAAGCCGAGGGGGTATTTTTTCGGGCTCATGGGATATTTTGTTTGCTGGCCTTTACGCTGTCCTGATTTACGACAGACGCAACTCAACTCCGCGCCCTTCGCCACCTCTTTGCCCATGAACAAATTCACCATCGCCATCGGTTCCGACCACGCCGGTTTTGCCTACAAGGAAAAGATCAAGGCCTGGTTGCTCGTCGAAGGGCACACCGTGCGCGATTTCGGCACCACTTCCGAAGCGCCCTGCGATTATCCCGATTTCATCCGCCCCGTGGCCGAAGCGGTGGCCCGGGGCGAGTTCGAGCGGGGCATCGTGCTTGGCGGCTCCGGCAACGGCGAGGCCATCACCGCCAACCGAATCCGCGGCGTCCGCTGCGGACTGTGCTGGAACGAACAGGTCGCCGTGTGGAACCGGGCGCACAACGACGGCAACGTGCTCTCCCTCGGCCAGCGCACCATCGACGAGGAAATGGCGCTCAAGATCGTCAAGATCTGGCTGGAAACTGCCTTCGAAGGCGGACGCCACCTGCCGCGGATTCGGAAGATCGATCCGTAAGCGGCGACCCCGGGAACCAAAGGCTCGTTGTAGGAGCGTGTTTACACGCGACCTGAACTGTCGCCTGTAAACAGGCTCCTACCTTAGCGGGGATCATGCAGTTGGAATGAGGTGGAACCGGACCTCCGGGCCGGTTTTCGTTGCGTGACCACATCAGCCCGCCCGGAGGTCGGGCTCCGCCTTTCAAGAGCGCAAGTTCGCAGAAAAATCACGCGCAACTGCATGAGTCCGGCTTAGGGCCGCCTCCTCCTCACAAAGCCTTCGGGAAAAACGGCTGCAGCGCGCGGGTCAGCGCGTCGTGCCGTTCCTGCATCCGCGCATAGAGGGCGCGGTGCCTTTTCTCGGGAGCGCAACGCGAGGTTTCGTCGACCGCCACCGCCCGGGCGCAAAGCTCGGCCAACGGCGTCTTCCGCCCGGAGCGCAATCCATCGCACCACGCGGCCTGCAGGGCGCCGCCCAGGGCCGCCCCTTCGTCCTCGATCATCTTCACCACCGGCACACCAAAGATGTCCGCCATGATCTGCCGCCAGGCCGCCGATTTCGCGCCGCCGCCCGTCAGCCGGATTTCCTTCGGCTTGATCCCCAGCTGGCCCAGCCGGCGCAGCCCGTAGTTCATGCCGAGGGTCACGCCCTCCATGGCCGCCCGCAGCAGGTAACTGCGCTCGGTCGTCGTCCGGGTCAGACCGAACATCACGCCCCGGGCCGTGGGCAGGTTCGGCGTGCGCTCACCGTCCAGATACGGGAGCAGCTGCAAGCCGTCCGCTCCGGCCGGCGCTGCGGCCACCGCCGCTTCCATCGCGGCGATGTCCGCGCTGAGCAGCTTCGAGAACTGGCCGGTCACCAGCGTGACATTCATCGTGCAGAGCAGCGGCATCCAGCCGCCCGTGGACGAACAGAAGGCCGCGATCTCCCCGCGTGGGTCGATCACCGGTTTCTTGCTGAAAGCGTAGATCGTGCCGCTGGTGCCGAAGCTCGCCGTCACCACCCCGGGCGCGACGTTGCCGGTGCCGATGGCCCCCATCATGTTGTCGCCGCCGCCGGCCGAAACCACCACTTCGCCGGTGAAACCATACCGTTGCGCCAGCTCCGGTTTCAGCACGCCGGCCGCCTTGTCCGGTGACGAGATCGGCGGCAGGCATTCGCCGAGCTTCCGATCGATGGCCGCGATCACCTCTTTCGACCAGGTGCGTTTGCGGACGTCCATCAGGGCCGTGCCGGAAGCGTCGCCGTGCTCCATGAAATAGTTGCCCGTCAGCCAGAAATTCAGGTAATCATGCGGCAGCAGGACGTGGCGCAGGCGCTTGAAATTCTCCGGCTCGTGGCGTTTCAGCCAGAGGATCTTGGGCGCGGTGTAGCCGGGAAGGAACGGCAGCCCGGCCCGGCGGATCACCGCCGCGGTGCCGCCGAGTTTCTTGGTCAGCCACGCGCATTCGGGCGCCGTGCTGGTGTCGCACCAGAGTTTGGCGGGGCGGATGACCTGCCCGAAACCGTCGAGAGGGACGAAGCCGTGCTGCTGGCCGGACACCCCGATGCCGCGGACGCGGGCGCGATCGATTTTTTCCGCCACTTCGGCGATCACATGGTCGAGCGCCGCGGTCCATTCCTGCGGACGCTGTTCCATGTGGCCCGGCGGCAGGCCGGCAATGAGGGAATGAGGCGCGCGGGCCTCCGCGATCACCGCGCCGCGTTCCAGGTCGAACGCGACGGCCTTGGTGCTTTGTGTGCCTGAATCGATGCCAATGTAGATGCTCATGGGGATGGGTTGGAAGTTTGGTTAGAAAAGCATTTGCGGGCGAAAGTCACGACGGAAGCGCATTCGCCGCGACGCCTGGTCCAAGGGATGCCCGCAAGATCCGGCGCAGAACCGCACGGATGTGCCGGGCCAGCGCGGCGTTGGCGTAGCCGACCCAGGCCACGGCGGAGGTCGTGTCAAGCGGCTGACGCAAGTCCCCGCCGAGCGGGTCCTCCACCACGCAGCCGGCTTCGCGGGCAATCAACGCGGTGCAAATATCGTACGGGTGGCAGACGAGCGGAGCGGTGAAACCTATCTTGGCAAACACCAGCGGACGCAGGTCGGCGATGAAACGGTCGTGACCGGCGATCAGTTCGTAAAGCTGGCCGCCCGTGCTGATGTACTGGTCGTCGAACACGAGCGGACTGGCCTGCCGGTTCAACCCATAAAGCCGGTCCCAAAGCTCTTCCTCGATTCTCGCCGTGAGCGCTTTGCCTTCCGGAAAAAACTTCACCAGCCCCGCGAATCCACCGCGGCAATCGCGCTCCTGGCTCGGGGCCGGCCGGAACGGACGCCGCGCCCCCGTGAGAATGTTAACCGCCATGGCCTTCATCCCCTGCCCACGCACCGCGCTGAATTGGTCCGCACGCCATTGTTTGCTCGTGGGCAGTTCCGTCATGGCCGCCACAACGACATCCCCGAGATGCGTGCGCCGCCCGCGCTGCGGCGCGAGTGCGGCGAGGATCCATGCGCTGCGCTTGTCGTACATCAGGTTGCGGGTGCCGTCGATCGGATCGATGATGCACTTGCAGATCGTCCGCGTCACCGGGGTCCCGGCGGGAAAGGTCACCGCGCCACGGTCCTCCAACCCCTCCATGACCAGTTCGACAGGCCACGCCTTCGGCCAGTGCGCCGCGAACCAATCGAGAATCGCGTCCTCGCTGAGCCGGTCCACGTGGTAGATTGTGTCGGCCGCGGTGACAGCGGCGACCTTGGCGAAATTCCGGGACTGGTGCCGGCGCGCGGCGGCCAGCGTCTGGCGAATGCAATCCTGCAGCCGGCACAACAGCAGGCGGGCCCGCTCGAGGTCGCGGCCGGTCATGAGGTCTGCCTCCGCCACCGCACTGCCCGGGCCGGCGCCGCCCCGATCCAAATCCCTCCGGCGCGCCGGGCCGGGAGGAGCGCCCGTTCCACGTGCAAGGCCTGCCGCTGTTCCCGGGCCCGGATCATGGGGCGCGCAACCGGCAGACTGCATCGCCGGCGGTCCGTCTCGCGGGGCGACGCAGGATGCGCATGAAAACATTGGGCATAACGCACCCTTTGAAATCGAAATCCCCGGCCAAAGTCATTCCCTAACTTCGTCAACTGTTGGACCGACCGCTGGCCGGTTCCCCGCCGCGCCGTCCGCGCCACCGGCTATGACGTCCGGTTCCGGGGATCGGGCTTGCCATCCCCGGCCGCCGGTTCTGAGCTGGTTGGTTCCGCCGCCATGCCACCCACCCCCTTCCGCAGCCAGCTCATCGCCGACGTCGGTATCTCCTTCGGTGACGAAGGCAAAGGCCGCCTGATCCCGGAGATCATCGACGAATTGCGCGACACCCCCGCCGCGGTGTCCGTGGTTTTCAAGGTCAACGGCGGCTCCAATTCCGGGCACACCGCCGGCGGCATCAAGCTCAACCTCCTGCCCGCCGGCGTCGTCGCCGCCGGCGTCCCCCACCTGTGCCTCGGCGCGGGCGTGGTGGCCGACCCGCGCAAGATCCTTTGGGAGGCCCTGCCGCTGGAGCGCAAAGGCTATTCCATCTTCCCGCGGCTGCTGATCGACGAGCGCACGCTGGTCTCCGATCTTTCGCACCGTCTGCTCGACCTCGCGTGGGAGGACTACCGCGTCAACATCCTGCAGGAGGAACCGCGCGGTTCCACCGGGCGCGGCATCACCCCGGCCTATCAGGACGAGACCGGTCAGTGGCAGATCACCTTCGCGGACTTTCTCGGCGGCCCGAATTATTTCGCGCGGAAAATCGCCGCCCGCGCCGACCGCGCCGTGCGCACCATCCAGCATGTCTGCCGCGTCAGCCCGGCCGCGTGGGATGCGTTTTTCGAGAAACTCACCGTCGCCGAGACCCGGGCCAATGCCGAGGCGACCGAAGCCGGACTGTTTGCCAAGGAGGAGTTCGATTTCGGCCGGTTCAAGGGCGACGCGCCCTTCACGCTCGATCTCCCGAAGCTCACGGCGGCGTATTGGGACGCCGGCCAGCGGTTGCGGCGGAACATCGGCGAGGTGCGCGAACTCATGCTGCGCGAACTCGCCGCGGGCCACAGCATCGTGGGCGAATTCGGCCAGGCCTACTGGCTCGACAAACGCCATGGCTTTTCGCCGAACGTCACCGCCTCGCACACCTTCACGCCGGAATTTTTCGAGAGCGCCGGCCTGCCGCTCCAGCCCGTCCACGCGTTCGCCGTGGCGAAAGCCTACGACACGAAGGTCGGCACGCACACCTTCATCACGCAGATGGACGAGGCCCTGCCGATCACGCAGCAGCTGAAACAGCTCGAGTTCGGCACGACCACCGGCCGCCAGCGCATGGTCGGCTGGTACGATGCGGTGGAGAAAGGCGACGCGCTGCGCTACGGCGGGTTTCAGGATTTGATGATCAACAAAATCGACGCCCTCACCGGTGCCCCCGAGCTGCTCATCTGCACCGCGTACGAGGACCCCGCTGGCCGGCGCCATGCGCACGTGCCGCGCAACGAGGCCGTCCGCCGCACCCTGCGTCCCGTTTATTCGAAACATCCCGGCTGGACGGAGGATCTTTCCGGCCTGCGCAGCTTCCGCGATCTCCCGCGCAACGCCCAGCTCTACACCGCGGCCATGGTCCGCTCGCTGGTCCAGGTTGCCTATCCCGAGAAACGGCCCGCGATGCTGCCCAACCTCCGCTACCTCGGCGTCGGCCCCGCGCCGTCGCAGATCATCAAGGACGTGCCGCCGACGGCGGAGTTGATTCAGCTGGGCTGAGGCGCCTGGTCCGGGAACGTACGGTTTAGCAAAGGCGGGACCGGACCTCCGGGCCGGTTCGCAAACTCAGCTCAAGTAGCGCAGGCTTCCAGCCTGCTTCGGGTGCCAGCAGGCAGGGATGCCTGCGCTACGCCCACCTCCACGCGGGCGGTTTTGGTTGCGCAGAACGGCCCGGTGCAAAGTGAGCGTGATGATTCTGCTGGCCAGCAGAACGGACGGGCCGGCGGTGCGAAGTGCCATTGCCTTCGCGGTCCGTCCCTACCGGCGCTGCCCCGCCAAAGGCAAAATCCTACGGGCGCTTGGTATCACACCACATCCAGGTCCTCGCGCGCAGCGGCTTCCAGGCGCGCGAGGCTCGCACTGACGGTCTCTTCGGTCGGGCCCTCGACCAGCAGGCGCAGCAGGGATTCCGTGCCGGAGTAACGGACGAGCACCCGGCCCTGCGCACCGAGCTCGGACTCGACCGCCTTGATGGCCGCGGTGAGGGCCGGCAGGGTTTCAATAGGCTTTTTCTCCCGCACCAGCAGCGCGGCCGTGCGCTGGGGAAATTTCTGCAGCCCCTGGCGCAACTCCGACAGCAACTGCCGCGTGGCGAGCATGACCTCGATGACCTTGAGCGCCGCGACCAGTCCGTCACCGGTCGGGGAGACATCCGCGCACACCACGTGACCCGACGATTCGCCGCCGAGGGTTGCGCCCTCGGCCAGCATGCGTTCGATCACATAGCGGTCGCCCACCGGGGTGCGGCAGACGCGGCCGCCGGCGGCTTTCACCGCCGCGTCGACCCCGAGATTGCTCTGCACGGTCACCACCAGGGTTTGGTTGGCGAGGCGGTCTTCCTTGAGCGCATGGAGGGCCAGCAGGGTGAGAATCTCGTCGCCGTCCAACACCTCGCCGGTTTCGTCGCACAATACGCAACGATCGGCGTCGCCATCGTGCGCTATGCCGAGGGTGGCCGTGCCCGCGCGGACCGCCGCGCACATTTTCTCCGGGTGCTGGCTGCCGACGCCGTCGTTGATGTTGTGCCCGTCGGGCTGGTTGCCCAGCAGCACCAGTTCGGCGCCAAGCTGCTGCAGCACGTCGCGGCTGGTGGTGCACGCCGCCCCGTTGGCGGTATCGAGCACGATCTTCCAGCCGCTGAGAGCGTTCATCGGCAAAAGGGCGGTAACCGTCTTCTTGTACAGCGTCGAGGCGTCGAGAAATGGCGCGGCCGTCAGCGGGGAAGCCGGAGCCGAACCGGACGCGCGGATGTCGGCGGGCAGGCCGTCCATCAGGCGTTCGATTTCGCATTCCTCCGCGTCCGAAAGCTTGAGGCCGGAGCCGCCGAAGAATTTGATGCCGTTGTCCGCGGCGGGATTGTGCGAAGCGGTGACGACGGCGCCCAGCACCGCCTTTTCGAGCCGCACCGCCAGATTGACCGCGGGGGTGGGCAGGATTCCCGCCTGCATCGGGACGAGGCCGGCCGAGGCGAGGCCCTCCGCCAGCGCGTGGGCGAGGCTGGGACCAGAGGCACGCGTGTCGCAACCGATAATCGCGAGCGCACCCGGCGTCGCCCCGCCCGCCAGAACGAACCGGGCCGCGGCAGCGCCGAGCCGGCGCGCGAAAGCCTCGTTCATCAGTTCTCCGCCATACCGCCCGCGGACCCCGTCGGTGCCAAAATAGTTCCGCTTCATCGAGAAAAGGGTGTCGGTCAGGTCGTCCGGTAAAACTCGCGCATCGCCGAGATTTTGCGGGCGACCGCGCCGCCGACCAGCAGGTCGCGAGCCGGCGCAATTCCCGCGCGGATGTCCGGGGTACGGCCGGTGATCCAGAGGCCCGCCGCGGTGTTGAGTGCGATGGTGTCAACCAGCGCCGCGGGGCCGCGGCCGGCCAGGATCGCCGCGGCGATGGCGAGATTCTCCGCCAGATCGCCGCCGACCAGATCCTCGAACCGCCCCGGCGGCAGGCCGAAATCGGCGGCGGCCCAGCGACCCGCGCTGCCCCGGAGGCGGCCGAGTCCCTGCACGTGATTCTCGGTGGCGCTGGTCATTTCATCGATGCCCCGATCCGCAGCGATGACGCCGTGAGCGACCAGTCCCGCGGTCGCGCCGAGTGATTCCAAGGCTGTCGCCAGTTTCGCCACGACCGACGGCGAGAAGACCCCGACCAGAGCGTGCGCCGGCCGGCCGGGATTGATCAGCGGGCCGAGCAGATTGAAAACCGTGCGGCGGCCGCGGGCGGCCAGTGCCTTGCGGGCCGGCGCCACGTGCTTGAAGGCCGGATGATAGGCCGGAGCGAAGAAAAAGCAGAAGCCGAGCTCTGACAGAGCGCGGCGATTTTTCTCCGGCGACGCCTCCAGATCGACGCCGAGCGCGGCCAGCAGGTCGGCGCTGCCGCATTTGGAGGTGATGCCGCGATTGCCGTGCTTCATCACGGGAACGCCGGCGCAGGCCAGGGTGAGCGTGACGAGACTGGAGATATTAAACCCACCGGCGTGATCGCCGCCGGTGCCGACGACGTCGAGCGCCCGCGGCGCCCATTCCTCGACGCCGGGATTGCGCGCGAGCGTCCGATAGGCCACGGCGAAGGCTGCGATCTCGGCGGGAGTTTCGCCTTTTTCGCCGAAAGCCGCGAGAAACCCGACCTTGGCTTCTTCCGACACTCCTTCGGGTGCCGCCAGCGCGTGGGCCGCAGCGGTGGCTTCGGACGCGGTGAGGTCCTGGCGGGCGGCGAGTTTAGTAGTGAGAGACTCCAACATGAATCAGTGCAGAGAAGTGTCATTTATACGTACCCGGCAATTCCTAAAAACTCGACACCGGAAAGCCGATCTGGGAACAAACCCGGCGTGTTTTCACGAAAGATTGTGCAATTCCACCTCTTGCTCGCAATTCTCGTCTGCTCGGCCGGCGTGGCTCGCGCGGCGGAACAGGACAAAGCGCCGGTCGCCGAGCTCAGCGTGCGCGACGCCGTTGTGCTCGGGTTGGTCGAGGGCATCACCGAATTCCTGCCCGTGTCCTCGACCGGGCACCTCATCATCGCCAGCCATTTCCTCGGACTCGAATCGGAAAAACCGCTCACGGACAGGAACGGGCAGCCGCTGTGGTACAAAAAACCGGGACCTAAAAATCCGGAGGGCCAACCCCTGACGGTCAAGTTGGCGGCCGACACCTACAATGTCATCATCCAGGTCGGCGCGATCGCCGCGGTGGTGGTGCTGTACTGGAGTCAGCTGTGGAACATCGTGCTCGGCGTTCTCGGCCGCAGCAATACGGGGCTGCGCCTGCTGCGCAACATCGTCCTGGCCGTGCTGCCGGCCATCGTCATCGGATTGCCGTTGCACGAGTGGATCGAGGTGCATCTTTTTTCGCTCTGGGTGGTCATTGCCGCGCAGGTGTTGGGTGGCCTGCTGATGCTCTGGGCCGAAGCCTGGCGGCGCCGGAATGCCGGGGTCGGTTCCGACCGCAACGAGCCGGCGGAGCTCTCGCCCGGCAAGGCCACGGGCATCGGCCTGGCACAATGTCTGGCGCTGTGTCCGGGCACGAGCCGGTCCATGGTGACGATCGTCGGAGGCTACCTCGCCGGGTTGAGCCCGGTGAAGGCCGCCGAGTTCAGCTTTTTGGTCGGGCTTCCCACCTTGGGCGGGGCGGCCCTGCTCAAGGCGGTCAAAACGGGCCCGGCCATGATCGAGGTGTTCGGTTGGGGGAACATGCTTCTCGGCATCCTGATCGCGACCGTCTCGGCGGTGGTGGCGGTCCGGTTTTTGGTGACTTTTCTGACGCGGCACGGTCTGGCGGTTTTTGCCTATTATCGGTTTGCGATGGCTCTGGCCCTCGCCGTCCTTTTTCTGTTTTGATGGGGTTTGTGCCCAGGCCGTTTAAACCCTTGACGGCTCCGGGGGGCAACCTTACCAACCTCACCTTTACAACATCAACGTGGCCCGCCCTCGCAAGCGGTCTGCACTACTAAAACCGATTTATGGCCAATCCGAAACGCAAGCAATCCAAGCGCCGCAGTGCCAACCGCCGTGCCGCCAACGCCTTCAAGGCTCCCACTTTTTCCAAGGACACCGATGGTGGTGCCTTCCGTCCGCACCGGGTCAATCCCAAGACCGGCATTTATCGCGGACGCCAAGTCCTCGATGTAACGGTATAATTGGGCTGATTGGTTTCATCCCATAAACCCCGAGACCGCCAGTTCCGCGACCGCCCCGGCACGGATTGCTGTGGATGCGATGGGCGGTGACCGTGGCCCTGAAGAGGTGGTCGAAGCCATCAGGCTCGTCCTGACCTCGGGCGAGGCAGTCGAGCCCATCCTGTTGATCGGCCAGAGCGAGGTCTTGTCCCCTCTGCTCACCCGGGCCGGATTGGCCGGGCATCCCAAGCTCACCCTGGTTCATACCTCCGAGGTGATCACGATGGACGACAAGCCGCTCAAGGCACTCAAGGCCAAGAAGGATTCATCGATGGTGCGCGCGCTCGAGCTCGTGAAAAGCGGCGAGGCCCGCGTCGCAGTAAGTTGCGGCAACACGGGCGCGCTCATGGCCGGCGCCACGCTGCGCCTGCGCACGATGGACGGCGTCGACCGACCCGCGCTGGCCGCGATCATCCCGCGCGAAGGCGGCCATTTCGTCCTGATCGATGCCGGCGCCAATCCCGAGGCGCGGCCGGAGGACATCATGCGCAACGCCGTGCTGGGCTCCAATTACGCCCGGGTCATCCTCGGCGTGCCCGAGCCGCGGGTCAGCCTGCTCACGATCGGCACCGAAGAGGGCAAGGGCAATTCCCAGGTCACGGAAACCCACGATCTGCTCAAGAAAACGGGAGCGGTCATCAATTACCGCGGACCCGTCGAAGGCTTTCAGGTGTTCTGCGACGAGGTCGACGTGCTTGTCTGCGATGCGTTTGTCGGCAACACCCTGCTCAAGACCTGGGAGTCGCTGGCGAAATTCATCACGGGGCATTTGCGCAAGGAATTGCGCAAGAACCCCCTACGCATGCTTGGGGCCGGGCTGGCCAAGGGCGCATTCGATTCGCTGCGGGACCGCATGAACCCCGACCGCTACGGCGGGGCCCCGTTGCTGGGGGTCCGCGGCAACATCCTGAAGACCCACGGTTCCAGCAACCGGCACGCTTGGGCCAGCGCGATCCGGGCCGCCCAGAAGATCATCCAACACGACCTGTATCGCCGCATGGAACAGGACATCGCCCGCGCCAACGAACTCGTCGCCCGCCCGCTGCAGCCCGCCTCGCACGCCACTTCCTGAATCTACCCCATGGCCTCAGTTGTAATCGCCGGAGTCGGATCCTATACACCCGAACGTATCGTAACCAACGACGATCTTTCCAAAACGGTTGATACCTCCGACGAATGGATTTTCAGCCGGTCGGGCATCAGGGAACGGCGCGTGGCCGCCCCCGACGAAGCCTGCTCGGACATGGCGATCCGGGCCGCCACCTCCGCCCTGGCCGACGCTCAGATCGCCGCCGCGGACATCGACCTGTTGATCGTCGCCACCTGCACGCCCGACTCCCCGCTGCCCTCGACCGCCTGCCTGGTGCAGCACAAGCTCGGCATTCCCCCGCACGCCACCTGCTTCGACATCTCCGCCGCTTGCTCCGGCTTTCTTTACGCCCTTGAAATCGCCTACGGGCAGCTGCTCACCAACCGTTACAAACGCGCCCTGATCATCGGCTCGGAAAAGCTCTCCTCGATCGTCGACTGGACCGATCGTTCCACCTGCGTGCTCTTCGGCGACGCCGCCGGCGCCGCCGTCCTGACCAAGGTCGAGCAATCGGGCGTGGGCATCATCGGCTCGGACCTCGGAGCGGACGGGGAGTTTGCCGACAACCTCTACATTCCCGCCGGGGGCAGCCGCCGACCGGCCAGCGCCGAAACGGTGGCCAGCAAGGCTCATTTCGTCCGGATGAACGGCCGGGAGGTCTTCAAAAGCGCCGTGCGGGTCATGGAAACGGTTTGCCGCGAGATGATGGAACAACACCAGCTGCAGCCTGACCAAATCAACCTAGTGATCCCCCACCAGGCCAACATCCGCATCATCGAGGCCCTGTCCAGCAATCTCGGGATGCCGATGGAGAAATTCTTCGTCAACCTCAACCGCTACGGCAACAGCTCCTCGGCCACCATTCCCCTCGCGCTCGACGAAGCCCGGCGGTCCGGCCGGATCAAGCCCGGCGATCTTACCCTCATGGTTGCCTTCGGTGCCGGCTTGACCTATGGCGCAGCTCTCGTTCGATGGTAGCCCCCTCACTCATGCGCCTGCGCTCCTTCTGTTTTCTCACGGTGGTCGTGACCACCCTCCTCGCGACCGTCCCGGTTCTCCGGGCCGATCTGGTCTGGACCCCCGGCACGGGCTGGCATGTGGAGGGCGGAGCCCTGAGCGCCCTGCCCAGCGAGGAAGGAAGGACTGCGCTCGACCTGATGAACAAAGCCCGTGAGGCGGAGGAAGGGGGCCACAATCACAGCGCGCTCAAACTCTACCAGAAAGTCATCAAGCGCTACGGCAACTCCGTCTATGCGTCCGAAGCTTTTTTCCGGGCCGGCCTGATTCTCCAGCACCGGAAGCAATATTCCAAGGCCATCCAGTACTACCAGGAACTGCTCCGCCTCTACCCCAACACCCAGAAGTTCAACCAGGTGATCGGCGAGCAGTACCGGATCGCCTCCACCCTGCTCGAAGGCGGCCGGCCCTATATCTGGGGCTTGTTTCCCGGTTTCAAGAACCGCGAAATGGGCGTGGAGGGCTTCCAACTGATCATCGCCAACGCCCCGTACAGCGACTACGCCCCGCTTTCCCTCATGAACGTGGCCCGCGGTGAGCGCCGGCTCGGCAACACCGAGGAGGCGCTCGACGCCCTCGACCGCATGATCAACAATTATCCGAAGAGCACCCTCACCCCCGACGCCTACCTCAAGCTGGCCGAGACCTACGGTTCCCTCGTCGAAGGCCCTTACTACGATCAAGCCTCCACCAAGGAGGCGATCACCTACTTTCAGGACTACCTGATCCTGTTCCCGGGCGATAGTGGCGCGGCCGATGCCGAAAAGGGCCTCGCCGCCATGAAAAAAATCCTGGCCCAGAGCAAAATGGTCATCGCCGATTTTTATTTCAAATATCGCAAGAATTATCAGGCCGCGAAAGTGTTCTACAACGAAGCCATCACCTCCTACCCCGATTCCGACGTGGCCGCCAAAGCCAAGGAAAAGCTGGTGAAGGTGAACGCCCTGCTGGAAAAGGAGCCGAAGCCGCCCGAGCCGGGCGCACCCGCCCCCGCCTCCGCACCCAAGAAGAAGAAGTTCTTCGGTCTTTTCTGAGCGCGCCCCCACCCGCGGACCCCGCGCGCCTTGGAACCCGCATGAAACGTTTCGGCCTGACCCTGGCTCTCGGCGGTCTGCTTTTCGGCCTCGTGGCCTGCGCCCACTACCGGCTCGGCACCGGGACCCAGCCGCGGTTTTCCCGCCTCTACATCGCCCCGGTGAACTCCGACGCCCTCGTGCCCCAAGCCCAGGCCCTGGTCTCGATTCAGCTCCGTGAAGCCTTCCTGAAGGATGGCCGGGTCACTCTCGCCGACTCGGCCGACAGCGCGGACGCCGTGTTGAAAGTCACCCTCACCAATTACCGGCGCGAGGCCGTCGTGGCCCTGACCAGCGATACGAGCCTCGCCCGGCGCTTCGATGTCACCCTGACCGCGAAGGCCACGCTCACGCTCTCCGCCGGGGCCGCACCTGCGTTTGCCGACCGCCCACTCGTGGCCACCCGCGGAGTCTTCACCGACAGCGGCCAGCAACAGGCGGAATATCAAAACCTGCCGCTGCTCGCCGAGATTCTCGCCGGCCAGGCCGTCCACGCCACTCTGGACACCTGGTGACGCAGCGCGCCGGCCTGGTTTGGCCCCGACAATCCCGGCCCGGCCGGTCGACTCCCATCACGCGCGAAACAAAGATTGAGCCCGGCCCCGGGTCCGTGCTGCACTCCTGACGGCTCATGTCGCACCCTCCCCTCCTCGTCCCGTCTCTTCTCGCTGGCGACCACGCGCATCTGGCGGACAGCGCCCAGGCGGTTTCTGCGCTCGGACTGCCCTGGCTGCACGTCGACATCATGGACGGCCATTTCGTGCCGAACCTGTCTTTTGGCCCCGAGACCCTGGCCGCTTTGCGTCGCGCCGGCTCCCGGCTTTTCCTCGACACCCATCTCATGCTGGCGGAGCCGCATCGCTACGTCGAATCCTTCGCCAAGGCCGGCGCGAGTTCCCTGAGTATTCACATCGAGCCCGCCTACGACCACGCCGGCACACTCGCCCGCATCCGGTCACTTGGCTGCCGGTGCGGCATTGTTTTGAATCCCGGCACGCCGGTCGAAGCCGTCGTTCCGCTGCTCGACCAGGTCGATCTTGTGCTCGTGATGACGGTGCAGCCCGGATTCGGCGGGCAACCCTTCCGCCGGGACATGCTCCTCAAACTCCAGCAGCTGGACCGCTGGCGCCGGGAACGCGGTCTGCAATTCCGCCTCGAGGTCGACGGCGGCATCGACCGGGAAAACGCCGTCGAATGCCGGGCCGCCGGCGCTGACACCTTTGTCGCCGGCACCTCGTTCTTCAAGGCCGCCGATCAGCCAGCCTTCGCCGCCGCCTTCAGCCGGATGTGAACGCCCCGCGCAGGCGCTCCAATGGGGCTCGTGCAGTTGGGCCTGATTTTCCTGCGAACTTGTTCTCACGGAAGGTGGAGCCCGACCTCCGGGCGGGCTGATGCAGCCACGCAAAGCAAACCGGCCCGGAGTTCCGGTTCCACCTCATTGCAACTGCCGATCCCGGTTCAGGCCTTGGGTGAAGGACCGCGTTCAGCGCAACGTCCAGAGCCAGGCACCGAGATGCAGCGTCGCACACGCCGCCAGTGCAGCCGCAAAATCATCCACCATGATTCCCCACCCACCCGGCCAGGACTGCAGCCGGGCGATCCCCAGCGGCTTGAGAATATCATAAAACCGGAAAAGGCCGAAGCCGGCCAGCGCGACCACCCATTCGGGGTGCGCGCCCAGGTGCCCGTGATGCCAGCCGAGAAAAACCAGGGGCATCACCACAAACTCGTCGAGATTCACCTCGCCCGGATCGGTCCGCCCCATCAGGCGCTCGGCCTCACCGGTGAACCCCACCGCGACGTAGCCGACTAACAGAGTGATTACGCAGGTCTCCAGCCAGCTGGTGTGCCGGAAGAAAAGCAGCGTGTACAGCAGGCCGGCGAGGGACCCCCAGGTGCCCGGAGCGGGCAGCCGCCGGCCGAGCGGTCCGAGCGTGGCCACGTTCAGGACGAATTTCGCCGGCAATCGCCGCGGCCAGCGGGGTTCAGGCAGACGCATGGCGCTCACTCCAGCACCGCATGCCCGTGGCGGCGGAAATACGAAAGCCCCGATGTAATCGTCAGTACGGCCGCGAGCACATACAGACCCATCCCAACATGCTGGATCCCGGCAATCATCCACTGGTCATTCCGCGGAAACAGGTCGCCAAAATCCGCGCCCATCATGCGGGCGCCCATCAGCCAGCCAATCGCATTCAACTGCACAAACGTCTTCACCTTCCCGCCGAGGTCCGCCTCGACCACCAGGCCTTTCGTCGCCGCCGCCATCCGGAGCCCGGAGATGAAAAATTCCCGGCCGAGGATGCAGAGCAGCAGCAGCAGGGCGACCCGTTCATAACCCATGAAATAGTCGCCCACCACGAGCGCGATCATCAGACCAATCACCATCACCTTGTCGATCACCGCATCCATGAACCGGCCGAACGACGACACCTGGTTGGCCCGCCGCGCGAGCAACCCGTCCAGCCAGTCCGTCAGCGCCGCCGCAATGAACAGCCAGAAACCCACCGTCGCCGCCCCGTGAAACGCACTGTTCATCAGCCAGACGATCACGAACATGGCGGGCACACGCGATATCGTCAGCACATTGGGCAGGGTGAAACGCATCGCGGTCAGTCGAGCCGTCCGCTGCGGGATTGGCAATCCCCGAGATAAATCCGCGAAAAGTTCCTCGCCATCGGTGCGCACCTGCCCTTCGCTGGACCGTGGCCGCAATGAAACATTGCATCTATCCCGGCACTTTCGATCCGTTCACCAACGGCCATCTCGACGTCCTGCAGCGCGCCGCCCGTCTCTTCGAGCGGGTCACCGTGGCCGTGGCCGTCCGTTCGACCAAGGACCCCCTGTTCACTCCCGAACAGCGGGTGGACCTGATCCGGGCCAGCTTGGGCGGGCTGCCGGGTGTCCAGGCCGTCAGTTTCGACGGCCTGCTGGTCGAATTCGCCCAGCAGCAGCAGGCCCACGCCATCATCCGCGGCCTGCGCGCCCTCTCGGATTTCGAATTCGAGTTCAACATGGCCTTGATGAACCGCCACCTCAACCCGCAGGTGGAAACGATCTTCGTGATGCCCAACGAGGCTTACAGCTACACGAGCTCCAGTCTGATCAAGCAGATCGCGAGGCTCGGCGGCGACGTATCCAAATTCGTCCCGCCCCAGGTTGCCCGCGCCCTGGCCGCGGCGCTGGGCCGGCCCTAGCCCGACCGCTTCCTCCCTCGCGAGGAGGACGGCGTGCCGCGACGCCCTCCGGCGCTCCCGGCCGCGCGCCGCCGCCGCCAAACGGGCCGGCGACAAACTGTTACGAAACGCCGTTTGCGCCAGCCTGGTTCGTTGTTATTTTGAAATCATCTTCTGCTGCCGGCGTCTTAAACTTAAACCCGATTGCCCATGAACTCATCCCTCATCTTTCGTTTCGCTCTCGGAATTTTCGCGGTTTCCGCTCTTTCGACTCACACCAGGGCCGACGACTCCGCACCGGCTGGAGCAACCTCCCCCTCGGACCGGCTTTACGTCACCGTCGAAACTTCCAACGAGGTGGCGTTTGACCGCTACCGCTGGTCGACCGAGACCGGCGCCGACCTGGTGATTCCAACCTTGAAGGCCAAGGCCGTTCCCGAGGCGAGGGCCGCCGGCTTCACGGGCGAGATCGTCGTGCTGGACGAAAACACCCCGGCCCCGCCGAACGCCCGTGTCCTACGGCTGACTTGGTCACCCGCCGGGCACCGCCATGACATGACAATCCAGGTCGAGTATCTGCTCAACGCCAAGGCGCATGCGAAATTCCTCGGGGTGGTCAGCCGTCAGAATCTGAGGAACAGCCGGGAATACGAGGAATTCGCCGACAAATTGATGCTGCCAAAGTTTGTCCCGGACAAACGCGATGCCATCGAGGCGGCGAAAATTGCCTACGGCCTGTACTTCGGGCTCGAAAGCATCGTCAAGTTGCCGGCCTCGGCTAGGTAGTCCGGGCCGACACGGCTTGGTAGATTGCGTGTTTGCCGCGCAACAAGAAGTGCCGTGACCAACCCACCACCTGCCGGGTGAGCCTGGCAACTGCAAGGGTTTGGCCAAGTCAATCCGTCCCAATTACGGGAATCGTGGTTCCCAACAGCGACGGGAAAACCCATTTCAGTACTACAGTAAAAACTTACGAGATACTTTGTAATTATAGAAACAGTAGTGTTTTATGAATACATTTCGCTGGTTGGCATGCCCGGTGCAAATAAGGAAGGCAAACCCACTCCTGATCATCATGAAACATCTCAAGACCTTTTCCCTTCTCCTCGCCGCCGGCCTCGCCGGTGTCGCTCTGGTCAAGCTCGGCAGCTCCTCTTTCGCGGCCAGCTTCCCCAGCGGCAAGCTCGCCGTCGTCGCCGTCAGCGCCGCCCTGATCGGCTTCGCCGCCTACGACTATTCCCGCCAGGCCAAGAAGCTCGCACTGAAATCGCGCGCAGTTTTGCGCCCGACGCTGCCCGCGGACGACGCCACCTGCCCGCCCGCCCCGCGCGTTCGCCGCGTCTCCGCCATCGTCGAGCGCAATGCCGCCTGAGCCGGTCCTCGGCCGCCCCGCTCCACCTGGCGCGAACGGGGCAGCTCCTACCCGCCGCGCAACCTTGACACCTCCCCGCCCCCGCCAGTCACTCAACTAAATGGCCGCCAACGATCCCGCCCCCCATCGTATTCTGGTGGCAGACGACCAGCCCGATGTCCTCGAAGCCCTCCGGCTGCTGCTCAAAGGTGAGGGTTACCTGATCGACACCGCCAAGTCTCCCAATTCCGTGATGAAGGCGGTCGAACAGCGCGACTACGCGCTCGCCATCATCGATCTCAACTACGCCCGCGATACCACCTCCGGTCAGGAAGGACTCGAGCTGCTGGGCAAATTGCAGGGCGCGGATCCGACCCTGCCCGTCGTCGTCATGACCGCTTGGGCGAGCGTCGAGGTCGCCGTCGAGGCGATGCGCCGCGGCGCCAAGGATTTCGTGACCAAGCCCTGGGAAAATCCGCGGCTGCTCTCCATCGTCAAAAACCAGATCGAGCTGGCCAGCGCCGTGCGCGCCTTTCAGCGGCTCGAACAGGAAAACCAGATCCTCCGCGGCAAGGGCGGCCCGACGCTCATCGCCCAGTCCGCCGCCATGCGACCCGTGCTCGAGGTCATCGCGCGCGTCGGCCCGTCCGACGCCAACATCCTGCTCACGGGCGAAAACGGCACCGGCAAGGGCGTCGTCGCCCAGGCGCTGCACGCCGTCTCCGTCCGCGCCGGCAAGCCTTTCATCTCCGTCAACATGGGCGGCCTGCCGGAGGGCGTCTTCGAAAGCGAACTCTTCGGCCACGTGCGCGGCGCGTTCACCGACGCCAAAACCGACCGCGCCGGCCGCTTCGAACTCGCCGACGGGGGCACCCTGTTCATGGACGAGATCGGCAACATCCCGATGAGCCAGCAGGCGAAAATCCTGCGCGTCCTCGAAACCGGCGAACTCGAACGCGTCGGCTCCTCCCGCACCTACCGCGTCAACGTCCGCCTCGTCTCCGCCACCAACGCCGACCTGCCGGCCGAGGTCGCCGCCGGAAAATTCCGCCAGGATCTGCTGTTCCGGCTCAACACGATTCACATCCATCTGCCGCCCCTGCGCGAGCGCCGCGAGGACATCGCGCTGCTCGCCCAGCATTTCTTGAAGGGCCACGTCGAACGCTACCGGAAACCCATCACGGGTTTCGACGATGCCGCGGTGGAGGCGATGAAGAACTACGCCTGGCCGGGCAACGTCCGCGAACTCGACCACGCCGTCGAACGCGGCGTGCTGATGACCCAGGGCAAGGTGGTGCGCGCGCCGGACCTCGGCCTCAACGCCGGCCAGGCCGCCCCGCGGCTCGAGGACATGAGCCTGGAAGAGGTCGAGGGATTTCTCATCCGCAAGACCCTCGCCCGCTGCGAAGGCAACGCGCGCAAGGCCGCCGAACAACTCGGCCTCAGCCGCAGCGCGTTCTACCGACGGTTGGAGCGGTATGGCTTGTAGCAGTCGGCTTTCAGCGGTTAGCTGTCAGCCAACCAACCGCCCTAGCTTTGAAAGACTATCGCCAATTGAAGGTCTGGCAACGCAGCCACCAGGTCGTGCTTTCGGTCTATGCTGCCACAAAGAATTTCCCCAAAGAGGAGCTCTACGGGCTGACCTCCCAGTTGCGCCGCGCAGCCGCGTCCGTTCCAGCAAATCTCGCCGAGGGTTGCGGGCGGGACAGCGAGGCGGAATTGAAACGCTTTCTTGATATCGCTCACGGCTCGGCGGCTGAGCTGGATTATCATTTGCTGCTGGCCCGCGAATCGAGCTATCTGGGCGCACTGCAACATGAGCAGATCGCCGCCGAACTTTCGGAGATCAAACGCATGTTGGGGGCGTTTTCCCGGAGGCGAAGGCTGACCGCTGAAAGCTGACCGCCCGAATGGCCGCCCAAAAACACCGCCGCGTCCCGCACGAACAGCGCATCTTTTATTACGCGCTCCTCGCCGGCCTGCCCGCGATGATTGTGGCCGAAGCCTTGATCTGGACCGGCAGCCTGTCGTCCAACAGCCAATGGACGCTGACGCTCCTGCTCGTCAGCTTCTGGTTCGGTTTTTCCCTCGCTTTGCGCGAGCGCGTCGTGCGCCCGCTCCAGACGATGGCCAACCTGCTCACCGCCCTGCGCGAAGGTGACTTCTCCACGCGTGCGCGCGGCGCCAACCGCGACGAACCGCTCGGCGACGTGCTCGCGGAAATCAACCTCCTCGGCAGCGTATTGCAGGAACAGCGCCTCGGCGCACTCGAGGCCACCGCCCTCCTCCGCACCGTCATGGAGGAGATCGACGTGGCCATCTTTGCCTTCGACAGCCACGAGACGCTGCGCCTGGTCAACCGCGCCGGCCAGGAACTCCTCGCCCAACCCGCGGAGCGCATTCTCGGCCGGGCGGCCGGGGAACTCGACATGGCCGACTGCCTCACCGGCGACCAGACGCGCGTGCTCAACCGGACCTTCCCCGGGGGCGCGGGCCGCTGGGGCATGCGCCGCACCTCGTTCCGCGAGGGGGGCCTGCCCCACTCGCTCGTCGTGATCGCCGACCTGAGCCAGCCCCTGCGCGAGGAGGAACTCAAGGCCTGGCAGCGCCTCGTCCGCGTCATCGGCCACGAGCTCAACAACTCGCTCGCCCCGATCAAGTCGATCGCGGGCTCGCTCACCACCATCCTGCGCCGCCCGCAAAAGCCCGCCGACTGGGAGGACGACCTGCGCGGTGGATTGGAAATCATCGCCACGCGTGCCGAGGGCCTGAACAAGTTCATGCAGTCCTATGCGCAGCTGGCCAAGCTGCCCCCGCCGTCCAGGCAGCCGGTCGGACTGGCGCCCCTGCTCCGCCGCATCGCCACGCTCGAACATCGCGTGGCCGTCCAGGTCGAGGCCGGCGCCGACGTGGTGGCCCGGATCGATGCCGCACAGATCGAGCAGGCCGTGATCAACCTGGTGAAAAACGCCGTGGAGGCGTCGCTCGAGGCCAACGCCGGCCGGAGCCATCCGCCGATCGAGGCGCCCGGCGGCGTGTGGATCCGCTGGCACCAGACGGCGGGGGCGGTCGACGTGCTCGTCGAGGACGACGGCCCCGGCATCGCGAACGTCCAGAATCTTTTCGTCCCGTTCTTCACCACCAAGCCCTCCGGCTCGGGCATCGGCCTGGTCCTCTGCCGGCAGATCGCCGAAAACCACGGCGGCAATCTGACCCTCGAGAACCGCGACGGCACCCCCGGCTGTCGCGCCCGCCTGCGTCTCCCGTTGTAAAGGGAGGCAACCATTTTCTCCTTCCCGCGTGCTCCGTGAGAATCGCCGTCGGTCATCCGCCGTCCCTCGCCGGAATGCCAGCCAGCTTGTGAAATGGAGCGCTCGAAGCGGCGAAAACCGCAAAAGCTCATTTTATACCAACATCCTTTTGCATTTGGACTATCGAGTCCGATTTGGCAGGTAGGGCGTGACCGCTGGGCGCGCCGTCAGGATTTTGCTGGCCACCAGAGCGGACGGCCCGGCGGTCCGTCCCTACCGGCGCTGCTGCGCCAAAGTCCAAATCCTACGGGCGATTGGTATTACAAATCGACTGTTGTCTCGAAAGGCATTACTCTTCCTCTTTCGAATAGGCCATTTTGTTTAACGTGGTCTTTTCATGGAACGAATAATTCTGTTGGGAAAAACATAACTTATCCCATGTCAATTCAAAGAGTCGTGCCAGATATAACGTCCGAGCGGATGGACGAGAGTCGAAAGTTCTACACGGAATTCCTCGGCTTCGACATCGGAATGGACCTGGGCTGGGTCGTCACATTTGTGTCTCCACAAAACCCGACGGCGCAGCTTACCGTCATGCAGGCACAACCGCCCGCGCCGGCGCCCGCGGTCTCCATCGAGGTCGCCGACGTCGATTCGGTGCACGCCAAGGCGGTGGCGCAGGGCATCCAGATAGTTTATCCGCTGACGTCCGAGCCGTGGGGTGTTCGCCGCTTCTTTGCGGTCGATCCAAACGGCATCGTCATCAATGTCCTCAGTCACGTCAAAAAATCCTAAGCTATTCAGATTTCAAGACGTCAAATCAGGGCAACCTTAACGTGACGTCTTCCTGCCCCAACCCGGTTGCGTGGCGGCTCCGCAGGGTATGATCCGGGGACATGGGTTACCCTTTCGACGAAAACCAAAAGGGTCAGGTTGCAAATATTATATTATTTCCGATTCGAGGAAGGCTCAAGACCTCACGCCGCACTCGTGCCAGGCTGCGCTCTCCTCCGCGAGCAAAAGTTGGGCAAAACCGGTTCGGGTTGAGATGTTGACACGGACTTTCGCCCTAACGGATCCGACACTGCTTATTCATGTGCTAGAGAGCGAAATCTAAGACCGAATGCGGGGGACCCCGCGGTGGAATTGCTGCCCTAACCACCCGTTGCCAGTTGGGCGCTTTTCCAGTCCAGGCCACCAAAGTCATTTTTCCCGCCGGCCGACTTGGACTTGGCGAATTCGGTCGCTTGGCCCAACGCGATCAATCCAAGCCGGAGCGGGCCCCAGCCGAGGATCCGCCCGTCGGCCGGGCCCCGCCCATCCCAAGCCCGTGCGTCGGCCGCGAGCGCGTGATCTTTCACCAATGGGCGTCCCTCCGAGCGCACAGCCTCGCCCGTGGTTGCACAAGCCCTGTTCCGGCCCGCCGGATTGCGGACCGCAGACGGCCCGTTCAGCATACCCGGGCTGTTGATCCGCTAAATCTTCAATCATCGGCGCGCTTCCGCGCGAATCTCCCCGCGAAGTGGAGAGCGCCCCTTTCCCACCGCTCGATTCGCGCCCCGATCAGGCGGGAGTGGTCAAAAGTTCTCCGCTTGTCTGCCGTCCCCTTGGCCGTCAGGGTCGCGGCTGCATGTCCGACTTTCGCGCCTATGCTCCCGGGGCCGCCGCCGACACCCGTGAAATCCGCCTGGACGCGGCGGAGAGTCACCACCTCGTCGCCGTGAACCGGTGTGCGCGCGGCGACCCGGTGGTGGTGTTCGATGGCCGCGGACGGGAGTGGTTCTGCGAATGCGCCGACCCCGCCAGGCACGCGGCTTTGCTGCGCGTGAAGGAATCGCGCCAGGCCGCCGCGCTCCCCTGCGCGATCACGCTGGCCCAGGCCCTGCCGAAGGGTGCGACCATGGACGAAATCGTCCGTCAGGCCACGGAAATCGGCGCCGCGCGAGTCGTGCCGGTGCTGAGCGAGCGCACGCAAGTGCACCTCGACGGCGATCGCGCCGGGAAGAAAATCGAGAAATGGCGCACGACCGCCATCGAGGCGGCCAAGCAGTGCGGGAATCCGTGGCTGCCCGAAATCGCGCCCGTGCAGCAGCTCGCGAACTTCCTGACGGCCACCGGCGACCACGACCTCAAATTCATCGCCAGCCTCCATGCCGGAGCCACTTCGCTGAAAAGGACCCTCGCCCAGTTTCACGCCAAACACGACCGTTCGCCGCAAAAGGCGCTCTGGCTCATCGGGCCGGAGGGAGATTTCTCGCCGGCGGAGATGACCGCGGCCGTCATGGCCGGTTTCATTCCGGTCACGCTCGGCCCGCTGGTCCTCCGCTGCGACACCGCCGCCGCCTACGCCCTGAGTGTCCTCAGCCACGAGCTGGGAAGCGCCAACGCCGGCGTCTAGATGACAGGAGCGCTTGCCCCAGCGCTCTCGCGCCAGGGCCATTGCAGGAATGCCCCACCCGGCCGGTTAATGAAAGGATCTGACGGCCTTCCACACCGCCACGCACGAGGCGATCAGCGCGGGCAGCTCGGCGAGCGGGATCTGGCTCTCGGCGTCGGAGATCGCACGGGCCGGGTCGGGATGCGTTTCGAGAAAAAGTCCGTCGGCGCCGGCGCCCAGGGCGGCGCGCGCGAGGGGCGGCACGAATTCGCGCTTGCCGCCGCTCTTGCCCCCGGCCGCGCCAGGGAGCTGCACGCTATGGGTCGCGTCGAAAATCGTCGGCGCGCCGAGCGCCTTCATCAGCGCAAAACTACGCATGTCCACCACGAGGTTCTGGTAGCCGAACGTCGTGCCGCGCTCCGTCTGCCAGATCTCCGCGGCTTTGCCCTGCCTCAATTTGCCCACGACGAATTCCATTTCCTGCGGCGAAAGAAACTGGCCCTTCTTCACGTTGACGACGCGGCCGGTCGCGGCCGCAGCCAGCAGCAGGTCGGTCTGCCGGCAGAGGAAAGCCGGGATCTGCAGCACATCGCACACGGCGGCGACGGGCTTGGCCTGGGCACGCTCGTGGATGTCGGTCAGCACGGGAAAACCGTATTCCTTTTTGATCAGCGCCAGCAGCCGGAGCCCTTCCTTCAATCCCGTGCCACGCCCGCCGAGCGAGGTGCGGTTCGCCTTGTCGAAGGAGCCCTTGAAAACAAGGTTCAGCTCGCGGTGCTTTTTCGCGAGCCGGGTGAGGACCTCCGCGACCGCCCGGCAAACCTCCTCGTTTTCCAGCGAGCACGGCCCGGCGATCAGGAGAAGTTTGTCGGGATTAAAAATCACAGTATTTAAATGTGGAAATCAGGAAAGGAGGAACCAGTTGGGAACAATCTTTCCTGATTTCCTGAGTTCCACATTGTCAGCGCTTTTTTTTCCGCTGGTTCCGGATCGCCGCGGCGATGAAGGAGGCGAAGAGCGGGTGGGCCCGGTTGGGCTTCGACTGGAACTCCGGATGACACTGCACGCCGAGAAACCACGGATGACGCTTCAATTCGGTGACCTCCACCAGGCCGCGCTTGGGGTTCCACCCGGAAATGACCATGCCGGCCTTCTCCAACCGGGCGACGTACTCGTTGTTCACCTCATAACGGTGGCGATGCCGCTCCGAGACCACATCGGCGCCGTATGCCCTCCGCGCCAGGGTGCCGGGCTTCAGGGAGCAGGTGTAGGCGCCCAGCCGCATCGTCCCGCCTTTCTGCACGATGTTCCGCTGCTCGTCCATCAGCGCGATGACGGGCTCCGGCGTTTTCTCGTCGAACTCCATCGAGTTGGCTTTCTTGAGCCCGAGCACATTCCGGGTAAATTCGATGACGGCCACCTGCATGCCGAGGCAGAGGCCGAAATAGGGGATCTTGTTCTGCCGCGCGAAACCCGCCGCCGCGATCTTGCCCTCGATGCCGCGGTCGCCAAATCCGCCGGGGACGAGAATGCCGTCGAGTTTTTTGAGCTTTTCGAGGGCCGCCCGCCGGCTGAGGTCCTCGGCGTCAACCCGCACTATGTTCACCCGCGCATGGTTCGCGATGCCCGCGTGCGCGAGCGATTCGTAGACGGACTTGTAAGCGTCCTGGAGCTCGATGTATTTTCCCACCACGCCGATGTCCACCTTGTGCTTCGGCGATTTGATACGGTGCACGATGTCGACCCAGACATTCTTGGGATTGGGCTTGGCCCGGATGCCGAGCAAATCGCACACCAGCTGGTCCATGCCCTGCCGCTGCAACATGAGCGGGAGCTCGTAGATGGAGGATTCAACATCCTCCGCGGCGATGACGGCCTTGACGGGCACGTTGCAGAACATGCTCATCTTTTCCCGCATCTCGGGCGTCAGCGGGCGGTCGCAGCGGCACACCAGAATGTTCGGCTGGATGCCGATCTCGCGCAGTTTCGCCACGCTCTGCTGGGTCGGCTTCGTCTTCAGCTCGCCCGCCGCGTTGACGTACGGCACCAGCGTGACGTGGATGAAAAGGCATTCGCGCGGGCCGGCTTCCAAGGCGAACTGGCGCAGCGCCTCGAGGAATGGCAGGCCCTCGATGTCGCCCGTCGTCCCGCCGATCTCCGTGATGAGCACGTCGACGCCCTTGCCACCGCGGGCGATGCGTTCCTTGATTTCGTTGGTGACGTGCGGGATCACCTGCACGGTCTTGCCCAGGTAGTCGCCGCGGCGCTCCTTGGCGATGACGCTCTCGTAGATCTGCCCGGAGGAAAGACTGTTGCTGCGCGAGAGCCGGCCGGAGGTGAAGCGCTCGTAGTGGCCGAGGTCGAGGTCGGTTTCCGCGCCGTCGTCCAGCACATAAACCTCGCCGTGCTGGTAGGGGCTCATCGTGCCCGGATCGACGTTGAGGTACGGATCGAATTTCTGGATGCGCACGCTCAGACCCCGCATTTCGAGCAGGGCGCCGAGCGAGCCCGCCGTGAGCCCTTTGCCCAAAGAGGATACGACCCCGCCGGTGACGAAAATATACTTCATCACCCAAAGGTAAATGGCGCGTGCCGACGCGACACAAGAAAAAGCTTTGCCAGAGACAAGATTTGCGGCGCATTTTTTGTCTTGTGCAGTCCAAACCCCAACTTCTCGTCTGGCTGACCTGCGATGCCGTGCACATCGACCCCGCCACCGGCAAGCACACCATCCTCGGCATCTTTTCGAACATCAAGGCCCGGACCCTGCCCGTGATGCATCCGCACATGGTCTGGTTCCTGACCGTGACCGATGTCCAGCCGGGCACGCACGTCCTCAAGCTCTCGCTCGGTCTCGATCCCACCAATCCCGTCGAGATCATCCGCCGGGAGTTCGAGTCCCAGAGCCGGCTCCACCGCATCAATCTCATCAACGAACTCCACAACCTGCAGTTCAACGAGCCGGGCGACTACCACATCCTGATCGAGGTCGACGAGGAACCCCTGCTCGCCACCAGCATGACCGTCAGTCTCTAAACACCCATGGCTCAACCCGCTTTCGATCTCATCGGCGTCGGCAATCCCATCATGGATCTGCTCGCCCACGTCAACGACCCCTTCCTCGCCGCGCACGTCGCCGGCGACAAAGGTGGCATGGTGCTCGTCGACGAGGCCGAGATCGCGGCACTGGTCGGCCAGATCAAAACCCCGGTCGAAGTGACGCCGGGCGGTTCCGCCGCCAACGCCACCCTCGGCGCCACGCGGCTCGGACTCAAAACCACCTACCTGGGAAAAATCGGCAACGACGCGACCGCCGCGACCTACCATGCGAATTTCGTCGCCGCCGGCGCAGACGGTTCGCGTTTCAAGCGCGCCGCGGTGGCCAACGGCCGCTGCCTGTCCCTCGTCACACCCGACGGCCAGCGCACGATGCGCACCCACCTTGGCGCCGCCATGACCCTGCACCCCGACGAAATCTCGCTGCACGATTTCCGGAACGTCCGCCATGCGCACATCGAGGGCTACCTGATGTTCAACCCGGCCCTCGCGCAGAAAGTGGTGAGCACCGCCCGCGCCGCCGGCTGCACTCTGAGCATCGACCTTTCGTCGTTCGAGGTCGTCAACGTCGCCCGCGACTGGATCCTGGCCCAGCTAAAGGAAGGCGTGCAGGTCGTGTTCGCCAACGAGGACGAAATCCGCGCGCTCTTCCAAACCGAGGCGGCCTACGAAGATCAGGCCCGGACGCTCGCGGGTTTCGGAGGAATTGCCGCCGTGAAACTTGGCAAGGACGGGGCGTGGATCGCGCGCGGCCGCGAATTGCACCGCATCGCCCCGGTGCCGGCCGCCTGCGTGATCGACACCACCGGCGCCGGCGACGCGTGGGCCGCGGGATTTCTTTATGGTTACCTGCGCGGCCAGTCGTTGGCAGCGGCCGGTGCGCTCGGTTCCCTGCTCGGCTGCGAAACCGTGCAACACCTCGGTCCGACCGTCCCCGCCGTGCACTGGCCGCGACTCCGGTCCCAAGCCGAGTCGCCCGCGCCCACCGTCTGAAGCCGGGCAAGACCTCGCTGGTTTATTTCCGGCAGTCCTCTTACGCCGGGGGTTGGCCTCGGCCTGATTTCCAAATAGGGGAACGGGCTCGCGCGCGACGCGGGTCGACCGCGCGGGCAAGCTCGTTCCCACGAAATGGATTGTCGTGGCCGGGAATGCCATGGCATTTGCCCTCGAAGATCCTTGCCGGTTGTGGGCGACGTGCCCTCACCCTGCGAGCCATGGCACTGCAAAAACCAAAACCCGCGGGGTGAGGGCACCCTGCCTACAAAGCCTCCACCCGGACGGCCTGTCTTGCAAAGGATTGGTCCCTGGCGCCGGGCGGTCGGAAGCTGGACGCAAATTTAGGGTCGAACCCCGTGCGATTTCTGCTGTCACTATCCGACCATGCAGCCAAGCGTCGCTCGGCTATCTCACGTCTGTTGCCTGTTGGCGGTGCTGACGGTCGGCCTGCGCGCGGAACTGTCCGAGAAGATCCGGAAGGAAATTTCCGCGACCCTCCCGAAATTCGATCCGAGGGTCGGGGAGAAAAAAACGCCGGAGTCCCCGGTCGGCACCCCGGCTTCGCTGGCCGACGACTTGCTGGTGCATCTGCCTGATTTCTTTGTTCGGGAGGGCCGGCTGCCCGGCAACGATCCCGACATGTGGCTCGGCTCGCGTGAGCGCGCGCAAAAGGCCATGGCGGCGTACCGGGAATCCATGACCAATTTCGAATGGGCACTGAATGGCTGGTACATTCCCCTGTTCGGGTCCCCGCCCTCCGTCCGGGCCAAGGCCTACTACGACGAACAAAAGCTCCGCGACGAACTGAGTTCCCTGGCGCATGTTGTCACCGGACCCGGCATGGAGGGCGATCCGGATTATGCAAAAAAAATGCTCCGTGTCCTCGACCTCGGCCGGCACCCGGAGGATTGAACCGTTTCGTTGTAGGGCGGGGCCGCCGAACCCCGCCGGCACCGTGCGCGATGTAACGTTCGCGGCGGGGTTCGGCGACCCCACCCGACAGTTTGCCTTTGCCCGAACCCGGTTCACGCGTCCAGCAAAGCCTGGACGATCTGCTCCCACTCGGTCACCAACGCCACGGCCTCCGGCGGGGCGCGGCCCGCGCGGGCGTACCAGTAACCGGCATTCATCCCGTCGCCCTCCTTCCGGTGCAGGTACGCATGCACCCAGGCGCCGTTGCGCCCGCTCCCGGGCTGGACCTCGGCGTGCGCGCCGGCCCAGTCGCCCCGGGCATCGAGCCAGAGCGCGCGCAGGGGCGCGTCGAGCCCCGGCGGCGGTGCCGGATCCCGCGCGAGCGATTGCTGGAATTCCGTAAATGACATTTGCGCTGCCCCCCGTTCCTCCCTTTGTTAGAGGACTCATCCGGCCGGTGGCCAATCCCAAATCCATGCTCAGCAGCGAAGCCCTCATCCTTCATGAACTGCTCTCGGCCGACCGCGAGCCGGTCTCGGGGCAGAAGCTGGCCCGCCTGCTCGGCATTTCCCGCGTGGCGGTCTGGGCGCAATTGCAGAAACTGGAAAAACAAGGCTTCGCTTTCGCAGCCGTCCGCAGCCGGGGCTACCGCCTCGTCCGGACTCCGGTCGGCGTGCATCCGGCCCTGATCCAGGCCTATCTCGGACGGCGGCGTGGCACCCCGCAACTGGTCTGCCTTGAACAGGTCGACAGCACCAATTCCGAAGCCGAGCGCCGGCTCGCCGCGGGCGAGACGATGCCGCAGGTGATCGTGGCCCACCACCAAACCAAGGGTCGCGGGCGCTTGGGCCGCGTCTGGCACAGCCCGTCAAACGGCAACCTCTATTTTTCCTTCGCCTACCGCCCGCAACTCGAACCCTCCCGCCTGCAAAACTTCACCCTCTGGATGGGCCTGAATATCTGCGAGCTCGTCCGGAACTTCTGCAAGCTCTCCCCCGGATTGAAATGGCCCAACGACCTCCTCGTCGATGGCCGCAAGGCCGGGGGCATGCTCACCGAGGCGCGGATCGACGCCGACCAGGTGCGCGAACTGGTCTTCGGCCTGGGCCTGAATGTGAACGGTCGCGCCAGCGCCCTGCCGACCGACGTGCGCCGCACCGCCATCTCGCTGGCCGAGGCCACCGGCGCCCCGGTCGACCTCAACCGGCTCTCCGCCGCGCTGATCGGACGCGTGAGCTCCGCCTACGCGCAGTTTGTCGAGGGCTCCTACCACGACAAATACGCCGATCTCTGGCAGCGCTACGACATCCTCCGCGGCCGGTCCGTGACCGTGATCCAGGGCGCGCGCACCGTGCGCGGCACCGCCATGGGCATCGATGACCAGAGCTCCCTCATCGTGCGGTTGGAATCGGGCCGCACCGAGCGCTTCCGCGCCGGCGAGGTCACCCTGGCCAAAAACACCGCATGACACCAAGCTTGCCCGCGGACCGGATTCCCCGTGTTAATGGCGAGGCCTTTGTGCCCAGCTCCATGGCCGACATTCCCGAAACCACCATCGAAGTCGAACACCTCGTCCGAAACTACGGCTCCTTTACGGCCATCCATGATCTCAGTTTCAGTGTCCGCCGGGGTGAGATCGTCGGCCTGCTGGGACCGAACGGCGCCGGCAAAAGCACGACGATGCGCATTCTGACCGGCTACCTGCCGGCCTCGTCGGGTTCGGTCAAGATCTGCGGCGTGCCCGTCGCCAGCCATCCCGAGCTGACCAAGCACCACATCGGCTACCTGCCGGAGAACAACCCGCTGCCCGAGGACATGCGGGTCTCGGAATACCTGTGGTTCCGCGGCCGGCTGAAGGAAATCCCGCGCGCCAAGCTCCGTCAGCGCATCGACGAAGTGCTCGAACTGTGCGATCTGAAACGCAACCGTCATCGCGTGCTCGACCGTCTCTCCAAAGGCACGCGGCAGCGCGTCGGCATCGCCGAGGCGATCCTGGCCGAGCCCGCCGTGATCATCATGGACGAACCGACCATCGGCCTCGATCCCCACCAGATTCTCATCGTGCGCGACCTGATCGCCAGCCTCCGCGGCCGCATGAGCGTCATCATCTCCTCCCACATCCTGCCCGAGATCGAGGTGACCTGCGACCGCGTGCTCATCATCAACTCGGGCCGCATCGTCGCCCAGGGCACGCCCGCCGAACTGCGCCACCAGATTTTCGGCCACACCAGCTACCGCGTCGAGATCGCCGGCGACAGCGGCGCGCTGCCGGCGCTGCTCCGCGACGTCCACGCCTCCCTCAAACTCAGCTCACTGGGCGAATGCGGGCCGGATGGCTTCTGCGTGGCGACGCTGACCACGGAAGCCGAGGGCGATCTGGGCGAAAGACTGCTGCAGTTTTTTCCGGCAAACGGCTACCGGATCCGGGCCATCAGCCACACCCAGCCCTCGTTGGAGGATGTCTTCCTCGCTGCGACCCGTCGCAGCTGGGACGCCCGTTTGCCCGACAAGGACGGGCCGGCGGAAAACCGCGCCCCGCTCCCCAAGTTTTGAAACCCGCGCGCCCGCCGCGCGTTCGGGTTGAAATTCCGCCCCCCGTCCAACCGCCGCCGCTGACCGCCCTTCCCTCGCCATGCGTCATTTCTTCACGATTCTCTCCCACGAAATCCGGGCGCTGCTGTTCAACGCGAGCACGTACATCGCTGCGGTGCTCTTCCTGTTGCTCATGGCCTTCATTTTCACCGGCATTCTCGACTCCTACTCGAAATCCCCCCAGGAGGCGCCACCGGCCGCGGTCTTTTTCCAGCTCTTCTGGATTCCCGTCTGGTTCATGGTGCCGCTGCTGACCATGCGGTCGATCGCCGAGGAACGCCGGCTGGGCACGCTGGAAACCCTGCTGACCGCGCCCGTCTCGACCACCGAGGTGGTCCTCGGCAAATTTTTTGCCGCCTACATTTTCTACATCATGTTGTGGGCTTCGACCCTCGGATTTTATTTCATCCTCCAGCACTATGCCCGCGACCCGCGGCTGCTCGACCCCGGCCCGCTCGCCGGCGGCTACCTGTTCATCGCGGTGAGCGGACTGCTCTACATCTCGGTCGGGATCTTCGCCAGCTCGCTGACCCGCAGCCAGGCCGTGGCCGCGATCATCGCCTGCGTCATGTTGATCGGCCTGACCGTCGGGCTGAACTACCTCGCCACCGCCCCCATTCTCAGCGCCGAAACCTTCCGTCATTTCAAACCCGCCGCCGAATCCCTCCAGGTCTTCCGCCATCTCGACGATTTCACCGCCGGCGTGATCGACACCCGGCAGATCATCTTCTATTTTTCCGGCGCCACCCTGGCGCTGATCTTCAGCATCCTCGGCGTCGAGGCCAAACTGCTCCAGGGCTGACCCATGCGTTTTGCCGACAGCTTCCGCGCCGCCCGCTGGGTCCGAACGGTCAACCTGCTCCTCCAGGCCCTGCTTTTTCTGAGCCTTTTCGGCGGGCTGAACTACATCGCGCTGAACCACGCCTGGCGCTTCGACCTCACCCGGGCGCGACGGCAATCGCTGTCCGCCGAAACCAAGTCCTACCTCGAACGCCTGGAACAGCCGGTCCATGTCGTGGTCACGTTGCCCAAGGACAGCGACAGTGTTGAGATCTCCGACGCCTATCGCGACGTCAGCGGGCTGTTGCGGGAATATGACTATGCCACGAGCAGCAACGCGCATGCCCGCATGACCGTCGAATATCTGGACGTTTACCAAAACCGGAAACGCGCGGAGGAGCTCGGCATCGACCAGCCCAACATCGTGCTCCTGCTCTGCGGCGACCACCGCCGCATCCTCCACATGCAGGATCTCTACACGATCAAGAACAAGTCCACGCGCGAGTCGTTCACCGGCGAATCCGCCCTGACCGCCGCCGTCCTCGACGTCTCGTCGCCGGAGAAAAAGAAGATCTATTTCCTGCAGGGCCACGGCGAGATCAGCCCCGACGAGGTGAACCCGCACGGCCTGTCGCTCCTGCGCGATGAACTGCAACAAAGCAATTTCGACCTCGCCGTGCTGGACCTCGCCCAAAGCCACAAGATCCCCGACGATGCCGCCCTCGTGATCATCGCCGGCCCCGTCGGCCGCTACCGACCCTTCGAGGAGGAGCTCCTGCGCAACTACCTTCAGACCCGCGCCGGCCGGGTCATCGCCATGATCGACCCGCAGCGCCCGCACGGACTCGAGAATCTTTTGTTAGACTGGGGCGTGATCGTCTACGACGACGTCATCTACGACAGCAACCCGCAGGAACTGGACGAAACCGGCAATCTCCGGCTGCGCCACTTCGCATCCCATCCCATCACGGAGAACCTGATCAACAACAGTCTGCCCGTGATCGTCGGACCGGCCCGCGCCGTGAGCGAAGACCCCAGTCACGTCTCCGACAACGGCCTGACGGTCAAGAAACTCATCGCCACCAGCGCGAGCGCTTGGGGCGAGACCAGCTATCGCCTCGGCACTGTGCCTCGCTACACCCCCGGCGAGGATCTGCGCTCGAAGGACGGACTCGGCGTGCTGGTGATCTCCGAGCGCGTCAAACCCGCCAACCTGCCCCTCAGCGTCCGGGGGGGCCGCCTCGCTGTCTTCGGCACCGCCGACCTGGTGACCAACAATCGCATCATCAACCAGGGCAACCTCAATATCTTCCGCGCCACCGTCGACTGGTGCGTCGATCGCGACACCCAGCTCAACATCCCGCCCCGTCCCATTCAGCGCTTCCAGCTCGCCCTGTCGCAGGAGGAACTCAACCGCCTCCGGCTGGGTCTCCTCCTGATCGTGCCCGGGGCGGTGGGCCTGCTCGGCCTGCTTGTCTACTGGACCCGCCGCCGCTGAACCCGCCTCCAACCCTCTGCCGCCATGCGCACGAAAGTCACCGTCGTCCTCCTCTTCCTCAACGTCGTCCTGTTCTATTACATCTTTCAGTTCGAGAACACCCCGCCGCCCGACGCCAAGGGCCGGCGCGTCTACGGCCCCGAGGTGTCCGCCATCGATTCCCTGACCCGCACCGCGCGCGTCGGTGCAACCCTGCATGTCGAGAAACGCGGCGATGCCTGGTGGCTCACGAAACCCTATGAATGGCCGGCCAACGCCAACGCCATTTCCGGGATCATCGGCGAATTGCAGCATTTGGAACACGAAACCAGTTTCGCCGTGGCCGACCTGGGAAAAAGCGGCCAGTCGCTCGCCGACTACGGCCTCGCCGATCCCGCCATCATCCTCACCTTCACCGCCGCCGGACGCACCTACGAAACCAAGATCGGCGACGACACCAAGATCGGCAACCGCCTCTACCTGCTCTCGCCCGACGGCAGCCGCATCCACGTGGTCGGACGCAGCCTGGCCGACCGCATCAATCTTCCCCTCGACAAACTGCGCTCCGAATCCATCTTCAGCATCCCGGTCTTCGAGGTCCGCTCGCTCAGCCTGCAGACCGCCCCGCCCGACAATCTCAAGGTCCGCCTCCGCCTCGAAGCCGACCGCTGGTCCTTCGAAGCCCCGATCCTGGCCCGGGCCAACAAAAACGCCGTCGAGGTCACCATCAACTCCCTCAACGCGCTGCAGGTCGGAAGAATTCTCGAGGACCGCGAGACCGACCTCGACCGCAGTGGCCTGGCCGCACCCACGCTGCGTGTCACGGTCGAGGGCAACCGGCGCCGGGAAACCCTGCTGCTCGGCGCCGCCGTCCCCGCCGCCACCCCCAAACCCGCCGCCGACCCGGCCGAGCCGGTCGCCTACTACGCCAAGATCGAAGACAAGCCCGTGATCTTCACCACATCGGTGCCGCCCAAACTGCTGAAGGATCTGGGTGCCGCCCAGGAGACCCTGCGCGATGTGCGCATTCTGGACGTCGACCCACACACGGTCACCTCGATTTCGCTCACCGCCCCCGGACAGCCGGCGCTCGAGCTGCAGCGGCTGGAGCCGGCCCAGGGCAAGGAATCCTGGCTGCTCGTCGCGCGCTCCCCCGGCAACCAGGCGCCGCAGACCGTCCCCGCCGACCCGGCCCTCGTCGCGGACCTGCTCCAGAAACTCACCGTCCTTTCCGCCCAGAAATTTCTGAGCGATGCCCCGTCCGCCGCCGATCTCGAGAACTACGGCTTCAACCGGCCCGAACGGGTGGTCACGCTGAACCTCTCGACGGGCGGCGGACCGCGCGGATCCGATCCCTCCACCCTCGTGCTGCAAGTGGGCGTCAAGCCCGAGGAAAGGCATGTGGCCTACGCGCGCCTGGCCAACGCCCCCTTTGTCTACCAGATCGATGACGGCATCCTGGATTTCGCTCCGGCCCTGCCGCTGCATTTCCGGCTGCGTCTGCTGCGCGACCTGCCGGAGGGCGCGCGCATCACCGGCCTGGCCCTCAGCGAAACCGGTCCGGCCGCCCCCGCGCTTTACAGCCACCAACTTGCCGCCGGTGAATCGTGGGACGGCGTGCTGGCGACCGAGCCCGAGGCCCGGCGCAAGGCGCTGGTCGCTCTCATCGCCCAATCCCGCACGCTCCAGGCCCGGGAGTTCATCGCCGACACCTTCAACCCGGACCATGCGGAATCCGGCAACACCACCTTGCCGTGGAAGTACCGGCTCGACGTCACGCTGGCCCTGACCACCGGAAACGGCTCCGCCCAGACCACCACTTCGACCCTGTTCCTGACCGACCGCATCGGCGGCACCACCCAACTCGCCGGAAACGCGGAATTCGGCGTCACTTTCGCCGTGACGCAGGAGATGCTCGACGCGCTTTTCGCTCTGACTTACGCCGAAAAACACGATCCGGGTCCGCCCGTCGAACCGCTCAAACCCGAGCCGCCCCAGCCCAAACCCGTTCCTGCCACCTCCGGCTGACCGGCCCGCCGACCGATGCCGCCGGGCCGGAACCTTCTCAGGATAAAGGGCGTCTTCTGAAGCACCGCCGCGGCGACCGCGCGCCCCCCTCATGGCCTCCCACCAAGTACCGCAACCGCACACCACCGCCTGGCAGTTTTGCCTGAGTTGCGGGAGCTCGCTCTTGTTCAGCGCGCTGTGGCTGGCACTGGCGGCCGTCCTGGTCATGCAATGCTATGTCGCCACCATCAGCGACGTCCCGGTCCCGGCTTTCGTCCTGCGACGTCTGGAGACGCAGCTGGCCGCGGAAAACCTCGAGGTGCGTTTCGGCCACGCCAGCTTCGCCCCCGCCGGCCGGCTGCTGCTCGAAAAAGTGGAATTGCGTTCGCGCGCCTTCGAGGAGCCCCTGCTGTCCAGCCGGTTCGTTCTCATCCACAAGAGCCTCTGGTCGATCCTCGCCGGGCATCGTCTGCCGGACGACGTGCGCTTGGAAGGCGCCGTGCTGCGCCTGCCCGCCATGCTTTCGCCGAGCGGCCAGGCCGAGCCCCTGATCAGCGACCTCGGCGGCGAGCTGAGCTTCGCCGGCGGCCAGTGCATCATCAACGATCTGTCCGGACAGATCGGCAACCTCAGCGTGAGCCTCTCCGGCAGCCTCGCCCCGCCGCGCGATGCCCGCGGCACGCCCCTGACCGTGGCCGACACGCTCGGCCATTTTCTCCAGTACGGCCGCCGCGCGGCCTTGGAAATGCCCGAATTGCAGGCCGCCGAACACCCGGCGCTGTTTGTCGACCTGACTCCCCTCTCCGGCGGAGGCATGAACGTCGCCCTCCGCTTCACTGCCGAGTCCGTGCACCAGCCCGCGGGACGGCCCCTCGACTTCGGCCCACTGTCGATCACCGGCCATTGGATCTGGGATGGCGTGCATCCGCATCCGCTGCAGGTGCACTTCGCCACGCGCTCGATCGAGGGCCCGAACGGCAACAGCGCCACGAACGTCCGGGCTTCCCTCGTGCTGGAACCGGGCGCCGAGCCGGCCTCCTTCGGTTCGGTGCAGGCGCACATCGCCGCGGCTGGAGTGCGGGCTTGGGGGGAAACCCTCGACGCGCCGGTGCTCGAAGGCGCCTATTTTCTCCATGAACGCCACGCCAGCTTCGACGCCACCTGGCGTTCGCGCGGCGAGATGCTGCATGCCGCCGGCCAGGTCGATCTCGCCCGGAACTCCGCCGCGCTCTCCCTTTCCGGCCGGGTTCCCCCCGCACTCGTCACCAACATCCTCTCCCAGCACGCGCCCAAGCTCGAACCGTATTTCCGGTTTGGCGACCGCGTGGACGTCCGCGCCGCCGTCACCCTGGCGGCGGGCTGGCGGTTCACCCGCCTGGATTCATCGGTGCTGGGCGGGCGCCTCGATTCCCACGACGTCGCGATCGATTATTTTCGCGGCCAGATCGACGTGGACGCCGATCTCAACTTCCTCGCCCATGACGCCTTCGTGGTGGCCGGAGCCAATGAGGCCCGCGGCTCCTATGGCATGAACTTCCGCACCCTTGACTACCGCATGCTGCTCCGCGGCCGGCTGCGTCCGCCTGACATCGGGGGCTGGTTTCGCGGCCGCTGGTGGCCGGATTTCTGGCAAAATTTCTCGTTCCCCGTCGCGCCCCCACAGGCGGACGTCGATGTCGCCGGTCGCTGGACCGATTCCCGGCTGACCTCCTACTTTGGCGAAACCGACGCGCTGGGGCCGCAGGTCCTCGGGGCCGATTTCGAACGGGCCCATACGTTGATTTTTCTCCGGCCGCAATTCACGCATGTCCTGGATCTGGCGGTCGAGCGGGCGGGCGGCACCCAGCGCGCCGCCGGCTGGTTCGAACGCACCGCGGAGGACGGCGACCACAAGGGCAGCCGGTTGGAATACGACCTCGCCGGCAATCTCGATCCAGCGGTCTTCGCCAAGCTGGGGGGGGCCAAGACCGCCGGCTGGCTGGAGTACGCCAGTTTCACCCAACCGCCGCAAGTCCACCTGTGGGGCCGCACCAGCTTTGTCGACACGCACGCCGACAACGATCTGCACTTCGTCGCCACCGCCGCCGGACCGCTGGAACTACGACACTTCCCGGTGGAAAAACTCGCCGTCGCGGGCAGCCTGAAGGGCGAGGCCCTCCGGCTGGACCAGGTCGATTTCCAAGTCGCCGGCGGCACTGGCAGCGGACATCTCTCGCTGGCTGGTCCCGAAGCGGACCGGCAGCTCGCACTCGACGTGCAAATCAAGGATGCCGACCTGGCGCGTTCGATCCTGACCGTGGAAAAATTCGAGGCCGAGCGGACCGGGGCCAAGGGCACCTCTCTCGCGCAAAGCAAATTCATCAAGCGGGCCAGCGGCGGCAAGCTGGAGCTGGCGGCGACCTTGCAGGGCAACCCGGCCCTCCCCGCCGACTGGCGCGGGAGCGGCAGCGCCCAGATTTCGGGCGCCGTGCTGGGCGAAATCCAGCTGTTCGGCCTCCTGTCCCAGGTACTCAGTGCCGTCTCGTTGAATTTCTCCTCTCTCAAGCTGGAGGCGGCGCGCACCTCCTTTCAGCTGGCGGACGGGCGCCTGCGTTTTCCCGACATCAAGATCACCGGCCCCAGCGCGGTCATCGACGCCAAGGGCGACTACCTGCTGGCGAACCAGGCGCTGGATTTCACCGCGCGCCTCAAGCCGTACCAGGAAACCCGCAATCCTCTGGCCGCGGTCGTCGGCGTGCTCATCGATCCGATCGCCAGCATTTTCGAACTGAAGCTCACCGGCGCCCTGACCAAGCCGTCGTGGTCGGTCGTGCTCGGCTCCTCCGGCAAACCGGCCGAGCCGGAAAAGAAACCGGTGACTCCGACGCCCGTCGCGCCGGCCGCAACCACGTCCGCATCCCCGCCGGCTCCCGTCGAGGCGGGCGCTCCCTCGGGAAAGTAGACCGGCGCCGGCCGCTTCCGGTGTAGCGCAGACATCTTGCCGGCCCTCTTTTTCCCTGCAGGCTGGAAGCCTGCGCTACTTTACGGCCGATACCCCACCGGAAGCGTGCGCGACTCCAAGCGGCCTCACGGCGGTCCGACCGTGATCCAGTCCACCTTGGCCGTGTCGCGGTAGCCGACGCCGAGTTGCTGGGCGAAATCCAGCATCCGGGCCTCCTCGCTTTCGATCGGATCAAAGCCGGTGTGTTTGCGCGCGGCATTGAGGCGGTCGAGCATGATCGCGTCGAGCTGCACCGGGTCGGCACTCATCCAGAGCAGCGGTTCGGACACCGTGTAGAGCGAGTTGAAATACGGTCCGCCGATGAACTGGTAGAGCTGCAGGCTGGTGATCGTGAGAGCCCAGCCTTCACGCAGCTCGGGAATGGCCGCCATCTCGGCCACGGCCGCGGGCGCGGTGGCGGGGCTCTTGAAGAACCGGAAGGTGTTGCTGGCGTTCCAGAGCGTGGCGTTGACGAGCGCGCCGTTGATGCCCAGCACGGGGTGATCGGTGTAGACCGGCAGGTTGATCCAGAAATCGGCATCGAGGAAGAGCGGCGTGGCGAGGAAGCTCTTGCGGTCCTCCTCCGTGGTCGTGGTGTTCCGGCCCTTGGCGGCGGTCTCGACGGCGCGATCATTCGTGATCGGATCGAAACGCGAGGGCAGCGGACTGTCGTAGAACCACGACGGATCGTAGAACTTGCCCGACTCGAGCACGTACAGCGGATGGCCCGGAAACGGGGCCACGCCGGTCGCGAAGGAGGGCAAAAAGCCTGTCAGGCGCAACCGCAACGGGTTGAGCCCGACCAGAAAGATCTCGCCGGTCTTGTAGCCGCGCGCCTCGAGCGAGGCGATCACCGCCCGGATGAGAGGGAATGGCGTCGCCAGCCCGGGCCCGGAGTCGGCGTAAATTTTCAGCCCGACCTTCCTTTTGGCGCCCGGCACGAGTTTGTGTCCGCTGCGGCGCTCGAATTCCTCCAGCATCCGCTCGACCGCATACCGGTAGGAGGTGTCGCCGAAGTCCAGCAGCCTGCATTGATAGACAGGCTGCCGCGGCGGCATGACCGGCTTGTCCGCCGCGGATTTGTCGGGCTCGGCGGCCCCCAGCGAGGGATGCCATGCCAGGGCGGCGGCCAGCGCCAGGGCGCGGAGGGAGAAAAGACGGGGGTTCCGAAGCGAGGGAAGGATCATGTGGGAGGAAAGACGTTGCGGGCGGGCCGGCCGTTTCAAGCGGCGCAAGTTGACAGACCGCCTCCGTCGGGAAAAGTTTAATCGATTCGACGGATTCGCCGGCCGATAACGCTCGCCCGCCTCGCGGAAAAGCCGATTTTGTGCTCGGCGGCCGTCCCGCCTCGCCGCTACAGCTATCCTCCCTCCACCGTGCCCGTCATCAAAGCCCGCAGCCTCCAGGATCTGAAGCAGCGCGTGAACATTCACGACGTGGTGGCCCGCACGGTTGCGCTGAAAAAAGCCGGCGGCAGCCGCTTCAAGGGTCTGTGCCCCTTCCACAGCGAGAAAACCCCTTCGTTCAACGTCGATACGAACAAGAATTTCTACAAGTGCTTCGGTTGCGGCAAGGCCGGGGACATCCTCAATTTCGTGATGGAAACCGAGGGCCTGCAGTTCACCGAGGCCGCGGAGGCGCTCGCCAAGCGCTTCGGCGTGAATCTCGAATACGAAGAGGGCACCGGCGGCCCGTCGCGGGCCGAACGCTCGCTGCGCCAGGAGCTCTTCGACCTGCACGAGGCCGCCGCCGAGCACTACCGCCAGGCCTTCCTCGCCCCCGGGGCGCCGGGCGAGTTCATCCGGAACTACTGGCTCAAGAACCGCCGCTTCACCGCGGAGCTGGCGGAGGAGTTCAAGATCGGCTTCGCCCCGCCTGAGGATGCCGCGCTGGCCGCCGCGCTGCTGAAACGGAAGTTTTCCGAGGATGCTCTGCGGCAGTGCGGACTGTTTTTCATCCGCGACGGCGCGCTCCTCACCCTGGGCGCGCTGCGGCCGCGTTTCCGCGGGCGGCTGATGATCCCCATCCGCGACCACCAGGGCCGCGTCGTCGCGTTCACCGCCCGCCAGCTCGAGGTGACGCCGCAGGACGATCCCTCGCACGAGGCGAAATACGTCAACTCGCCGGAGACGCCCATTTTCACGAAGAGCCACCTGCTTTTTAACCTCGACCGCGCCCGCACGCACGCGGGCGAAGGCCATCCGTTTGTGCTCGTCGAGGGCCAGCTCGACGCCATGCGCTGCTGGAGCGTGGGTCTCAAGACCGCCGTGGCCCCGCAGGGCACCTCGATCACCGAGGGCCAGCTCGCGCTCCTGCGCCGCTATCATCCGCAGGTGGAATGCTTTTTCGACAGCGACAGCGCGGGGCAGAAGGCCGCGCTGCGTTTTCTGCCGCTCGCGCTGAAGGCCGGGCTGGAAGTCCGGTTCCTGATGCTCGCGGGGGCGGAGAAGCTCGACCCCGACCTGCTCTTTCTCGAACGCGGCCTGGCCGCCTACGACGAGGTGAAAAAATCCTCGCTCAGCGCGATGGAGTTTGCCGTGCGCTCGGTGTTGCCTAGAGCCGCCACCGCCGGGGCCGAGCAGAAGGCCCGCGCGGCGCAGGAATTGTTCGCCATCGTGGCCCAGGCGGAATCGGAAGTGGCGCGCAACGCCTTCGTGCAGGAGATCGCGCAGCACCTGCGCGTGGCGCCCGGCGCGCTGGAGCGCGATCTGCGCGGCTACGCCGCCCGGCACGCCGGCGTGCGCACCGCCGGCAACGCTCCGCCGGCCGCACCTCCGGTTCCCGCCGGCGGCACCAACGCCCACACGAAAGGCTTCGAAGAGCATTTCCTCTATCTTTGCCTCCATCATGAGTCGATTCTCGTCCAGTTGAGCCAGCACCTGCCGCACGAGTGGATCGATGCTTCCACCCTCGCCGGCCGCCTGCTTGACCGGCTGCTCGCCGAAGTGCTTCACAATGGCTGGAATGGACGCGAAATGCTCGAGCAACTCCTTGAAACGCATGAGGAAAAGACATTGGCCGCCACGCTGCTCTTCGATGCCCCCGGCGAGGAGAATCTCGAAAAACTGGCCAACGAGGGCCTCCGCGCGATGCAACGCCGTTTTCTCGAACCACAACTGCGACAAATAGAACTTGAAATAGCCTCGAAAGGCACGATAGGTGACCCCTCACTCCTCTCCCTCTTGAAGCAGCGCACCGAAATCACCCGACAGCTCCAAAATCCTCCGAAGCTCACGCTTGAGCCCTGACGCTGTCGGTCCCGCGCTTTCTTCCCGCTGTCACTCTCACCGAGTCTGATTATACTTCCCTATGCCGCGTAACACCAAGTCTGCCGACGCCCCGGTCAAATCCGCCAAGGACAAGGAGCCCGTGCCGGCTCCCAAGGCCGCGATTCCAGCGGAGAAGCTCCGCCCGCTCGAGAAGACCACGGCGCCGGCCAAGTCCGCGCCAGCCGAGCCGGTCGCGCTTGACAAGCTGCTGCAGTCGAAAGCCGGCGCCCTGCCCGCCGCCGTCTCCGACGCCGCCAAGGAATTCAAGGAAAAGGCCCTCGAGAATCTCTCCGGCGACCTGAATGACAAGATCCGTTACCTGATCCGCCTCGCCAAGGAACAGGGCTACCTCACCTACACCGACATCAACGAGGCCCTGCCCGAGTCGGTCGACAATCCCGAGGACATCGAAAACGTCATCTCCGTCCTGCAGAATCTTGAGATCGACATCCTCGATCCCGAAGAGGTCGAAGGCTATAAGCAGCGCCAGGAAGAGGCCGAGGAGGAGGAGTCGCGCACGTCCAACAACGACATCCTCGACGACCCGGTCCGGATGTACCTCAAGCAGATGGGCCAGGTCCCGCTGCTGACGCGTGAACAGGAGGTCGAGATTTCCAAGCGCATCGAAAACGCCGAGATGAATGCGCAGACCGCGCTCTTCGCCATCGGCCCGGTCGGCAAATACCTCGCCGACCTCGGCGAAAAACTCCTGCTCCGGACCGAGCGCTTCGACCGGCTCGTCATCGACAAGAAGATCGAAAGCCGCGAAATCTATTTCAAGAACCTCCAGAAACTCGTCGAGTCCACCCGCGCGAACGACGCCGTCGCCACCGAGTCCTGGAACGACGCCCAAAAGGCGCGCGACGACAAGGCGCGCAAGAACGCGATGATCCGTTTCAAGAAGCGCGACAACGCGCTGCGGGCGAGCTACGTCAAATACTACTTCAAGCTGAAGGTCTTCGAGGACTTCCTCCACGAGCTCAGTCCGAAGATCGAGGACGTGGAAAAATGTTTCACCGACCTCCACCGCGCCAAGCACCCGAAGACCAAGCGCGACACCACGATCGACGTCCGCGCCGTCAACACCCGGCTGAAACACCTCGAGACCGATCTACGCCTCACGCCGCAGGCGCTGATGGACACCCTCAAGACCGGTCGCAAACACATCCGCGAGGCCCACCAGGCCAAGACCGAGATGGTCGAGGCCAACCTCCGCCTCGTCATTTCCATCGCCAAGAAATACACCAACCGCGGACTCTCCTTCCTCGACCTCATCCAGGAGGGCAACATGGGCCTGATGAAGGCCGTCGAGAAATTCGAATACCGCCGCGGTTACAAGTTCTCCACCTACGCCACCTGGTGGATCCGCCAGGCCATCACCCGCTCCATCGCCGACCAGGCCCGCACCATCCGCATCCCGGTCCACATGATCGAGACCTTGAACAAGGTCATGCAGGTGCAGAAACAGCTCCTCCAGGAATTCGGCCACGAACCGACCCCCGAAGAGGTCGCGGAAGAGATGAACCTGCCCGTCGAACGCGTGCAGCAGATCATGAAGATGGCGCAGCAACCCATCTCGCTCCAGTCACCCGTCGGCGACGGCGACGACACCTCGTTCGGCGATTTCATCGAGGACAAATCCGCCGAGAATCCCTACGACATGACCGCCTTCTCGCTGCTGCGGGAAAAGATCATGGACGTGCTCGATTCGCTGACCGAACGCGAGCGCCGGGTGCTGACCCTGCGTTTCGGCCTGGTCGACGGCTACAGCCGCACCCTCGAGGAAGTGGGCAAGCAGTTCAAGGTCACCCGCGAGCGCATCCGCCAGATCGAGGCCAAGGCTTTGCGGAAGATGCGTCACCCGACGCGCATCCGCCAGTTGCACGGCTTCTTCGACGCCGAGCAGATCGACAATCCGCAGAACCTGCTCAAGAAGCCGCCGCTGATCCCGCCGCAGTTCATCAAGCAGAACAACCCGCTCCACACGCGCCCGCCCGGTTCGTCGTTTCCTCCCGGCTTCCTGCCCACGCATCCCTGAGCCGCTTTCGGCCTTTACTCAGTCAATTCCCGGAGTAGCTTGATATTATGCACTCGTTCTCGCATCCCGTGCTGGCGGCCTTCGGTCTCGGCGGCACGGAACTGATCGTCATCCTGCTCATCATCCTGCTGCTGTTCGGCGGTTCCAAGCTTCCCGCCCTGGCCAAGGGCCTCGGCGAGTCCGTCCGGGAATTCAAGAAAGCGGCCAACAAGGACGAGCCCGACGAAGCCAAGAAGGCGGATGCCGCCAAGGCCGCCGACGGCCACGGCAAGAACTGAGCCTCAACCGAATCGCCCAAACTTGAGCCGCGCCCTCTGGCGCGGCTTTTTTTTGCGCCCGGCTGCAGGGAATGCTGTAGGGCGGGGGGGGGGGGCCCCCCCGGGGTGGGTTTTTGGAAAAAACAAAGGAAGGGGCATAAAGCCGCGCGTTGGGGGGGGCCCGCCCCCCCCCCAAAAAAACAAACCGCGCCCGCATCTCCCCGGGGTGGGGGGGCCCCCCCCCCCCGCCCTACATTCCGACAACGGGCGACCACAAAATCGCGCGAATGCGCCCGACTCTTTTCTCTCTCTTGATTTGGATTGCACCCGCATCGGCCTGCTTCCGCCAAAATTTCCGGCGCTGCCGACCGAGCGCGCCGCCCAAACCCTCATCCTTCAAGGGGTTTGGCTTTGACAATTTCGCTTGAGCACGGCTTTGATTTGGAAACCTCGTCACCGCCTCATGTTCAACCAACTGCTGGGACTTTTTTCCAACGACATCGGCATCGATCTCGGCACGGCCAACACACTCGTTTACGTCAAGGACAAGGGCATCGTCCTCCGCGAACCTTCCGTGGTCGCCGTCCATACCGGATCCCGCAAGGTCCTCGCTGTGGGCGACGAGGCGAAGAAGATGCTCGGCCGCACTCCCGGCAACATCACCGCCATCCGCCCGATGAAGGATGGCGTCATCGCCGACTTCGACATCACCGAGGCGATGCTGCGCTACTTCATCAAGAAGGTGCACAACAATTCCAAGGTTGTCTCCCCACGCGTCGTCGTCGCCATCCCGAGCGGCATCACCGAGGTGGAAAAACGCGCGGTCAAGGAATCCGCCACCCACGCCGGCGCGCGCGAAGTCATCACGATTCTCGAACCCATGGCCGCGGCCCTCGGCGTCGGTCTGCCCGTCGCGGAACCGGCGGCCAACATGATCGTCGACATCGGCGGCGGCACCACCGAGATCGCCATCATCTCCCTCTCGGGCATCGTGTTTTCCAAATCGATCCGCGTCGCGGGCGACGAGTTCGACACCTCGCTCATCAGTTACATGAAGCGGGCGTACAACCTTCTCATCGGCGAGCGCACAGCGGAAGAAATCAAGATGACGATCGGCTCCGCCTATCCGCTGGAAACGGAGCTCGCGATGGAGGTCAAGGGCCGCGACTCCGTGGCCGGCCTGCCCAAAACCATTCACATCACCTCCCAGGAAATCCGCGAGGCCATGGCCGACACCACCGCCGCGATCGTCGAGGCCGTGCGCGCCGCCCTCGAACGCTGCCCGCCCGAACTTTCCGCCGACCTCGTCGACCGGGGCTTCGTCATGGCCGGCGGCGGTTCGCTCATCCGCGGGATCGACAAGCTTCTCTCCGAAAAGACCGGCCTGCCCGTCACCGTCTCCGACGATCCCCTCTCCGCCGTGGCCAACGGCACCGGCGTGTTCCTCAACAACCTCGACGAGCTCTACCGCGTCGCCGCCGATTTTTGAGCGAGGCCAAACGCGTGCGTGCCTCGCAACGCAGTGTCGGAACTGATTTGCCCGCGGGCTTTCTGATCCCCAAGGTAGGGGCGCTTGCCCTCAAGCGCCTTCGGAACGGTTGGGCCACCCGCCCCGACCAGACCCTCCACCGCCGTGCTTCCCAAACGATTTGACCAGGCCCGCCCGTTCGTGACCCTCGGCCTCGCCCTGCTCGCCTGGCTCGTGGTCCCGACCGTGGTCAAGACCTTCGCGCGTTCGGCCTTTTTCGAAATCCAGGCGCCGCTCGGCGTGGCCGATTCGTTCGTCGCGGACCTCCAGAATTTCTGGACGTCGGAACTGCATTCCAAAAAGGAATTGATGGTGACCGGCCGCGAAACCGCCGGCCTCATCGCCCAATACAGTTACAGCGTACAGCAAAATGAGGAGCTCCGGGCGGAGGTCCTCCGTCTCGAAAACCTGCTGAAACTCCCGCCGATGCCGGCCTACCGGTTCGAGGCGGCCCGGGTCACGCGCAGCGATTTCTCGGGCTGGTGGCAGCACCTCATCATCCGCAAGGGCTCCAATTACGGCATCCCGGTGGGCGCGCCCGTGATTTTCTCCGGCGGCGTGGTCGGCCGGGTCATCGAGGTCCACACCTACACGTCCGTCATCGATCTCGTCTCCAGTCCGACTTTCCGCGTGGCCGCCAGCGCCGAAGGGGACAACCGTCCCGTGAGCTACCAGGGCGGCGTCAACCCGCCCTTCTCCGCCCCGCGGGGCATCGTCGAGTTCGTTCCGCTCGACATTGCCTCCACCAAGAATCAACCGAAGCGGCTCGTCACCTCCGGCCTGGGCGGGGTTTTTCCCGGGGGCCTCACCATCGGCGACATCATCATGCTCGAGCCGTCCACCGACGGCCTCTTCAAAAACGGCGAAGTGCAACTGGACACCCGCCTTGGCGCCTTGAACGAGGTGACGGTGCTCGTCCCGCTCAACCCGGAGAAATAAAGACTCCCGGAGCAGGCTCCGGGGAATTTGTCCAAACCAACTCCAACTCTCCATGCACACCGTTTCTTCGCCTTTTTGTAGGAGCCTGCTTGCAGGTGATTCTTTGTGGCACGGGTCTCCCGACCCGTGTTCCGACCATCACGGGTCGGGAGACCCGTGCCACGTCCGAATGAGTCGCCCGCAAGCAGGCTCCAGCAACTCAAACAAACCGAAGCAAACTCCGGGGTCTCATCTCACTCGTCAATGAACCAACGCGACTACCGCTGGCTGGTTGTCTTCGGCAGCAATCTGCTTCTGCTCTGGTTGTACGGCCTCGGCAACCACGCCCTCGGCGACTACGGCGTCTACCTCTACCCGGGCGGGCTGCTGACCGTGTACGCCGCCCTGCGGCTCGATGTCCGGAACGGCTACCTCAGCACCGTGCTGACCGGCTTCGCCTGCGACGCGCTCATGCCCGTGCCCTTCGGCACCAGCGTCGCCCTGCTCGCCTTCGTCCACACCACCGTCTTCTACGGCCGCCAGCGTTTCCCGCGGGAAGAGCCCATCTTCGCCACCGTCGCCGCCCTGGTCGCCAACCTGTTCCTCTTTCTCGTCCTTTCCTTTTTCCTGGTCGCCCGCAACCCGCGGCCGGCCGGCGCGTGGCTGCGGCTGTTCAGCGACCTGATCGCCTCCCAGCTCGTGCTCGGGCTCATCACACCGTGGTTCTGGGCGCTGCAAAACCGCACCTTCGCCCTGCTCCGCCAGAATCCGGAAACCGCCCGCCGCACCTCCGCTTGATTCGCCCGCTTTTGCGATTCCTTTGAAACCGTGACGAAGACCATCGAGACCCACAGCGCCCGCAACCCGCGCCTGCTCTTCTTCCACGGCGCGGTCGTTTTCATGGTGCTGCTGCTGGTCGGCGGACTCATCTACCGGCAGCTCTTCCACACCGAGCTCTACAGCGAACGCGAGCGCCTGCAAAACCAGCGCCGCATCATCATCCCCGGCCCGCGCGGCAACATCCTCGACCGCGAGGGCCGCATCCTGGTCGGCAACCGCCCGCGCTTCTCCGTCGTCCTCAACCTCGCCGAGCTCCGCGGCGAATTGCGCACCGAAACCAGCCGGATCATCCACAACTACCGCGACTACGACAAGGCCGACCGCCCCGACGCCGACGAGCTGGCCCACATCGCCCGCGTCTCCGTGGCGCAACGCTATCTGGACAAGGTCAACTTCATCCTGGGTCGCGAGGAATCCGTGCGCATGGACGACCTCAGCCGCCATTTTTCCCAGTCGCTGCTCCTGCCCTACGTGCTGCTTGACGATCTTTCCCCCGAGGAGTACGCGCGCCTCATCGAGCACCTGCCGGTCAACTCCCCGCTCCAGGTCTACACCTCCAGCACGCGCAACTATCCGTATGGCTCGGCCGCTTCGCACGTGCTCGGTTACACGGGTGTCAACGACGACCCGGTCGCCGAGGATTTTCCGGGCGAGGATCTGCTGACCTTCAAGATGAAGGGCGCCTTCGGCCGCGACGGGCTGGAAAAGGAATTCGACGAGCACCTCGAGGGCGAATCCGGCGGTGCCATCTACCGCGTCGACCCCGCGGGCTACAAGGAGAGCAAACCGTTCGAACAGCGCCCGGTGCAGGGACACAACCTCACCACGTCACTCGACATCGATCTCCAGACCACCGCGGAGGAAGCCATCGGCGACCAGACCGGCGTCGCCATCGCGCTCGACGTTCACACCGGCGAGGTGCTCGTCCTGGCCTCGAAGCCGGACTTCGATCTCAACAAGTTCGTGCCCCGCCTCTCGAGCGAAGCGGCCAAGGAAATCGAGGACGCCGGCGCCTGGGTCGACCAGGCCATAAGCGGCGCGTACCCCCCCGGCTCGACGTTCAAAATCGTCACAACCATCGCCGGGTTGCGCAGCGGGGCCATCACGCCCGACCGCATCATCGCGGACTGCGAGGGCAGCGTGCGGATCGGCAACAAGACCTTCTACTGCGACAACGGCGAAGGGCGTCACGGCGAACTCAAGCTGCCCGCGGCCATCGCGACCAGTTGCGACATTTATTATTACGAGGCCGGCCGGCTCACCACGCCCGAGCGCATCGCCGAGGAGGCGCGCCGCTTCCATCTCGACCAAAAAACCGGCATCGAACTGCCCGGCGAGACCGGCCGGATGCTCATTCCCGATCCGGCTTGGAAGCAAGAAAAGCAAAATGAAAAATGGTTCCCCGGCGACACCGCCAACATGGCCATCGGCCAGGGCTTCGTACTGGTCTCCCCGCTCGGCATGGCGTGCTTCGCCGCCTCGGTGGCACGCAATGAACTTTATACGAAGCCCACGCTCCTGCACGACCCGAACGCGCCGAAACAACATGCCCCGCCCATCGGTCTGACCCCTGGCGAGCGCGCAGCCCTGCTCGAAGGCATGGAGGGCTGCACGACCTTTGGCACCGCCAGCATCATCACGAAGCCGCTCTATAAAATCCCCGGCGTGCGCATTGCCGGCAAGACCGGCACCGCTCAGAAGCGCGTGACCCGGGACGGCAAGACCGGCAATATCAACTACGCGTGGTTTATTTGCTTTGCCCCGCTCGAAAATCCCGAGGTCGCCGTGGCGGTGATGATCGAGGGCAACGAAGTCGGCGAAAGCACCGCCGGCGGCCTCTATTCCGCTCCAATCGCCAACAAAATCCTCGCGAAATATTTCGAAAAGAAAAACCACGGCGACACCCCCGCCACCTTCCGCGTCACCGTGAATCCCTGAGGCCGGAACAAGACATCGGCTTCAGTGAGGTCGATCGAATCTCGGCCAACAGACCGACAAAAATCGTCGCCGGTAGGGGCGGTTGCCCCCAAATCGCCCTCTTCGGTGTTCCGCCGCATTTTGTGGGCGGGGTGCCCTCACCCTGCAGGTTTCCGCCTTCACCGGGCATGCCTCGCGGGGTGAGGGCACCCCGCCCACATGCCGCGCTCGCCCCAAAAGCTCAGCTCATTCGCCGTGGGTCCCGATACCCACGGAAACTTGTTTCGTCTTGTTTGAGTTGTAGGAGCCTGCCGAAGAGAGAGCGAACAGCAGCATGGGCAGTTGGCGTAAATTTGTCCAAATGCCCCGGAGCCGGCTCCACTCGCCTTTTTTCCCATTTAAGATTTCCAAACCCCGCGCAACCTGCCATCGAATCGTTACCCCCACGTCAGGTTTTGCGAGTCGGACAATTGCTGTTCCCCACGAACACGTCCTAAAACCCCTGCCTTCCCATGCTGTCGTTCCTCGATAGAGAGCATACGGTTGCCCCTCCCGGGTTCAACCGGTGGCTGGTTCCCCCGGCCGCCATCGCCGTCCAAATGTGCATCGGCGAAGTCTACGGCTTCAGCGTTTTCAACCTCCCGCTGAGCCGGGCCGTCGGCATCACGAAGGCGATTCCCGGCCAGGACTGGACCGTGCCGAACATCGTGCTTTGGACCTACTCGCTCGGCCTGATCATCCTCGGCCTGTCGGCGGCGTTTCTCGGCCGGTGGGTCGAGTCGCGCGGTCCGCGCAAGACCATGTTCGCCAGCGCCTGCTGTTTTTGCGGCGGGCTGGTCATCGCGTCCGCCGGCGTGCACACGCACCAGTTGTGGCTGCTCGCTCTCGGCTACGGCCTGATCGGCGGGATCGGCCTGGGCCTGGGCTACATCGCGCCGGTCTCCACGCTCGTGAAATGGTTCCCCGACCGCCCGGGCATGGCGACGGGCATGGCCATCATGGGCTTTGGCAGCGGAGCCCTCGTCGGCGGTCCGCTCGGCATCGCCCTGATGGATCATTTCAAAACCGCCGACTCGGTCGGCGTGGCCGAGACCTTTCTCGTGATGGCCGGTCTCTATTTTGTGATGATGAACTTCGGCGCGTTCATCGTGCGCGTTCCCGCCCCGGGCTGGCAGCCCGCCGGCTTTGTCGCCCCCGCCAGGCCGCAGAAGCTGGTGACCACGGCCCACGTCTCGGTGGACAACGCCTGGCGGACTCCGCAATTCTGGCTGCTCTGGATGGTGCTGTGCATGAATGTCACCGCCGGCATCGGCGTGCTCGCCCAGGCGTCGCCGATGGCCCAGGACATGTTCGGCGTGAGCGCCGCGATCGCGGGCGGCTTCGTCGGATTGCTCAGCATCTGCAACATGGCGGGACGGTTCATCTGGTCGTCATTCTCCGACCTGATCGGCCGAAAAGGAATCTACTGCGTCTATTTTCTCGCCGGCTGCCTGCTCTATCTGGCCATTCCTTATACGCAAAAAACAAACAATGTGCCGCTGTTCGTCGTCGTCGCTTGCGCGATCATCTCGATGTATGGCGGGGGCTTTTCCACGATCCCGGCGTATCTGCGCGACCTGTTCGGCACGATGCAGGTCGGCGCCATTCATGGCCGCGTGATCACCTCCTGGTCGATGGCCGCCGTGCTGGGGCCGCAACTGGTCACCAACCTCTCGGCTTACCAGAAGGCGCACGGCATCCCCAAGGAGCAGGCCTACAACACGACGATGTATGTCATGGCCGGCGTGCTGCTCCTCGGACTCGTCTGCAACCTGCTCTTGCGCCCCGTCGATTCCAAATTCCATCACCAAGACCCCGCGTAAACACTCAGTTGCCGAAGCGCACCGCTGTCTATCGCTTTCCTTCCCGCACCAAGCCTTTTCCCAAACTGACCCCCATGTCCAATTCCCCTCAACGCACCTCTCCCCTGCTGGTCGTCGCCGCCTGGGTGATCGTGGCCCTGCCGCTTGGCTGGGGACTCTATCAAAGTGTGATCAAGGCCAAGCCTATTTTCACGGGCATCAGCACGCCCGCCAAGGCACCCGTTCCGGCAGTGGCCCCGGTCAATAAGTCTCCGTAGTATCCCGATCACCCGGCCGACCGAGGACCTCCCCTGAAACGAGAGCACCCCGGCCCAAGTCCTGCGCAACTCGAATGGAGGAGCGAAATGCCCGGCGCTGGGTCGCTAGTTTGATCGGACCGGACTGCCCGGCGGCCGCGTGGCCACCCAGCCCTCATGCTTGTGAAAGGAAATCGCGCCGTGATAGCCGCCCCAGCTTGCGGCCAATGCACCAAGGACAAAGGCCAAAAAGGTGCAGAGGGAAAAAACGGCTAGAGCCTTCGAGGCTTCGTCGGCCGCCGCCCGCGCCTTGTTTTCCGCCGCAGTCTTCGCAGCGGCGAGGTCGGCCTTCACGCGATCGTAGGAGGCGGTCCATTGCGCTACCATCGCCTCGGCGTCGGCCGGAGACATTCCGGCGTCGTCTTGGAGGGCCTTGACGGCGGCGGCCCGATTTTCGCCTGGGTCGCCGACCTGGACCGGACTGAACAGACGCGCCACTGCCAGACCGACTTCGCGTTTGGCCCGGATGGTCTGACCCCGCGGCGCATCGGAAGGACGGTTGCCCAAGGCCTCGTCGGTGAAGCTGGCGAGCGTGTCGCGGGCTTGCGACGGCGCCGAACCCGGTGATCGATCCATCGAGGTACCGGCAGCGCCCGTCAAGGCCGCGACAGGCCGGCCCGCCAGCGATAATCCGCCACCGACCAGCTTCGACAAATCGCCCATGGCCCAACCGGCCCCGGCTGACACGATGAGCACCGCGGCCACCGTGGCCGAGCACCACACGATGAAGCCATGCAAACTGCCGCTGGAATGGGGCTCGCCCGGGGCCAGCCGTCCCGCGACCCAGCCGCCGAACCAGAGGGAAAAGACCGCACTCAAACCTTGGACGACCATGGTGCCACGGCTCAGGTCGGCCACCGGATTGGTATCGGAAAGGGGCGTGTAGAGCGCAAAACCAAGCCCCGCGCCCAACAGCATGAACAATACCTGCAGCGCGATCGCCGTCGCCATGCCGGCAAAGATGGCCGGCCACGATACAAATGTGGGATAGGACCTCCAGTTGGATTGGCTGTCGGACAGCGGTAGAGACGTCGGGATCGAATAGGAAGGATTCACAGGAGCCAGAATGGTATTCATGGACAAAAAGAGAGTGGAATGGTTTGGCTGAGACGGTGGATAGGCGGCCGCTCGGTCAGCGGCCGAGCAGCTTGGCGATGATGAAAATCACAACGGCGCCGCCGAGGCCGCCGCCGAAGAGCAGGTAAATCAGCGAATAACCGGCCGCGGCGATGGGAAGCGTGACTATGGCTAATTCGAGCATGGTAGGGTGAGTGGTTGGATTTAGTTAATGTTGGGACTACCTCCAGACTCTACACCCACCCACCCGACCGGACCATGGGGTGAAGGCCTATTCGCCCGGGCAAGCGGGGAATCCCGGTGATACCTGCAACCGCCGTCACATCCTATTGCCGAGGAAACCGTTCGGGATCTGCAGTCAGGCCATTAATCCCGAGTCTCGCCCCGGTCGTCACTCCGACGGAAACTTCACCCACCTGGCGCCGCGGGTGGAGCTTTTCACGACCGTCTCGATGAAGACCATGCCGTCGACGCCGTCGACGATCGTCGGGAAATCGTAACCGCCCTTTGGCACCTTGCGTCCGGTCACCGCATCCGCGATGGCCCGGCCGGCCGCACGGTAGACGTTGGCGAAGGCCTCGATGAAGCCCTCCGGGTGCGCGAACGGTGTACGGGTGTTGGCCTGCGCGGCGGACGAAAGATAACTGTTGCCGCGACGCGAGATCGCCGGCGGCGCGTCGGCGCGCTTGAAGACGAGCTCATTGGGATTCTCCTGATGCCACTCGAGCGAGCCTTTCGTGCCGTAGATGCGGATGTTCAGGTTGTTCTCGTCGCCGTTGGAAATCTGCGACGCGAACAAAATTCCCCGTGCCCCGCCGGTGAAACGGATGAGGCAGTTGCCGTCGTCCTCGAGCGGCCGGCCGGGAATGAACGTGGTGAGCTCGGCGCAAATCTCCTGGATCTCCAACCCGGTGATGTAGCGGATGAGATTGTAGGCATGCGTGCCGATGTCCCCCATGCAGTTCGAGACGCCCGCGACCGCCGGGTCCATGCGCCAGTTGGAAATCTTCGTGTCCGCCGCCGTCTCGAGCGCGGAGATCGCATACCCCTGCGGATACTCGGAGACGACTTTTAAGATCTTGCCGAGTTTCCCGTTGCGCACCCACGCGCGGGCCTCCTTCACCATCGGATAGCCGGTGTAGTTGTGCGTGAGGGCGAAAACCAAACCCGACTTTTTAACGAGGGCGCGCAGCCGCCGGGCCTCCTTAAGCGTGAAGCACAGCGGCTTGTCGCAGACGACGTGAAAGCCGGCCGTGAGAAAAGTCTTCGCGACGGCGAAGTGCGTGTTGTTGCGCGTAACGATCGAGACGAAATCGATGCGCTTATCCGTCGGCAACGCCGCCTCGGCGCGCGCCATCTCCTCGTAGCTTGCGTAGACCCGCGCGGGATCGAGATGGAAATCGGCCCCGGAGGCTTTCGATTTGGCGGGATCGGAGGAGAAGCATCCGGCGACGAGATCGATCTCGCCGTCGAGACGTGCGGCCATCCGGTGCACGGCGCCGATGAAGGCGCCCCGCCCGCCACCCACCATACCCATGCGAAGTTTGCGGTTCATAGAATCAGAAAGAGAAAGTGCCCACGGAACACACGGAATACACGGAAAAGCAATTGAAGGGATTTTTTCGGTGTATTCCGTGTGTTTCGTGGGCCAAATGCCCTTGGGTCTTTGTTTTTCAGAGCGCCACCGGCTTCCCCGCGGTGGACGATTCGTAGGCGGCGTCGATGATCTTCATCAACGTGAGGGCCTGATCGGGCGTGTTCAGCGGCTCCTCGATGCCTTCGAGGGCGCGGACAAAATTTATCGCGGAGCGGACGCGTCCCATGGTCTCGTCGGGCGGGACGAGGATGTTCTGATTGACCGTGCGGCCGTGATCCTGCGTGTAGAATTCGCAGCTGTCGATCGCGGTGGCATCGATGCCGTCGGTGCCGAAAAGCCGGCGGACCAGGCCGCCGGCCTTGGCACCCTGAAACGCCACCGAAACCTCCTCCCGCTGATTCATCTCGGCCCAGGAAACCTGGAAGGAGAGCGCCTGCCCCGTCTTGAACGTGACGAAACCGTGCGCCGCGGACTCGACATCGGTGATCCCGTTGGCGACGTCCGGAATGCCCCACGGGCCCTTGAAGGCCTTGTCGGTGATGTGGTCGTTGAAGGTGCGGGCAAGGACGTGCGCCGGTTCGGGATAGCCCATGAAATGCAGGCCGAGATCAACCATGTGCAGGAGATCGATGAGCGGCCCGCCGCCGGACACGGCCTTCGTCGTGAACCAGCCGCCGAATCCGGGAATCCCGGCGCGGCGGATCCATTTCGCCTGGCAGGTGTTGATCGTGCCGACGGCTCCGGCCCGGATATACTCCATCATGGCATAGCTCTCGGGCCGGGCGCGGTTGTTGAAATTGAACATCAGCGTACGCTTGGCTTTCCTAGCCGCGGCCTGCATTTCGGCCATCTGGATCGCATTGAGCGCGGGCGGCTTTTCGCAGAAGACGTGCCGGCCGGCGGCCAGGGCCTGCAACGCCAGCGGCGCGTGAAACTTGTTCGGCACGATCACCGACACTGCCTCCATTTCCGGCAGGGCCTCGAGCATGGCGGCCACGTCGGTAAAGACCCGTTCGATGCCGTGCCTGGCCGCGGCCTTCTGCGCGGCGGGCGGACTAACGTCGCAGAGGGCGACGATTTCCGCGCCGGCCTGCCGGAAGCCGGTGGCGTGATAGCTCGCCATCCCGCCGGCGCCGATGATGCCAATCTTGATGCTCATGTGGAGAAGTAGTGAATAGCGAGTAGTGGGTAGAAATGCAGCAAATCGAATGATAAAAGCGGGTGAGTAGACAGCGAACGCTGGATGGTATTCAGATGCTCGCTACTGACCACCCGCTACTCGCTTCTTCCGGCTACTGGTTCTCCTTGTCGAACGCCGCGTCGAAGGCGATCTGGCTGCGGGCGAAATCGAGCTTGCGCAGGAAGGCGCAGGATTCGGCGGCGCCGTGCTCCCGGTCCATGCGGATGTCCTCCCACTCGACCGAGAGCGGCCCGGCGTAGCCCACGTCGTTCAGCGCCACGATGATCTCCTCGAAGTTGATGTCGCCGCGACCGACCGAGCGAAAATCCCAATAGCGCCGGGCATCGCCGAAGCCGGTATGCCCCCCGAACACGCCGACTGAGCCGTCGCCGTGGCCCCACCAGACATCCTTCATGTGGGCGTGGAAAACACGCGGACCGAACGTGCGGATGAACTTCACGTAGTCCACGCCTTGGTAACCCAGGTGCGATGGATCGTAGTTGAAACCGAAACGCTTATGTCCCTTGACCGCAGCGACGGCCCGTTCGGCGGTGGCGAGATCGAAGGCGATCTCGGTCGGATGCACTTCGAGGGCGAAGTTCGCGTTCTGTTTCTCGAACTCCTCCAGGATCGGGCCGAAGCGCTGGCCGAAGTCGGCGAAGCCCTTTTCCCAAAAAGTCTGGGACGTCGGCGGAAACGCGTACAGCGAATGCCAGATCGACGAGCCCGTGAAGCCGTTGACGATCGCGGAAACTTTCTTGTCCTTGCCGCCCGGCCGGGCGTCGATGAACCGGCGAGCGGCCTTGGCCGTCAGCGCCAGTTTTTTCGCCGCCCGCTTGCGCACCCCTTCCGGCTCGCCGTTGCCCCAGACATCGGGCGGCAGGATCGATTGGTGCCGCTCGTCGATCAGGTCGCACACCGCCTGGCCAACGAGGTGGTTGGAAACGGCATAGCACGTCAGTCCATTGTCCGCCAGCAGCTCCCATTTCTCCCGGACGTATTTGTCGGAGCCGGCAGCTGCATCGACGTCAAAGTGGTCGCCCCAGCAGGCGAGTTCGAGGCCGTCATAGCCCAGCCGCTTGGCGAGTGGCGCGAGCGTGGCGAGAGGAAGGTCGGCCCATTGGCCGGTGAAGAGCGTGATTGGACGGGGCATAAGGAGAAGAAGTACTAAGTGACAAGGGGCAAGTAACAGGAAAGGCCAGAAACCGAATCAGGGAACGAGCAGTGAATACAATTGTCGGGGTCGATACTCGTCACTTGAAACTTGGCCTCTTGCCGCCTCAGGCGGCCGCGGGCTTTTTGCGCAGGAGGGCGATGAGAATGAAGACGACCGTCAGAGCGACGGGCAGGACCGCGACATTGCCGAGGGCATGCAGACCGGCCGCCGCCTGAATGTCCGCCAGTTGCGCGGGAGGAATGCTGGTCGCCGTGGCTCCCGCCGGCAGCCGGAGGGCGATCCCCTTGTCGTACCAGCGACCGATGATCGGGAGCACAAAACTGACGCTCAACATGCCCGCTCCACCCATGATGGCGAGACCGAGCGCCCCGGTCTTCGGATAATTCTCACTCACGAAACCAAGCATCGTGGGCCAGAAAAAACAGACCCCGAAGGCGAAAATCGTCGCCGCGCCGAATAACATGACACCGGTGGAGTGACTCATCGCGTAGAGTCCCAGCGCGCTCAGGATGGCACTGCCGACCAGCATGCCGATCGGGGAAAATCTGTGCACGAAAGGTCCGGCAAACATGCGGCCTACCGCCATGATGCCGTTGATCAGAACGAAGACCAGGATGCCCTTGACGCCGGCGTGCGACAGGATGTCGGGGATCCACTGATTTGAGCCGAGTTCGGTCGAGGCCGTCAGAAGCATGCAGGCCACCATCAGCAGGAAACCGGGAGCCAGGCAGGCCTTGAACATCGAGCCGGTGGATTCGCCGCGCTGCACGCGCTCGGTTTGCGGGAACTGCTGGCCGAGGAACATGAAACCATAAACGACGAGGGGAACCAGCATCGTCGCGAACTGTGCCTTCCAGCTGAGACCGTTCTCGCCGAAAAAGTAGGCCAGCAGACCTCCGATGACCAGGCCGCCCGGAAACCACACGTGGAAGCCGTTCAGCTTGGTGGTTTGATCGTTGGGATAAAGCGTGGCGATGAGAGGGTTGCAGGCCGCCTCCACCGAACCGTTGGCGATACCAAAGAGAAGCGTGCCGACGTAGAGGCTCGTGTAGTTCCAGGCAAACATGGTCAGGACGATGCCCGCGAGATGGCCGACAAAGGCCAGTCCGAGAATCCGGCGGAACCCCAGTGAATCGACGAGCGGCCCGCCGAACATCATCGCGAGCGTGAAGCCCCAGAAAGCCGTGCCGTTGATCCAGCCAACCTGCTCGAGATTCAGTTTGAATTCAGTGGTCCAGGCGCCCACAGCGCCGCCGCGGATGGCGAAGCACATGGCCGTGGTGATCAAGGCAACTCGACTGGCCGTAAAGAGACGGGATGGATTCATGGGGTAGTGGTGGGGGTTGGGGTAGAAAAACGAGATTCGGGCTGGGTTCGGCTCGCTCTGCCGGCCGTCGGCAGGGCGACCGGGTTCAATCGGCGGGGACACGGGATCATCGGGGGCCCTTCTCATAGCAGAGGCAGGCGCAGGAAAACAAGCAGACTTGAGCTTTCCGATGCACGCCGTGTTTCCCGTGGTTCGATCGATCCGCTCAGAGCAGGCCAAGTTTCCGCAACACCTCAGGGGGCGGGCCTTTGAATTCGGGCAGCGGTGTGTTGCCGACGTATCCGATGTCCTTCATGCCCGTCGGAGTCGTGTAGAAGCCGCTGGCTGTCAGGTCGCGAAACTGCGAGAAAAATTTCGCCGCCGCCGCGAACTCGGGTTTCGCGTCCGGTGCGTGGCAGATATCGTCGCAGATCGCCGAACTCTGCGACTCATCGAGATCGGCAAAATCCTTCTGGAACCGCCGCCGCGCCTCGGCGTCGATCCACGCCAGCCCGTCGAGCACGACCGGCCGGGAGCCCCGCTGGTCGGGATACGGCGCGCTGATCCACTCGTCGATGAAATCCTGCACGCCCAGGCTGGCCGCACTCGGCACCTCCGCCTCGGCGGGAATGATCACCGCACACAGCGCCGCGGCCGTGCGCCGCTGCGCGGCCGTGAAGGTCAGCGGCCAGAATTCGCCTGGCTTGTATTCCTTGTTGAGGAGCGGATCGGTGCCGTAGCCCTTCGCCACGGGCTCGGCGACGCCCGCGACGGCGCCGCTCAGCGGATGGCGGCCCAGCACCGCCGCGCTGGCCGCCGCGGTCATCATCCATTTGACAGCATCGCGCCGGCTGAGTCGGGGATAGTCGTGGGTGCTCATGGGTGATAGGTTGACCAGGTAGGGCGGGACCGCTGGGCGCACCGTTTCCCACATTCGCGGCGGGCCCAGCGGTCCCGCCCTACGTCCAATTGCAGGAAAGATTTCATCAGAAACTTCCTTTCTTCAACTCGCCGAGCAAGTGGTCGGCGGTGCGCCAGGCGAGCGCCATGATCGTCAGGGTCGGATTCTTGTCGGCGTTCGATGCGAAGGGCGCGCCGTCCGCGAGGTAGAGATTCTTCACGTCCCATGTGCGGCACCACGGGTCCGTGACGGATTTTTTCGGGTCGGAACCGAGGATGGTGCCGCCGACCTCGTGGATGATCCGTCCGCCTTTTTCGATGACCTGGCCGCCCGCGCGATCGCGGCGTGGATCCGGGCCGAGGATTTTGCCCCCCATTTCGCCGATGATGTCGGCAAAGGTCTTCACCATGTGATCGGCCTGACGCAGTTCGTGCTCCGACCATTTCCAGAAAAAGCGCAGCACGGGTATGCCCCACTTGTCCTTCACGGCGGGGTCGAGTTCGCAGAATGAATTTTCGTTCGGTATCATCTCGCCCCGGCCGGAGAAATACATGAACGAACCGTAGTAGCGGCGGGCGTCCGACTTGAGCTGCCGCCCGTAGGAACCGCGCGTCAGCGCTTCCAGCCCGCCGCCGATGCCCATCCCGGGCATGCTGCGGCCGCCGCCGAACTCGATGTGATATCCCCGGGCGAAACCGAGCCTGGCCTGTTCGCGATAGAGCCACCACGGCGAATAGACGTGCGCGCCGCCAGCGCCGTCCTCGTTGTGCGCCGGCAGGTTTTCCAGCGCGGGAATCTGTCCGCTGAGGCTGGCGCCGACCGTGTCCATGATGTACTTGCCCACGAGCCCGCTCGAATTGGCCAGACCGTGGGGAAACAGCGTGGACTTGGAATTCAACAGCACCCGCACCGATTCGCAGGCGCTCGCGGCCAGCACGACGGACCGCGCGCGGGCGCGCCGTTCCTGGCCGGTGGTCTTGTCGATGTAGAGAACGCCGTCGGCCAGGCCCTTGGCGTTGAGCGTGACTTCGCGCACCATCGCGTTGGGCAGAATGTCGAGGTTGCCGGTGTCCAGCGCGGGCGGCAGATGGACCGTGATGGATTGGTAGTTGGCGCGGATGGCACAGCCGCGGCCGCAGGGGGTCGCCCAGAAGCAGGCGGCCCGGTCGCCCATGGCCTTGGCCAGGACGCGCTGGGCCTTGGGATTATTCGGATGGATTTTCGCGGGCAGGCGGTCGGTATCGAGGCGCTGGGTCAGCACCGCCCGGTGGA
>CAYZGG010000007.1:0-68558 GCA_964477955.1 uncultured Opitutaceae bacterium
GCTTCACCCTCGTCGAAATCATGATCGTCGTCGTCATCATCGGCCTCCTGGCCGCCATGGCGATTCCGGCCTTCCAGAAGGTCCGTCAGAGCTCCCAGGACAAGACTGTGATCAACAACTGCCGTCAGCTTTCTGCGGCGGCCGACCAGTATTTCCTCGAGTTTGGTTTGACCACGGTGTCCCAAGGTCTGCTCGTCGGTTCTTCGAACTATGTGAAGTGGCTGAACACGGTTGCGCAGGAAACCTATCCGACCGGCTTCACGCAGGGTCAGACGATCACGGTGCTCGGCGTTGCCGGTGCGCGGACGATCACCTACTCGCCGTAAACCGAAGTTTGCGTTAACGCACAAAGATTCAGCTGCCCTCCATCAAGGGCAGCTTTTTTTGTGATTTTGAAATCCTGCCAGCCCGGGACAATTGAACGGACTGCACCGGCGGGACTTTCGATCCCCTCCGGGCAAACCAAGCAATCCGCGTTCCGCCCGGGCTTTTGCTTTTACTCTTGCCCCCAATCTCCTAATTAAGCCTTCACTATGAGGTTTGCGAAATCTTCGCTGTCGGACCGTCGCGTTTTATTGTTCGCTCTAAACAGCGCATTGGCGGTGGTGATAGGATTCTTCTCCTTCTCGTCCGACGCCTCGCTGAACGCGGTTACTTACGGCGGATACTGGGCGATGCTCGCCATCAGCCTCTGCTTTGGGTGGGTCCTCGCACAGAATCTCCGCCAGAGTGATTTTCGTCTGGCGATTCCGTCATGGTCCTCGGCCTGGCCGGTCTTGCTGATCGTAGGGTGCGGCTTCCTGCTCCTGGTCCACGAGGGTTACGGTTTCAAAATCCTGATGGATGAAATCATGCTGCTGGGTACGTCGATGAGCATGCATTTCGACCGGGCTGCGCTGGTCCCGATGCGGGGCAACGATCTGCAGGGCGCCTTCCAGTTGATGTCCGGCCAGCTCGACAAGCGGCCGCTGTTCCATCCCTTTCTCGTTTCGACCCTGCATGACCTGACCGGCTACCGACCGGAGAATGTCTTCGTCCTCAACACCGTTCTGACCTTTGTGCTCCTGGGACTGACCTACGTCATTGCCCGGCGCCTGGCGGGCAGGGGCGCGGGAGTGGTGGCGCTGCTGTTCCTGGCCGGCCTGCCGTTGCTCGCGCAGAATGCCACCGGCGGGGGATTTGAACTGCTCAATCTGGTCATGATGCTGGGCACGCTGTTGCTGGCGATGAACTTCGTCGAGCGGCGCACGCCGGAGGCTCTCTCCGGCCTGGTGGTCGGAGCCGTGCTGCTGGCCAACACGCGGTATGAATCGGTCATTTTTCTGGCTCCGGTCGCGGGCCTGATCCTCTGGGTATGGTACGAGGAAAAACGACTGATCCTGAGCTGGCCCCTGATTTTCAGCCCCTTCATGATGGTTCCCTACGCGCTGCACCACCGGATCTTTTCCGTGCGCGAAGCCTCCTGGGAACTGGCGAGCCAGCCCGGCTCCACCAAGGTGTTTTCGATCGATTACATCGGGGAGAACTTTCCGCACTGGCTTAATTTCTTTTTCAACACCGACGGGGAGCATTCGAATTCCCTCGCCCTGTCCATTCTGGGGTTCCTGTCCGTGCCTTTTTTCCTGCTCTGGTTGATCAAGGCCCTGCCCCGGTTGCGGACCCTGCCGCCCGCGCGCCTGACCTGGGCGGTTTTTTCGCTGGGCCTGCTGGCGCACACCGCACTCTACCTCTGTTACTTCTGGGGCAAGTTCGACGATCCGGTGATCCGGCGCCTCAGCCTGCCCTTGCATCTGTTCCTGGTTTTTTCCGTGGTGATCGTGGCCACCGAATTCAAGCTCGAACGGCGCGGCTGGCAGGTCATCGGCCTGCTGGCCGGGGCGGGCATTTTCGGCTATTCCCTGCCGGTGATGGCCCGGCACAGCTACTCGTTCGAATACTATGTCGGACGGGAGATGGAGTGGCGGCGGGAGTTCATGGCGGCGCACCCCGAACGCGACTACCTCGTCATCGATAACAGTTCGATCATCTGGATCACCCATCTGGTCTCCAGCACGCCCATGCTGCAGGCCCTGAATCGCAAGGAGAATGTAGTGTTCAACCTCCGCAACCACAGCTTCTCCGCCTTCTACGCCTTTCAACGGTACACCATCGACTCCGACAACGGCCGGGCCACGGTCCAGCCGGAGGACGATCTCGGTCCGGACTATCAGCTGGAAACGGTGTGGGAGAGACGTTTCACCCCGTTGACGCTGACCCGGATCAGCCGCGTGGTGTCGGTGCGCGAAGGGCCGACGGCCATGCCCGTAGCCCCGCCGGCTTCTCTCGAGAAACGCTCCGACAAAGAGCGGGACAAGATCTTCCAGGAATATTTCGAGCAATTCGTGAAGCGCCTGCCCTGAGGGACGGAATCCGCCCGATGACACCGAACGCCGCCCCGTCCGTCCCCTGGCATCGCCGCAGCGACCTGCGCCTGGCCTGTTTCGGGCTCGCCTCGGTGTTCTCGGTCTACGTGGGTTTTATCTACCTGTCGGTCCGGGCCTCGGAGAGTTTCGTCCGGCACTGGGGCTACTTTGTCATCGCCGGCTGCTTTGCGGCCTGGAGCGCGGCGCTCTGGCGCAGCGGCCATGAAGCGGGTCCCGCCGGACCCGCGCCGGGCGATCGCCGCGCCCGGTGGATGTGCGCGGCGCTCATCGCGTTTTTCACCCTGCTGGCCTGCGTCCACGAGCGCTTCCACAGCAAGATTCTCTACGACGAGTTCGTCATCCAGTCGACGGCCTACAACATGCATTTCTTCCGCGAGGTCTCCACGATGGTGCGCGGTTACGACATCATGGGCACGTTCACGTCGCTCGAAGACTACCTCGACAAACGGCCCTATTTTTTTCCGTTTCTGCTCTCGCTTGTGCACGACCTGACCGGCTATCGGCCGCTCAACGCCTATCTCCTCAATGCCGTGCTCTATCCGGTCATGTTGGGCCTGGCCGCCTGGGTGACGCGGCAGCTCGCGGGCTGGCGCGCGGCGGGACTGGTGGTCGCCCTGCTGGGGGCGCTGCCGGTCCTGACGCAGAACGCCACGGGCTCCAGTCTCGAGCTGCTCAATTTTGCGATGATCCTGCTTACCGTCGGGCTGGGCACGCGCTACCTGGCCGCTCCGGATGAGACCAGGCTCGATGCCTTTTTGCTGACCGCGTTGCTGCTGGCGCAGACCCGCTATGAGTCCGCCGTTTACGTCGGACCGGCCGCGCTGGTGGTTCTGCTCGGATGGTGGCGGACGCGCCGGATCATCCTCTCTTGGACCACAGTGGTCACCCCGCTGCTGCTGATCCCGATTGCCCTGCACAACAAGGTGCTTTCCAATTCCCCCGGTCTCTGGGAGCTGAAGGAGAATCAATCCTCCCGTTTCAGCCTGGATTATCTGCCGGGCAACCTGAAGGGCGCCGTCAGGTTTCTGTTCTCCCACCACGACTTGCAGCAGCCGAATTCCCTGCCGGTCACGATCATCGGACTGGTCGGGTTCGCCTGGCTGCTGATCGTGGCGTTCCGACGGGCCGCCTGGCGCGGCCTGGGGCCCGCCCAGCTCAGCGTGCTGTGCTTCGCCCTGGGGATCATCGCCAACACCGTGCTGATCCAATTTTATTACTGGGCTTCCTTCGACGATGCCATGGCAGCGCGGTTCTCCCTGCCTTTTCACCTGCTGTTGGTGCTGGCTGCCGTGCCGGTGTGCCACGCTCTCGACCGCCGCTGGCCAGCCACGCTCACGGTCACGGTGCTGGGGCTGTTGTGCGCGGTGGGTCTGGCCGTGCCCAAGGAGTCGTATCACCTCTACTCGCATCCCGGGATCGCCGAGCTGGAATGGGAGCACCGGGTCGTCGCCGTGCGGGCGCCCGTCCCGCGCCTGGTCATCACGAACAAGACCCCGCTGCCCTGGTTGCTGGACAAGATTCCCTCCATCTTTCTGGCCACGGCGCGAGGCGAGGCCGACCGCTTGGCCGACCAGATGGGGGAGGGACAATTTGCGGAGATCCTGGTCACCCAGACCCTGCGCCCGACCAGCGCGCAGGGGGCGCATGAGCTTCTGCCCGAGGACCGTCTACCCCCGAATTTCAAACTCGAATTGATTGCCGAGCACCGGTTCGGGACAAAAATCGCCCGGATCAGCCGGCTGGTCGCGATCGAGCGTCCGGTCCCCCCGGCGCCGAACCCCGGCGGCACGCCGTCGCCATAAAGCCGCCACCCGATGACCTTGAAATTTGCAGACGACCGCGGGTGGGTGCTGACATCGTTCGCAGGCGACCCTGCCGAGGCCGGGCCAGACCACGCGCACTTCGCAGCCTGTTGCCATCACTGCCCGGCATGAATCCTCGCGAGCATTTCGACTGGGTGGCCGGCAGGGATGCCCGCGCCCGCAGCGTGCAGCGGGACTTCCATGCGCAATTGCTGGCGCATTTCCGCCACCACATTCCGGCCGGCGCCTCGGTGCTCGAGTGCGGTTGCGGCGCGGGCGACCTGCTGGCCGGGCTTCAACCCGCGCGGGGCGTGGGCGTGGACTTCAGTCCGCAAATGCTGGCGAAGGCCCGCGCCCGTCACACCGCGCAAGCCGGTCTCGAGTTTCGGGAGCAAGATGTCCAAGCCGGTCCGGTCGAAGGCGGATTTGACCACATCGTGCTCGACTACCTCACGGGCTACCTGACGGACATCCAGTCCGCGCTCAAGCACCTGCATGCCTCCGCCCATGCGCGTACGCGCCTGCACCTGACCACGCTCAACACGCTCTGGCTCTGGCCGCTCCGGCTGGCCACGGGATTTGGCGCGGTCATGCGGCAACCGCCAAGCAACTGGCTGTCGCACGACGACCTTTTCAACCTGCTCGAGCTCGCCGGCTGGGAGGTGGTCTCCTTCGAGCATGTGCAGCTTTTCCCCTTCAACTGGCCGCTGCTTTCCCCGCTGTTGAACAACATCCTCGTCCGGCTGCCCTTGGTGCGGCATTTCGGCATCACGCTCGCCATCACCGCGCGCCCCCGTCGCCCCGGCCCGGTCGGCGCGGGGACGGTCTGCTCGGTGATCGTACCCGCCCGCAACGAGTCGGGCAACATCCGGGCCGCCTTGGAACGCATCCCGGTGCTCGGCCGGCAGACCGAGGTGATTTTCGTCGAGGGCAACAGCCGCGACGACACCTGGGAGGTGATCCAGCGCGAGGTGGCCGCCTACCGCGGGCCTCACCTGGTGCGGGCCCTCAAGCAGCCGGGCAAAGGGAAATGGGATGCCGTGCGCACCGGTTTCGCCGCCGCGCAGGGCGACGTGCTGGTCATCCAGGACGCCGACCTGACGGCGCCGCCGGAGGACCTGCCGAAATTCTACGAGGCGCTCGCCAGCGGCACGGCGGAATTCGTCAACGGCAGCCGGCTCGTCTATCCCATGGAGGCGCAGGCGATGCGCTTCCTGAATTTTCTCGGCAACAAGTTTTTCGCCCTCGCCCTGACCTACGTGCTGGGCCAGCCGGTGAAGGACAGCCTGTGCGGGACCAAGATGATTCTGCGCAGCGATTATGACCGGCTGCTCCGGCGGATCGAGGTGCTGGGCGACTTCGACCCATTCGGCGACTTCAACCTGCTCTTTGGCTCCGCGTTGCTCGACCTGCGCATCCGCGACCTGCCCGTGCGCTACAAGGACCGGACCTACGGCGAGACCAACATTTCGCGCTTCAGTCACGGCTGGGTGCTTTTGCGCATGACGTGGTTTGCCCTCTGGCGCCTGAAATTCCGGCGGGAAGGGGATCGGCGATGAGAACGGCGTCAGAGCGCACCGGCACCCGGCCCGTCCATCCGCTCCAGATTCGTTTCCCCATGTGGCGAGAATGCGACAAACCTGAGTCACGCCGTCTGAGCCGGTGGCTGCTGCTGCTGGTCGTCCTGGCGCCCGTCGCGTTTGCGACCATCACCGGCAACATCTGGGAGGATTTTCTGATCACCTTCCGCAGCAGCCTGAATCTGGTGCACGGCGCCGGTCTGGTTTACGAGGTCGGCCGCCGGGTGCATGTCTTCACCTCGCCGCTTGGCACACTGGTGCCGGCCGGAATCAGCTGGCTGCTCCGGACGGATGATCCCGTGGCCGTGCTGAACGTGTTTCGCGGCACCGCGGTCGTGGCGCTCGGCCTCGCCTGGTGGTTGACGGCGCCCCGCCTGCCGGGCTTGCTGGCCGTGGCAGTGGCGGGGAGCTTCTGGGCGCTCGACGCCAAGCTGGCGGCGTTTTCGACCAACGGCATGGAGACGGCGTTCCTGGTCTTTTTTGTGATGCTCGCGTGGCGGGCGCTGGCGGAGGGCAACGTCAACTGGGCGGGGATCGCGCTGGGCGGCGCGATGTGGACGCGGCCGGACGGATTTGTTTTCGTCGGGGCGGTGGCGGCGGGGTTCTGGCTTTTCCCCGGGGACCGGCGCTACCGGTGGCGCGACTGGATCCGCGTGGCGGCGATCGCGGGATTGATTTACGGCCCCTGGCTGGTCTGGGCGTGGATGTACTACGGCTCGCCGGTGCCGAATACCATTTTGGCCAAGGGCGCGCAGCTGAATGCGCGGGAGGCCTTCAGGCTGCTCTGGACCTATCCCTTCCGCTTGGTCTTCGGTCATTGCGCGGCCCATGACGCGTTTCTTCCGTCGTATTATTTTTTCGGCGGCTGGTCGGACCGGTTGTGGTGGTACGGCAAGGCGCTGGCCTTGGCGGCGGCGGGGACGGTGCTTTGGCCCCGGTGCGACCGGGCGGCACGGGCGGCGGGGCTGGCCTTCGTGTTGGGCGGGCTTTATCTGGGCCTGACGACCCGGGCGCCCTGGTATTTCCCGGCGTGGCAGATCCTCGCTTACGTGGCCGTGGCCGGCGGCGTCGCCGCGATGCGCGAGAAACTGGCGCAACAACCAGTGGGACGCTTGCTGTTAGGCGGTCTGGTGACGGCCGGGCTGGCGGTCCAGGCGTGGCTGTTCGTGTGCACCGTCGTGCAGTTGCGGGCGCAGCAGGAAATCATCGAATGGGGGCTGCGTGCTCCGATCGGTCGCGCGTTGCGGCAGGCGGCCCGGAGCCCCCGGGAGACAGTCTTTCTCGAACCGCTCGGCTACATCGGATTCTATTCCGGGCTTGCGATGCGCGACACCCCGGGGCTTTGCGCGCCCGAGGTGGTGACCTTGCGGAAAGCCGGCCGGATTTCCGGGCCGGAGCTGATCGCCGCCGTGCAACCGGATTGGACGATCATGCGCGGCGGCGATTACGTCGCCATGAATCCGCCGGCGCGGCAGGCGTTCGAAAAAGACTACGTGCTCTGGGCCGTGGGTGACATGCGCCAGAGGGTTAGTGAAATTGCCTGGCTGCCCGGACGGGAGTTCCTGCTTTTCGATGCCCACTATTTGGTCTGGCGCCGACGCGTCCCGGCGGCGATGCATCCATGACCTTGCTGATTCCCCAGATCGGCCGGGGTCTGCTGGTGGGAGCGGGCCTGCTGCTGCCGGGAGCAGGTTGGGCTTTGGCCTTCCGCTGGCCGCTACCTTGGTTTGCGGCCGGCGTCTTCTCGGCATTGGCGATCTTTGCCGGGGTATTGGGCGGTGCGGTCCTCGGCTGGCCGATCAATCTGGCGACGCTTTCGGCTTGGCTGTGTTTCGTGGGCCTGCCGGGTGGCTGGCTGTGGTGGCGGCGGCGTCCGCTTGGAACGATGGCGGAGCGGCAGTGGGGGGAATGGTGGCTGGCCCTGCCGGCGGTCCCGATGTTGGTGGTCGCAACCTGGCGGGCGTGGTTCCATTCGCTGCCGGGGGCCGACAATGTCTTCCGCTGGGATCACCTGGCCCGGTTGATCGTTCGATTCGGGAACCTGGATTTCTATCCACCTCATTCGTCTGACGGATTTGCGCTTTATTTTTGGGCGGACGGAATTGCGCCTTTGCTCTCCGGCCTCTACGCTTGGACCTATCTGGCGGCGGGCAGCACGGACATCCGGTGGACCGCCGTGCCGGTGCTTCTGCAGATGCCGGCACTCCTGGCGTTGCTGTACGGGCTGGCGCGCCTGTGGGGACCCGGGCGTGGAGGCTGGCTGGCGATCGCGCTGGCGGGTGCCACGATGCTGCTCCAGTTCGCTTTCTGCCTCGGCCAGGAAACCGGCCTGACCGCCCTGGGTGCGGGGGGCATGGTGTTGTACCTGACGCATTGGCGGAGGGGTGGGTCGGACCATCTGTTGATTCCCGCCGCCGCGTGCGCGGCTCTGGCGGCTTGTGCCCGCGAATATGGCATTGCGTTCATGCTCGCGGGGGCCGCCTGGGTGGCGCTGGCCCCGGTGGGGTGGAGGCTGAAAGCAGGCTTCGCCCTAGGAGCGGGAGTACTGCCTGCGGCCTGGCACGTGCGGAATTGGGTCCTGACCGGGAACCCGTTCTACGCGCAGGACGTCGGCGGGCTCTTTCCCGTCAATCCGGTCTTCCATACCTGGATGCAGGGCTACGTGAACATCTACGGCAAAACGCTGATCCAGGTTTCCGGGTGGCGGGAAATCGCCCGTCTTCTCCTCATGAGCGCGGTTCCGGCATTGCTGGGCTTTTTCGGCGGAATGATCGTCTGGCGTCGCACCGCGGGTTGGATCGGATCGGTCTCCATCGGGATCCTGTCGGTGGCCGCATGGGCGGCGTCGGTGCCGTTCACGGCCGGGGGATTTTTCTATTCGATGCGGGTTTTGAGTCCGTTGCTGGTCGTGGGCTGCGCCTGGGGCGGCGCGTGTCTGGCCCGGTGGATTCCGGGGCGACGACACCTCGCCGGTCTCCAGTTCGGACTCGTTTTGTTTGGCGCAGACGCCGCCCTTCGCGCCTGGACGATTCCGATCAACCCCTACTCGGTCTCGCCGCGCGAATGGCCGGAGGCGGGCTATCGGATCCAGCTGGATTTCGCCCGCGACGACCAGGCGTTCCTGGAGAATCTTGCCCGACACGTGCCGGGCAAGGTGCTTTCCGATTCCGCCGGAGTGCAGCCGCTCTTCCAGCAGGCGGGGCGAACGCTGGTGCCGCTATGGAGTCCCGAGGTCGGCTTTCTTTTTTCCCCGGACTTCAAGGGCGACGCCGTCACCCGCCTGCGCGAGCTCGGCTATTCGCATCTCCTGCTCAAGCGGGCCCAATTCACGGTCGATTTTCTGACGCAGACGGGGGCGTTGAAACGCCTGGAAGGGCGCCTGCAGGGGCAGGCCGAAAACGAGTGGTATGCGCTGTTTTCTTTTCAGCCGGTGGGACCGGAAAACGCGGCCCCGCACTGAACCCCCGTCGCCACCGGTGGTTGTCCGGCTAGGACCCGGGACCGGACGGCTGCGTCGCTCGCGCCATCGCATCGAAAAGCTCGCTGGCCCGGCCATACAGGGCGACATCGATCTCCTTTTGGGTTAGACGGTAGACCAGGATGGAATAGCCGATCATGGCGTCGGGCTGGCGCGCGCGCAGATAGTGGCAAAGGCGGGCGAAGCGCAGTTGTTCGTACGTCTGCCACAGCTGTTCCCACTGACCGCGGGTGAGGTTCTGGAACAGTTCCGGGTGTCCGCCGGGAGAATCATGCAAGATATGGAACAAGGCTTCGTTCTGCCGGAGCTGCTGATATTCGCTTTCGTCGGCTGAAGTCCACGGTCCGCGATGAGTCTGGTAGACGTGCTGCAGCATGGTGGCGCTGAGGGCGTACAGCCCAGGCCCCGGCCAGTACATGGGTCGATGCCGGTCGAATACCGGCAGCGAAGGCATAAGGACCGCCCCGATGCCCTCGCGCTGGGGATTGCCGGTGCCGAAATAGGACAGATATAACGGTTCAGCGGGCCGGCGGTTTGATTCGAGCCACGTCTTCAACCCGGAGAGATCCTGTCCCCAGTCGAGCGAGCTGTCGACCAGATGCTTGTAGCCTTCCTGCGGCCCGCCGGCCAGAGGGCTGAAATAGGCGAGATAGTGCGGATAGATGGTGCCTGCGATGGACGCGTGCCACCCGACCAGGGCCAAGGCCAGGGTTGCCATGAAAACCCCGGTGGAACGGGAGCGGACCCACGCCCGGGCGACCGACCAGCCGACGGCGCCGGCCACGATGTAAAGCACCGGATAGGTCGGCAGGATGTGGCGGTGGCCGATGTTCAATTTGCTGGCGAGCGAGAACGCCCAATACACGGCGAAGAGCACGAGCAACGGAGCCGCCCGGCCGAGTTGTCGGCGGCAGGCAGGCCACCCGCGGTCCCTGGCCCATAGCAGCAAAAGCAGGCCCGCCCCGGCGAGGGCGGCCAGCAGCGAAGGCGGTGTTTTGTAGAGGAAGGCTTTCGGGAAAAACTCCACCCAGCCGTGGATGCTGTACTGGCCGTCGAGAAACGCGCCGCGCGCCTCGGCATGCTTGAGCACGAAGGCGAGCCCGTAGAGCCAGCCCTCCGGCAGCAGATGCCACTGGCGGCAGAAAGTGATGACCCAGGCTTTCGCGCCACCGAAACTCAGCATCATTTCCCACGGAAAGATGAAGGTGCCTCCAGGCAGGGCGGGATTGAAAGCCGCGTAACGGAAACCGTAGAAGGTCCAGATCACGCCCACGGCCACCAGCCCCTGGCCGATCGTGCCGAGCAGAATCAAGCCCAGGCGCGCCGGGCCCGTGCGGGCGGTCCGCCCGAGAAAACGCACGGGTTCGTCCTGCCCGCTGCGCCAAAGGGCGAGCAATCCGAAGATCAGCGGCAGCAGCACGGCTGTGTACTTCGCCACACAGGCCAGGCCGAAGACCAGCGCGCTTAGCAACCAGGAAGCCGCACGGCCGTCTTGCAGATGGCTCCAGTAGGCCGTCGCCGCGGCGAGCAGAAAAAAGGCCATGCACATGTCGGAGGTGGCGAGGGCGCTGTGGGCCAGCATGGTCGGGCAGAGGGCGCAGAACACCGCTGCCACCAGCGCCCCGGCGGCACCGAAGAACTGCCAGGCCCACCAGCCGACCAGCAACACCGTGGCGGCGCCGAAAATCGAATTCATGACCCGGGCACTGCGGAGCAGCCAGTCCGGATCATTGCCGCAATCGTAGAGATATTGGTGGCCGAAGATCCACACGTCGGACGCCTGCCAGTTCGGATTATCCAGGGAAGGATAGCTTTGCCCGACCAGGCTGACGGGCAGGGTCTGCCAGCGCTGGGGCAGCACGCCGTTTTCGGGCTGCATCCGGTAGTCGTCATAGACGTTGAAAGTGTAGCCGCCGGTGAGGTGCCCGAGTTCGTCACACGTGATCGATTTTCCCCATATCGCCCGGACCGCCAGGAGGGCGTGTCCGAGGGCAAGCACCAGGACGCACGCGATCAGCCAGAGTGGAGGACGGGGACGTTGAGGGGACAAGGGATGAGCCGGAAAAACGGTGAATCTGCAGGATGGACAGTCGGCGGATCCCGCACAACCTCATCGTGCATTGGATTTCACACAAGAATGAACGCCGACGAATATGCGAACCTGGAGCGTGTGGAGCGCGAGCACTGGTATTACAAGGGCAAGCGCGAACTGGTCAGTCGGTGGCTCCAGCGGGTGGGGGCACTCCGACCCGACAGCCGGCTGCTCGACTGCGGCGCCGGCACCGGGATTTTTGCAGGAATGATGCGCCCGGCCTGCCGGGTGCAGGTGCTGGACGATCATGGCGAGTCACTCGCGATCCTGCGGCAACGATTCGCGGCGGACGAGATCCTGGAAGGGCCGATCACGGCAATTCCCGCGGCCGCGGGCAGTTGCGACGTGGTGACGGCGCTGGACGTCCTTGAGCATGTGCCGGACGACGTGGGGGCGGTGCGGGAGATGCACCGGGTGCTCCGGCCGGGCGGCATCGCCCTGGTCACGGTGCCGGCAATGATGTCGCTGTGGAGCGATTGGGATGAGGGGCTGCATCACCAGCGCCGCTACCATTCGGCGCAATTGCGGGCACTCTTTGACGCGAAGGAGTGGGAGATTTTGCATTGGAACTACACCAATGTGGCGGTCTTTCCCCTCGTCTGGCTGGTGCGCCGCTGGCAGCGCTGGCGGAAGCCGGCGGCGGGTCAGCGGGCGGAAGACCGGCTGCCTCCCTCCTGGATCAACGCGGCCCTGCTCCGGATTTATGTTGGTCCGGCGATGGCACGCCGGTGCAAATTTCCCGCGGGCGTCAGCCTCCTGCTCATTGCGCGGCGCCGGTAGGCCCCATTCCGCCCTTTCGTCCCGTCAGGTTAAGGTCAGAAAGGTTCGCCCTGACCGGCCGACTTTCTCGGGGTTGGCCCCGACGCCGTGCTTTTCCTGACGAAGGAAGTCGATTCGAGAAGCGAAACGTCCGGGTCAGAAATTGGATTCGCTCAGGATCGCGCCCGTCGGATCGCGCACGACCAGCACCGCACGGTGCTGCGTCTGCCCGGACGGTGCGGCCGGGCAGAAAATTGACAGACGAAAGAGGCCGCGCAAGGGTGCCGCTGCGGGTAAACTCACGGGCACTCCCACGGTTTCGCCGGCCCGGTTGATCGGCTCGGCATAGATCTCATTTGGGCCCGCAAGGTAATCGGCCACCGTGGCCCAGGGCGCATCGAGGTTTTCCAGGCGGAACGCCGCCGGTTTCCCATCGAGCACGAGGTTGGTGCGCAACAGCACCGGAGGACGGCCGGTGGCATCCGCTCCCCTGGCCTGCAACACCTCCACCAGGCCAAACGGAGCAAGATGACTGTCGTTGGGCACCAGAAAGGCGAACCCTTGGTACTCGAACAGCGGTCGATATCGCTGCGTGATGAAGGATTGCAGGGGACCTTCCACCGGCACCTTGAGTTGGGCGAGCAAGTCGTCGAGCGGATGCGAAATAATGATGGCATTGCGAGGCGTGCCCGCGAGCCGGCCGATGATTTCCCTCTGGCGGGCGTCGTCGAGCAGCCAGAACCAATGCGTCGCGTTGTGGGTGGTGGGCGAGGGGACTTCGCTCCAGAGATTGTAGCTGAACATGCCCTGCCGCGAGAACAGCAGGTCGCACTGGACCTCCGCATTGAGGGTCAGAAGCCGGAGCGCCTGACGGGTCCGGCCGTCGACCCGCACATCCTCGGCTCCGGGCAGGTCGAGCGGGCGTGAACCCTGGTAACGCTCCCAACCGGTGTGGGCCAGCGTGGCGAGCTGAAAGAGTGTGAGGCAAACCAACACCGCCTCGCCCGCCGGGACCGCCCAGTGCCTCCGGCCGGGCACCCGCGAGTCCAGCCAGGCCCAGGCCTCGGCCAGCCCGACAGCGAGCAGCGGCACGAACAGGAAGGTGCCCCAGGCCATCTGGCTGCCGGCCACCGGGAAGGCATGAAGCACCTGGGGCAGCGCGACGAAGGCCGCCGCCCAGACCGCGAAAAAGTGCGGCCCCCGTTCGGGCGTTCGGGCTCGCAGCGGGACGACATAGACTGGCAGCAGGGGCAGGCAGAAAACGATGAACCGGCTGACGCCGGCGAAGGTCAGCCAGCTTTGCGCGTTCCAGGCAAAGACCAGCAGGCCGGCAAACCGGGCCGCGACCAGGAGGGAACAGGTGCGCGACGCGAGGACTCCGCGGTCCCGCATCTCCCAGCCGGCCCGCGCCGTGAGCAGCCAGCAAGCGACCGTCACGGGCCAGACCGCACCGCCCCACCTGAGCTCGATCAAAAATCTGGCCGGGAGTCTCAACGGGCTGATCAAAATCGCATCGAGCAAGGCGGCGGGGGAGGTCCCCCGTCCGATGACCACTGCACAAACGGCGACGGCGGTCGCCCCGGCCGAGGCGAGAAGGACCAGCCAGCTCCGGCCGGACGGCAACCTGGCGGCCCACGCCGGAGGTGAAATCCAGAGCAGGCCCGCCGCGGCGGCACTGCACTGGAGGGCGAGGATCAACACTCCGGCATGGTCGAGCTGCCGGCCAACCAGCACCCAGGGCATCGCCACCAGGGCGGCTGCGGCTGCTGCTGCCGCCGGCCGTTGCCAAGCCGCGGGCCAGGCGGTGTACCGGAGGGCAACGCATCCAAGCCCTGCGACGAGGAGCAGGCCGACGTTGATTTTGGTCAGGCACAACAACGCGATCAGCGCGCCGAGAAGCGCAAACCAGACCGCCGGACGGGTGGCTGCGGCCAGCCGGCTCGCCCCGATGGCGGCAAGGGCGACGAGCAGCGCGATATGGCTGCCGGGATGCGAAGGCTCCGAGGTCATCTGCCAGCAGAGTCCGAAGGTGGCGACGGTCGTGGCCAGTCCGATCACGAGCCGATTTGTGAGCTGGCGGGCCAGCATTCCGCAGAGCAGCGCACTGCCCACCCAGTGAAAAATCGTGATGGCGCGCCCCAGCATGTGCGTCATCGGGAGCTGCAGCGCGCTCGTGATCAGCTGGTGATAAACGTAGGGCCAGGGGCCATATTGCGAGAAGACGTCGTCATAAAGCCGGAGCCCGGACAGGTAGTTTCGCAACGAGATCAGCAGATAGCCCTCGTCGTCGTAGGCCATGAACGTCGTGTTGATGAGCAGATACGCGACGAAGGCCAGCGCGGCGCCCAGGCTCGACCAAACGGCGATCCTGACTGACCGGCCGACGGTCATTTCTGGGGCGCGCGGCGGACGATGTAGTGGGGGCGCTGTTTCACCTCGTCATAGATGCGCCCCAGGTATTCGCCGAGAATCCCGATTCCGATCAATTGCACTCCGCCGAGGAAAAGCATCAGGGTGACGAGGGTCGTGAATCCCGTCGCCGCGACCTCGATCTTCAAGATGCGCCGCACGACGAAAAAGGTGCCGAGCGCAAAGCCGATCAGGCTGACGAAGACCCCGGCGTAGGTGAGCAGGCGCAGCGGCAGATAGGAGAAGCTGAAAACTCCGTCGAAGGCATACCGGACCAAGCGTCCGAACGATTGCTGCGACTGGCCGGCGGCCCGTTCCTGCCGGTCATACAGGACTTCCGCGACGCCGAATCCAACCCAGGAGCGCAGGCCGGGAAAGAACCGGTTGCGCTCGGGCAGGTTGTTGAGGGTTTCCAGCGCCGTCCGGCCCATGAGGCCGAACGTGCCCGTGTTGGCCTTCATCGGATGATCCGTCACCTGCCGGAAGATTTTGTGAAAGGAGTCGAAGGCCAGGCGACGCAGCCCGGTTTCCTGCCGGGAACGGCGGACCGCCAGCACCACCTCCGCCCCCTGACGCCATGCCGCGATCAGATCGGGAATCACCTCGGGCGGATCCTGCAAGTCCGCATCCATGGTGACGACCGCGTCCGCCGCCCGGCGGTCGGCCTCGGCCAGGCCGGCGGCCAGGGCGGCCTGAAAGCCGAAGTTGCGGGACAGATCGACCGGCACGAAACGGGGGTCGGCCGCCGCGGCGGCCTGCAGCAGACGCAGGGAGCTGTCCCGGCTGCCATCGTTCACGAAAATCGCGGTCCAGCTGGTGCCGGGATCCCGGTCGAAGACGGCCTGCAACCGCCGGAACAACTCGGGCAGCACGGCCTCTTCGTTGAAAACCGGGATGACAACGCTGACCTTGGTCTGGCTCATGCTTGGAAGGGGTGATGACAGAAACCCGGCGGGGGGCGAAAGCAAAATTGCATGAAACCGGCGGTGGAATTGTCACCGCGCGGCGCGACCGCCCGGACGGGCCGGAACCGCAGGGATTCGAGAGGGTGGCGGTTCACCGGAACAGGTTGTATTTGAGAATGGCGTAGATCGCGCGCCACCCGTCGCGCCATCCGATCTTTTTTCCCTCGGCGTACGTGCGCCCGTAATAGCTGATGCCGACTTCGTAGATGCGGCAGCCGGGCAGCGCCGCCACCTTGGCCGTGATCTCCGGTTCGAAGCCGAAGCGGTCCTCCCGGATCGTGATCTTTTGCAGGACCTCGCGACGGAACAATTTGTAGCAGGTCTCCATGTCGGTGAGATTGAGGTTGGTGAGCATGTTCGAAAGCAGGGTCAGGAAACGGTTGCCGACCATGTGCCAGAAATAAACCACGCGGTGGGCGCTCGCCCCCATGAAGCGCGAGCCGAAGACGACATCCGCCTTGCCGTCGGCGATGGGCTTGAGCAGGCGCGGATATTCCTGCGGGTCGTATTCCAAATCGGCGTCCTGCACGATCACGGCGTCGCCGGTCGCGGCGGCGAAACCCGTGCGCAGCGCGGCGCCCTTGCCGCGGTTGACGGGGTGGTAGACGATGCGGGTCACCAGCGCCTCGATCTCGCTCTGCAGGATCTCGCGGGTGCCGTCGGTCGAACAATCGTCCACGATGATGATCTCCTTGTCCTTGACCGGAGCGGCCCGCACCGCCTCGACGAGCGAGCGGATCGTGTGCCGTTCATTGAAGCAGGGAATGACGATCGAGAGCTTCATGCGAGTGGAGTCAAGCTAGAGGGATTGAATTTGGACGGAAGCCAAATCCCGCGGTGGAAATACGTTTCGGAGAATTCTGCCCGGGACCAGACAGGAATTCACGCTTGGATGGACGCCCTCTTGGCAACCGATTTCCGCCGACACAGACCTTCTGGCTCCCGCGCGGACGGGAACAGCCTCCTCAGCTCGGCTGGGCAAAGAAGGAGGACAGGGCCGCCGCCACTTGGTTTTTTTCCTCGTCGGTCAGCTCGGGGAAAATGGGAATGCTGACGACCTCTGCCGCCAGTTGTTCGGCGACGGGCAGGGTGACGGGCGGCAAGTGGGCGAAACACGCCTGCCGGTGCAGCGGCACCGGATAATAGATTTCGTGACCGATGCCGCGAGCCGCGAGGTGGGCGCGCACGGCGTCGCGTCGTCCGGCCCCGGAGACGCGGAGTGTGTACTGGTTCCAAATGTGTTCGTTGTCCGCTGCCGTACCCGGTAGAATCAAGCCGGGCAGCGTGGCGAGCCGGGTGTTGTAATAGGCGGCGTTGCCCTGGCGCGCGGCGCAGTAGACGGGCAGGTGCGGCAGCTTCTCGCGCAGAAGCGCGCACTGCAGCGCGTCCAACCGGAAATTTCCGCCGACTCGCTGGTGGTAGTACTTGGGTTTCGCGCCGTGGGTGCGGAGCAGGCGGACCTTTTCCGCCAGATCGTCGCGATTGGTCGTGACCAGGCCGCCGTCACCGAAGCCCCCGAGGTTTTTCGAGGGAAAAAAACTGTACGTGCCGAACTCGCCGAAAGTGCCGCAGGCGCGGCCACGATGCCGTGCGCCGAGGGCCTGCGCCGTGTCCTCGACCACCGCCAGGCCATGCGCGGCGGCCAGGGCCAGCATTGGCTCCAGATCGGCCGACTGACCGAACAGATGCACCGGCATGATCGCTTTCGTGCGCGCGGTGACGCGGCGGGCGACATCCGCCGGGTCAACATTGAAGGTGTCGGCAAGGACGTCGGCGAAAACCGGCGTGGCGCCAAGCCGGGCGATGCAGCCGGCGGTGGCGAAAAAAGTGAAGGACGGGCAGATGACCTCGTCGCCGGGGCCAATTTCGAGCGCCATGAGCGCGACCAGGATCGCGTCGGTGCCGGACGAGACGGCGATCGCGTGCTTGGTGTCGAGGAAGCGGGCGCAGTCGGCCTCGAAGGCCTCGACCTCGGCCCCCTGGATGAAATGGCCCGAACGCAGGACGCGTTCGCATGCGGCCATGAGAGCGGGTTGGAGCGCGGCGTTCTGCCGGTTGAGATCGAGGAGGGGGACGGGCATGGGCAAATTCACTTGATTGGGGAGAAGCGGCCGGGTGCCGGCTGGCGGCAGAAGGCGCTGGCGGATCAAGAAGATTTTGGTCCGTCCGGTCCATCCCGAACCGGAGCGTTTCTCGCCAGCGCGACGAGATGATGGGGCCTGACTTCCTCGGCGCCCACGGTCAGCCAGCCGGTTTCAGCGAGGACGGCGCGGAGCAGCGCGAGATCGAACACATGGTGATGCAAGCATCGATTGCGGGCGTTCTGCAACCCGCGCGTCCGAAACTCTTCCGGCGAACCCGCCGAGGGATCGCGCGTGAGGTCGTGCTTGGTCAGAATCTCTGGCAAATGGGTCAGGTCATCCTCGCCGGTGCGACGGACGAGGTCCTCGCGCAGATGCGCGAAGGTGGTGACCGGCCGGCGGTGATCAAACGTGTGCCGGGGATCGGGCAGGATGAGCAGGAGATGGCCGTCCTCGCGGGTGACCCGGCGCCACTCGTTCAGCGCGGCGAGCGGATTGGCCACATGCTCCAGGCAATGGGAGGACAGGACGAAATCACAGGAGGCATTGGAGATGCGGGCGAGGTCGGTGGCCTCGCGCAAAAACTGGCGGCCGGGCGGCTTGCCAGCGTCGAAGCGGAAGTCCCCGCCCTCGCGCAGGCCGGACTCCCAGGCGGTGGCGCTGCTAAAGTTCACATTGTCGATTCGCGCGGCGCACGCATAGACTGGCAGGATGTTCCCGCGTTGAAATACGCGGCTGGGACCGCCGATTTCCAAGCCAGTCTGGCCTTGCAGACCGCCCAAGACCGCTGCGGCCAGCTTTGGCTGTGCCGGCCAAAGACGATGGGAGACGAGATCAATCAGTCCCGGCAGCGTGCCGGGCCGGCGAAGGTGAAAGAGCAGTCGGGTGATGATGCCGCGGGGCATGGCTTGGTGGATGGGGCAAAAAAGGCTGGTGGCCTTCACAAAACAGGTCCGACAGAGTCCCCCAAGACAATTGCATGAAGATGTTTGAGCCGGTGAAAAACGAAAACTGGGGGAAGCACTTTTTGACCGCCAAGGGTTTGACCACGGCGCGGGCGGAATCAAATTGGCTCCGCCTGCAATGTCCACCCCATAGGTCAAAGCCCGGGTATGCATCCGTCCGGCGGCAGGCAATCTGCCGCAAAAGCAGCACCCCGCCGTCGCTGGACAGCGTGTCACCGGTAAAGTCCGCCATCACTTCGCGCGCGCCCAGGTCTTGAAACTGGAACGATCCCTGCTCACAGTCTGTCGGAGACCGGGCGCGTTCGCTTGCCGTCGTTGCTTTGTTCACACCAACAACTTCAGCACGTTTCGCGCCCGCTCTTCACCCCGCCGGTGAAATATTCAGGCTAGCACGGCTCGCTGTTTACGATGGCGGGGAATGCCTGGGGAAACGCAGCCGACTGCGCCGGGCGACCGGACAATCGCGTTATCGCACCTTGCGCGACCCGTTGTTCGAAATGCCCGGGCGGACCGTGCTCCAACATCAGGCGGGATTGAGGCTTCCGCCGAGGCCGGGCCGGACTGCTCCGGATAAAAACAGCCGGGGCGGCGTTGACTGCCGTATGAGTCCGAACAGCATGCTGGCACCTTGCGCCCGGCCCTTGTTTATCCCACCGTATCCTGATCTGCCCTGAGGTTGAACCGTGATCGATCGCTTTCCAGCATGACGAGGACTAGTTACGCCGCTTCCGCCTAGAATGAGGATCAGCGACCAACTTCCTTCCTTCCTTCGGGAGCGACTGGCCGGTCGGGGCACGTTGCGTCAGTCCTTGGATAATTCTTTTTGGCTGTTTGCCGATCAATTGGTGCGGATGACGGCAGGTTTGTTCGTGGGGGTTTGGGTGACGCGTTACCTTGGCCCGGAGCAGTTCGGTTGGCTGAGCTATGCCACGGCCGTTGTCACTACCGTCGGCGCCTTGACGTCGGTCGGACTGAATGCCGTGGTGGTGCGCGAGTTGGCGCAAAACCCGGCGGATGCGGACAAATGGCTGGGGATGGCGTTCTTGATGAAAATGCTGGGTGCCGGGTTGGGGTTTCTGGTTTGTGTGGGGGTGGCGTGGCTGCAGCCCTCGGCGGCCGGTCCGACCCGACTGCTGGTAATCCTGGTCGCGCTCGGGCTCTTCTTCCAGATGCTCGACGTTTTCGATCTGTTCTTCCAGGCGAGAGGCGAATCCCGGATTTCCGCCCTCGTGCGCATCGCCTCCTGCCTTGGGGGCAGTCTGCTCAAGATCGGATTGATTCTAGCCCATGCCTCCTTGCGACTCCTCGCGGGGGCCGGGTTGTTCGAACTGGCGTTGGCGGGAATTGCCTGGTGGTGGGCCGGAAGGCGGGCCGGGCAGAGGATCGCGAGTTTCCGCTTCGACGGGCAGTTTCTGGGGGCGACGGTGCGGGAGAACTGGTCGCTGACGGTCGCCGCGCTGGCCATTTATGTCCAGGCCTACGCCGACCAAATGATGATCGGCATGATGATCGGGGGCGGGGAACTTGGGCAGTATTCCGCGGCGATGAGGCTGGTGAGTGTGTTCAGCTTCATTCCGATGGTGGTTCAGACGGTCGCCGCCCCCGAGCTCGCGCGGGCCAAACGGGACAACGAAGCCCTTTACCTGCGACGGTTGCATCGCTTGTATCGGCTGATGTTCGGACTGTTTCTGCTTACCGCCTTGCCGCTGTATTATCTGGGCCCGCTGGTGACGAAATTACTCTACGGGGCCGCCTATGCGGGAGCGGCGGCACTGCTGCCTTGGCTAGCCTTGCGGCTGCTCTTCGTGAATTTTGGCGTGGCGCGGAGTATTTTCATCACCAACGAAAGCTTGTTCCGCTTCGCCCTGATCACCGCCGTGGCGGGTGCGGCCGCGAACATCCTGCTCAACCTCTGGCTGGTAAGGGCCTGGGGTGCCCGCGGCGCGATCGCCTCTTCGCTCGCGTCGTTTGCGGTGACTACTTTCGCGCTTGAACTCTTTCAGCCGCGGGCCAGGAAGAATCTTCGCCTCATGGCCAGCGCGATTTTCTTGCCGTGGCGGCCCTTTGCTGGATAGGAGCACGCCATGGGATTAAACCGAATGGGTCCGCCCGAAGCCCTGGTCCTGGCCCTGCAGGAGCATCTGGGCCTGGAGGATTTTATCGAGACCGGCACCTATCAGGGCGGCACGGCGACCTGGGCCGGTGAGCGCTTTGCCCGCGTTACGACCATCGAGCTGTCCCCGGCTTTCCACGCCGCCGCCCTAGTCCGTTTTCAAGCGCAGCCCAGGGTGCGCGCCGTCTGCGGTGGCTCGGCGGCGGTCTTGCGCGAGATCGTGCCGGCGTTGGACCGGCCCGCGCTGTTCTGGCTCGACGCCCATTGGAGTGGTCTGGACACCGCCGGCAGGGAGGCGGAGTGCCCGGTGCTGGAGGAAATCGCCCCGATCAATGCAGCGACGCTGCCGCATGTGGTAATGGTGGATGACGCCAGGTTGTTTTGCGCCCCGCCGCCGCCGCCGCACCGGGCGGACCACTGGCCCGATCTCTTCAGTGTGACGGCGGCCTTGCGCGATGGCGGGCGCCGCCATGTCGTGTTGCTCGAAGACGTGTTGGTGGCGGTTCCGGCCGGCACGCGGTTTTTTTTAACCCAGTGGATACAGGATCAAGCGACGGAGAACCGGTCCAAACATTGGTGGAGCCGTTTCCGCACATGAAGTTATTCCGCCGGCTGGGCCGATTTACCTTCGTGCGGGTGTCTCGCGCCGCCTGGCGTGCGCTCGCGGGCCAGTTCGGCCTGGGTCTCCGGTGGGTGAACGGCCTGGCGCAACTCGCCGGCTTTGCGCGCGAGTACCGCCAGTTTCGCCGGCTGAATCAGGGCACCGTCTACCAATTGCGCGGGAGGGATATGATCCCCTGTCTGACCGATCGGACGGAAACGACGCCGATCGAACCGATCTACTTTCTGCAGGACAGTTGGTTCGCCCGTAAGATCGCGGAGCGGAGGCCCGCGCAACACGTCGATATCGCCTCGTCCGTCAAGTCGATGGCCCTCCTCGCTCAATTCGTCCCGTTGACCTTCGTCGACATCCGTCCCGTCGAGATCGCGCTGGAGGGATTTTCCTTCGTGCCTGGTTCCATCCTGGCGCTGCCGTTTGCCGGCGGCTCAGTGGCAAGCCTGTCCTCACTATGCGTCCTCGAGCACATCGGGCTCGGCCGCTATGGCGATCCCTTGGATGGCTTGGGCTCGGAAAAGGCGGCGGCGGAGTTGCGACGAGTTCTCGCCCCCGGAGGCGATTTGTACGTGAGCGTGCCGGTCGATGCGGAATGTCGCGTGTATTTCAACGCCCACCGAGCCTTCACGCGGGACGGGGTGTTGGCGCTTTTCCCTGGTCTGGATCTGGTCGAGGAGCGCTATATCTACGGGCGCTCACTGTATCCCTCCTTCGAGCTGTCGTGGGGATTTGGCACCGGCCTGTTTCATTTTCACCTGCCATGAACCTCCGTGAGCATCCCCCCTTTCTGCGACGAATCCTGCGGGCGCTGGGCCGGCGCTTCTATCAGTGGGCGGACGGCTCCGCCGAGACGCGCATTGAGCGCAGCGGCGAGCTTTGGCTAGTGCGCGAGCTGCTCCAGGCGCACATTCTGGCGAAGACCGGACGCCCCTTCGTCGCCTTTGACGGCGGGGCCAATGCGGGGGGGTACACCCGGCTGATTTTGCAAGAGACGCGGCGGCTGGGCGGCGACTCCGTAGTGCATGCCTTCGAACCATCCCCCGGCTGCCTTGCGTTGTTGCAGCAGGCCTTTGGCGCGGAATCGACAGTGCGGATCGTTGGCGCGGCTTTGACCGACCGCCCGGGTGCCGCCGCGCTATTTGGCGGCGGTGGCGGCAGCACGCTGGCTTCCTTAGTGCCGCGCCCCATACTGGGCGCAGACAAGGCGGAAACGGTGCAGGTGCCGTTGCTGTGCCTCGCTGATTACCTGGTCACACAGGCCATCCCGCGCGTTGACCTGCTGAAGCTCGACGTCGAAGGCTCCGAGTTGGCTGCACTGCGCGGACTGGGCGGGCAGTTGCGGCCGGAGACGGTCGATGTCATCCAGTTTGAATATGGTGGCACGGCGGTGGATGCCGGCATTACTTTGCGCGAGATCTACGCTTTGCTCACGGCCCGCGGCTACGTGGTCGCCAGACTGTTTCCGCGGGCCTTGGAGGTGCGCGTCTATGAAGCATGGATGGAAAACTACGCCTACGCGAACTATGTCGCGCTGGCGCCCCGCTGGCGGAAAGACGGTCCCGCTGCGCTGACCGCACGATGACATCCGCCGCGTCCCTGGTGGTCTATACCCACGGCGGAGGCCGCTTGGGCAATCAGCTCATTCGCTTTGCGCACTGGATGGCCTGGGTTCGGGAAAACCCCGGCCAAGTCGTGGTGCTCGATGGGGCATTCTGGCCATACGCGGAGCTCTTTTCGGTGTGGCGCGATGCCCCGGCGTGCCTTTGCCCGGCCACGGAGAGCGCCTGGGACCGGGCGGCCTTGTGGTACCTGGCGCTACCGGAGTGGTGCCGCAAACGACTCGAGCGGAGAATTCCACTTGGTTTGGAGGCATTGGGCCGCGGCTGGCCCCGCTGGCAGAGCATCGCGCTCGACGCGAAGTCGACTGACTCCATTGATTTGGAGGCGCCGGATTTTCTGCGCCAAGTGCGGCATCGGCCCGTGACGATCTGCTCGGGCTGGAAGATTTCCGGCTGGAACCATTTTGCGAAGCATCAGGCGGAATTGCGGCAACTGTTCCGCCCGGCGCCGGCGGTCGCGCAGCCGGCGGAGAAGTTCATCGCGGCGTTGCGTCCGGGGTATGATCTCATAGTGGGGATGCTCATTCGCCACGGCGACTACCGGGTCTGGCGTGGCGGCGAGTTCTTTTTTTCCGCCTCCGTTTACGCCGGTTGGGTCCGGCAGCTGCTTGACCTGCACCCCGGGCGGCGGGTGGCGGTGGTGATTGCTTCTGATGAGCGGCAGCCGCCGGAGGTGTTTGCGGGTTTGCCCTGTCACTTTGCCACCGGTTCCGCGAACGTGGGAGGACCCTGGTTTGAGAGCTTTGTTGCCCTGTCACTGTGTGATATGGTGATCAGCCCGCCCAGCACTTTTGCGGCGGCGGCGGCTTTCGTCGGCCGGATCCCGCTCTGGCCGGTGACCGCGGCGGCGCAGGAGCTCGCCTTCGGGCAGATCCTGCCCGATGCCATGGTTGACGCGGCCCGGCACCCATGGTTTTCGATCGCGGTCAACTGAAGCAAGAGCGCGCTGATCCGCGGCATGCGTCCTTGGCCGCGCGGATGCAGGGTGGACCGGGGCGGGCGCGTTTCGGTATTTGCAAAGAGCTCCCGGGGACGCTGTCTTTGGCCGGTTGACCGTGGGATTCGGATGGTACCAGGCAAAGTGGCCCACGGCTGATCCCCCCCGTGCTTTCCGTTTCGCTCATCATCCCCAATCGCAACAATGCCCGGTTTCTGCCGCAATGCATCGAATCGGCGCTGGCGCAAACCCGCCCGTTTGCGGAGATTGTGATCGTGGACGATTGCTCGGACGACGACTCCGTGCAAGTCATCGAAGCCTACCGGCGCCGGCATTCGCAACTGCGTCTGATCCGGTTGACCCGGAACGTCGGGGTTTCTGCCGCCAGGAACCGCGGGATCCGGGCCTCCTCCTCGGCTTTCGTGACCTTGCTCGATGCCGATGATTACTATTGGAACGAGAAGAAAAATGAATGCGAGATGCGCTTGATTGAGGCGGCGTTGCCTTGTGATACGGTGGCCGCCTTCTCCGACATCATGCTGGTCACGGCCGAGGGCGATCGCATGTTCCCGTTGTCCGCCCAAACGCAGATCCGCGAAGGGAGGATATTCAATCCGCTGCTGTACCTGGATTGTCTGGTGCCCCGGGATTTTGTTTTTTCACGGCGCGCTTTTGAGGCGACGGACGGCTTCGACCACGGCTCGTCGCTTTACGAGGACTGGGATTTCAAGCTGAGACTGGCTCGCGTGTGTGAGTTCCGCTACACCGGTGAGTCCGGGGTGGCCTACCGCCAAAATCCCGCCGGCCTCTCCCGAGCTCCTTTGCGACAGCATGTCGGCGCCATGCGGCGGGTTGTTTGGCGGAACACCGCGGAACTGGGCTGGCCCCATCGGGCCGCCATCCGGTGCAGGGCGATGATCGGGGTCTTCAAATTCCTGAGGGGCGGATTCCGAGCATGGCTGAAACAATTGATCTTGCCCCGGCGCGGATCCGGTGGCTGAAGCCGGTCCGGGAATTTTGAGCGGCCGGGGCGGCGCCAGTCAACGAGGCCACGGGCCCGCTTCGGGAAATCCGCGTGGCCCCGGCGGAACAAGGCATCCGGGGTGGCCGTTGGAACGGAGAGATGAAGCGGTGATAAAACAGGCGGGAACGAGCTTGGGCGCTGGGACGGTGCTTGCGCGCGCGCATGGGGGTCACTTGAGTGGCGGGCACAGGATGACAGCCCCCTGGCTCACGCTCATTACGATCACCAAGGACGACCCCGCCGGCCTGACCCGGACCATGGCCAGCGCGGCGCCGCTGCGCGCTGCGGGAGCGCAGCACTTGGTGATCGATGGCAGTGCCGGCCGGGAACGATCCACCCGGGAGGACACGAACAACGACGGGTGCGCGATTTTTGTCCGCCCGGCGCAGGGAATCACCGATGCGTTCAATGCCGGGTTGGCGTTGGCCGAAGGCGAATGGGTGTGGTTTTTGAATGGCGGGGATCAGGTTGATGCCCGGCTGACGCCGGAGTTTTTGTCGGCCCTATTGGCCAGCTCCCGGGCCGGGGTGATCATCGGCGGAATCACTTACGCCGGGGAAGGGGAGCCACGTCCCCATCCTCCTGGCGCCCTGCAGTGGCCTTCGCTCCGGCCGTGGATTCCCCACCCGGCGGCCCTGGTCCGGCGCCGTTTGTTCGAGCAGTTCGGCGGATTTGATGAACGCTACGCCATCGTGATGGATTATGAGTGGTGGCTCAAGGCATTTTCCGGGGGTGCCAGGGCGGACGTGCTCTCGATTCCCTTTGCTGTCTTCGCCCCGGGCGGCGTTAGCCAGCAGCTTGAGGCCAGAGCACAGCTGGTCGGCGAACGCGACGATGCCGTCCGCCGCCACCAATCTTATCTTTGGCGGACCTGGGTGGCGGCCGGAGGACGGCTTGCCCGGGCCTGGCTGTCCGCCCAGTTTGCCCGTCGCCTGGGCTCGGCCCCACGCCGGACTTGATGGCCCGCATGTTTTCTCCATTCTCCAGCGCCTCGCCCCGAAGCACGGGAAATAGCTCACTCCGAGACCTGGTCCTCCCATGAACTTTTCCCGCGTCACCGCCTTGCTAAGGAGGATCACGGGCCGGGGACATCCGGCGCCGCAGCGGCATTTCTCCCGCATCTATGAGCAGAATGTTTTCGGTGGACAGGAATCGCGGTCCGGCACCGGTTCCTCGCTGCAGCAAACGGAAGCGGTGCGCCAGATGCTGCCCGGCCTGTTGGCGGAATACGCCGTCGGCAGCTTTCTGGATGCTCCTTGCGGAGATTGCCACTGGATTGCCGAGCTTGACTGGGGGACCGTGAAATATACCGGAGTCGACGTGGTGCCGGCGTTGATCCAAGCCAACGAAGTCCGTCTGGCGGCACGCCGCATGAAGTTTGCCCCCGCCGATTTGTGCGCGGATCCGTTGCCGCGGGCCGATTTGATTTTCTGCCGGGATTGCTGGGTCCACCTGGATTTCCGGCAGATCAGGGCCTGTCTGGAGAATTTCCGCGGCAGCGGGTCCGGGTACCTTCTGACCACCACGTTCACCGCCTGGCCCCGCAACCGGGATCTGGGGGGGCGCATCTGGCGGCCGCTCAACCTCCAGGCCCCGCCGTTTTCCTTTCCCCCGCCGGAGAAATTGCTGGTGGAAGGCTGCACCGAAGAGAGCGGAAGATATGCGGACAAGAGTCTGGGCTTTTGGCGGCTGAAGGATCTGAACTTTTGAACAAGAGGACACCAATGCGGAGGGTCGGCCCGGAGGAGGGCAGCCGCCATGTCTGAGCGCTGGCTGGTCGTGGCGCACGAGGCCACAAATTCGGGCGCGCCGCGGATGCTGCTCGAAGTGCTGCGTGGGGTCCAGGCGGCGCGCGGTCCGGGCTGGAGCTGTGAAACTCTGCTGCGTCGCGGCGGCCCATTGACCGGCGAATTCGCCCGGCTGGGACCGGTGCATCTCCTCTCGCACCGTTGGGCGGAAGGCGCGACCTTCCGGGCCGGCTTGTTCCGAAAGTTTGTCGACAGGCCCTGGGTACAGCCGCGCCGGCTGGCCGCCGCGCTGGCTCGTTGGCCGTCCGGCCGCTTTGACCTGGTCTACAACAACACCGCCACCAACGCCGAACTCGTGCCGGCGGTGCGCCGCGTGGGGGCCCCTGTGTTGACGCATGTGCACGAGACCGCCTACGCCTTGGGGAAATTTCTCACCAAGGAGGCGTTGAGCCAAACGCTGGGCAACACGGATCATTTCCTGGCGGTCTCCCCGGTCGTTGCCGAGGCGCTCCTGGGCAGTGGGGTGGCCGCCGGGGCGATCACGATCGTTCCGAACTTCCTGCCGGAGTTGCCGCCCCGGCCCGATGCCGGCGCCCGCCAGGCCTGGCGGGCGCGCTGCCAGCTGGCGCCGGAAGCCTTTGTGGTCACAGGTTGCGGGCATATTCACGAGGTGAAGGGTACGGATTTGTTCGTCGAGGTCGCGGCAGCCCTGTCGGCCATGACTGCACGAAGGCTTTCGTTTATCTGGCTGGGTGGTGAAACCGATGTGCGGTTTGCGCGTAAGGTGAGACGGGAGGTGCGCCGCCGGAATCTGGATGGGGTGGTGCGATTTGTCGGCGCCGTGGCGGAGGCCAAGCCCTGGTTTGCCGCGAGTGACGTAGTAGCGGTCACCTCCCGCATGGAAAGCTTCAGTCTGGTTGCGCTGGAGGCGTCGGCGCTGGGTCGGCCGGTGGTCGGATTCGCCGGCGCGCGCGGCCTGGCGGGCCTGCTCGGGGATCAACCGAATCTGCTGGCGCCGGCGTGGGACGCTTCGGCGCTTGCATCGGCGCTGCAGGCGCTGTTGCAGGACCCGGGTGCCGCCCAGGCACAAGGGCTGCGCCTCCGCGCCAAGGTGGCATCGGGCTTTCTTGCCGCACCGCGCATTGCCGACATTCTGTCGATCGTGGACAAATTGCAGCAGCGTCGCCGCTCCCGCCATGGTTGATCCTCTGCCCATTTGCGGCGTGGTGGTCACCTATTTCCCCGGCGAAGACGTGGGAGGGAATCTGCGTGCCATGGTGGGCGAATGCCGCCGGGTGCTTGTGGTGGACAATGGCTCTCCTCCGGAGGTCTGCGCCCGGCTGGCTACCGTTCCGGGCGTGATTCTGCTGGCTCTCGGCAATAACCTCGGGATCGCTGCGGCCTTGAACCGCGGGGCGGCTTGGGCGCGGGACAAAGATTTCCAATGGCTGGTGACCTTCGACCAGGACAGCAAACCGGAGCCGGGTCTGGTCGCGGAACTCTGGGCGGCCCATTTGCGGCATCCCCAGGCGGCCGTGATCGGTCCCCGCATTTTGGAAGGAGGCGCGGATGCTCCGAACTATCGCTGGGTTCGCCGGCACCCGCGCTGGCCGGGGCTCTTCCAGCGGAGCGAGTGCGGTGCAGCCGATCTGCCGGAGGTCACCGCCGTGATCACGTCCGGATCGATGATAGAATTACAATATTGGGCGGAATCGGGTGGATTTGCCGAAGAGCTTTTCATCGATTACGTGGATATCGACTATTGTCTGAGGGTCGGGCGGTCGGGCCGGAAGATCACCGTGGCCGCGGCCGCCAGTCTCCGGCATGAACTGGGTGCGAGGCAGGCCGGCCGCCTGTTCGGCCGGGATCTCCGGCCGATGCATCATGCGGCGTTCCGGCACTATTATATCGCCAGGAACCGGGTGCGGGTGTGGCGGCGACACGCGCTGGCGGTGCCGCATTGGGCGCTGTTCGATCTGGCCTTTGCCGGTTACAATGCCTTTCGCGTCGTGGCTTTCGAAGCGGCGAAAGGGGCCAAGCTCAAGGCCATGGTGCTGGGCACGTGGGACGGACTGTGCGGCCGCAGCGGCCCCTGTCCGGAACACCGCCGGCGTTCCCTGCAACCATGACCCCGGTCCTCTCCATCATCATCGTGGCCTACAAGTCGCGCGCCGAGCTGCCGGCGTGCCTGGCCTCGCTGCCGGCGGAACTGGGGGGCCGGTTGGTGGAGGTTTGCGTGGTGAACAATTCGCCCGGCGACGGCGTGGCGGAGTGGATCGCACGGGAATTTCCGACGGTGCGCTGCCTCGAGCCCGACAAAAACCTCGGCTTCGGTCGCGCCAACAACCTCGGCTGTCGCACCACGACCGGCGAGTGCGTTCTGTTTCTCAACCCCGACACCGTGGCCAACCGCGAGGCACTGGCGCATTGCGTGCAGCGCGCGCAGACGGAGCCGGGGCTTGGGCTGATTTCTCCGCGCCTGGAACTGGCCGACGGTTCGATGGACCTGGCCTGCCGGCGCTCGATCCCGACGCTCTGGGACGGATTTTGCCGCGCCAGCGGGCTCGCCGCGGCGTTTTCGCGCACCGGGTTTTTCGCCGGATACAACCTGACGCATCTCCCCGCCGACGGCACTTACGCGGTGGGTGCAATCAACGGGGCCTTCATGCTGGCGCGCCGCGCCGTGCTGGAGCAGACCGCGGGACCGGACGGGGCAGTGTTTGACGAGAGATTTTTCATGTACGGCGACGACCTCGACCTGTGCATCCGGGTCGCGCGCGCCGGCTACGCCATCGTCTACGACGGCCGGTACCGCATCACGCATCTCAAGGGGCTGAGCGTGGCGCGCGACTACGATGCGATGTCGCGCGCGATTTTCGACGCCAACCGTGACGTCTATCTCAAACATTTCGCGCCCACGCGCTTGTCTCGGGCGAAGTATGCGGTCGCCTTCGGGCTCTGGAAGGCCGTGGCGCTGGCGCGCGCGCGTTGGCGCGGGCACCGACGGGTGCGACCCGTTTGAGCATGATCGGTCAAAAGCAAATGGATCCGGCTCCAAAGGTGGGCCAAATCTCACCAGGGGTGGGGGGATTGATTGTGGCTGGTCTGGCTCTGGCGGCTTTCATTTCGCGGCGTCCAGACCAATGGTTCGCGCCGAAATTCTGGGCCGAGGACGGATCCGTGTTCTTTTCCGATGCGGCCGCCCTCGGCTGGGCGGCACTCCTGAGACCCTACGCCGGCTACCTGCACGCGGTTCCGCGGATCATCGCCGCACTAACGGGGTCGCTGCCGTGGGAATATCAACCGGCGGCCTACGTTCTCGCGGCCGGAGCGGTGGCCGCATGGGTGGTCGGCCGCATGTCCTGTGCCCGGCTGCCGTTGAGCGAGCGGATTATGGCCGCGATTGCACTGTTCGCCTTGCCCCAAAGCGGCGAGGTGTTTCTAAACGTGACGAACCTGCAGTGGATCCTGGACGTTTTGCTGGTGGTGAACCTCATGGAGGCCGGACCCGAAAAAACAGGGGAGACGTGGCGGCGAACGCTGGAGTTGATGCTCGCCGGTTTCTCCGGGCCGCTGGTCATCATTCTCGCTCCCTTTGCCGCCGTTTGGTCCTGGCGGTGGCGGCGGACCAGGCGAGCATGGCCGCTGACGGCGGCGTGGACCGTAGCGGTGCTCGTCCAGGTGTGCTGCCTGCGGGTCAGCGGGCGCCCGGTCGGTGGCAGTCTTCACGAAGTTCTCAGCTCATTTCACTGGATCGTGCCGCGCTACGGAGCGACGCTGTTTGTGGGGGATTGGTTCCCCTACACCGTCGGGATGGGTTGGCTGGCGGCGACCGGAGCTTTGCTCGCAACCTTCGTGCTTTTCGCGGACCGCTCGAACCGGCATCGGAGGCGCAGCCTCTGGTTGCTTGTCCTCGGGGCAGCGGCGCTTTGGGCCGGGCGCGCGGCCAACCCATACTGGCCCAATCCCACGGGCGGCGGCGCCCGGTATGCCTATGTTCCGCTCGTGCTTCTGCTGTGGGCCTTTGCCAGCCTCGCTGTGGGGACGGAACGACGGGCTCACCGGGCGCTCGCCGGGCTTTTGTATGGGACCATCATCTGGTCGGCGGTTCCTCGATGGATCGCGGTTCCGCTTCCTCCGGACAACTGGACGCAACAGGTTCGGGAGGCCCAGGCCGGGACGCGCGCCCGCTTTGAGGTGGCGCCCTCTCTGTCGTTCCCGGTGCCACCGTTGCCATCGCGCCGGGGCCCGGGCAGCTGAGCGAGCGGTTTGGGCAGATGAACTCCCGCCGAATGCGTTCGATCCCTAGTACGCGTTCTTCCACCGGACAAACGTCAGCAGCAGGATCTGCACGTCGAGCCAGAGCGACCAGTTTTCGATGTAGTAAATATCGTGTTGGATGCGCTGGGTGATCGAGCTGCCGCCGCGCAGGCCGTTGACCTGCGCCCAGCCGGTCATGCCGGGCTTGACGAGGTGTCGCGGCAGATAGTGCGGGATTTCCGCGGACAGCCGGTCCACATGCAGGGGCCGTTCGGGGCGCGGACCGACCAGGCTCATCTGGCCTTTCAGCACGTTCCAGAATTGCGGAATCTCGTCCAGATTCCAGCGCCGCATCCACGCCCCGATGCGCAGCAGCCGTGCGTCGTGGCGGGCCGTGCTTTGCTGCAGGTGGTCCTGCGCCTCGGCGCCGGGTTGCATGCTGCGCAACTTCCAGAGATTGAAGGTGCGCTGATCGGTCCCGAGGCGCGTCTGCCGGAACAGCACCGGTCCGCCCGGCGACTCGCGCTTGATCAGTACCGCCAGCAACGCCAGCACCGGCAGCCCGAAGATCAGGCCGAGAAAGGCGCCCACGATATCGACCGCGCGCTTCAGCATGCGGTTGAAGAGCCGGTTGATGGCGAGCTCTTCGACTCCGAGCACCGGAACCCGGCCGACGGTTTGGAGACGCAGGCCGGTGAGCAGGATTTGAAACGAGGAGGGGATGACCTTCCATTCGGTATAACTTCGTTCGCAGGCCTCGACGGCCCGGATCATGATCTCCCGGGGAAGGTCGCTGCGGCACGCGATGAGCACGTCGATCTGCTCGCGCCGCAGGATCGTCTCCAGTTCGGCCAGCGGCCCCAGCGCGTGCGCCGTGTCGGCTTCGCCGGGTAGCGGCAGGGCGCCGCAGAAACGGTAGGGATGGGCCGGCAGGGCCTCGAGTTCGCCGGCCAGGACCCGGGCCTCCTCGCTCCAGCCCAGAATGGCGACCCGCTGCCGCACCCGGTCGCGCCACGGCCCGTGGACCAGCAGATGATAGAAAACCGAGCGCCAGACGAACATGACGACGAGCACGCAACCGAACGCGATGACCACGAACAGGCGCGAGATCGGCGGGTCGAATCTCAACACGAGCGAGAGGCTCAGGTAGGCGAGCAGCCAGAAAGTCGCGCCTTTGAAGATGAGGCTGATGCTCTGGAATTTTCTCAGCAGCAACCGCTCCTCGTAGAGATTGAGCTGGGCGAAGGCGAAGATGAGGAACGCCACGCCCACGAGCAGGAGAGGCAGGTAGGTGACAAACGTGGCGTTGGCGACGACGAGCCCGAACCGGCCGAGCGGCGACCGGTAGCGCAGCCAATAGCTGGCGGCCAGACTGACGAAGGCGAAGATCGTGTCGCCGAGCACCAGGAGGGCGGGCAGCACGACTTTGCGCAGGCGGTTGGAGGAGATCCCGTTCATGGGGTGTCGGTCCCGGCGGGCAGCCACTGCAGCAGCTTCCGCGGGGGCACCCAGCCTTTGGCGGGAAAAAGCGTGGAGGCAAACGTGGAAACGAAGACGTTGTCCTGCCGGATGAAAAGATCGACGGGCGGCGGGCCGTCCGGGTGGAGAGCGAGCACACCGTGGCCCGGACGCGAATACTGTCGGTTCGCCAGCAAGGCGGGTTCGTTTTCGAGGCCGGCGGTGAAGAAGCCATGCCAGTCCGGCGGCGGATGCCGGGCGGCCCGCCGGGCGAGGCCGGCGGCAAGGTCGGGATCCTGAGCGGCCAAAGCGGTGAGCGAGTTCGTGTCCACTGGCGCCATCAGCCACGCCAGGTGCAACCGGCCCCAGCCATAAAAAAGATTGGTCATTGGCAGCGGTTGGCCGGAGATTGTTTTGACGAAAAGATCGGATTCGGGGTCGAACCCTTGGGCCGGCGCCGGGGCCCCGTCCGCCCACCAGTGCCACAAGGAACGCACATAACCGGCCTCGGGCTGGCTGGCGGCGAGCTCTGCGAGCAGCCGGTCGGCTTCGCGCGCCACCGGCAGACGCCGGCCAGCGAAGTCGGGCCATTCCCACATCGGGGCGGTGAACGCAACGGGATCGTTGATCCATTCGAGGGCAAAGGCGCGCACGGCCGCCGCTTCGTGGCCCGTGTCGCGATACGCGAGTCCGAGGCCGAAATAGACTCCGCTGCGTTGCGGGGCTTCGCGCGCAGCCGCCAGGAAATGTGCAATCGCACGTTGCGGCGCGCCGGCCTCCAGGGCGAGCCAGCCGAGATTGAAATGGGCGAATTCCTGGAAACATCCGGCGGCGAGCGACGCCTCGAGCCGGTCGGCGGCGGCTTGCGCGAGTCGTTTTTGTTCGGCCGGCACGCCGGTTTGGGCGCGTTGTTCCAACAGCTGACCCGCGGCGCGCTGCAAATAGTATGGATCGTACGGCGCCAGCTCCGCGGCCCGGGCGAGCGCCGCCAGACTTTCGTCCGTCCGTCCGGCGTCGAGCAGCGCGAGAGATTGGGTGAACGTCCGGCGGGCTGCCAGATCGCGGCCGGTCGGAATCAGCAGCGCGACAACGGCCGCGCTGGCGGCTATGGCCATGAGGCGTGCGAATCCGGTGACGTGGCCTTCCGGTGAAGCCTCGGGATTCCGTTGCATCAGCAGAGCAAAATTGAGGACGAACAACGCGTTGAGCGCTGGCAGGTCGAGTTGGTGGTCGGTCAGGCAGAAGAGTCCATAGCCCACGAGACTGGCGGCGGCTGTCGCGACGGTGGCGGACGGGACCGGCGAGCGCATGCATTGCACCAGTCGCGGCAGGGCGACGCCGAGCAGGAGTCCGGTGGCGAGAAGGCCGCTGCCACCGAGTGTGGCCCAGATCTGGGCCGGGGTGCTGTGGAGTTCGAGCACGTCGTCCACGCCGCCGTCGAGCCGGGCGCGGACCTTCGGGTAGGCGAGTGGAACGGAGCCCGGACCCCAGCCGGTCAGCGGTCGGGCGGCGCCGAGCCGCCAGCCGGCCTCCAGCATGGCGCTGCGCTGGGCGTTGCTCTCTCGTGCCGAATCTCCCAAGTGGTGTTTGAGCACCAGTTCGCGCAACCGCGGATTGGCGAGCACGGCCAGGAAGAGGCAGCCGGCGGCGGCGCCGGCGAGGGCAAACTTGACCGGTCGTCCCCAGGTGGCCCGGATCAACCCGACCAACGCTGAAACCGCGGCGATGGCGGCGCCCGCCAGCACTCCGGCGCGACTGCTGGTACTGAGCAGGACCAGCACCGCGACCCCGGAGAGCAGGATCCGCGCGACCCGGCGAATGCCGTCCGTGAGAAATATATCGCGGACCAGCCAAGGCAGCACCAGGAGCATGGCGCCCGCGGTGTAGTTGGAATGGCCGAAGGGAAACGTGTTGCGCGTCAGCCAGAAATTGGTTGGCGACAGCCAATACCAGCCGGCGAGACTGGAGAGCGCGAGCAGGCCGCCGAATCCGGCCAGCCCGCGGCCCAGCGGATCGGCGCGGCCTGGTTCGGCGGCCAGCCAGCCATGCAGCCAAAAGCACAACGCAACGCCCGCCAGCGTCGGCCAGGTGCGCAACAGGCTCAGTTGGGCGAATGGACTTAGCAGGGCCGAGACAACGGTGATGGCCGCCAGTGCGGCCAGGCCAATCGTCAGGGATACTGGCGGCCAGCGCCAGCGCTCACCGGCCAGAATCCGGCTGAGTAAGGCACCGATTGGAACCAGCCAGACCAGTGCGAGCCAGAAAACCCACGGCCAAGTATGCTCGCGGGTAGCGGAAGGGTGCGCGAGAGTGATGACGGCAGCACCTGCGGCGGCCAGCGCCATCAGGCGGGCGGACCAGTTGCCGGTGAACAAGGGTCGGTGCATTAGGGCTCGAGGCGGCGGCGGAAGTGCACGCGGAATAGCATCCATCCGCCGCCCGAAGCGCGAGCCTGATTTGCGAGGAGCACCGTCCGCCAAGGCAAAGCCCAACCGACACTCCGCGCACCCGGCTGGTCGCGGACGGAATCGCGAGGCCCGGCAGGTAGAGAAGGCGCGCTCACGGTGCGCGGCGTTTCGCCGTCGCCGCCTGCGCCTTTCGTCACGGTTCGCCGGACCGTGGGCTGGAGGAAGGCCGCGTCGCGCTCAGCCGGCCTCGTGCAGATGAGAATGATTTCCCTGCGAACTTTCTCTTTTGGAAGGCGGCGCCCGCCTTGCTCCGGGCGGGCTGATGCGGTTACGCAACAAAAACCGGTCCGGAGTCCGGTTCCACCTTATTTCAACTGCACGGTCCCGCCTCAAATCACCGCCACGGCTTCCATTTCCACCAGCAGGTCGTCGCGGCACACGTCGGCGAGGACGCAGATTTTCGGCAGTGCGGGTACTCCCAGCAGGCGGGTGACGCGCTCCCAGGCTTCCCAGGCCTCGCGGTTTTTGCAGAAGAGGGTGGCCGAGGTGATGTTCTGCAAACCGCCGCCCTGTTCCTTCAGAATGGCGGAAATGCTGAGCAGGGTTTCCACGCTTTGCATTTCGGCGTCGCCGACGTGGGTGCTCTCGCCGGCGGTGTTGATGCTGGCGGTGCCGGAGATGTGCACGGTGCGCCGGCCTTCCATTTCGATCGCCGTGCCGCGGGAAAAGGCGGACCCGTAGTTGAACGACTGGTCCTGGCGCGGGCTCCGGCGGATGGGATGGGCGACCGGGCAGGCGGGCCCGTCGCTTTCGAGCGCGAGCACGTCCATCATGCAATCCTCGTCCTCGTACCGGCACTGGATCCCGGTGCTGGCGGGAAACGCCGGCCCGCCCGCGACGCCGAGGCCGGCGGGTTGATAGTGCGCGGTGCGGACGCGGTTAAAGTCGCCATACCAGGCGAGCAACCGGGCCAGATAAATCCAGGTCCGCACGACATTCCGGTATCCCATCCCGTGGGCTTTCAGCGCGCGGCCGGTGTTGGCGAACATCAGCTGTGCCTGTTCGGCGGCGCCCTCGGGCAACGTGCCGTCCGGCGCGAGACCGCGCACGAAGGGCAGGTGCAGGATACGGAAGCCCGTCCCGCTCCAGAGCCGTCCGCGGCCGGTGAATTCGTTTTCGACGGTGGTGACGCGCATGCTGCCGTCGTGGGGCGAGATGCCCCAGATCTGCAAGCCGACGAAGGCGCAGCCTTGCAGCGGTGTGCCTTGAATCCATGTCACCGGCAGCTCGGGATCGAGGTGGTGGTGCCGGTAGGCGAGTTCCCGCTGGGGGAGCACGGCGGCTCGCGCTGGCGTGAGGCCGTAGAGTTTTTCCTGGATCGGCTGGATTTTGAACCGCTCGAGCGTGGCGGCGACCTCGGCAAACAGCTCCGCGGCGGCCTCGCCGGCGTGGGCCGCGCCCTCGACGGTGCCGGTGAGGTGGAATTCCGTGAAGGAACCGCGCTCGGATCTCCGCACCTCGAGCCGGCACGCGGATCCGGGTCGCGGTTTGCGGGTGCGCGGGTCGATCTCCGCGCGGACGGTAGAGCCCGCGTGGACGAGGACGGTTTTGGCCTCACGCTGAGGTTCGCAATTCAGGTCGGTTTTCATGGTGGTCAGGATGGATTTTGGGCGGAGTCGGGGTCCGGGAGGGTGTTAAAGGGCATTGGTTCGGAGGCGGGAAAGGCAGGGACGTCGGCGGCGAAAGCGGTTTCAATCGACGCCGTGTTCCTGGAAGACCGACTGGTGCAGCTCCTCGGCCTTGATCTGCGCCTCGAGCGCGTCGATGCGGACCTGCGCTTTTCGGGCCCACGTCGAACCTGGCTCCAGGCGGACGATCCGTTGATACTCGGCGACGAGCGCGGACGCATCGGCGCGTGGCAGTTGCTGCTCCCGCTTCACGGCGTGTTCATACGCCTGTTGTTGCGGCGAGTCGCTGCAGGCGCCGACCAGCAACGCGGCGCAGATCGCGAAGGCGCAAACGGCGGATTTCCTGGGGCAGGTGCTCACGGCGAGGAGGGAAGGGAGCCGGCGGCCGCGCTTTGGGGAACATCTTTTGCGCAGCGGAATCCGGTGTCCGGCGACCAGTAGCCCGGATTGGCCCAGAGGCGCCGCGAACAGCGGCTGTTGAACTCTGTCTGCCCGATCGCGCCGCCCACCCAGCAACCGCCGCGGAGGACCTTGCGCGTGTTGGTTTCGCGGCCTTGTCGCGGGTTGTGCTGAAATTGTTTCGCCGTCGGATCCTGTTGTGGAAGCTCGCCGTTGGGCAGACCGGCATAGCCGCGCGGATCGACGCTTTGGTCGGTGTCGGTGTAGGTGGCCGGCCCGTACCAGTCCGCGCACCACTCCCAGACGTTGCCGGCCATGTCGAGACAGCCGTACGGGCTCGCGCCGGCCGGATAGCTTCCGACGGGCGCCGGACCCGCTTCCTCGCTGAGGCCGACGCGGGCTTTCGTTGCGTCCCACTCCGAACCCCACGGATAGATGCGGCCATCAGTGCCGCGTGCGGCTTTTTCCCACTCCGCCTCGGTGGGGAGACGCTTCCCGGCCCAACTCGCATAGTTGTTCGCATCGCGCCAGGCGACGCAGCGCACCGGCATCCGCGCCTGTTCGCGAATGAGCGTCTGGACCTCAGGCGAGGCCGCGATGTCGGGAGCGGGTTGGTCCGCGAGCGCATGGTCCTTCCCGAGCAGGACACGCATCGCCGCCACGCCCGCCTGCCAGCGGAGGGTGTCGGCGTCGAGCCGGCCCGCCTCGGCGGGATCCTTTGGCGCCGGGGCCTTGAAAGCCTTCCAGGCGACGCCGTAACGTTTTTCGTAGTGCGCGAGCAAATCGAGGCAGCCCTCGGCGGAGAATCGGAACCAGGAGCCTTCGATGCGATCAACCGCGTCCGTGGCCCGGACGAAGGCGGCGAAATCGGCGACCGTGACCTCGCAGCGGTCGATGAAATAGGGGGACAGCCGTACGCGGTGGGTGGGCGCCTCATCGTAGCCGCCGTCGTCGGAACCCATGATGAACTCGCCGGCCGGGACGAGGACCATGCCTTCCGGCGGCGGCGCGGGGTCGGCCGCATGCGCGAAGGCAGTCGTAAGTAATAAGCCCAGCAGAGTCTGCATCTTTCTGCATGTGGGCGGGGTGCCCCCACCCCGCGAGTTACAGCTTTCGCGGTGCATGCCTCGCGGGGTGAGGGCACCCCGCCCACACCAGACCAAACGGAGCAATGATTGCCAATGGGTGGTCATGTCAGAGATCCTTGGCACAGCGAAAACCGAGGGTGAAAAAACGGAATTCCGGTTCGTGATGATAGCGGACGGAACAGCGGACGCCGCTCGGCATGTTCTGTGAGCTGCCGCCGCGGACGGCGCGCTCGGTGCCGGTGGCGGGACCGCGGGGATTCTCGGCGGTGTCGGTCTGGTAGTCATCCGCGGCGTACCAGTCGGCGCACCATTCGGCGGCGTTGCCCGCCATATCGTCGCAACCGAACGGGCTGCGTCCGTCCGGAAAGCTGCCGACGGGTGCGGGATAAATGAAGCCGTCCTTCTCCCGGCCCTTGGACTTCACGTCGGAAGCGAGTTTTTCGCCACCGATGTTGCAGAGGCCCCACTGCCAGTCGTTGCCCCAAGGCCAGCGGCGTCCGTCGGGACCGCGGGCCGCCAGCTCCCATTCCGCCTCGGTGGGCAGGCGCTTGCCCGCCCACTTGGCGTAGGCGTAGGCGTCGAACCAGTCGACTCCGACCACGGGGTTTTGATCGCCGGCGAAGGTGGCGGCGCTATACTGGGCCAGCCGGGCGTAGGCCGGGTCGTGCAACAGCGGATTGAAGTCGCCCCAGTACCGCGGCGTGTGGTCCTTGCCCTTCGGTTGGTCGGGGTGGGCGTAAGCGTCGTCGCCGTTTTTCGCCACATCGGCGAGGAACTTCCGGTATTGGGCGTTGGTGACCTCGTAGCGATCGATCGCGAAGGCCTTGAGCCGAACCGCGTGCGCGGGCCGCTCGTTGGCGAGAGCCCAGGCGGCATAAGCGCGGGCGCGGGGAATGTCCGGCGGGCGCAGCTCGCCGCCGACGTAGGGTTTCGCCGGCAGGTCCGGATGGGCGTCGGCCGTGCCCAGGACAAATTCGATGGCCGGGACGACCATCATCACGGAATCATCCGCGGCGTGACGAATTTCTTGAGGGAGAATTGCCGCGACGGCGCCGGGCGGGGGAGTCAGCGTGGCGGCCGGCGGATTGTCCGCGCGAGTGGTGACCGCGGAAACGAAGACGAGGGTGGCCGCGAAAGCGGCGAGAAATTTCGGAGCGCGGAGGAAGGGCGAGCGAAGCGACGTGGTGCGGCAAACGAGCGCGAGATCGCCATCCACTGCCGCTCCGGCGGGGGAAGCGGGAGGTGGCGCCGAGGCCGGCGATTCCGCCCGAGAGGTTGAGCCGATGGACGCGCGCGGTTTCATTCGATGGAAAGCAGGTAGTTCACGAGATCGTCGATCTCCTGGCTGGTGAGCTGGGACGTGCCGCCGTGGGAGTCGCTGGCGATGCGGCCGCCCGACTTGAGGTGCAGCTTCGCCTGCGGCGTTCCCTTGAGAATCATGTAGGTTTCGTTGAAACCGATCTCGCGGCGGCCCGGTCGTTCGGGATAGCCGCCGAACAGCGGCTCGTATTTGAACCAACCCAGGCTGGTCTGGCCGGGGACGGAAACCACTTCGCGGAGCGTCCGGGCCATGCCGTTGTGGAGGAAATCCGGCGGCTGGTCCCACAAGCCGCGGAGCTGCGTCGGCGTGAAGTGCGCCTCCTCGTCCTCCGCGCGGCCGATGTCCCACGGCTCGAGGTCGCGGCGGATGCCGGCGATGTAATCGAGGCGCTCCATGCTGATCAGCGTGAAGCCGCCTTCGCGCTGGGTGAACATGGCCTGCGGCGGGACGACCTGGCGTGGATTGTTCGGGAAATCCTTCTTGGCGAAATTCGGCGCGGGGTGGCAGGAGGCGCAGCCGAGTTGCGGATGATTGAACAACGCCTGTCCCCGGCGGATCGAAGCATTGTTGCGGTCAAACGGATTCGGCATCAGGCGCGGCTCGTTGGCCTGCCATTCACCGACGAAACGCTGAAAATCGCGGAGGACGAAACTCTTCCCGAAGTACTTCAGGCTGGTCTGCCGGAAAAACTCGTCGCGCCGTTCCTCGATGGTGGAATCGCTCTTGTCCAGCAGGACCATCTTCGACTGGACGTCGGCCATGAGCTTGACGTGCTGATGGCCTTCGAGCCAGGAGAAGTCGCCGCCCGCGACAAGGCCCCGGCCCTTGAAATCGTCCGTCGGGCAGTGCTCCATCAGCATGGAGTGCGGGGTGTAGGCCGTGAGCGTGCCCTCGAGGAAGAAGGGCTGGATGGCGAACAGGCTTTTCTGCGACAGCGCGAGGAAGGTCGCCCCCTCGACGATCTGGCCGACCTTGTCCTTGGGCGAAAGGTATTCCTGGCCCATGACCTGGCTGACGCCCCAGGCCCGGCCGTCGTTGAGTTCCAGATAGTGGCAGCTGATGCAGGCGCTGTCGCGGTCCGAGGAAAAGAGCGCGCTGTGGACGAGAAACTCGCCGCGCTCGGCATCGGTGCCGGGCATCGGCACCCGCAGGATCGACGGGTCGACGATCACCTCGCGGGAAGTGCCGGCGGCCGTGTCGATGATTGAAACGGTGCCGCCCAGAAAGTTAGCCACGAAAATCTTCCCGGCCGACGGGGTGCCGGCGAGGCCCGCCGCGATGCCGAACGGCTGGAAGCCCGTCGGGTAATTCCTCACCGGCGTGAGGATGTCGCTGGGATCCGCCGCGTCCGGGTTGACCTTCAACGCCTGGACTTCGTTGGTCCCCTGCATCGAGACGAAGACCCGGTCGCCGACGAAGGTCATGCGTTCCGGCAGCGAGCCGACGACGCGCATCAGATCCGGTGGGATGTCGCCCTTGATGTCGGCGAACATCGATTCGGCGGTGTCCGAGGTGTAGCGCACCCAGTTCCGGTGCGACTCGTACCGGTTCGCCAGCAGCAGGTGCTTCAGGCCGTCCGCCGGCGGCTCCTCCGGAATGGGGAGGGCCGTGACATCAATCGCGACCAGGTCGTTCTGGATATCGCGGAACTTGATGGCGGCGGTGCCGTCGACCGCATCGTAAGGGCCGAGGATTTCCTGCTGGTCCTTTGGGAGCACGTTGCCGGTGGCGAGATCGCGCCGGATCGTGAAATTGGCCGCGGGATTCTTCGGATCCCAGCTCTCGGCACCCCAAGGGTCGCGCTCGCGGGCCACACCGAAACCGACGCCCATCGTCGTCACCAGCAGCCAGTCGTGTCCGGTGACGGGTGAGCGGAAGATCTTCACCTCGTTCACGACATTCTGGATGTAGATGGCGCCGACTTCGCGGTTCGTCCGGGCGTTCACGATCGAGATGTTCTGGGTGGCGGTGTTGCCGACGAAGAGGAAACGGCCGTCGGAACTCAGCACGACCGTCTTCGGCTTGCTGTGAGGATTGCCGACGGGGATGCCCGGACCCGGCTGCGTGGAGTCGATCCACCGGGCGATCGTCCTGTAGTCGGGGTCGGCGGCCGGATCCTCGAAGATCGCCCGCTGGCCCGCATGGCTCCGGAACAGGGGCATCGTGTCGGCGTAGCCGCCGTCGCGCGTGCGCGTGACCGCCCGGAGCAGCCGGCTTTCCGCGGAACGGCCCGGAGTGATGTGGTCGAGCGCGGAGAGGAAGCTCGCGTGCAGGTCCGCCCCGGCGACAAAGCCGCCGCGCTTCACGTCGTGGCAGTTGGTCGTGCCACAGTTTTGCTGGAGGATCCGGCCGACGCCGTTCGGGGCGAAGTAAGCTTGATCGTCGAGTCCGCCGATGACGCGCATCTTCGCCTCGAAGCGGTCGCCCTCCGCGGCGATGTCGATGACGAACACCTCGTCGAGATACCGGTTGGCGACCCAGGCGGTCCGGCCGTCGGGCGAAAACGTCAGGCCCTGACAGTAGAAATCGAGTGGAATTTCCGCGACGACCCGGTCGACGTGGGTGTCGATCACGCTGGCGAAATTGGAAAAGCGGTTGGTGACGACGAGGAAGCGTCCCCCCGGATGCAGGCTGAGGCGGAAGGGTCCCGAGGCCGGCGCCCCGGTCTCGCCGTCGGGCTTGAGGAGAATTCGTTTGATGACGGTGCCGCGGGCCGCGTCGCAGACCACGACCTCGTGGCCTGGATGCATCTCCGAACCGAGCAACCCCACATAAACCTTCCGGCCGTCGCCCGACAGCGCCACGTCGAAGGGCTTGGCGCGGACCGGCCGTGGTTCGGGCGATGGATTGGGATTGGGCACGGGCCGCAGACTCTGGCGGGCCCAGGTCTGGCCATATTCCCATTGCCGGCTGGTCAGTTTGCCGAAGCGCGATGCCGGACGGCCGCCCAGGCCGGCGCGGTCCGCCTCGGTGGAGATCTCCGCGGACATGACCCCGCGCAGGAGCGGCGGATGGTCCACCGTGTAACCGGTGCCCGTTCCCGACGCGGCGTCGGTTTGGGCGCGGACCGGGATGGCCGGCAGGGCGAGGGCCAGGGCAGCGATCCGGGCGACGTGGGCGGCGAAATGGGTGCGCGGATGCATCAGAGGCTCCTCAGGTAAGCGACCAGGTCGTCGAGCTCCTGATCAGTGAAACCCTTCGTCCGGCCGTGGACATTGTCGGGGTTGTGGTCGGTGAAGATCGAGCGCAGGGTCGGCGCGCGGCCGTCGTGCAAATAGGGGGCCGTCCGGTAGCAGCTGCGCAGCGAGGGCGTGTCGAAGCGGTTGCGGAAATCGTTCGACGTGCCGAAACCGAGGTCGTGAAACTTGAGGTCGGAGAACGACGGCGCCGGATGGCAATTGTCGCAACCGGCGACCGTGAAAAGTTGCTTGCCGCGGGCGAGGACCTCGGGGGTGCGGTTGCGGTAGGGGTTCGGCGCGCGATCGGGATGGCCGAGATACTCGACCATCGGTTTCTGGATGTGGGCCATCGGCACGAAACCCTGGAAGCGCTCCCCGGCGCCGACGCCGTCCGGCAGATCCGCGCGGACGCCGCTCCACATCGCCGGGGGCGTGTCGTGGATATCCTGCAGCGACTTGTTGTTTTTCGGATTGCCCAGGCCGTCATTGGAGAGATCCCAGTTCAGCCCGTCGCTCGTGGCGTCTTCCTGGTGACAGCTCGCGCAGCTGACCCAGTTCTGGTAGGTGATCCGCGCGTCGCAGGTCAGGAGTTCGCCCTGCCGGTAGGGCGTCATCTCCACCGGGGCCCCGAGGGGAATCACAGCCCGGACGGCGCCGGACTCGGCGTCGAGGACGCTGACGGTGTCGCTGAAATAGTTGGCGACGAGCAGCTCGCCGGTGGCTTCGCTCAGAGCCAGCGACCGGGGGCCGAGCCCGCCCGCGGGAAGCCGCCGGGCGATGTGTCGTTGCTCCAGGATCTCGACGTCTTCCTCCAGCCGCTGGACCCGGTCGGGGGTCGTCTCCTGCACGAGTTGGAGGGTGGCGGGCACGTCGACGATCGCGACTTCGTGGATGCCGGCGAGGCTGACGTAGAGGCGTTTGTTGTCCGCGGACAGGGCGAGACCGGTGGGGTTGGCGGCGCCCGAGAGAAGATGATCGAGGAGCAGGGTGACGCGCCGGCCGTGGTGGGTCAGGTCGAGGACCGAGAAGCCGTTGGAGTTGATCCAGCCGCGCTCGATTTGCACGGTCGGCACCTCCGTGTGCGACACCAGGTTGGCGACGAAGGCCCAATGGCCGTCGCGGGTGCAGACGATCCCGCGCATCAGCGACGCGCGGCCGAGGTCGTAGCGTTCGATCTCGCGCCCGGCTTTTGTGTCGAGGACCGAAAGCCACGGCGACAGGCCGTTGGAGACGATGAGCTGCGCGCCGTCGGTCGTTTCCGCGGCGAAACGCGGCTGGTTGCCCACCGGGACTTCCGCCAAGGTGCGGCCGGAGTCGGCGTCGATCACGGACACGCTGCCGGAGACCACATTGACCACGAAGAGCCGCCGGCCGTCCGCGGAGGCGACCACGCCGCAGGGTTCGTCGCCGGCCAGGATCGACCGCACGACCTTGCCGAGCGCCACGTCGATCACGTCGACTTTGCCGCCCGCGCCGCCGACGTCGCCCCAGGAGCAACTGACAAAAAGCAAGCGGCCGTCACGGGAAAATGCCGCCTGGTCCGGCCGGGCGCCGACCGGGATTTCGGCGAGCACTTTCCGCCCGCGAACGTCGACGACCGAAACCGAATTGGCGGTGTAGTTGACGACGTAGGCTTTCTGGCCATCGGGCGCGAGGCAGATGAATTGCGGGGACCGATATACGGGCGTGGCGGGGCGGCCGGTCTCGGGCGGGAATTTTGGCGTCGGCGGGTCGTGCGCGATGACGGGCGCGATCTTCTTCGCGGGGTCGCCGGCCTGGGTTCTCCGCCAGCGGATATACGCCATGATCTTGGCGAGCTGGTCGTCGGCCAGGTCGCGCCGGTACGCCGGCATCTGCACGATCTGCCGGTCGAGAAAAAGCCGCGCCGCCGGATTCTCCCAGAGGCGTCGCGGGTGGCCGTTGATGATCCACTCGCGGAGTTCCGCGTCGTCGCGCACGAGTTCCGGGTATTCGTCGCCGTCCCACGCTGGAATGTGCCCCTTGAAACTGCCGGGATTCGCATCGCCGCCCACGCCGCCCGGCCCATGGCAGGCAAAACAGCCCAGGCGCGCTGCCTCGTACCTGCCTTCGTAAGCGATCGGAGTAATATCCGTATCGAAGGCCGAGACGGCGCGAAAGTAGACGAGGAGATCGGCCAGTGCCTGCTCGGACAGGCGTCCGCGGTAGGCGGGCATCGGCAGCAGGGGTTTCCGCCCGAGCGCCAGGTCGACGTTCTTCAGCCGGGCGGGCACGCCATCCAGGATCCATTCGCGGACCTCCTGTTCGTTCAACGCGAGCGTGGCGACGGCCGGACCGTCCCAGCCGGGGACCTGCTGGCCCCGCGCCCCCGGGTCGGCCACGCCCCCCCGGCCGTCGGGACCATGACAGGCAAAACAACCGAGACGGTTGGCAATCGCGCGCCCCCGCAGCGCCGGAGTGGATTCGGCCTGGCGGTTGAGGCGGGCGGCGAGCACGAGGGCGGCTGCGCCCAGCACCAGGCCGCCAAAGATGAGCCATCTGGTGCGGGTGGAGCTCACGCGTTCCAGGGAAAAAAGCAGCGGCGGGGAGGTTGTCCGGCGGGCAACATAAAGCGGGGTATTTGATGGTCGCAGAAGTTGCTGCCGGACGCTCCGCAGCGATTGGTTGGCATGGCGCGAACGTTGTGGGCAACTCGCCCCGCATCCCCGGCACTTCGCCCCAACGTCCCGAAATCTCCTCGGGAAAGCGACATTTCAGACGCGCCGCCGATGCTTTGTTTTTGGCGGATACTCGGCATATTTTGTTTTCGCCGAACGCGCCCTTGCCTCGCGGGGAACAACGCGGGACAATCGGCGCATCCCCTCAATCTCGTGTTGTCCTGGCTTCGCCCGATCTTCTTTTCCCTGATTGCGTTTTTCGTCGCGATTTCGGCGGGCCCATCCGCGGCCGCCGAACCCGCGGCCGCAGCCAAACCCAACCGGCTGCTCAACGAGAAGTCGCCGTACCTGCGGCAGCACGCCTACAATCCCGTCGACTGGTTTCCCTGGGGCGAGGAGGCCTTCGCCAAGGCCCGCCGGGAGAACAAGCCGATCTTTCTCTCGATCGGCTACGCGACCTGCCACTGGTGTCACGTGATGGAGCGGGAATCGTTCACCGATCCGGCCGTCGCCGCGCTGCTCAACGCGAATTTCGTGGCGATCAAGGTCGATCGGGAGGAGCGGCCGGATCTCGACCGCATCTATCTGACCTTTGTCCAGGCTTCGACCGGCGGCGGGGGCTGGCCGCTGTCGGTCTGGCTGACGCCCGAGCTCAAGCCGTTTTTCGGCGGCACCTATTTTCCGCCTGAAAGCCAGCCCGGGCAGCCGGGGTTCAAGACGGTGCTCACCCGTCTCGCCGGGATGTGGAAAAACCAGCGCGACGAACTGGTCGGGCGCTCGGAACAGATCGTGGCGGCGCTGGCGGCCGACACGCGGGCCGATCCGGCGACGGCCGCGCTGCCGGTGGCCGCCCTGCGCCGCCGCGCCCTGGCGGCCACGCGCGACACGTACGATGCTGAACGGGGCGGTTTTTCCGCGGCACCGAAATTTCCGGAGCCGCCCCTGCTCGAGTTTCTTCTCGACGTGCAGGCGATCTCGGCGGACCCGACCGAGCGGAAAGAGACGCTCGCCATGGCGCTCAAAACCCTCCGGGCCATGGCGGCGGGCGGGCTGCACGACCAGCTGGGGGGCGGTTTTCACCGGTATTCCGTGGATGCAGACTGGCGGGTGCCGCACTTTGAGAAGATGCTGGTCGATCAGGCGCAACTCGTGGGCGCGTACCTGTCTGCGTGGCAGATTTCCGCCGATCCCGTGCTCCGTGATGCGGCGCGGGACACGTTGGAATACGTCCGGCGCGACCTGACCGACCCGGCCGGCGGATTCTATTCGGCGGAGGATGCGGACAGCGAGGTGAGCCGGGAGACAGGGGCGGCGAGCGGCGATCGCGCCGAGGGCGCGTTCTATCTCTGGACCGCCCGGGAAATCGAGCGGGCGCTCGGCCCGCACGATGCCGCCGTTTGCGATTTCGCGTTTGGGGTCGAGGCCGGTGGCAACGCCGGACCGGAGTTGGCCGGCCGGAACGTACTCTACCGGGCGCATCCGGCCACCGAGTGCGCCGCGAAGTTCGGGCTGGGCGAGGATGCGGCCCGCCAGCTCCTCGCCAGCGCAGTGCTCCGCCTGCGCGAAGCCCGGGCCAGGCGTCCGCGACCGCTGCGCGACGACAAGGTGGTCACCGCGGCAAACGGGCTGATGATTTCGGCGTTCGCCCGGGCGGCGCAGGTATTCGATGATCCGGCCAGCGCGGAGACCGCGGCGCGGGCGGCGGCTTTCCTGCGGGCCCGGCTTTTCGACGCGAAGACCGGCCGGTTGGCCCGCAGCTACTGCGCCGGCCGGTGCGACGAGCGCGGCTTCGCCGAGGACTACGCGTTTTTGATCCAAGGGCTGCTCGATCTTTACGAAACCACCTTCGACCTCCAGTGGCTGGAGTGGGCCGTCCAGCTTCAGGGAAAACAGATCGAACTTTTCTGGGACCCCGCGGCCGGCGGATTTTTCGCCAACACGACCGATGACGCCAGCGTCCTGCTGCGTTTGAAGGAGGATAACGATGGGGCCGAGCCGTCGTCGAATTCGGTCGCGGTGCGCAACCTCGCGCGGTTGGCCGCGATGTTGCACCGCGATGACTGGCGAGACCTGGCCGCGCGCACGGCGCGGACCTTCGGGCCGCAATTGGACCGGGCGCCGCTGGCGATGCCGCTGCTGCTGGCCGCGGCGGACTGGCTCGAAACCTCGCCGCAGCAGGTGCTCATCCAGGGCGACCCGGCGTCGCCCGCGACCGCGGACCTGGTGGACGAGGTCTGGCGGCGTTTCCTGCCCCGACACGTATTGGTGCGCATCGACCCCGCGAGCCGGGCGTTTTTTTCTTCGAAACTGCCGGTGGTCGCGGATTTGCCGGCCATGGTACCCGGCATGGCCACGGCGTATCTCTGCGAAAATTTCACCTGTCAGCTGCCGACGCACGACCCGGCCGGGCTGGCCAAGCTGCTCACGCCCGGGACTCCGGCCCGCTGAAGCACGGGAGTGGCGGCCCGCGACCGAACGGGCTCGGCGGGGGCAGGACGGGCTGGGGTGGAGTGCGGCGGAAACGGGGCGAGTTGCCTTCAATGTTCGCCGGTTGAAGACCAATTTGTGCGCAGCTTGCGGGCGCCACCCGCTGATAGACTGACGCGTATTTTTCACCCTGCGCAGTCCCCTCCGTGTTTGCGCGCCGCAACCCCGCGGCCCGAAACCCCGCGTTTCCCCATGAAGATCCTGATCCCGTTGCCCCGCGTCGCCCTGTTCGCCCTGGCGCTCGCTTCCTTGTTTGCGACCCAACCTGCTCCGGCTGCGACCCCCGGCCTGCAGTCAATTCCCTTCGCAAAAAAAAGCGGGACTGGTGAAAAGATGACCTTCACCGCCATTCCCGCGAGCGAATCCGGACTGATCGTGGAAAATCCCTACGACGATCCGGCGATGTGGGGCGACCGCTACCAGGAGTTCTCGACCGGAGCGGTCGGCTCCGGCCTCGCGGTCGGGGATCTCAACTGCGACGGCACGCTCTACCTTTTTGTCGCCAACAAGACGCGCCCGAACCAGCTCTTCCGCCAGGTGGCGCCGTTCAAGTTCGTCGACGTCACCGCGGAGGCCGGCGTGGCCGGGCCCGCGGCGGCGAACGGCGTGGGCTGGAAAACGGGGGTGACGATGGCCGATTTCAACAACGACGGCTTTCTCGACATCTACGTCTGCCGCTACAACGCCCCGAATCTGCTCTACCTGAACGACGGCCACGGGCACTTCAAGGAAGTCGGGCACCAAGCCGGGGTGGATCTCGTCTCGGGCAGCGTGGTGGGGGCGTTTGAGGATTACGATCGCGACGGGTTGCTCGATCTCTTCGTCCTGACGAACGTGCTGGACGCAAGGCGTTCGCCCGACGGTGAGGTGTGCCATCTCTACCACAACCGCGGTGACGGCACGTTTGAGGACGTTTCCGTGAAGGCCGGAATCTCGCACGAGCCGGCCCACGGACATTCCGCGACGTGGTTCGACTACAACGGCGACGGGTGGCCCGACCTCTACGTGACGAACGATTTCGCGGCGCCGGACCATTTCTACCGCAACAACGGCGACGGCACGTTTACCGACGTCCTCGCCACCGCGATGCCGCACACGACGTGGTTTTCGATGGGATCGGATTCGGCCGACATCAACAACGACGGCCGGCCCGACCTGTTCGTGGCCGAGATGGCCGGCACGACGCATTTCAAATCGAAGGTCGCGATGGGCGACATGGGCGGGCTCGTCAACTACATGGACACGCTCGTCACGCCGCAGTACATGAAAAACGCGGTGTTCCTGAACTCCGGCACCGACCGGTTCTACGAGATGGCGAAGATGACCGGGCTCGGCAGCACGGACTGGAGCTGGTCGCCGCGTTTCGAGGATCTTGACAACGACGGCTGGGTCGACCTCCACGTGACCAACGGCATGGTGCGGCCATTCATCGACTCCGATCTGCTCAACCAGATCAAGAAACTGCAATCGCAACGCGAAATCATCGCGTTGATGAAGGGCCGCCCGCCGCAGAAGGAAACGCATCTGGCCTTTCGCAACGATCACAATCTCCACTTCACCAAGGTCCAGAAGGACTGGGGCCTCGACCACACCGGCGTCAGTTTCGGCTCCGCCTTCGCCGACCTCGACAACGACGGCGACCTCGACCTCCTGTACGTCAACTACGACGACACCGTCAGCCTTTACCGCAACGATTGTCCGGCGGGCAACAGCATCGAGGTGCAGTTGAAGGGCACGACGAGCAACAAGTTTGGCGTAGGCGCGCAGGCCCTGGCCCACACCGAACAAGGCCTCCAGACCCGCCGCATCACGGTGGCGCGCGGCGTACTGTCCTCCTCCCAGCCGATCATGCATTTCGGTCTCGGCGCCAGCACGGGCGTGGCCGAGCTCGAGATTCGCTGGCCGAGCGGGAACGTGCAGAAATTTCAAAATCTCGCCGCCAACTGCCGGTACGTTGTCACTGAGCCGGCAGGTCCGGCGCAGCTCCCGCCCGCGGTGACGGGCCGCCCCGTCGACCACGGCGTCTTCGCGGATCGCGCAATGGAAATCGGCGTGGACTACGTGAACCTGGAACGCGTCTTTGATGACATGAGGCGTCCGGGCCAGTCGCTCCTGCCCAACCGCATGAACACCCTCGGCGAAGGCATCGCGTGGGGCGACGCCAACGGGGACGGGTCTCCCGACATCTTCTTCGCCGGTGCCGCCGGCCACGGGAGCGCGCTCTACCTCAACGACGGTCACGGCCATTTCTCCCGCTCGCACCTGCAGCAACCCTGGGACGACACCATCGAACGCGAGGCGATGTCAGCGCTGTTCCTCGACGTCAGCGGTCACGGGGCGATGGACCTGCTGGTGATCAGTGGCGGCGTCGAGGCGGACAAGGGTAGCGACCTGCTCCGCAGCCACCTGTATCTCAACGACGGCCACGGCAAGTTCACCGAGGCGCCGGCCTCGCAGTTTAACCTGCCGCCGATTTCTTCCTCCGTTGCCAGCGCTGCGGACTTCGAACACCAAGGCAAGCTCGGCGTCTTCATTGGCGGACGGGTCGTCCCGGGCCAGTACCCCACCATGCCCGATTCCGTACTGCTCGCGAACCGCGACGGGAATCTCGTCGACGTCACCGACCAGGCCTGCCCGGCGCTGCGCCACCTCGGCATGGTCACGTCCGCGCTCTGGACGGATGCGGACGGCGATGGCTGGGTCGATCTGCTGGTGGTGGGCGAATGGATGTCGCCGCGGCTTTTCCACAACAACCATGACGGCACCTTCGCCGAGGTCACCGAGGAGGCCGGACTCGCTGGTTATACCGGCTGGTGGAATTCGGTGGTGGCGGCCGACGTCAACGGCGACGGCGCCATCGACTACATCGCCGGCAACGTCGGCCTCAACACGAAGTACAAGGCCAACCGCGATCATCCCACCGGGATCTACTACGTCGATTTCGAGGGCAACGGCAGTCCACAGATCATCGAAAGCGAGTACGAGGGCGACAAACTTTACCCCGTGCGCGGTCGGAGCTGCTCCTCCAAGGCGATGCCGAGCCTGAAGACCAAATTCCCGACGTTCCATGATTTCGGCGCCGCCCTGCTGCCCGACATCTACACTCCGGAAAAGCTGGCCGGCGCACTGCACCTCACCGCCACGCAGCTCGCCTCGGGCGTGTTCATCAACGACGGCCACGGGCATTTCACGTTCCACGAGCTGCCGCGAATCGCGCAGGTCTCGCCGATCTTCGGTCTCGCGGCCGTCGATTTCAACGGCGATGGGAACGTCGACCTCGTCGCGGCGCAAAATTTCTTCGGTCCCCAGGTCGAGACCGGCCGGTTCGACGGCGGACTCAGCCTGCTGTTGCTCGGCGACGGCAAGGGGAATTTCACCCCGGTGGACCCGGCGGAAAGCGGCATTGCGATCAGCGGCGAGGCGCGCGGCCTGGCGGTCGGCGATTGGAACCAGGATGGCTGGCCCGATTTCCTGCTGACGCGGGTGAACCAGAACGCGATGGCGTTCGCCACCCGGCCCAATCCGGCCGGACACTCCTTTGCGGTCAAACTGGTGGGCGCGACCGGCAACCCGGATGGGATCGGAGCCCGCATCACCGTGCGCTACCGGAAAGGCGCGGTGCAGGCGGCCGAACTTTATGCGGGTTCGGGCTACCTGGCGCAGTCCGAACCGCTCGCGTTTTTCGGCTACACGACGGCCAACCCGCCCGAGACCATCGAAGTCACCTGGCCCGACGGCACACGGACGACGCATCCGTTCCAGCCCGGCCAGCCGCGCCTCGTTCTCCGGAAAGGTTCATGAGGCGGGCTATGCGGCGATAGTGGTAGGAGCCTGCTTGCAGGCGACTTTCAGGAAGTGGCACGGGTCTCCCGACCCGTGATGATCAGAACACGGGTCGGGAGACCCATGCCACCAAGAATCGCCTGCAAGCAGGCTTCTACAAAAGGGTGAGGTGCCCGACCTCCGGATCAGCGCTCTGAGGGCCGGGCCCATTTTGACGGCCGGTTTCAACCGGTCGGGCGGAGCGGCCCTCTCCGCCGCGGCGCATCGACGAAGCTCAAGGCCTTGAGCTTGTCGAAACGGCGCACCGGGCCGGTGCGCCCTACCTTTGGAGGGAAGGCCGAACCCTCGGGAATGGTGGGGACCAATTGCGCGGTTGCGATGGATTCGTGACGAAACGGCACGGAAACGGCTGCCGATCGGACATGACCAGGTTTTTCCGGATCGCCCGGTTGTTGCGATCCTCGGTAGTTTTGCTCGCGCTGCCGAGTCCGGTGGCCCGGGGCCTGGAGCTTCTAACCGCCCGCAGCCTGCCTTCAGATCTCGTCGTCCGGGGCGGATTGGACGGGGTGCCGGCCGGCGAGGAGCGGTTTGTGACATGGGCCGATTTGCGCCGCCTGCCCGTGCACGAGCTGACGCTGTCCGCCGAGTTCTTCCCGGGAGAGCAGCGGGTGACGGCGGTTTTCCTGGAAGACGTGATCAAGGCCCTGCCGGTCGCCCGTGGAACGGATACGATCCTCGCGACGTGCGGGGACGGCTACGCGGCGGTGTACCGGTTCGATTTTGTCGACCGCTGCCGTCCTTTTGTCGTTCTGGAGATCAATGGACTGGGTCCCGAAAAATGGCCGCCGCCGGGCCTGGCGTTCAATCCGGCGCCCTATGTCATCTCCGTGTCCGCCGGGGTTGCGCCGGCGGTGGCCGAGCTGAGGGATCCGGGGCACAAGAAACCATGGGGAGTCACAACCTTGGAATTGGCCATGTTTGCCGATAAATTTCAAGGAGCACTGTCCGGGCCGTGGGCCGCTCTCTCCCTCCGGGCGGAGCAGGGCCGGGTGCTCTGGGTCAATTCCTGCGCCTCCTGCCATATCGGGCCGGGCGGGGCTTTCGGCGGAACGAAGAGCGGGCAGCCGTTTCTTGTCCTGCAGACGCTGGCGCGGTGCGAGCCGGCGTTTTTCAAGCTTTATGTCCGGGACCCGAAAAGCGCCAATCCCTCCGCGCACATGGAGGGTCATCCGCACTACCGCGAGGAGGAGCTCGAGGCGTTGAGCGCGTTTATCACCGCGGAGCCGCGGAAATAGGGCGGAACGGGCAGGCGAGTGAGCGCGAGTGCGGCCGCGGCCAAAAGACCCGCGCGGCGCAGCTCGCGTTTGGCGGACCACCGGACTTTCGTTCAAAATCGCCACCCGGACTCAGCCGGACTCGTGCAGTCGGAACCGATGTCCCGGCGAACTTGCTCTCATGAAAGGTGGAGCCCGACCTCCGGGCGGGCTGATGCTTTCACGCAAAAAAACCGGCCTGGGAGGTCCGGTTCCACCTCATCTCAACGGCACGACTCCGGCTCAGATTGCAGTCTGTGGGCGGGGTGCCCTCACCCCGCGGGTTTCAGCCTTCGCCGCGGATGTATCGCGGGGTGAGGGCACCCCGCCTACAATTGGCGCAGGCCCAAACGGAGGCGCGCCCGGGCGTTGCCAAAAAAAAGAGGAGCGCGTGGGCCCCTCTTTTTCCCGAAGACCGGTCGTGGCGCTGGCGATCAAAGATGGTAGCGGAGGGTGAGCGAAGCGGAGATCGGTTTGCGGACAAAGATCACGTCGTTGCCGGCGAAGCTGACGTCGATCGTGTCCAGCACGCGTTTGTTGGTGATATTGGTGACGTTCAACCGGAAGTCCCAGTTCTTGTATTTGTAGTAAAGATAGCCATCGAGCTGGTACTCGGCGGGGATCACGAGCGTGCCCTGGTCGTTGGCGTTTTGCCTGCCCACGATTTGCGGACCGATGCCGAATCCCAGACCGCTGGCGAATTTGTAGTCGACGAAAATATTCCCCAGAAACCGCGGCACGCCCGGGGCGTCCATCCGACCACCCGGCGGGCTGTAGTTCTGGTAGTTGGTCGCGCCGAAGCCGGTGCCCGTCGTGCCGTCGATGGCCATGGTCGTCGGGTACAGATCGAGGTAGTTGCCGGACTCCTGAAAGAAGGCGTTGCCGAAAGCGGTCGCCTGCTGCAGGGTCGCGTTGGCATTGATCGAAAGCGCTTTGCTCGGCTGATAGACGGTGTCGAGCTCGAGGCCGTCGTCCCGGATCTTGTAGTCGGGTCCGCCCAGCTGGGCGCCTAGCTTGATCTGTTGAAAAAGCGCCGCGCCAAAATAGAGCGTGTTGTGCAGGAAGGTTCCCTTGTAACCCGCTTCGTAGAGCGTGCTCTTGGTCGCCAGCGACTGATGCAGCTGGTCGATCAGGCTCCCGGAATCGAACGAGCTGGCGTGCACGCCGCCAAAATTCGCGGCGCCGAGGACCGCGTTGACGTGGTCATAGCTGACGTAGAGCGACTGCGTCGGCACCGGTTTGTAGACCAGGCTCGAGAAGTAGGATTGGTCGGTATCATGCCCGGACACGCTGTAAATCGATCCCTTGGGGAGGTAGACCGAGGGCGAAATCGGATAGTAGCCTTCGAAATTGGCGAAAGGCCCGGCCAGGCCCACCTGGATCAGCGGCGGATTCGCCGTGTCCGCCTTGATGTAGTCGGCGCGGTATCCGAGGATCGCGGAAAACTTCGAGGAGAACTTGATGTCGTCCTGGAGGAACGCCGCCGAGTCGTAGAGGTGCGTGTCCTGCATTTCCTGGCCGGAGCTGAAACCGGGGTGACCGGGCACCTGCAGGCCGCCGCCCCAGGTGTTTCCTTCCAGCGCATAACCCGGATAGTAAACCTGCGAGAGCGGCTGAGAGATGTCGTAGTAGCCGAACGGCTCGGTCGTGTAGTCGTCGTACGCGATCACCTGGCTGTAACGGAAATCCAGACCGGTGGTCAGGTGCTGCTCCATCCCGCCCATGTTGATAGTGTCGTGGAATTCCAGCCGGTCCTGGATCGATTCGGTCCGTGGCACATACTCGTCGTAACCGTAGGTCTCGTACTTGTCCGACTGCCCGAGGGCAAAATAGGTCAGATTGACGATGCTGGCGTCCGTCGTCAGATTGACGGTGGTCTTCAACTGGGTCTGGAAAAGCTTGGCGCGAGCGGTGTCCTGCGGCCCGACCAGCGCGTCGTAGCCGGGCAGCTTGACCGTTTTCGCCGTGGCCTGGTCGACCACCACGAACGAGCCGTCCGGCTCCGTGCCGAATACGCTGCCCGGCGCCTGGTTCGGGGTTGTAACGATTGCGTAGCCAAAATAAGCGTACGGACCGGTGGTGGAGGGACTGGCGGGGCCGCTGATATAGGTGCCGTGATCGATGAACTGCTGGGTCACACGGTTCGCTCCGGTGATTTCGTTCGTCCGGTCCGAGTACATCTGCGCCCACCACTCGAACTTCGTCGATTTGGAGAACAGATAATCCAAGGCGACGAACAGGTCCTGCGTTTCGTTCTTGGCGTTCAGATAATATTGGTCGCCGAAGCGGCTGAGGTAGCTGACGCGATAGGCCAGCTTGTCGGAGAGCGGGCCGCCGAAATCCAACGTGACCTCGGGATTGGAGTAGGAGTGCCCGCTCGTCCAGTAGCCGAAGGTCGTCGTGACATCGAAGTGCGGCCGGTCGAAATACGGTTCCTTGGTCACGAAGTTGACATAGCCGCCCGCGCCTTCCCCCTGCGGGCCGTACACGGCGGAGCCGGGGCCCTTGACGATGTCCATCGCCTCGACGCCGTTGAAGCTGAGCGGGGTGCTGTTGCGGGAAAAGGGAATGATCTGGCCGTTGACGTAGACCTGGCCGAGATCGCCGCGAATTTGCGGCACGCCGGGGATGCCGTACTGCGCGGCCGAGTAGACGCCGGGGGCGAACTGCATGAAATCCATCGCGTTCTTGACCATGCGATCGTCCATCCAGGCCTTGTTGACGCTGGAGACGGACCGCGGGGTGTCGAGAATGCTGCGATCATCGCCGAAGACGCTGCCGATCGGGCGGACCGTCGGCAGAATCTGGTTTTCGAGCGGCACGTCAGAGACGGTGAATTTCTCGAGGACGGTGGTGCCGCCCGAGGTGTCGGTGGCGGAGGCGGGAGGCGGATCGTCCGCCCGGAGCGCCGGTGACAGGGCGCCAAGAATCGGCACCAAGGCAAGAAAGCGCCTGGTGCGGGTTAAATTGTATTTCATGGTTGCGTGGTGGTCGGGGAATTTTGGCTCAGCACAACTTATGCCACTGATCGGCCCGCGGTTCCGGCTCGCCGTCGGGGCGGAAGTATTTCCGCGGCGCCTGCCGGACCCTCGTTGCAGCCGCAATGAGCATGATTTCTACGTTCCACCGCAACACGGGATTTTGGCGGGCCAATTTTCATGCCTGAGGGTGACAGTCGGCACGGTCTCGCGTGGCTTCGCGGCGATCAAACTACCGGGCCTCGCCGGGCAAAAAGCCCGGATCGAAGACGTCCTCGACCTTCAGGGGCTGCGTGAGGATGCCGATGGCCGTGAGCTGCTCGATCAGCTCCTGCACCCGCGCCGGGCGGATCTGGCCGTACGTTTCGCCGCGCGCGGGGTCGCCCGCCACCAGCTGGTGGGTGCGCATGGCCTCGACGCTGAACGCGATGAAATCCGGGAGCATCTGCTTGTTCAACACGCCGATCATCCGGTCGGTCTCCGTGCGGTCGCCTTCCATGTAGTCCCGCCAGCCGCGGATCGACGCGGCGGTGAAGGCTTGGACCACCGCGGGATGTTCCCGGGCATATTGCCGGCTGGTGAACCAGACCCGGTAGGGCGAGAAGCCGGAATCGGACAGCAGCAGCGTGCCGACCCTGGCGCCCTGTTTCCGGACGTAGTAAGGCTCGTTCGTGATGAAGCACTGTTGCACGAAATTGTTGTCGGCCAGAAAGCGGCTCATGCCGAAGTCGCTGGGCGTGATCGAGAGCCTGATGCCGAAGGTGCGCTCGAGGACCGGGATGAAGTTCGAGCCGGGCACCGCCATGAGGTTGCGCCCGTCGAGATCCTTGAACGTGCGGATGCCGCTTTCCTCGTGAAACATCAGCGCCTGGGGGTCGCGCTGCATGAGCGCACCGACCATGACCAGCGGGACTCCGCGACTGACAAAGACGATGACATCGTCGCTCCGTCCAATCGCAAATGAAGCCCGCCCCGTGGCGACGATCTCTTGCGGTCGCACGCTGGGCCCGCCTTGGTCGATTTCCACGTCGAGCCCCGCGTCGCGGTAGTAGCCCTTGACGAGGGCCTGATAAAATCCGCCGTGTTCGGGCTGCGCAAACCAATCGGTCTGCAGGATCACCTTCGTGAGGGTCGGGCCCGGCCGACCCGCGGCGTCTGCCGCAGGCGTGGATTCCGGTTTGCCGCACCCGCCGAGAAAAAGTGGGAGCAGGAGCGGCAGCACGGCGGCCACCGAAAGGCGTGGGAACGGGCGCATGGTGGATTCCCGGTAAGCTGGCAGTGTGCCGGTTTCTCGCGGAAGCGCCGGATCATTCCCGCTTCGCGATCGACTCATGCCAGTTGCGGAGCAAAAACCAGTGCAGCCAGTTCACCCCGCCCACGAAGATGAAACCCATGACACAGGCCACCATCCCGGTGGCGAACAGGGCCGGGGTGTTGAGCTGGGAAAAATACGAGATCGTCATGTAGCCGATGCCCCCGACGCCGTCCTTCGCGCTTCCCGCGAGAAAATCGCCGACGATGGCGCCGATCGGGGCCAGCGTGCCCGCGATCTTCATGCCGGTGAGAAAATACGGCATCGCCGCCGGAATCCGCAGGTAGCGGATCTCCTGGATCCGGGTGGCTTGGCACACCGTGAAAAGCTCCTGGAGATTCCGGTCCACCGACAGGAACCCCATCGTGGTGTTGGCCACCACCGGGAAAAAGCCGATCATGAAGGTGATCGCCACGATGCTCGGCAGCCCCTGCCCGAGCCAGAGGACGAAAATCGGCGCCAGGATCGTGACCGGCATCATCTGCAGAATCAGCACGTACGGATAAAAGGACAGTTTTATCCGCGGCGAAAATCCCAGCGCCAGCGAAAGCAAAAAACCCGCGCCCACGGCGGCGAGAAACCCGAGGAACGCGCCGCGCGCGGTGATGAACGCGGCCGGACCAAGCACGCCGCGCTCCGTCCAGACGGCGCCGAGAACCTGATGGGGTGCGGGCAGAACGTAGCCGGGCACCCGGAAAAGCGCGATCAGCCCGTACCACAGCGCCAGCAGGGCGACGCCGGTGCCGACGGGATAGGCCAGGGAGCGGAGGTTTTGCTTCACGCGTGGGGTCATCGTCGCATCAGGTCCGCACCGCGCGCAGCGCATGCGTGGTTGCGGCCAGCAGTTTCAGGAACTCCGGGGACTCGCGCAACTCGGCCCGGCGTGGGTACGGAAAGGGCACGTCGATCTCCTCGGCAATCCGCCCGGGATTGGCCGACAGCACCATGATCCGGGTCGAAAGAAAGACCGCCTCGCTGACCGAATGGGTCACGAAGAACGCCGTGAACGGATCCCGGTCGCGGATCGCGAGCAGATCCTCGTTGAGCTTGTCCCGCGTGATTTCATCGAGGGCGCCGAACGGCTCGTCGAGCAGCAGAATCCGCGGGGCGACGGACAGGGCTCGCGCGAGCGAAGCCCGCATTTTCATGCCGCCGGAGAGCTGCCACGGAAATTTTTCCGCGGCGTCCGCCAGGCCGACCAGACCCAGCATCGCCCGGACGCGGTTCGTCCGCCGGTCGGGCGGTTCACCGCGCAGGATCAGCGGCAGTTCGACGTTTCCGACCACCCGTCGCCACGGCATGAGATTCGCGTCCTGAAAGACAAAAAACATCTCGTTGCGGGCGTCTCGCGGGACCCGGCCGTCGACGCGCAGGCCGCCCGCGGTCGCCTCGGTCAGGCCGGCGATGAGGCGCAGCAGCGTCGACTTGCCGCACCCGCTCGGCCCGATCAGGCTGACGAACTCCCCCGGTTGCACGGCGAGGCTGACGGCGTCGAGCACGCCCGGGCCGCTGCCGAAACGTTTGCCGACGTTTTCCAGCTGGACCACGGGCGGACGGCTCATGGACGGACCCGGCTCAGGCGCCGACGGAGGCGAGGGCGGCCGCCTCGGCCGCGGCGCGAGCGTCGAAGGGATTGTTCGGAAAAGATTTCATCTTGCCCGGGTTCAGCAGACCGCGCGGGTCGACCTCGGCCTTGAAAGCGCGCTTGTCGGCGATGTTCGGGTGACGGCCGCCCTCCTCCAGGAAATAGGTATGGGGATTGGCGATGCCCACGCCGATCTCGGCACAGGCGGCGATAATCTCCCGCAGGCGTTCGGGCGACTTGAAGTACACGAGCGGAATGCCGCCGACCGAAACGGCGGCCGGGGCTGGGTCGCCATATTGCGGCCGGGCCGCCGGATGACCGAACCATTCGAGATGGAAAAGAATTTCGCCGGGGAAGCGCCGCTCCAGCTCGGCGAACTGTTCGGCGAAGTTCGCGCCGAAACCCGCCTGCAGGTACGTGATGGTCGGATCGTGCTTCATCGCCCAGAGCGTGGTGTGGTTCCAGGTGTAGTCGGTGATGAACGGAGGTTTGGGCGGATCGGAGAGCGGCTGCCGGTAGACGCAGGCCACCCCGGCAGCGAGGGCCGAGGCCACCACGGCGTCCGTCTGCGCCCGGTCCAGCAGGAGGAAACTCGTGTGTTCGCCCGGTCGCAGGTATTTTTCCAACGGTTTGAAAAACGAAGGCGTGGGCCACTGGAACTGCGTGACCAGGCGCTTGCGCCAGGCGGAATTGCTCGCGGCGGTGTGCGTCCAGGCCAGCAGACGGTCCCACTCCGCGGCGCTGAAGATGAGCTGGTCGTAGTCGATCTTCGGGGCGAGGCGCATCTCGACCTCCACCATGAACCCGGTGGTGCCATAGGTGTGCAGCGCCTTCAGCGAGTCCCGCTCCTCCAGGCGGATCAGCTTCGGCTCCGCTTCGCAGGTCATCACCGTGACCGATTTCACGTTGTCGCTGGCATTGATGCCGCCCCAACGGACCGAGCCGATGCCGCCGGAGCCGCCGCAGAAAAATCCGCCGATGGAACTTTTGACCCAGGTTGAGGGCATGCAGCGCAGCTCCCAGCCCATCGCCCGCGCCACGGTTTCAATCGTGCCCAGCCGGGCGCCGGCCTCCGCCCGGACCACGCCGCCGGCCACCGAGTGGATGCGGTCCAGCCGCACAAGGTCGACCACCACCCCGCCATAGAGCGGAACACACTGGCCGTAGTTGCCCGTGCCGGCCCCGCGCGGAACGATCGGGACTCCCGCCGCGAAGCAGGCCGCCACGACCTGGCGGGCCTCGTCGATGCTGCCGGGCCGGGCCACGAGATCGGCGCGTTTTTTTTCCAACAGGGGCTTGAGCACCGGCGAATACCAATAGAAATCCTTGGAGTAGCTCTCCAACGCGTCGCCATGATCGATCAGATTTTCACTGCCGAGCAGGGCGCGCAGTGCCGTGCGCAAGGAGTCGAGGGCCGGGGTCATCGGCGCGAAACAAGCAGGTTACTTGCCACGCGCTCCGCGGCCGGGACGTTTGTCGTGACACCATGGCACTCCAGTTGCTTGTCGGTCGGATCACCATGCTGAAACTCCTCCGGTCCCGGGTGCCCTCCGCGCTCCTGCCGCCTGCGCTGGCGACGGGCGCCCCCGATCCGCTGGAGCCCACGGTGCTGTGCGATCTTTCCGTCGTGGGAAACCGGTTGGTGGCGGTCGAACCAAGCCGGGCGACGGCCGGGCCGGCGGGTGGGGTCCGGGAGATCGATCTCGGCGGAGCGCTGGTTTTCCCGGCCTTCGTCGACGCGCACGTCCACCTCGACAAAACCCACACCTGGCACCGGGCCCCAAACCGCACGGGCACGTTTCGCGATGCTTTGCAGACCCTCGCCGGCGACAAGGACCGGTGGACGGCGGAGGACTTGCACCGGCGGGCGGGTTTTGCGCTGCGCACAGCCTGGGCGCACGGCACCCGTCTTATGCGGACCCACGTCGACACGGGACTGCCCTGGGCCGAGACCAGCCACGCGGTCATGGCCGAGCTGCGGACCCAATGGCACGGACGGATCGAGCTGCAGACCGTGCCGCTGTGCGATGGGGAACTTTACGCCACGGCGGCCGGCGGGAAAATCGCCGACCTGGCCTTGCGCTATGGAGCCAGCGCGCTCGGCGGTTTTTTGCAGATGAGCGCCGAACTCCCCGGCCAGCTCGACCGCCTGCTCGCGCTCGCCGCGGAACACAGGGTCGGTCTCGACCTGCACGTCGACGAAAACGGCGACCCGCAGGCCGAATGTTTGCGGCTGGTCGCCGAGGCCGTCCTGCGCAACGCCTTTCCCCATCCGGTGGTTTGCGGCCATTGTTGCAGTCTGGCTGTGCAGGCCCCCGCCCGACAGCAGTCTACCATTGCGTTGGTCAAAGAAGCCCGAGTGGGAGTCACCGCGCTGCCGCTCTGCAATCTCTACCTGCAGGACCGGCGCGTGGCCGCCGACGGGTTTTCGCGTTCGCCCCGGTGGCGCGGACTGACGCTGGCGAACGACCTGCTCGAGGCGGGCGTGCCGCTGGCCTGTGCGAGCGACAACGTCGGCGACGCCTTTTGCGCGTATGGCGACTACGACATGCTCGAGGTTTATGTGCAAAGCGTGCGGCTGGCCCATCTCGACCGGAATCTGGCTGATTCGGTCCGCGTTGTGACTGCCACCGCGGCCGACTTGGTGGGCCGTCCGGATTTCGGGCGCGTCGCGGTGGGCGCGCCGGCCCGGCTGGTGGTGTTTTCGGCCCGCCGGTTCAGCGAACTGCTCAGCCGTCCGGACGGAGCGCGGCGGTGCCTCGACGGCGAGGAGCTGCGGGTGTTGCGGCCCCCGGATTTTGCGGAGTTGCGCGAGGCGGATCGGTAGAAAAGGGAGGCTGGCTGGCGTCCTTCCTGCTTTTTTGAGCTTTCATGCCTGTTCGTCTCTCGAAAATCGCGCTGACGGCCGCCTCCGCGTTGTATCTGCTCGTGGTCGTTTTCAACAACTTGACCGACTACGGCTCGAACTTCGGTTTCGTGGAGCATGTGCTTTCAATGGATACCACCTTCCCGGGCAACAAGGGGTTATGGCGCGCGATGACGACTCCGGCCGTCCATCACGGGTTCTACGCCTGCATCATTCTTTGGGAAGCCGCTTCCTGCGTCCTGCTCGGCGCCGGCGCCTGGAAACTCTGGTGTGCGCGTGGCGCGACCGCCCAGGGCTGGCACCGGGCCAAGTCTCTCGCGACTCTCGGATTTACGCTGAGCATGCTCCAATGGTACACGGCGTTTCTGACCGTCGGCGGGGAATGGTTCCTCATGTGGCAGTCGAAGGTCTGGAACGGCCAGGAAGCCGCCTTCCGCCTTTTGACGATCATGGGGATCTGCCTCGTTTATCTCAGCCTGCGCGATGACGAACTGGAGGTGTAACGCCGCGCCATGAAGAAAACCATCATCTTCCCCGCGGGCTTCGCCGCGCCCCGCGGCGCCTACAGCCCGGGCGTGCTCCTCGAATTCGGCGAGAGCCGGTTGCTTTTCGCCACCGGCCAGCTGGCCGTCGATCCGGCGGGCAACGTCGTGGCTCCGGGCGAGGCCACGGAACAGACCGAATACGTGTTCAAGCTCGTGGGCGAAATCCTGGGCGCGGCCGGCCTGACCTTCGACGACGTCATCCGCGCCCAGACCTATCTGACGAACATGGAGGATTTCGCCAAATTCTCCGCCGTGCGCAACCGCTACCTCGGCTCCGCTCTCGCCGCGAGCACCCTGCTCGAGGTCAAGGGCCTGGCGCGACCGGGCTGTTGTGTGGAAATCGAAATCACCGCTGCCCGATGAGCCCGTCGACCGTCACTCCGCTCTGCGTGGCCGACGACGCGACCTTCTGGCCGTGGCGCCGGTGGCCGGAATTTTCCCGCTGGCCGGATCCGGCGGGAACGGTGGTGGTCGTTCCGCTGGCCGGCACCGCCGACTGGGGGCTGGGGCATGCGCTGGATGCGGAGGAAACCGTGTTGATGCACGTCCTGCGGGCGGCGTCGTTGCAGCGGCCGGCCTCGCTCCCCCTGCTGGTGGTGCCTCCGCTGCGTTTTGTGCTCGGGCCTGCTCCCGGATGCGCTTTTCCGGTGACCGCTCCGGTTGCGCACGACCTCGTCCGGGAAATTCTCGCCTCGATCGCGGCGAGCGGATTCCGCCGGGTTTTGCTCTACAATTCCAGTCCGTGGAACGAGGAGTTCATCGCCGCCGCGGCCCGGGACAACCGCATCGAGCATGGTCTGCAGATATTCCGAATCAGCCTGAGCGGACTCGGGCTGGATCTGCATCCGACGCGGAGCCAGACCCGGCGCAAAGTTCAAACGCTCGTCACTGCGCTCACCGGCCACGAACCCGAACCGCCGCCGGCGGGCGGGGCTCCGCCGTCCGTTCGTCCCTGGGGAGATGAGTCGGTGGCGTCCCTGACCGATCCGCCGGTGCCATTGGACCAGGCGCGAGTCGAGGGGGCCATGGTGTTGGCCCAGGCGGCGGCGCACCTGGGGGCGCTTGTGCAGGAGATCCAGGCGCGTTCTCCGCTCGCGCACGGCGGCGTGATTCCAGCGGCCAGTTTTCCGTTCGCCCCATGACCGCGCCCGACTTCCCCGCTTATCGAAGCCGTTATCTGCCGGCCATGACGCCGGCCCAGATCGCGCGGTTGCCGGACAAGGCGTGGGCTCCGGTGATCATTGCCACCGGAGCGATCGAACAACATGGCCCCCATCTCCCGGTGGCGGTGGATTCCTTGATGGCGCAGGTCTGGTTGGAACGCGCGTTGCCGCGGCTTCCCGCCGGAGCCTCCTGCTATGTGGCTCCGCCGATCACGGTGGGGAAGAGCAACGAACACACCGGATTTCCCGGCACGCTGATGATTTCAAAAAACACCTTGCGGGCCCTGCTGCTGGCCATCGCGGATCAGGTGTATGCGTGGGGCTTCCGCCAGATCGCCGTGCTCAACACGCACGGCGGCAACACGGCCGTTATCGCCTACACACTGAGGGAAATCCACGGCAAATATGGATTGTACGGCGGAATGCTGGCGCCGAAATTCGATCTCGATCTGCCGGCCCAGGAGGCCGTTTTCGGCTACCACGCCAACACCGTCGAAACGGCCTGGTTGCTGGCCGTGGCGCCGCAATATGTGAAGATGACCGATGCCGCCTGCGAATATTCCGGCCGGCTGGAGGATCCCGGCGAACTGCGGCCCGAACGGGCTGCGGCGACGCTGGCCTGGGTGACCGCCGATCTTTCCAAAACCGGCATTTTGGGAGACGCGACCGTGGCCACTCCGGCGAAGGGCGCGGAATGGCTCGATCAGGGCGCGCAGCGTTTCGCCGAGGCGATTGCCGAGGTTTGTCGCCTCGGTCGGGCGACCCAGAGCAGCTGAGGCGCGAGCACTTCTTCGCCGGAGCCCGACGCCGTTGCCCACCGCGGTCCGCGCGCCCCGCCAAAAATTTCCCATGCGGAAATACCGCATATACCAGCGGAATTTGAGCGACATTCTCCGGCCAATAACGCGTGATAAAAATGAACTCTGCGGCGATTTTTCTGTTTCGGCCTCGGAACGCGGGGAATGCCAATCAAGAGACGCTTAGAAATTATCGATGAAGGGTTTAAAATATTTCGCATATTTTCCGCCGTAAAGGGGCCCCACCTATTTGACCGTTATTGATCGGGTATTGTTAACAACTGGAAAACAGAAGATTAAGAGTTTCGAGATAAAATACCTCATTTAAAAATAGGTAATATTCCTCATTTAACTTGCGCTCGACCCTTTCGCTGCAGAGTTTTACTAGGTTGCACCGAGCCACACACACTTATGGATCAACCCACGCCCAGTTCGCCGCTGTCGCCGCCGCGCCACATTATTCCTTGGATATTGGTGGTGGATGATGAGGTGCAGATCGGGAATATCATCTCTGAATCGCTGGCCAGCGATCAGCTGGCGGTCGTCCACGCGCGCGATGCCGAGTCGGCGCTCCGGGTGCTGGCGGAGCGGTCGACCGAACCGCTGCTCGTGTTGGTCGACGTCTTGCTGCCGCACATGGACGGCCTGACTTTGGCGAGGAAGATAAGCACCCGGCTGCAGCGGAGCAAAATCGCCATCATCAGCGGCCACCTGACGGACCTTTCGTGGTGGCCGGCCGATCTGCGCGAGGTGACATTCTTGCCGAAGCCTTTCCGCGTGACGGATCTGACCGCCCTGCTGCAGACGGCGCGGGAGGAATACGCGAAGTAGACCCCTCGCCGGACGACGCCATGGAACTCAACCTCACATTGACGGCGGAGCCGCTCCAACTGGCCGAGCACATTGCGCGCTCCGAGCCTTCGGGTGGAATCGTGCAGCTCAAGAACATCCCGGAGCGGACCTACCTGGCGGTGACGTTGAACCAGTGGCAGGTGTTGCGGAAATTCGCGCAGGCCAGCACCGTGCCCAAAGTGCTGGAGGCCGCCATCGAGGAGCGGATCTGTCCGCCACTGGGCGAATATTACGAACTCGTTCTGAAGGCGGTCGACGCCCACATTCTTTTGCGGACGGGATATGTGCCGCCCGCGGCGACCGCCGTCAGCTGGCCGCTGGCGATCAAGCCGCGTCTGGTCCGGCCCGCCCTGTGGATTCTGTTTCTGGCCGGCCTGGGTCTGACGATTGCGATGCATCCGGCGCTGCCAGACGGCCCCGCCGACATTGCGGCCAGTCTGGGGGCGCTCATTCTGGCCGGCTTCCTCGGTACCGTGCTCTCGGCGTCGCTCCTGCGGGGCGGTGGGGGAGAGGTGTATTTCTCCAGTTTATGGATCGTCCGGACCATCCGGACGTCGGATGCCTGCATGCTCCCGCTCCTCGACAAACAGGCGGTGTTGCTCGCGCCGCTGGCGATCATGGCAGCGGCCACGGGCTTCCTCGCCTTGCAGCGCCCCGCCGCCAGCCTGCTGCCGCTGACGGCCCTGCTCTTCCTCATGCGTCCGTTTATTCGCGGTCGGATCGGCCAGATGTTCCGGAGTCAGGCCCGCCAGCGTCTGAGCGACGCGGAGCACGATTTTATTTTCCCGCCCAACCGCTCGCCGCGGAAAAGATGGAATTTGCTGCTGCTCGGGCTGCGCAGTTCGACGACGTGGCTGGAGATTGGCTACGGGGTCGTCTGGACGCTGCTGCTGGGCTATTTCGCGGGAATTCTGACCGACGTGCCGCCTTGGACGCTCGTTTTCTGGAAAACCGAGGGCTGGCGCCTGTTCCTCGCTGTCGCCGGTTCGCTTTTTGTGCTCGGCTTTTGCTACCTCAGCATGGAGACCTACGTGTTTCTGCGCGAACGGGCGCTGGCCCGGCGGGACACGCTGGCAGAATGGCGCCGCCGCTGGCTGGGACACAAAAATGCCGCCACCGACGAAGGGGCCCGGGCCCGGGCGATCATGCGTTCGCCCCTGCTGCGCCAGCTGCCCCCGCCCGCGCAAAATGCGCTGACCAAGGCCATGCAACCGATGCGCGCCGGCCCTTGGACCGTCCTGCACGATTTCGACGAACCCTTCACGCATGCGTCGCTGATCGTCTCCGGCAAGGTGGGCGTCTACCGCGAACTGAGCTCCGGCCGGCGCGTGCTCGTCCAGACCCTCCGGGAGGACGGGTTGGTCGGACTCAACGGCGTCGCCGATCCGCTGAACCCGCGGTTCATGTACCGTTCACTCACGCCGGTCGTGTTGCTGCAAATCGAGTGGCCCCTCGTGGAAGAACTGATCCTGTCGCGCGCGTCGCAAACCACCCTTTCCAATCTCGTGCAGAAACTGCCGTTTCTCGACCGGCTGTCGCTCTGCCAGAACTGGCACCGGCAGGCGGTGCAGCGCTTTGCCGAGCTTTCCCGGGTCCAGGATTTCGAGGAGGGCGAGGCGATTCTGAAGCAGGGGCTTTTCAGCGAAAATTTCTACATCATGTTCGAGGGCGAGGCGCGGGTTTCCAGCCACGGCAAACCGCTGAGCGTGGTCCACACCGGGGACTTTTTCGGCGAGATCGGCCTGCTGCAGAACAGCAACACCCGCGCCCAGGTCACCGCGTTCAAGGGCGCCCGCTGCCTGTCCATCCCGCGCCGCGAGTTTCTGCGCTTCGTGGTGCACAACTACACCGTCGCGCTCGAGCTGGAACGCGTGAGCTCGGCCCGCCTGGGCCGCCCCATTTTCCCGCTCACGCCGGGCAATTTCCAGGTCGCCTGAACCGGCGGAGATTTCCCGCCGCTCCGACCGGATCAGGCCGCGGCGTCCCGCCAAAATGAAAACGGGGTTGCGACCGGGCAGGATCCGGCTTCGCTTTCGCAGGTCGACCTTTCCCTTCTCTCATGCTCCGGCTTTCTCACCCGTTTCCTTTCGCGTTCCTCCTCCTCGCTGCCGCCGTGGGTCTCCGCGCGGCTGAGTCCCCGCCGCCCCGCCTGCGGGTCGCGCTGGTGATTGACGACGGTCCGGATCCCGCGCAGTGCGAAAAAATCCTGGCCGTGCTCGCGCAGGAGCACGTGCGGGTGACCTTTTCTCAGATCGGGCGCAACGTGGCCGCGCACCCGGACCTGGCCCGCGCCGAGGTGGCGGCGGGACACGAGATCAACAACCATTCCTACACCCATCCGCATTTCAAGCAGCTCGACGATGCCGCCATCGCACACGAGGTGAGTCAGGCCCAGGCGGCGATTCGCCAGGCCACGGGCGTGTCGCCGCGGTGGTGCTGGACCCCGTTCCTGGAGGCGGACGACCGGATCGCAGCCGCCATCCGCACGGCCGGCGTCGAACTTTACCCGCTGGCCCGGTTTCACTTCATCGACAGTCGGGACTGGGCGCCGGAAACCACCGCGGCGATTGTCCGGCAACGCGCCACGACCGGCGTCACCGATGGCACGGTCATCCTTTGCCACGAATGGCCGCCGCACACGCTCGCCGAGCTGCCCGCCATCATTGCCGAGCTCAAACGCCAGGGCGCCGTGTTCGTCACCTTCAGCGAACTCGCTGACGGCGGCCCGTGATTGTCCGCGGGTACGACCTCGAGCTGTCTTGGCAGGCGCTGACGGTGTTCACTCCTCAATCAGACCCATGCAGTTGGGGGTGAATTCCCGGCGAACTTGCTCTCCTGGAAGGTGGAGCCCGACCTCCGGGCGGGCTGCGGCGGTCACGCAACGAAAACCGGTCACGGAGGTCCGGTTCCACCTCATTTCACCTGCATGATCCCGGCTCAATTTCGGGGCCGCCGCCGCGTGCCGCGACCTCGCGCCGGGCGTCTTGGTCGCCGGGGTGGATTTTCCCATCACCCGCTTCTCCTGGTTCGCTCGCCGGCCTGAGACCTGATCGCTGGGCGCTGAAAATTTTCGGCCCACAGCTTTTCGCCTAACGCTGTCCGTTCCCGGCGTCCGCCGATTTTCGCAACGTCACCGTCACTTGCTTCGCCGTGAGGGTGGCCTGGTCGCCCTTGACCTCGAGGACGGCGTCGTCGCCCTGAATCGTGCCTTGGGGCGTCTGCAGCACGAGGTCGCCGCCGAAGATCTGCTGGTCCTTGTCGGACATCATCATGCCCTTGGGCGAGGTGACAAACAGGTCTTCGCCGAGTCGGTATTGCGAATCGGTCAGGTAGACCATGTTTTCATCCATCAGCCGGTAACCGCCCTTGATGAGGCCGGGCTTGACCGGGGGGCGCGGCCGGACGGGGTGGGGCAGGTTCGGCTGGCTTTCCATGAGGGCCACCCGGTCGTTGAGCGCCGTGATCAGGGTTTGGGAATCCTTCAGTTCCTCCTGCATCGCCAGGATTTTCTTCTCGGCCTCGTTCAGCTGGTTCTGGGTCAGGTCGAGATCCTCGCGAGGAACCCGCTGGTCCTCGGTCGCCTTGACTTTGCCGCGGGCGGCCGCGAGCTCCGCCTCGGTGGTCTCCAACCGCGAGTTCAGCGTGAAGCAGAAAAAGACCGCCAGGAGGATGCACAGAAAAAGAAATGCTTTCATGGTCGGCCTTCCAAGCGACAAGGCTGAGCCGCGGCCGGTTCCGCGACAAGCCGCTTCTTTCGCCCGGACTCCGGCGGAAGGCGGAAGGCGGAAGGCGGAAGGCGGAAGGCGGAAGGCGGAAGGCGGAAGGCGGA
>CAYZGG010000007.1:68658-76546 GCA_964477955.1 uncultured Opitutaceae bacterium
AGAGACTTCGCGTATCGCAGACGCTTTGGCCTTTAAAGCTCAAATCTGGATTCCAAGCGCGCTTGGCCTCGGACGCGCTGGTCCCGCTCATCGCTTCCCGCTGCGCACTTCCGCCGTTTCACTTCAGCGAAGTCATGTCGATCACGAAGCGGTACTTCACGTCGCTCTTCAGCATCCGCTCGTAAGCCTCGTTGATCTGGTCCATGCGGATCATCTCCACGTCACACACAATGTTGTGCGTCCCGCAGAAATCCAGCATCTCCTGCGTCTCAGGGAGACCGCCGATCAGCGAGCCGGAGAAGGACCGCCGCCGGAAGATCAGGGGGAAGGCCGCGACCGGCAGCGGTTTTTCGGGCGCGCCGATCAGCACCAGATTGCCGTCGCGTTTCAACAGATTGAAATAGGCGTTGAGGTCGTGCGTGGCGGAAACGGCGTCGAGCAGGAAATCAAAACTGTCCGCCTGCGCCTTCATCTGATCCGCGTCGGTGGAAACGACCACCTCGTGGGCCCCCAGGCGTTTGGCATCGGCGACCTTGCCGGGCGAGGTGGTAAACAGCACCACCTGGGCGCCGAAGGCCCGGGCGAACTTGACGCCCATGTGGCCCAGGCCGCCCAGGCCGATAATGCCCACCTTCTGTCCCGGTCCCACCTTCCAGTGGCGCAGCGGGGAATAGGTGGTGATGCCCGCGCACAGCAGCGGCGCGGCCGCCGCGGGACTGAGATTGGCCGGCATCCGGAGCACGAAATCCTCCGTCACCACGATGCTCTGCGAATAGCCGCCAAGGGTGGGAGCGTCGAGATGTTTGTCCGTGCTGCCGTAGGTCATTGTCATGGCGGTGCAAAATTGTTCGAAGCCCGAGCGACAGTCCGGGCAGGTGCGGCAGGAATCGACGAGACACCCCACGCCGACGGTGTCGCCGACCTTGAATTTTTTCACGCCGGCGCCGATGGCCGTCACCTTGCCGACAATCTCGTGCCCCGGCACCGCGGGATACTGGGTGAAGTTCCACTCGTTGCGCGCGTAGTGCAGGTCGGAGTGGCAGACGCCGCAATACATGATCTGGATCTGGACGTCGGTGGCGGTGGGCTGGCGGCGCTCGATGGTGGCCGGGCCGAGCCGGGAAGCGGCGCTCGCCGTGGAAAAAGCCTTGGTGGAATAACAAGCTGGTTTGGACATGGGAGGGAGGGGATTGGCACGGAATGTTGCCATTCCCGAAGGAACCGCAACTGGAGAAAAGGGATTGGCTACGGCGAACGCGAGGCGGACCTCCGGATGCTGATGGTCTGTGCTGCAAGCGGACAGTGCACGACCCACTGGTTTCCGCTTCTCGAGTATCGGATGCGACCGCCCAAGGTCAAATCCCCGGGGCCGAACGGCCCGCGCCGGCCGGCCACTACCGACGGGGAGGAAGTCGTGCGATGGTGGGCATGGCAATGAGCATTCCTCCACCTCCCCACGCCCATGAAAACAATAATCAGAACGAACGTGCGCGACGGATCCAATTTCCCCGCGGACCTTTCCTCCGCCCGGCTTCGTCCCGGCGCGATCCTGGCCGCAACCGCGGCCCTCGTGCTCGCCGCCGGCTGCTCCTCGGTCACGCTTTTCCAGTCGGCCTTCAACGCCGATCCCGTGGGCGCCCCGCCGCCGCACGTGCAGGCCACCGGCACCATTGATGTCGCCGGAGTTGCGAACAGCGTGCTCGTGGTGAACCCGCCGCCCGGCGCCAGCGAGCATTGGGCGCAGATCAGCCGGTCGGGCTCGAACGCGCCCATCACCACGATGCTCTGCAATTTCTCTTCGTTGCAGGGCCCCGGCACCTACACGCTGGTCGCAGCGGTGTTCATTCCCGGTGGCAGCGGCCTCGCGACCGTCGAGTTTGACACGCCGCCGGCCGGTGCCCCGCCGAACCTTGGTTTCCTGCACTTCGATTTTCTGCAGGACGGCACGATCCGCATGGACGACAACCCCGCGCAGATCTGGGGCACCTATCCGCACAACCAGTCCTTCGATCTGTTCGTCACGCTCGACATCACCGCCACCTCCGCCGTCGCGCATCTGTCGCTCGCCGGCACCGGCACCTCGGGGACGAAGGACTACAACGTCCCGCTCGGCCAGTTTGCCAACCAGCTCGGCGCGGTGAAATTCTGGATGGGCTTCCCCTCGCAGGGCTCGTTCGACGTCACCGACATCGTTGTGACCAAGCGCAAGAGCTGACGGCCGGCAACGCCGCCGCGGCCATCTGTCGGCGTCTTACAAAATCTTTTTCAATGCGGGAACAGGCAGAAGAATCGCGGCAGTCGCGAGTAAAGATCCCTGGGACAAGCCCCGGGGCATTTGACCAAACCAACGCCAATTCTCCAGGCCCGCTATTTCTTCGCCTTTTTGTAGGAGCCTGCTTGCAGGCGATGCGGAATGCCCGCCAACGGACCACACGCTGAATCGCCTGCAATCAGGCTCCCACAGCTCGAACAAGCCGAAGCAAGCTTCGAGGTAACGGCTGAAGTTTCTTTGACCGATGGCTTGCCGCTTGCGGATCCGGGTTGGGCTGGCTACCAGTTGTGCCTCCCCTTTCGCGATCGAGACCCCGTTCACCCCATGAGAACCGCTCCGCTGTTACGCATTGTCGTCGCCCTGTTCGGCTTGAACCTCATCCACTCCTCCGTGCGCGGCGCCGATGCGCCCGCCATAGCTACGACGCCGCCCGCAGCCGGGTCGACCGCGGTCAAACTTCCGGCACCCTCGCAGCGTCCTGCGCCGCCGGCCCGCGCGCCCGACGGACCCGGCGCGCCGCGTTTCAATATCCCGGGCGCGCAGCCCGGCGACGCCTCCCTGCGCGCGCGCCCGGGGGTGAATCCGCCGGCCGACGCCGAGGGCGATTGGCTCGTCGGGCCTGACTATGTGCCGGCGCCGGAAACCGCCGTAGTAGCCGGCGTGCCCCAAGGCCGGGTCGAACAACTCACGCTGGATTCCGCGGACAGCAAATTCTATCCCGGCATCGGGCGGGATGTTTTCGGCACGGTGGATCCAGCGAACCCCCTCACGTTGATCGTGAAAACGCACCCGGCACCGTACAAACGAACCATCACGGTTTACATTCCGACCCAGTATGTCCCCGGTACGGCGGCACCGTTCATCGTCACGCACGACGGCCCCGGACCGGGCAAGTCGGACGCGCTGCTGGTCAATACCCTCAACAACCTCATCGCGCAGAAACGTGTGCCGGCGCTGATCGCGATCATGATCCAGAATGGCGGCGGCGACGCGCAGGGCAGCGAGCGCGGCCTGGAATACGACACGATGTCGGGCCGCTTCGCCGAATTCATCGAGGCGGAGGTGTTGCCGGCGGTGGAGAAAACCCTGGGCGTGACGCTCACGCGCGATCCCGACGGGCGCGCCGCGATGGGCGGCAGCTCGGGTGCGGCTGCGGCGTTCACCATGGCGTGGTATCATCCCGAGTGGTATCACCGCGTGGTCTCTTACTCCGGCACGTACATCAACCAGCAATGGCCCTACGACCCGGTGACACCCGGCGGCGCGTGGGAGTATCACAACCGGCTGATTGCCGCCACCGAGCCCAAGCCAATCCGGATCTGGATGCATGTGAGCGACCGCGACCTATTCAATCCAAATGTGATGCGCGACGGCATGCACGACTGGGTGATGGCCAATCATCGCATGGCCGCCGTTTTTCGGGAGAAGGGCTATCACTATCAGTATGTCTTCTCGCTCAACTCCGGCCACGTTGATTGGAAGGTCCGCCAGCAGACCCTGCCCGAGGCGCTGGAATGGGTCTGGCGCGGCTACGCGGCGAAATAGCGGCGGGCGGAGGGGAAGCTTTAAGCGGTAAGCTGTCGGCGTTCAGCCGAACTTGGCGGCGCAAAGGCGCAGGAGCAAAAAAAGCAATGTCACGTATTACGTGACAAGTGGCTTGGGGGGCCTGAGAACCGAAGTCCGGCGACACTCGCGAACTGTGCGTGGCGATGTCACGTAATACGTGACAAGTGGCTCGGGGGCAGGTGGCGGAGCAGTCGGCGGAGGAGCCGGGGAAGATTCTTCCTTGCCAGTTCGTGCTCCCAGATGCGGAGGACTTGCCAGCCGCGCTGGCGCAGGGCGCGATTGACGCGGAGGTCGCGGGTTTTGTTGCCGAGGATTTTCTTCCGCCAGAAGGCCGCACGGGTTCTTCGGCCAGGTCGCATGCAGGTGGCAGCCGTCCACAAACACCACGAGTTTGGTACCCTGAATTTAGGTCTTTCACCTTCGTGGTGGAGAGAGCATTCCTTCGGCATGACGAAGAGAGCCATTACCGTTGAAGAGCTTTTCGCCTTTGCTCTCCGTAATGGTGGGGCCGACCTCAAAACGAAGGCTCGCTCTCGCCGTTTCACGCTTCAAGCCACTTCTGAATTTATTCGTTTCCTTCTGCCATCGCAGACTTATTTCAGCGTAAACCGAGAGTTCGCAAAGTTGTATGTGAAATATTACAACAAGGTGTCTGTGGAGAATGCCGACCGGACGACTCCCTATCCTAAAAAATGGCGAGAGCGGTCATACATGGTGAGTCTTTTACAGGACGCGCGCGAGGAACTCGAATCTCGTGAAACCAGCCTAGCACGGCATCCTGCCGCCACGACAACTCGAAATAGTCTGAATGAGGCAAAGATTGGGTCAGGTATAGTAAAGACTTCACGCAAATGGACTAAGGACGAGCTGCTGATTGCGTTGAATCTTTATCACAAGATGACGTTCGGAAAGATGGACGCGAGGAACCCGACGATCATCGCTGTCGCGGAAAAGATGGATCGGGGTCCCAGCAGCCTTGCGATGAAGCTGTGCAATTTGGCTTCACTCGATCCGGCGCTTAGAATGCGGGGGATCAAAGGGCTTTCAGGTGCCAGTGCCCTAGATCGATCAGTCTGGGCTGAGTTCCACGAGAATCTTTCGGAAGCTGCGCCGGCGAGTGAGCAGGCGTTTCAGAATCTCTTCGGCGGAGCGAATGGCGACGAGGTTGAGGTGAGGCCTACGAAAGGAATTCAGCGCCGAGCGATGCCGAGCGGCCCGACAGAAGGAACGGCGGCGGTGAAGGTGCGGCGAGGGCAGGCCTATTTCAGGGATGCGGTATTAAACAATTTTGGTGGGCACTGTGGGATAACGGGGCTGGCGGTGCGCGAATTGTTGATCGCCTCCCACATTTTGCCATGGGGCAAGTATGAGTCCGAACGCTTGAATATTCAGAATGGGATTGCCCTCTCGAGGTTGCACGACGCTGCCTTCGACATCGGATTGATCGCATTCGATACCGGCCTGCGGCTGAGACTGTCAAAAGCGCTCAAGTCGCATTTGCCGCAACGGACCGTGACCGAGTCTTTTGCCGTCTACGAGGGCGAGGCCCTGCACTTGGAAAAGGACGCTATCTTGCCGGATGAAAGATTCCTGGCGATTCACCGGGCTGCGTCGTTGCAGAGGTGGTCATGAACCGCACCGACCTACTGCGTTGTTAAGTCGGGAGAATCAGGCGCAGCCGGCAGAGGAGGCGGGGCTCGTTCTTGCGAGCGAACTCGTGTTGCCAGATACGGATCTGTCACGGTGCCGTTGCCTGTTCGAGCACTTGCCAGGTCTGACGAACCATCTCTTTTACAGCTTGCGGTTCGCCTGCGGGTTATCGAGACCCACATGTCACTATACTCTTCGAAGAAGAAGACGATCCGACAAGTCGACCACTTACAGAACTCGGTCAAGCTACGGCTTTCTGAAATAGATGCAATATTTTTGGGCACGGAGGAAGTGGCGCCAGGTAAATTTCGTCAGTTCCTTATTGCCTGCGAAGCCAAGGCGCGTGGCGAAGACATTACGATGGCGCAGCTAACTAGGCAGCCGATCGCGCTTCTAGAAAAAATGAAGGATCAGACTGGAGACCAAGCTTAAACAAAGCACGCTTGAGGCCGACGCCATAAAGACCTATTCTATGTTCCCCAGATTCAAGTGGAGCTTGGGGCCGGCCGAAACAAAACACATTCGATTTCGCAAGGTCGATTGAAATACCACCGCAGTTGTCCGAGATCTCGAAAAGCTGAGCGGTGACTTTTAGGTCGACTCGAAATGTGCTGTAAGGGGTGCTCTGGTCGTGGCCATTCTTTTGGGACCGTAGTGTCCTGTTTGCACCATCCAGCGAATTATCAATTAGGTCTAGTACGCAATCGTGCAATGCTATGTCCTTAGTGAACATATTGACGAAAAACTCCTTCGTAGCATATGCGTCGACAGTTTCCTTGCTCATGGGGTGAGAGGGGAAGAAGTGTTGAGGGAAAGGTCGTGCTTCTTGCGACGAGGCGGCGACCTAGAAATCTGATGGTGGCAACGCCGACATCACGCAATGCCGGAGTTCCAAAATCGAAGTTGATCTCGCGGGCACAGGCAGTGATCAGCAGGCCCTCCTACGTGCCACTGACATGCTATTTAAGGTCCAGCTCAGTGCGTTTAACTTCTTTGATCGACCATTTCGTCACCGTAAGACCTTTCGAGGTGCGGGTGGAAACGGGAACCGGAGTGAGATCAAAGTCTATCTCGCGGATTCGAGCGCCGGAGCGGCCGTCGAGGCTCACGTGGAGGGATTTCGGCATGTCTTTCTCCTTCGGGCTGACTTCTAGGTAAACCACTCGGGAATTTTCGGACTTCACCAGGGGGTAAAGTTTGTCGCGGCTCAGGCCGCCGATTTGGAATTTTTTGGCGAAGGCTTTCCCGGTGGCTCCGTCCTGATAAATCATCGTGTAGAAATTCGTGTCGCCTTCTTTCGGCCAGACGGCGACGTGCAGGATTTCACGGCCCATGAAAATCTTGTCGGCCACCTTCGAGACCTTGAGTGAGCCGTCGCGCATGATCGTGAGCACGCTGTCGAGGATCGTGCACTCGGTCACAAATTCATGCTGGCGCCAGTTCAGGCCGATGAAACCGTCCTCGCGGTTGACGTAGAGGCGCTGGTTGGCGGAGACGACCTCGGAGGCGTCGATCTGCTCGATCTCGTCATAGCTGGTGCGGCGCTTGATGCCCTTGCCGTATTTTTCCTGGAGCATCTCGAACCAGGCAACGGCGTAACCGGTGAGGTTCTTGAGGTGCGCCTTCGTTTCCTTGATGCCCTCCTCGATCTTCTTCATGGCCTCATCGGCCTGGAAACGGTTGTAGGCGGAGATGCGCTTGATGCGGATTTCGGTGAGGCGGACGATGTCGTCGTCGGTTACCTCGCGGCGGAGCTGCTTGAGGAAGGGCTTGAGGCCGCCGCGGATCTCGGCGAGCACGCTTTCCCAGGTCTTGGATTTCTCGATGAGGCGGTAGATGCGCTCTTCGATGAAGATGCGCTCGAGGGAGTCCCAGTGCCACTGCTGCTCGAGTTCGCCCAGCTTGATCTCGAGTTCGCGCTTGAGGAGGGCCTTGGTCGCCTCCGCGCTGGTCTTGAGGATGTCGCGCACGCCGAGGAACTGCGGCTTGTCGTCGCCGGTTTTGGCGTCCCGCACGATCACGCAGGCGGCGGGGGAGAGCTGGATCTGGCAGCTGGTGAAAACGTAGAGCTGCTGGATGACCTTGTCCGGCTCGGAGCCCTGCGGGAGGTGGACGAGGATCTCAACCTGGTCGGCGGTGTTGTCGTCGACGTGCTTGACCTTGATCTTTCCCTTGGCGTTGGCGGCGAGGATCGACTCGATGAGGGACTCGGTGGTGACGCCGTAGGGCAGCTCGGTGATCGCGAGGAGGTATTTGGAGCGCTCCTCGATGCGGGCGCGGACCTTCACCTTGCCGCCGCGTTCGCCGTCGTTGTATTCGGCGAAGTCGGCGGTGCCGCCGGTGGGGAAGTCGGGGAGGATGCGGAAGGTTTTTCCCTGGAGGTGGTTGATGGCCGCGCGG
>CAYZGG010000008.1:0-72705 GCA_964477955.1 uncultured Opitutaceae bacterium
AACCGCGAGCACGGCAAGACGATCATCATGGTCACGCACGACCCGCACGCCTCGGCGCGCGCGGCGCGCACGGTCCACCTCACCAAGGGTCAGCTCACCACCGAGCCGGCGAAATGAAAACCTCGGGCCATCATCGTCCGTTTCGTAGGGGCGCAGCAAGTCTGCGCCCCTACCTCCTTTCCCCGTGAAATTCCTGCACCTCATCTGGGGCAACCTGCTGCGCAAAAAGCTGCGCACCGCCCTGACCCTGCTGTCGATCCTCGTGGCGTTTGTGCTGTTTGGCTTTCTTTGCGCGATCAAGCAGGCGCTGGTTGGCGGCGTCGCTCTGGCCGGGGCGGACCGACTGGTGGTGCGCCACAAGGTTTCCATCATCCAGCTCCTGCCCGAAACCTACAAGCCGCGGATCGAGCGCATCCCCGGCGTGGCCGCCGTGACCCACCAAACGTGGTTTGGCGGCATTTATCAGGACCCGAAAAACTTTTTCATGCAGAATCCGGTGGAACCCGAGGAGTTCATGAAGATGTTCCCGGAATTCATCCTGCCGCCGGAGCAGATGAAGGCCTGGCTGGAGACCCGCACCGGCGCCATCGTCGGCCGCAAAACCGCGGAGCGCTTTCACTGGAAGATCGGCGACAAGGTGCCGATCCTGTCGCCCATCTGGCTGCGGAAAACCTGGGAATTCGACGTCGTCGGCATCTTCGACGGTGCAAAAAAAGGCACGGACACCACGTCGCTGTTTTTCCGCTACGACTATTTCGACGAGGCCCGGAAGGCCCAGAACTTTGGCACGGGCCAGGTCGGCTGGTACACCATCCGGGTGAAAGACCCCGCCCAGGCGGCCGACGTCGCCCGGCTGGTGGACGAGGAATTCGCGAATTCGCCGGCGGAAACGAAGACGGAGCCCGAGGGCGCCTTTGCGCAGGGCTTCGCCAACCAGGTCGGCAACATCGCGCTGATCGTCGCCGGCATCCTGGGCGCGGTGTTCTTCACCATTTTGCTGGTGACGGGCAGCACGATGTCCCAGGCGGTCCGCGAAAGGATCGGCGAACTGGGGGTGTTGAAGGCGATCGGTTTCACCAACGGACAGGTGCTTTCATTGGTGCTCGCGGAATCCTGCCTGCTGACGGTCCTCGGCGGGTTGCTGGGGCTTGGCGTGGCCTGGTTGCTAACCTCGCACGGCGACCCCACCGGCGGCATGCTGCCGCTGTTTTTTCTGCCGGGCCGGGATGTGCTGATCGGAGGTGGCATCAGCATCGTGCTCGGTCTCCTCACCGGAATTTTCCCCGCTCAACAAGCCATGCGCCTGCAGGTCGCGGACGCACTCAGGAGGATGTAGGATGAGGAGGAAGGAAAAAGTGAGAGTGGAAAGGGGAAAGGGAACAATCCCAGGCCATGAACACCAAGCCCAGCCCCGATCCGTCCGCTCCATTCTCAATTTCTGACTCACGCTGACCTCCCTATCACCTTCACTTTCACTCGCTCCCTTCCGCCATGTCCTCCGGCCCGCTCAATTGGTTTTCCCAGATCGGCTCGATCACGAAGTTCGGCCTGATGAGCATTCCGCAACGCCGCGGCGCGGTGGCCGCCACGGTCATCGGCATCGCTGGCGTCGTGCTGGTGTTCGTCGGCGTGCTCTCCATCGCCGCCGGCTTCCGCCAGGCCATGACCGCCTCGGGCTCCCCGGACGCCGCGATCGTCCTCCGCAGCGGCGCCGACAGCGAAATGGTCAGCGGCTTCGGCCGCCCCGAAACGCGCATCATCGCCGATGCCCCGGGCGTCGCCCGCAACGCCCAGGGCCCGCTCGCCTCCGCCGAACTGTTCGTGATCATCAACCTGCCCAAGCGTTCGACGGGCACCGACGCCAACGTGCCGCTGCGGGGTGTGGAAGGCGCCGCGATGGCGGTGCGCGACCAGATGAAGATCACCGAGGGCCGGATGTTCGAGTGGGGCAAGAACGAGGTCATCGTCGGCATCGGAGCGGCGCGCGAATTCGGCGGGCTGGAGATCGGGGGCACCGTCAAGGTCGGGCGCGACACCTGGCCGGTCGTCGGTGTTTTCTCGGCGGGTGGCGGAGTGGCGGAGTCCGAAATCTGGACCGACGCGAAGGTACTGCAGGCCGCCTACCACCGGGGCGACTCGTTCCAGTCGGTTTACGCGCGGTTGAATTCGGCAGGCGCTTTCCAGGAATTCAAGGATTCGCTGACCTCGAATCCGCAGCTCAGCGTCAAGGTGCTGCGCCAGTCCGAACACTATGCCGCGCAATCCGAGGGCATGACGCGCCTGATCACGACGCTGGGGTTCCTGATCGCTTCGCTCATGGCGATCGGCGCGGTGTTCGGCGCGTTGAACACGATGTACAGTGCGGTCGCCGCGCGGACGCGGGAGATCGCCACCCTGCGCGCGCTCGGTTTTGGCGGCGGGGCGGTCGTCGTCTCGCTGATGCTCGAGTCGCTGCTGCTGGCGCTCGCCGGCGGCGCGGCGGGCGGCGCCCTCGCCTACCTGGCCTTCAATAATTTCCATGCGGCCACGATGAACTGGCAGAGTTTCAGCCAGGTGGCATTCTCCTTCGCCGTCACCCCGCACCTGCTGGTGCAGGGAATAATCTGGGCCACGCTCATCGGTTTGATCGGCGGACTCCTGCCCGCGGTCAGTGCCGCCCGGCGCCCGATCGCCTCGGCGCTGCGGGAGCTGTGAGCCGCGGGCCGCAGCGTCGGCCGCGATTTCTTCATGAAAATCAGCGCCCATGTGCACAACCGTGAGGGCGAGCATCAGGTCTCCGTCAGCACCGACGGTCAAGCCCGGTCCGTCGTCCTCCCCGCCAAGACCGACGGACCCGGATCCGGCGTCAACGGCGGGGAGCTGCTCTTTCTGGCGCTCGCCACGTGCTATTGCAACGATGTCTATCGCGAGGCCGCCGCCCGCGGCATCAAGGTTACGCAGGTGGAAGTGGAGGTCGAAGGGGAGTTCGGTACGCCCGGCGCGGCGGCGCGGAACATCCGTTATCGGGCCCGGGTCACAGCCAAGGCCAGCCAGGCGGAGATCCGCGCACTGATGGCCCACACCGACCGGGTCGCGGAGATTCAAAACACGCTCCGCACCGGCACGCCGGTCACCCTGAGCGTGATCGAAGCGGTGTGCGCGTGAGGTCTTGGCTTAGCGCAGGCATCCTTGCCTGCTGGGACAAGAAGCAGGCTGGAAGCCTGCGCTACTTATCCCAATCGCCCGATGCATCTGCACTTTTCAGCGGGCGGGGCGCGACCGCGGGGCGCGTCGTCGCGATTCTGCCGGCCAGCAGAACGGCGGGCCCGCCCTACGATTGCGGCTTTGTCGTCGTGTAGTCGCTCGGGGCGATTGGCATCAGGCACGATCGGTCGCGTGGCCTCGTCCAGCTCTTTCACCCGGATCGCGGGCCAACAAACTGTTACGCTCCGGGATTGGCAATCGGCTGGAACCGGGCCAGCCTCCCTGACGTCATAACTTCCATGAAAACACGCCTCTTGTTCCTTACCTTGCTCGCAGCTGCGGTGCTCCTCGCGGCCGGTTGCGAGACGGTCGACACCCGCATCAAGGAAAAGCCCGAGGTTTTCGCCGGGCTCGACGCCGCCACGCAGGCCAAGCTCAAGCAGGGGATCATCGATCTCGGCTTCACCGAGGATATGGTTTATATCGCCCTCGGTGCCCCCGACCAAAAGCGGGAGAGCATTTCGGCGCACGGCCGCACGATCACCTGGATCTACAACACCTACTACGACTACTACGACGGCTCCGCCTATATTCACTACCATCGCCGGGTTTACTACGATCCCGTGCTCAGCACCTACCGCGTCTTTTACCGGCCGGCCCTGGCCGACGTTTACGTGTCGGCGGCAGAGGAGCGTATCCGGGTGGTTTTCAAGGAGGGCAAAGTGTCCGTCATCGAGCAGGCCAAGGACTGACGTCCCCGCCCGGGCCGTTCACGTTTGCAGCTGGGGGGTGTGCGATTCGCGCTTCAGTTCCCGGGTCATGAGACTCATCAACGCGTCCGCTGGTTTTTTCTGTTGGTAAAGGATGGCGTGGACCTCGGACAGGATCGGGGCGGAGATGCCCTTCGCCGCGCACAATTCCTGCATGGCGCCCGTGGTGCCGTAACCCTCTACCACGGTTTTGCGTCCGTCGAGCAAGGCCGCCACGGAGGCGCCGGCGCCGATTTTTTCCCCGAAGTCACGGTTGCGGCTCCACGCTCCGTGACAGGTGGCCACAAGATCGCCGAAGCCGCTCAGTCCATAGAAGGTCTCGCGCTTGGCCCCCAGCGACTCGCCCACCCGCACCAGCTCGGTCAGCGAACGGGTGATGAGCGCGGCCTTGGCATTGTCGCCGAGGCGGAGCCCGTCGCACAGGCCGGCGGCGATGGCGTAGATGTTTTTCAGGCAGGCGCCGTATTCTGCTCCGGGCAGATCGCTGCTGGTGTAGATGCGCAGGGCGGCATCGCTCATTGCGGCCTGCACCTGCTCGACAAACTGATCGGGCCGGGCCGCCGCCAGGACCATGGCGGCCGGCAGGCCGCGGGCGAGTTCACCGGCGTTGGTCGGCCCGGTCAGCGTGGCCACGTTGTCGCCGGGAAAGACCCCTGCGATCACTTCGCTCGGTCGCAGCTGGGTGCCGGTCTCGAGGCCTTTCACCAAGCTGATGCGCAGACGCGGTCCTTGGGGCGCAGGCTGCGCCGCCTGCATTTGTTCGCACCAAGTCCGCAGGGCACTGGAGGGACTGGCCAGCAGCACGACTTGGGTTTCGAAAAGCGCGGCGGCCAGGTCGGAGGTGACGGCAAGGTTTTCAGGCAACTTCACCCCCGGTAGATAGTCGCGGTTCTCGCGGGCCAGTTGCATGCAGACCGCGTGCTCGGAGCGGCGGGCCACCAGACTGACGGTCAGGCCGCGCCGGGCCAGATGGACGGCGATGGCGGTACCCCACGCCCCGGCGCCAATCACCGCGAATCGGACTGGATTTACCTGGTCCACAAATCGTTCAGGACTGAAGGAAAGCGGGGATTATTTCGCCCGCAATCATCGTCTCGAAGCTTTCGCGGGCATTGATCAGCTCAAAGTTGCGGCCGGAAACCATCACCTCGGCCGGCATGGGACGCGTGTTGTACCGGCCGGCCATCACCCGTCCGTAGGCTCCGGCGGTCATGAATGCCACCAGTTCGCCCTCGTTCATCTCCGGCAGGCGGCGGTCCTTGGCGAAGCAGTCGCCGCTCTCACAAATCGGGCCGACGACATCGGCCGTGATCATCGCGCGGGCGGGATCCCGGTGGACGGGGACGATTTCGTGATACGCATCGTACATGGCGGGGCGCACGAGATCGTTCATGGCGGCATCGACGATCAGAAAGTCTTTGCCCGCCCCGTGCTTGAGGTGTTCGACGCGGGAGAGGAGCACGCCGGCGTTGCCGACGAGAAACCGGCCCGGCTCCAGGAGGATTTTCAGTCCGAGCGGGGCGAGCAGCGGGGCGAGCGTCGCGCCGTAAACTTCGGGCGTGAGAGGACGCTGAGCGGGGGGCTTGGCCGCCCACCACGCCGCGTCGCCGCTGGCGAGCGCATCCTGATAAACGACGCCGATGCCTCCGCCGATCGAAAAGTAGCTGATGCCGTACTGCGCTTTGAGTTCGGCGGCGAAGGCCCCGACCTTTTTCACGGCCTCGACGAACGGGCTCACCTCGGTCAGCTGGGAACCGATGTGCATCTGCACGCCCTTGATCACCAAATGCGGCAGGCGCGCCGCCGCCGCGTAGGCCGCCGCGGCGTTTTCCAGCGGAATGCCGAATTTGTTGTAGCTCTTGCCGGTGGTGATCTTGGCGTGCGTGTGCGCATCGACGTCGGGGTTGACGCGGATGGCGATCGGAGCGCGCAGCTTCAGGCGACCCGCCACCTCGTTCAGACGCACCAGTTCGGGTTCGCTCTCCACATGGAAGGAAAAGATCCCGTTTTCGAGGGCGAGCCGCAGTTCGTCCTCCTTTTTGCCGATGCCGGCGAACACACTCGTGCGCACCTGACCGCCGGCGGTCAACACCCGGCGAATTTCGCCACCGCTGACCAGATCGAAGGCCGCCCCGACGTTGGCGAAGTGCCGGAGCACCGCCAGGTTGGAGTTGGCCTTGGCTGCAAAGCAAACCTGGACGTCGATGCCGGCGAGGCCCTGGGCCAGACGGCGGTAGTTGTCCGCCATCGTCTTTGCGCTATAAACATAGGTCGGCGTGCCGTGCCGACGGGCGATGTCGGCTAGGGAAACATCCTCACAGAAAAGGCCGGAGTCCAAGTAACGAAAGTGATGCATGGGTAAACGTGCGATGAAAGGTACCGAAATACCGAGAATGCCATTGAAAGGAAGCTTGATTTGCCGATTAGGGTAAGGCGTGCGTCGTGCCTTTCATCAACTCGTTCACTCCCTGCCCAGCCCTTCCGGCCTGCGGTTGGACCGGACCTTGCGGGTCAGTGGCGTGAAGCAGGCGCAATTCGTCAGCTATTTGGAATCCTGCGGCTACCGCTCCCGCCATATCGACCGCCGCGAGAGAGGCTTGCGGAACCGGCGCTACGCGAAAATCTGTCTGTTCTGGCTGACCGCTCTGGCGGTGGCTTGGGTGGTGGTGGAGAGCGCCAAAGCGCTGTCAGTGATCTGAGTCCGCGGAAATCCGCGGCCAGAAACGTTTTGCCAAGGCGGTCGCGCCGCCTAGACCTGCGGGGTGCAAACTAGCGCCGAGATCTATGCGTGGTTGTCAGGCGGAGCCATCGCTTGGGGCGTCCTGGATTGTTTTTTTGGGTATCAAGTTTTCAAAGCGACCGTGACGCTTTGGGGGATGCTGGTGGGCGCGATTTTCGGCCAGGCGGCCGGCGACGCCTTGGTTCCCGGGCTCGCGGGTGAGATCGGCGGGGCGATAATCGGGGCTTTGCTGGGCGGGGGACTGGCCTTCATGCTGTATCTGGCGGCCGTATTTCTCGCCGGCCTGCTGTTCGGACTGGCCTTGGGAATGCTCCTGCTGGCCAACTATAATCAAAACGTGGCGCTGATGGGGGGATGCGTCCTTGGGATCGTGGGAGGGATTGCCGCCCTCAAATTGCAAAAGCCGGTTCTCGTTCTGGCCACGGCGCTGCTCGGTTCATTCCGGGCATTGGTGGCCCTGATGTACTTCACGCAAAAACTCGACTGGCTGTTCTACCTCCAACATCCCCAGCAGATCCCGGCTTTGATCGAGAGCAACGGCTGGCTCTTTCCTTCGGTCCTGGTCCTCGCTGCGCTCGGTGCCATCTCCCAGTTCGAGCTCGGCTCGCGTGGCTCCGGAAAAGCGCGGGCGAAAAAGAAGTAGTCTTGCCGCTGCCGGCCGCCGGGCCATTGTGCTCCCACCCCATGAAACTGAAACGACTTCTCGTGCTGTTCGTGCCGCTTTTCGGCCTCCTGGCCCTGTTTTCCGGTTGCTCCTCGCCGGGCGATCTCAGCGGCTTGAGTGTGGAGCTGTTGAAACTGGAGCATGCCGCGGACGGCTCGGTGGTCGCCACGTTGCAATTCAACAACGGCGCCGTGCAGTCGATGAACATCGCAGCTTCCACGCACCAGCTTTCCCTCAACGGCCAGCCTCCTGAGCTGTTGACCATCAAGGAACCTCTCGGGCTGCCGGCCCAGCGCTCGGCGACCCAAGTGGTCACGTTGAAAATCCCCGGAGCCTCCCTGCCGGCGTCGGGCACCGTGGAATACAAGCTTTCCTCCGTCCTGACCTTCGTGCTCTACGACGAGCAAAAAGAACAGGACAAGTTCAGCCATTCCGGCACGGCGCCGATCAAGTAAGCGACTGCAGGATTCAGACTTCGGCGCAGCAGTGGCGACAGCCTGGACGGATCGCGAAAGAGACGGCTCTTTGCGCCGCCGGGCCGTCCGCGAACTTCATCACCCTCGCAATGCACCCGGGCCGGGGCGCCGTACCGGTCCATCGTACTCGAACAGTTCAAACGTGAGAGGCGGTTGGGACAAGGCCCGCGGGCAGGCGTCTGCACCCGGCGGTGCCAGGACGCCTCCCGGAGGGCCGGTCGGGCCGGGGCAAAGAATGCGCCGTCCTTAGGCAGCCCGGCGGGCACGAGCGTGGGTTTCCGTCGCGGCCGGATTGATGGACAGGTGAGTCGGCTTCGTGGCGTACAGCGAGCGCGGCTCGCGGCGATATTGCCCGATTGTCCACACGAGCAGGGCGAGAACAAAGGCGCCGGCAACAAGATCGGCCGGATCGAGCGCAGGCATTTTTGCGAAGAGGGCGAATCCGAGTCCGAGGAAGGAGAGAAGCAAGGTCAGCGTGGTTTTCATGTTTTTGATTGGTCTGTTGCCCTAAGAACCCCGGAGGGTGGGAAAAGTTACACCCGCACCGGAATTTGATTCAGGCCGCGCGACCGGGCCGCGATTCCGCCGGGTCCTGCGGCCGGTCAACCGGCACGTGCAACGGGCGGGCTTTTGCGAGGGGCGGGAACGGGCGCTCGTACTGGCGCAAAGTCCAGACCAGGAGGGCGACGGAAAAGAGCCCTGCCACCAGACCGGCCAGGGTGAAAGAGCGGTTACCCGCCAGGATTCCGCCAGCGAAAACGATGATCGTGGCGACGAGGAGTTGGATGAATGTTTTCATGGTCAGGCCCGGATCGGGCCAGACCATTAGACGCATCCTCGGCGAATTGTCGCCGTCGCCTCGGTGACGAAAGCGAAAATTGCGCCGTCGTCACCGGAATGTCACCCAAATGAAACCAAACCTGACTCAGCCCGCACCGCCGCCGGCGTTGGAGAGCGGCCGGAATCTGGTTTTGAAAAGCGCCGCCGCGTAGTCGCGGTTCATGCGCGCGATGAAATCGTGCGAGATGAGCTTCGGGCACACCGCGCTGCACTCGTACTGGTTGGTGCAATTGCCGAACCCGGCCTCGTCCATCGCCTGCACCATGCCCAGCACGCGGCGGTCGCGCTCCGGCTGACCCTGCGGCAGGAGGCCGAGCTGGGAAACCTTGGCCGCCACGAACAGCATCGCGCTGGCATTCTTGCACGCCGCCACACAGGCCCCGCAACCGATGCAGGCGGCCGCGTCCATGGCGAGATCGGCGTCTTCCTTCGGCACGAGAATCGAATTCGCGTCGGGCGCGGCGCCCGTGCGCACGGTGATGAAACCACCCGCCTGCTGGATCCGGTCGAACGCGGCGCGCTCCGAAACCAGGTCCTTCACCAGCGGAAAGGCGCGGGCCCGGAACGGCTCGACGACGATGATGTCGCCCTCGGCGAAGCTGCGCATGTAGGTCTGACAGGTCGCGATGCCATGGCCGGGCCCATGCGGCTTGCCGTTGATGGTGCACGAACAGGTGCCGCAAATTCCCTCGCGACAGTCGTGGGCGAAGGCAATGGGTTCCTCCCCCTGGCGCGTGAGCCCGTCGTTCACGACATCGAGCAACTCGAGGAAAGACATGTCGGGATTCACGTCCGCCGCCGGGTAGTCGACAAACTTGCCGGGCTGGGTCGGGCCGGCCTGGCGCCAGACCCGCAGTGTGACGGCGAACAGTTTCTTGGATGCTGAGACAGGAGCGACCATGGCAATCAGGTTTTGATTTTAGCTTTGCGGGATTTTTTGAGCAGGGTGTGAAAATCGATTTCGCGGGCGGGGTCGGCCGGGGGCTCCATGAGGTCGCGAATGGCGTCAAACACGGCTTTGAACTGAATATCGTATCTTTTCTCCAGTGCGGCCAGCCGGTGCGCGAGCTCGGCATGGCCCGCGATCATCTGACGAAGCCGCACGAACGCCCGCATGATGCCAACATTCCCCGCGACTGCTCGCGGTGTATTGAGCAGTCCCGAGAGCATCGCGACGCCCTGCTCGGTGAACACCAGCACTCGTGGTGAATGCTTGAAGCCTGAACTTATCACAAACTGTGATAAGTTTCTGATTTCCTCACGAGTGAGCTTGAACATGAAATCATCGGGAAACCGCTCAATATTGCGTCCGACCGCTTGATTTAAGACCCGGGTCTCAACGCCATAAAACTCAGCCAGGTCCCGATCCAGCAATACCTTCTGTCCTCGTATCAGGTGGATCCGGGATTCAATGCGCTCTGCCGGAATCATGTCGGTAGAGACACGGGCAGGCGGCAGAATTTTGACGAAAGAGGATGTCACAAATCGGGATATCCTTGGAAGGGGAAGCCGGTGGCGGTCTTACTTACTTGTACGAGCGCACGCTCATCTTGGTGAATTCGTAGTTGAGCGCTTCGACATTGCGGAGCGGCGTCTTGTCCGCGCCCTGGTATTCCCAGGCGGCGGCGTGGGAGAAATTCGCATCGTCGCGTTTGCACTCGCCGTCCTCGTACTGGTATTCCTCGCGGAAGTGGCCGCCGCAGCTTTCCTCGCGGGTCAGCGCGTCGCGGCACATCAGCTCGCCGAGCTCGAGGAAATCCGCCACGCGGCCGGCCTGTTCCAGCGACTGGTTGAGCGTGTCGGCCGAGCCGGGCACCTTCACTCCGGCCCAGAATTCCTCGCGCAGCGCGGGAATTTTCTGGAGCGCCTGCTCCAGCCCGGCCTTGGTGCGGGCCATGCCGCAGCCCTCCCACATGATCTTGCCGAGCCGCTTGTGGAAATGACTGACCGGCTCCCGGCCCTGGTTGTCGAGGAACCGCTGCGTGAGCCCGGTGACACTCTCGGCCGCCTGCTTGAATTCCACGGCGTCCGGCGCGGGCCGCGAGCCCGGCTTTTGCTGCGCAAGATAATCGCCGATGGTGTAAGGAATGACGAAATAGCCGTCGGCGAGACCCTGCATCAAGGCCGAGGCACCGAGGCGGTTGGCGCCGTGGTCGGAGAAATTCGCCTCGCCGAGCACGAACAGGCCGGGAACGTTCGACATCAGGTTGTAGTCGACCCAGAGGCCGCCCATCGTGTAGTGGACCGCCGGGTAGATGCGCATCGGCGCCTGGTAGCCGCTTTCGGCCGTGATCTCGTGATAGATGTCGAAAAGATTGCCGTAACGTTCGCGCACGCCGGCCTCGGTCAGGCGCTTGATGGCATCGGCGAAGTCGAGGTAAACCCCGAGGCCGGATTCGCCCACCCCGCGGCCCTCGTCGCACACGCGTTTCGCCGCGCGCGAGGCGATGTCGCGCGGAGCGAGGTTGCCGAAGCTCGGGTAAAGCCGCTCCAGGTAATAGTCGCGGTCCGACTCGGCAATCTCCGCGGGCGGCCTGAGCCGGTCTTCCTTTTTCTTCGGCACCCAGATGCGACCGTCGTTGCGCAGCGATTCGGACATCAATGTGAGCTTGGACTGGTAGTCGCCGCTGACGGGGATGCAGGTCGGGTGGATCTGCGTGAAGCAGGGATTGGCGAAGCAGGCGCCGCGCTTGTAGGCCCGCCAGATGGCGGTGGCGTTGGACTGGCGCGCGTAGGTCGAGAGATTGAAGACGTTGCCGTAGCCGCCCGTGGCGAGGACCACCGCGTCGGCCGCGTGGCGCGAAATCTCGCCGGTGTTGAGGTTGCGGACCACAATACCCTTCGCGTGGCCGTTGACGACGACCAGATCGAGCATCTCCGAGTTGGTGTGCAACTCGACTCCGCCGGCCCCGACCATGCGGGAGAGGGCGCTGTAGGCGCCGAGGAGCAGCTGCTGGCCGGTCTGGCCGCGAGCGTAGAAGGTGCGCGAGACCTGCGCGCCGCCGAAGGAGCGGTTGGCGAGCAGGCCGCCGTATTCGCGGGCAAAGGGCACGCCCTGCGCGGCGCACTGGTCGATGATGTTGACCGAAACCTCCGCCAGGCGGTGGACGTTGGCCTCGCGCGAACGATAGTCGCCGCCCTTGATCGTGTCGTAGAACAGCCGGTGGACGGAATCGCCGTCGTTCTGGTAATTCTTGGCCGCGTTGATCCCGCCCTGGGCGGCGATGGAATGCGCGCGGCGCGGGCTGTCGTGAAAGACGAAATTCTTCACGCGGTAGCCCAGCTCGGCCAGCGTGGCGGCAGCCGAGGCGCCCGCGAGGCCGGCGCCCACGACGATGATCTCGTATTTGCGCTTGTTGGCAGGGTTGACGAGTTTGATCTCCGTCTTGTGTTTGCGCCATTTGTCGGCGAGCGGACCGGACGGAACCTTGGATTCTAGTTTGGCCATGGCGGAAGAAGTCAGACGGAAATTTTCACCAGACCGGCCAGCACGGCGAGCGGAATGGCGGCGTTGAGCAGAAAATAAAACCAGCAATAGGCGGCACTGGCGCGTTCAAGGCCGCGGGTCCATTTTTCGTTCTTGAGGCCGAGCGTCTGCACCATGCTCGTGATCCCGTGGCTGAGGTGATAAGCCAGCAGGCCGACGGCCACGATGTAGAAGACCGAGACGCCAACCCGGCTGAAGCCCTCGACCATCATGGTGTGGACATCACGCACCATCGTGCCATCGGCCAGACGGAAGGTGTGGTTGCCCCACTCGGGGTGCTGCGCGCGGACGGTGAAATCGAGGAGATGGTAGATCAGGAACGCCAGCACGACGATGCCGGTGCGCGCCATCACCCGCGAGGCCAGCGTGGCCCGGTTGACATGGTTTACGGCGTAGGCCGCGGGGCGGGCGGCGCGGTTTTCGAGCGTCAGCTTGATCGCGATCCAAACGTGGATCGCGAGGCAGGTTAGGAGAAAGAGCCGGATGAGCCACAGCAGGGCCCCCAGCGATTCCAGGCGATGGGCGTAGAGATTGATCGCAGCGGGAGGCAGGAAGAATTGGAGGTTGCCCAGCAGGTGGCCGGTCACGAAACCGAGCAGCACGAGCCCGGTCACGGCCATGAGCAGCTTTTTGCCGATGGAAGTATGGAAGAGCGAGCCAAGGAGATTCATCGCGCGAGACAAGGGGTTGGCCACGAGGGCTTGTTTTTATGCGTTCCGGGAGGCAACCAGTCCGAAACGTGCTTGGCAAGGCACGCGCTGGGGCGCCCGGGACTATTAGCCTCCCTAACCTGCGGGTGAAGTGGGCTTGCAGCCGGGCCCCGGGCATCCCGGCTGTTTTGCCATCAATCCGGCCATTCGTCGGGCGATGGGGTGGCGCAACGGAAACCCGCAAACCGAGCGGAAAATCCCTTTCCACGGCGCATGCCATCAGTCGGTGCCGCAGGCGTCGCCCCGGTTCCGGCTTGTGCTTGAAGCAGGGCGCATATCAGATTCTTTCACGACGGTTTTCGTGCGATGAAGAATCAACCCCATCAGGATGCCCCGGAACCGTCGGGACGGCGGTGGACGTGGGCTCGGTGGCGGACGAGGATCATGACCTTCGATTTGCGCGAGTCCTGGTGGCGGTTTCTCGACCGGTGGGAAGAACAGCGCCGCTTGCGCTGGACGATCTATAGCTTGCTCGCCCTGGTCCTGACCGTGGCGGTGTTGCGCTTCTGGGCCTACCCTTGGTGGAACCGACGCAACGCGATCAACGTCGCCCGGCAGTGGATGCTGGCCGGCAAACCTGCCTACGCGGCCGAGGCCGTGCAGGAGGCCATCAACGCCGCTCCGGAAAATCCCGAGGTCTGGCGGCTGGCCGGCGATCTGGCCCGCCTCAGCGGACGGAAGAGCCTGGAGGTTGATTTCGCCCGACGGGCCGCGGAACTCGGCCCCGGCGTGCCGGAGCTGGTCCTCGAGTGGGCCTCGGCGGCGTTGCGCGCGGACCAGCCCGACGAGGCCGATCGCGCCCTGGCCAAACTTTCCAAGGACGAACTGGCGGGGTCCGCCTTTGCCCTGCGTCTGCAAGGCGAACTCGAACGCCGGCGCGGCCAGTTCACCGCGGCCATGAATCATTTCGAGGCCGCGCTGCATCTGGACGGGCCCGTCGCGGTGGACGAGGTCCCGCTGGGCATCATTCTGCTCGGCTCCACGGATTCCTCCCTGAGGCAGCGGGGCCTTCAACTTCTTGGCAAATGGGCTCCGGATCGCGTTTGGGGGGGCAACGCGTTGCGGGCGCTGCTGGGTGACGCGATTCGCATCGACGACCGGGCCGCGATGTTGAAATGGGCCGGCGCGCTGCAGGCTCATCCCGACTGCCAGCCCGCGGACCTCCCCGCGAGCCTGCTCGCTTACGCCCGGGCCGACGAAGCGCGTTTCACGGAGGTGGTAACGCAACTCGAGAAAGAACGCGCCGCGAAGCCGGAAGCGGCCGCCCTGCTGCTGGCGGCGTTGAACGAGAGCGGACGCAGCCAGGAAGCGGTGCGCTGGATGAACACCCTGCCCGCCCGGGACCTGCACCACGCGCCCCTGGCCGTCGTGGCCGCCGAGGCTCTGCGGCGGACGGGCGACTGGGAACATTTGCGCGAGCTGGTCCGCCTGACCGAGTGGACGCCCGACGTGCATTTCCTCGGCTGGATTTACGGCATCGAGGCGGCCCGCGCCCTGGGCGACGCCAACGCGGCCGACGAACTATGGCACAGCCTGCTCAACCATGCGCAATTGAACGCCGTTCATGCGCTTTTTGCCGGGTCGACCATTTTTTCCTGGGGCCGGGAGAAGGAAGCGGAGGCCCTGTGGTGGAAGGCCGCGGAGCAAAACGGAAAGGTCGCGATCGAGGCCCTTGGCACTTTGGCGAGATTCTATCAGGTGCGTCGCGATGCCGAGGGACAGTACCGGGTATTTGACCGCGTTTTTCTGCTGCACCCGAAGGACCCGGCGGTCGCCAACAACTACGCTTTTTTCGCCGCACTCACCGGTCACCAGCAGTTGCGGGCCGAACAGGTGGCAAAGGAAAATTTCGCGCAGAATCCCGGCAATCGCACCTATCTGGCGACCTATGCCTTCGTGTTGTTCTCGCGCGGAAAGGCCGGGGAAGCGCTCGCCTTGCTCAAACCGGTGGCAGGTGAAACCGGTACGAACCAAGCCCTGGCTTTCGCCTACGGGCTGGCCTTGGCCGGTACCGGGCAGAAAGCGGAAGGAGCGGCTTTGCTCGCTTCGCTGGACGCCAAGACCATGACGACGCGCGAAATCGAACTGATCAAGGCCGCATCAGCGAATTGAGACCAACCGGCGTTCCTCGCGCGGGCGCAGACGCAGATAACTCCAGCCAAACATTCCCACCGCCAGCGCCACCGGGAGCCAGGCGCCGACTTCGGGCACGGGATTGGGTGAGATGAACACTCCCGCCGCCGTACCACCCACCTGATAGACGAGTAATCCGCTCGCATTGGTGGCATTCGAGCCGGACGCGCCGTTTATGCCGTTGGTGTTGTCCACTTCAACCACGATGGTGTTGGTCCCGATGACGAAATTCGCGTCGGCGCCGCTGTTGCCATTGCCGAAATTCTGCAGATAGCTGGTCTGGGTGTTGCCCCACGCCGCAGTGGCAGAGCCGCCCAAGATACTCGACGTCGTGTTGATGGTTCCGTTGGCATTGAACGTCGGATTGACGTAGATCGAATACTGGTCGTCCGCCGCCATTGTCATGGTGAGCGCGACTTGGTTGCCCACCGTGCCCGTGCCAGTGCCGACGATCGTGAATGAAAGCTTGTAGTAATAGATCCCCTCGTTGGCGCCGGTGTTGCCATTGCCGGGCAGAAAATCTCCGCCGGTGTTGACGCCGGTCCCGTTGGAGAGGGTTGCCCCTGGCGCTGTGATCCATTGGGCCGAAGCGGTGTTCGCAGCGTAGCCAGAGCCGGTTACATTAGCCCCCGAAATCACGTAAGCAGATCCCTCGTAATTGGTGTTGGCGCTCGCTCCTCCATTGGTGCTCGCGTAGCTCACAGTCCAGTTCGCATCTTTCGCGCCGCCCGCTTGCAGAGCGCCGGTACCTTTTAACCCGGTGTAATTAAGTCCGGAGATGCTCGTGGCCGTACCCTGCGCGAAGCTTCGACTGACGAAAAGCGTCACGGCCGTCGCCGTCAGCAGTAAAACCATCGGAAAGTGCTTCGTTTTCATGGCTCCTGAATTAGAGTAAACACCCTAGAAGACAATCGTGTTTTTGCCGCCGCGCGCCGCCGAAATCATCGCGGGCGTTCAAACATCCAACTCTCCTACCATGCCGTTTTGCCATGCCCGCTGTTTCGAGGCTGCCCTCGCTTGAATTCGATAGGCATATAACGTTCATGATTATTTGATTACTAATCGGGCCGCCGAACGGGAGCTTGAGAGTGAACTCGCGCAATTTCAGGCCGAAATCCCAATTCGCTTTTGATGACCTCGAGCGCAGCGCAAAACCCTATCTTGTGTTTTACAGGTTTGTTGCAATAACCGCGACCCCGCGGCGCGATCGTCCGAGGGCATCCCATCGCAAACCCACCGGGTTCAGCGAGCCAGCGGCTTGAGCAAAGCGAATTTTCCACTCGCCGCCGGCTGGATGAATTTCCGGCGGAACAAGCTCACCCGCGCCCCCTCGCCCAGCACGGCGGCCAGTGCCGGCGCGATCTCTGCCGGTGCGGCACTGTCCGCCACATATTGAAACTCCCAGCGGCTGTCCGAAACCTGCACGAGGCTCCAGTGCCAGCAGGCGAAATTTTCCGGCAGCGCGGCATCAATTTCAAACGCCGAAACCACCGCCCCATCGGGACGGAAAAACAGATCCTTCTCCCGCCCGAGAATGCGGAAGCCGGTCGGCGTACGCCGCACCATGTCACCCGTGTGGTAGCGCAGCAACGGCATCGCCTCGCGATCGCGCGTCGTCACGCCAATCTGGAAAACGTCCGGGACTTCGTCGCGCCAGGGCATCAGTTCGACAAAGGCGTTGCCGTCCACCACGCGCAGATTGTCCGCGAAGGCATCGCCGACAAAAAGGTAGCCCGCTTCCGTGGAACCGTACAGGTCGACCTGCACGGCGCCCGGAAACGCCTCTTCGATCCGGCGACTGTGCTGTCGGCTGGCCTTGCCGTAGGTCAGAATCACCGTCTCCACACTCGGCACTGTCACCTTCCGCTTGTGCAGCGCCCGGGCGAGCAGCGAAAGATAGACCGGCTCGCCCTCGATGACCGCCGGCTTCACCGCGCGCAACTCCAACACAATGCGGTCCCACTCCGCCTCCGGAAAAGCAAATGGATCGCTCGACAGATTCAGATAGACCGTGCCATCGAAATAGCGGTGGGGAAACGGATGGTCCTCGTACGGACAGAGATTGCTGGAACAGCCGACCGGCGCCAGCACGCACTTGCGCGCGGGCTGGCCGACATAGCGCGCCAACCGCGGATGCGCCAGATAAGCGCGTCGCGTCTGCGCGTCCCACCAGCCTTCCTCCATCACCACCGTCATCGGCCCGCTTGTGGTGCCCGAGGTGTGTTCGTATTCGAATTTCTTCTGCAGAAAACCTCGTTCGATCTCGGAATAGTCGTTGAAGAACGCGGTGTGCCCGCGCTCGACGATCTCTTTTTTCGTCAGCACCGGTATTTCCCGAAAACACGACCAGCCGAGCGGCTCCTCGTGCAAGGGGAAACGCTTGCGATAGAGGGGGCTGCGCCGGTAGATCGCCCGAATTTCCGACTCGAGCGTCCCGGGCACCCTTCCCGCCTCGTCCGCTTGCAGGCTCGTGGCGGGATTGGCAAAGGCGGGCGCGGTGCTGGTGGCGGTCTCCATGAATCCTCCGATGGTAGTCTGCGGCCGGGGCAAAGTCAAATGACGCCCCCTCGCTTCAGCCGCGCCCACACCGGGGCGAAAAGCAGCAGGCCGTCGAGCACCAGCGCATGGGTGATCCCGCCGGTCTCGGCCAAAGCATAAACCTCGTCCACCGGTTTCGTCAGGGTCTGCAGTTCCTCGTCGGGATCCCAGTCGAGCGCGGCCTCCCGCCGGGCGCCCTCGACCAGCACGAGATGGCAGCGATTGTCCTGCATGGCGGGATTCGGGTGCACGCTCCCGAGGAGTCGCGCCGCGGTGCCGACAAAGCCCGACTCCTCCCGCAACTCGCGCACGCCGGCCGCCACCGGATCCTCGCCCGGATCGATGACCCCGCCCGGAATTTCGAGCGAGAAAGCGTCGATCCCGTAGCGGAACTGCCGGACGAGCACGAGCTCGTGCGCGGGCGTGAGTGCGACGACATTCACCCAGTCCGGCGCATGCACCACGAAAAACTCCCGCGGTTCCGACCGCGCCGGATGCTGGTACTGGACGCCCTGCACGTCGAAAATCCGCGTGTGGGCGACGGGGCGGGTGCCGAGCCGGCGCCAGCGCTGAGGGTGGTCGTGGCCAGGAGGATTCATGTGCGGGAAAAAAAATGCCTCCACGACACAGGGCCGGGGAGGCAGGGGCAAATTGTGCGGGAAATTACTTCTTCGGAATCTTGACCTTCTGGCCGACGCGAAGCTTGGCGGGGTCGATGCCGGGATTCTCGGCTTCAATCGCATCCTTGGTCGTGCCGAATTTCTTCGCGATCTTGTTCAGCGTGTCGCCCGGAGCGACGAGATAGTTGCCGTCGGCGTCGACGGTGCCGGTGACCTTGCCGCCGCCCTTGCCAGCTTTGCCGGCAACGGGAGCGGGTTTCTTGGCGGCTTCCTCAAGGCGCGTGATCTGGGCCTTGACCGTGCCGAGCTCGTTGCCGACCTGCGTGAGCACGCCTTGCACGCTGTCGCGGAAAGTCTTGATGCTGTTGTCGACGTTGGCCGCAATCCCGCGCTCCTCAGTCTGCACACTCGTGATGCTGTTGTTCACAGTCTCCATCTGGGCCGCCACCGATTTTTCAAGTTTGGTGGCTTTCACCAGGCCGATGATGCCGACCAAAAGACCGATGACGCCAAGGGCTATGGCCGCCAAAGGGAGGATGTTATTGCTGCTGGAGCTGCTGTCGCGGGAAAGAGTATCCATTTTTTAGTTGAGATTGAACATGCCTGACTATGGGAGGTAACCACTTGAGGCAAGAAACATTTATCACCAGTTTTTGCGCAAGCCTGAGCATCTCCGGTTCCCGCCCTCTGATCGCGAGGGCGCAGAAGTTTTCCCGGTCCCTGAAAACCTTTGGGCGGGGGTCAATTTCGAAATTTCCCGAGGCCGCTGCGGTGGGGCGATCCGACCTCCCGGTGGATTTGGCCGGCATGGAGTTCAGGTTCAATCAAACGGATACACGGCCAAGCATTGACTCGCCTGGAAAAAGCGCGTGCCATCGGGCTTGGCCCGGGGTGTAGCTTAGCCTGGTAGAGCGCCTGGTTTGGGACCAGGAGGTCGCAGGTTCGAATCCTGTCGCCCCGACCATTTCGCCGCGAAGAGACCGCGGCGGCCGGTTATTTGCCCAAGCTGAGGGCTGGGCTGGCCGGAGCCGGCAGACTGGCCCCGAGCATCATGGCTTGCTGGCCCCAGAGTCCGGAGTCGCCGAGTTTGGAAATTTCCCCGACCAGTTTGCGAACGTCCTCGGTCCGGCCCGCATCCCTCGCGAGGATCGCCAGGTGGTAGTCGGCCTCGGCGCGGGTATTTTTGTCCACCGTCGTGTCGCTGCCGAGCGCACCGAGCGTGGTCTCGCCGGCCGCCTGTTCGCCGGCGCCGAGCTGGCTCATCGCCGCCCCGAGACGCGCGCGGGCCTTGAGGCTGGCGTCCGTGAGGGCGGCGGCCGCCTTCTGGTAGGAATCCCGGGCCGCGCCGAATTCGCCGGCGACGTATTTGCGGTCGGCCAGCTGCAACAAGGCGATGGCGGCCAGCGGGTGGCCGGCGTGATCGGAGGCAAAGCGTTCCAGCCGGTCGGGCGCGCCGGCGGCGGCGGCGTATTCCTGCTGCACCGTCTGCTCGCGCGCGGCGCTGAAATAATCCCAGCCCTCGCGCCCGACGATCACCAGCAAAACCGCCGCACCGGCGGCCAGGAGAAAGGAGCGGTTCTTGGCCCAGAAGTCCTGGACTTGGGCGGCAAAATCGGGCGCCACCGGGGTGGCAGGCTGCTCTTCGGTCCGTTTCTCGGCGGAGGTATTGGTGCTCATGGAGCCCGCCAGCTTGGGAATCCCGCGCCGTGCGCTCAAGGAAAAAGGCGACCGGGGTGCGGAACTGGCTCTGTCTCAGTCGAACACCACGGTTTTGTGGCCGTAAACCAGCACCCGGTGCTCCAGATGCCAGTGCACGGCCTGCGCGAGCACCATCTTCTCCAGGTTGCGGCCCTTGCGGATCAGATCGTCCACCCCGTGCCGGTGCGTGACGCGGACGACATCCTGGTGGATGATGGGGCCGTCATCGAGCACCGCCGTGGCGTAGTGCGCGGTGGCCCCGATGAGTTTCACGCCGCGGGCATGCGCCTGATGGTAGGGCCGGCCTCCCGCGAAGGCCGGCAGGAAGGAATGATGGATGTTGATCACAGGCCGGCCGAATTTCGCCAGAAATTCCGCCGAGAGCACCTGCATGTAGCGCGCCAGCACGACCAGCTCGACTTCCAATTCCGCCAGCAGCGCCAGCTGCCGGGATTCGCCCGCGGCCTTGTCGCCCGCCTCGATCGGCAGGTGGTGAAACGGCAGTCCGTAACCCCGGGCCGCCGCGGCCAGGTCGTGGTGGTTGGAAACCACGGCCACGATGTCGCAGGCGAACTCCCCCGCCCGCCAGCGGAGCACGAGATCGTGAAAACAATGGTCGGCCTTCGACACAAAAAGCGCCACCCGCGGCCGGTGCGCGGTATCGGCCACCACGGCGCGCATGCTCAGCTCATCGCGGGCAAACACGAGGAACGCCTTCTCCTCGTCGACGGGATTCGTGCCCGGCGGCGGCACCCATTCGAGACGCTGAAAAAAAACGCCGGCCTCCTCGTCGCGATGCTGGTCGGCATGCAGGATGTTTCCGCCGCGGGCAAAAATCCATCCGGCGGCCCGGGCCACCAGTCCGCGCTGGTCGGGGCCGTGCAGCAAGGCGATCAATGTCACCGGCGCGGGCATCGGTCAGAGGGGGACCACACTGCCCTTGTAGAGCTGGAGCGGGCGCACGTCGACCAGCTTGGCCTTCATCGCCCGAATACCGTTAATCGTCGCACGCAGGCCCGTGATCGTGGTCATGATGCAGACATTGTTGGCCCAGGCCGCCGCGCGGATCGCATTCTCATCGTAGCGGGGAATCATGCCGCGCGGCGTATTGATGACGAGCTGGATCTCGCCATTCTTGATCATGTCGACGCAGTTGGGCCGGCCCTCGTTGAGCTTGAAGACGTGCTGCACGGGCAGCCCGTGCGCCTGGAGGAGTTTCGCCGTGTTGGTCGTGGAGCAGATGGTGAAGCCCAGCTCGAGAAAGTCCCGCGCCAGGGCGACCGCATGGGGTTTGTCGGCATCGTTCAGGCTGAAGAACACCCGGCCGTGCAGCGGCAGCGCCGGCTTGGCCGCCATCTGCGTTTTGGCGAAGGCGATGCCGAGATCATCGTCCATGCCCATGACCTCGCCCGTCGAGCGCATTTCGGGGCTGAGCATGATCGCCGCGCCGGGGAAGCGGTTGAACGGAAACACCGCCTCCTTCACGCACCAGTGCCGCGGCTTGATTTCCTGGGTGAAACCGAGGTCGGCCAGTTTTTTCCCGGCCATGACCTTGGCCGCCAGCTTGGCCAGCGGCACGCCGATGGCCTTGGCCACAAACGGTATCGTGCGCGAGGCGCGCGGGTTCACCTCGAGGACGTAGAGCTGGCCGTCCTTGATCGCAAACTGCACGTTCATCAAGCCGATCACGCGCAATGCCTTCGCTAGCGCATAGGTCGCCTGCCGGACGGTCTCCAGCATTTCCCGCGGCAGCGTATGCGGCGGCATCACCATCGCGGCGTCGCCCGAGTGGACACCGGCATATTCGATGTGCTCGAGCATGCCGCCAACCAGCGCGGTCTCGCCGTCACTGATGCAGTCGACGTCGAGCTCGATGGCGTCCTCCAGAAACTTGTCGATCAACACCGGCTTGCCGGGCATCACGTCGAACACCTGGCGGACGACGTCCTTCAATTCGGCCTCGCTGTACAGAATGAACATGCCGCGCCCGCCGAGAACGAAGGAAGGCCGGACGAGCACCGGATAGCCGAGGTCCGCCGCATGGACGAGGGCTTCGGTGTCGCTGAGCGCGATGCGATTGGCGGGCTGGCGGAGTCCGAGCTGTTCGAGCACCGCGGCGAACAGCTTGCGGTCCTCGGCGGTGTCGATGCTCTCGGGCGAGGTGCCGATGATGTTCACGCCGCGCGCCTTCAATGCGCTGGCGAGATTGAGCGGGGTCTGGCCGCCGAACTGCGCAATGGCGCCGACGCAACCTTCCTGCTCGTAGACCTCGAGCACGTCTTCCAACGTGAGCGGCTCGAAGTACAGGCGGTCGCTCGTGTCGTAGTCGGTGGAGACGGTCTCGGGGTTCGAGTTGATCATCACCGTTTCAAAACCGATTTCCCGCAGCGCGAACGAGGCGTGCACGCAGCAGTAGTCGAACTCGATGCCCTGGCCGATGCGGTTGGGACCGCCGCCGATGATCATGATCTTCGGTTTCTTGCCGGGCAGAATCTCGTTCTCGTCCCCGTAGCTCGAGTAGTAGTACGGCGTGAAGGCCTCGAACTCGGCCGCGCAGGTGTCGACGAGCCGGAAGGTCGTGTGCACGCCGGCCTGCTTGCGGTGCCGCCGCATGGCGTCGAAGTCCGTCTTGAGCAGATGCGCCAGCTGCGTGTCCGAGAACCCGGCCTGTTTCGCCCGGCGCAGGGTCGCGGCGTCGATCGTTGCCAGCGTGTGCGTCTTCAGCTGCTCTTCCATCTCGTGGAGTTCGCGCAGCTGGTGCAGGAACCACGGATCGATTTTCGAGAGCGCGAAGATGTCGTCCACCGTCAGGCCGGCCTTGAACGCCCAGCGGATGTAGAAAACGCGCTCGGCGTTGGGCGTGCCGAGCTTCTGCCGGATGGCCGCCTCGTCGGGCCGCTCGTCGCCGCCGTATTTGCCGCCGCCGCCGAAGCCGCGCGCGCCGATCTCGAGCGAACGGAGGCATTTTTGAAACGATTCCTTGAAGGTGCGGCCGATGGCCATCGCCTCGCCGACGGATTTCATCGCGGAGGTGAGCGTGGTGTTGGCGCCGGGAAATTTCTCAAACGTGAAGCGCGGGATCTTGGTGACGATGTAGTCGATCGTCGGCTCGAAACTCGCGGGCGTGAGGCGGGTGATGTCGTTGCGGAGCTCGTCGAGCGAGTAGCCGATGGCGAGTTTCGCCGCGATCTTGGCGATGGGGAAGCCCGTGGCCTTCGAGGCCAGCGCGGAGGAACGCGACACGCGGGGGTTCATTTCGATGACGACCTGCCGGCCCGTCTGCGGATCGATGGAGAACTGGATGTTGGACCCGCCGGTCTCGACGCCGATCTCGCGGATCACGGCGAAGGACGCATCGCGCATCACCTGGTATTCCTTGTCGGTGAGGGTGAGCGCCGGGGCGACGGTGATCGAGTCGCCGGTGTGCACGCCCATCGGATCGAAATTCTCGATGGCACAGATGACGACGCACTGGTCCTTGTGGTCGCGCATGACCTCCATCTCGAATTCCTTCCAGCCGATCAGGCACTCCTCCACGAGCACCTCCTTCACGGGCGAAGCCTCGAGGCCGGTTTGGACGATCTGTTCGAACTCCTCGCGGTTGTAGGCGATGCCGCCGCCGGTGCCCCCGAGGGTGAAGCTGGGCCGGATGATGAGCGGAAAAATGCCGATGGCCTCGGCGGCGTCGCGGGCCTCGGCGAGGTTGTGCACCGTGCGGGAGCGCGCGCAATCGAGGCCGATCCGCAGCATGGCCTGTTTGAAGAGCTCGCGATCCTCGCCCTTGGCGATCGCGGCCGGTTTCGCGCCGATCATCTCGACCTTGTATTTCTCGAGGATGCCGGCCTTGTACAATTCCATCGACAGGTTGAGCGCCGTCTGGCCGCCGAGGGTCGGAAGCAGGGCGGAGGGACGCTCGCGGACGATGATCTTTTCCAGGATCTCGACGGTCAGCGGCTCGATGTAGGTGACGTCGGCGAATTCCGGATCGGTCATGATCGTGGCCGGATTGGAATTCACCAAAATGACCTTGTAGCCCTCTTCCTTGAGGGCTTTGCAGGCCTGGGTGCCGGAGTAATCAAATTCGCAGGCCTGGCCGATGATAATGGGGCCGGCGCCGATGATCAGAATGGATTCGAGGTCGGTGCGTTTGGGCATGGGCGTGAGCGCCCGCGAGGTTTGGGGCACCCGGGGGGCGGAGCAAGCGGGAACTGGTTTGGGCGCCCAAAGCGCGGTTTTCCACTCCGGCCGCCCGGCGCGGACTTTGTCATAGGCGCACGATCGCCGGCGGGCCCCGGCGCTAGGGATCGATCCCGAGAATCTCGGCGGCCTTGATCTTGTCGCCGGCGCAGGCATGGAGCACGCGGGCGCAATATTGCCGTTCCTGGCCGGCCAGGTAGTCGGCCAGATTGGGCCAGTTGCTCACCTCGTGCACGCGCAGGGGCAGCTGGGCGGACGTGATGACCCGTTCCTCCGAGGTGCTGACGATCTGGGAGATGACCTGGGTGAATTCGGCCATGTTGCCCGGCCAGCTGTACAGGCGGAGGGCGGCGAGCACATCCTCGGTGAACTCGATCTGGCGGGTGTCGAACAGGGGATTGGTGGTGCGCTCGGTGACCGCCTTGAGCAGGGCCGGCAAATCCGCCAGGCGTTCGCGCAGCGGGGGCAGAAAAACCGGGAGCGCGGCCACGCGGTAGAAAAGCTCCTCGTTGAACAGGCCCTCCTCGGCCAAGCTTTCCAGATCCTCCTCGCTGGCGCAGATCAGGCGGAATTGGTGCGCGTTGTTGCGGAGCACCGACACCAGGGTTTCCTGCGTGGTTTTCTGCAGGCACTGCAGGTGTTGGAGGTACAGGGTGCCACCCTTGGCCTGCTGCACCCACTTGCCGCCCGTGCCGTCGGGACCCAGCAGTCCATCGCGCAGGACTTCGGGCGTGTTGAGGTGGCAATCGATGCTGACGAGGGGGCTGCCTGACCGGGCTCCCGCCGTATGCAGCAGTTCGGCGGCAATTTCGTGCCCGGTGCCGAGCTCACCGGTGATCAGCACCGGGGTGTTGGCGGTGGCCAGTTTCTTGAGCTGTAAAATGAGGCGCTTGATTTGCTGGCTGGTCCCGGGCAGCCGGGCCTCAAAATCGCCGCTCTTGGCCGCCGCCGGCGATCCCGCCAGCGCCTCGCGTTCCGCGGATATCCGCTTGAACTCGATCGCGCGCTTCAGCGTCTGGATGAGTTCGTCGACCTTGAAGGGTTTCTGCAGGTAGTCGAACGCGCCGTATTTCAGGGCCTGGATGGCGCTTTCCGTGCTGGCGTAGGCCGTCATGATGATGACCACCACCGAGGCGTCGTATTGCTTCAGCTGCTTGAGCAGCGTGATCCCGTCCATCGGCTTCATGTCGATGTCCGCCAGCACCAGGTCGAATTTTTCCGCCTTGTAGCGCACGAGCGCCTTCTCCCCATCGGTGGCGAAGGCCGTGCCGAACCCGGTGGGGTGGATCACGGCTTCCAGCATCTCGTGGATGGAGATGAGGTCGTCGACGATGAGGATGGAGGGCATGGGGGCGGACGGACCGAACTGGCCGGAAGTGGCACGGTGCAGCCGGGGCTCGTTCCGTCAATGATCGAAAACTATTTCTGCAGGCCGCCGGCGACCGCGCCGAGTTGGAAGATGGGCAGGAACATCGCCATGACGATGGCTCCGACCACCACACCAAGGAAGACGATCAGCAGGGGTTCGATCAGCGAGGTCAGAGCGGCGACCGTCGCATCGCACTCCGTATCGTAAAAATCAGCGATCTTGTTCATCATGCCGTCGACATTGCCGGTCGATTCGCCCGCCTTCACCATGTGTTTCATCATGGGCGGGAAGAAGGAGTTGACGGCCAGGATCTCGGAAACCTGGCCGCCCTGGCTGACATGCTTGGCGATTTCCACGCAGGCGTCCTCGACCTGCACCTTGCCGCTGGCCGCGGACACGATCTCGAGCGTGCGCAGGATGGGCACGCCGGAACGCATCAGCGTGGCGTAGGTGCGGCAGAACCGGGAAAGCGCGATCTTGTGGATGAGGCTGCCGAAAATCGGCGCCTTGACGAGGAGCTGGTCCTTCTGCCGGCGGCCGACAGGGGTTTTGGTGTATTTGCTGATCCCAAAATAGATCCCGTAAGCGATGAGGCCGACCGCCCACCACCAGGAGCGCATGAAATTACTGACGTCAATCAGCATCTGGGTCGGCACAGGCAGTTTGGCGCCGAAGTCCGCGAACATGGCCGCGAACACGGGGATGACGAAGATCAGCAGCACGTTCACCAGCGCGATGGCGAGACCGATGACGGCGATCGGATAGGTCATGGCCGACTTGACCTTTTTGGTCAGCTTGACCGTGGATTCGAAATAACCGGCCACTTTGCCGAGGATTTCCGCCAGGCCGCCCGACGCTTCACCCGCTTCCACCATGGAAATGAAGAGCGAGTTGAAGGAGTTGGGGAATTTCTTGACCGCCGCGGAAAAGGAGGTGCCCGCGGAGATATCGTTGCGCACATCGCGGATGATGACGCGGAAAACCTCGTCCTCGGTCTGATCCTGCAACGCCTCGAGACAGGTGACGAGGGGAAGGCCCGCCTGCAGGAGCGCCGCCAGCTGGCCGGTAAAGATCGAAAGTTCCCCGAGGCCAAGCCGATAATTCCGGGCCTTCTTTTCCAGCGACTTCTGTTTCGCCAAAGCCTGAGCAGCTTTGACCGTGGATTGAGGTCTTGTCGCAGCCGTGGTAGCCATAGACCCGTGGTTAAAGAGGGTCTCGCTTTCGGCCGCAATTCATTTTAATCCAATTCACTGGAGTTTAACCACCTTATGAACCGCTCCCTTTCATCGGTTTTACTCCCCGGTCTGTGCCCTGCCGTCTGCCTGAATCGCGTTGGTTTTTGAAGGGTTTGGGCATGAACCGGTGTTATACTGTCAACTGTCGTTTCCTTCCCTGCCATGACCCCGCCGCCCGATCCTCTTGACGCCCTCCTGAATCACTGGTCGGGCACGCCCCAGCCTTCCCCGCGGCTTCCCTCGGAGGTGTGGCGGCGGATCGCCCTCGAGGAAAGCAAGCCCGCCGGCTGGTGGCGGGAATCCGAATCGTGGTTCGGGCGGCCCTCGTTTGCCGTTTTGTTTGTGGCCAGCTGCATGCTGCTCGGACTTTTTCTCGCCGAACTTCGCGTGAGCCATCTCCAACGTGAACGCAGTGCCCAGCTGGCCCGCAGCTACCTGCTGCTGATCGATCCCTTGCTCAACACCCCGGAAAACCAGCGCCGCCCGTGAAACGCGTCCTCTTCCTCCTCGCGCTCGGGCTCGCCGCCGGCACCTTGGCTCACGTCGCCTACTACCGGCTGCAGGCGCCGGTTGGCGCCGATTCGCTCGACACGCAGCTGGCCTGGATGAAAAGCGAATTAAACCTCACCGACGAACAGTACCTCCGCATCAAGGAGCTGCACCAGGCGTCGAGCCCGCGTCTGCGCGCCCTGGCCGCCCAGGTCGGGGAGCTGCAAAAGGAATTTTCCGCGTTTGAGGAGTTGCGCCGCACCCGCGACCGGGTGGATTTCCTGGATTTTGCGCGCTTCGTGGACGCCCGCCGCCATGTCAACCGCGAGTGCCTCGACTCGACCCGCGAACTCGTGCTGGCCTCCGCCGAGGTCATGACCCCCCAGCAACGGCAACGCTACCTGCGCCTGATCGCCACGGCCGAACCCCTCGCCCAGTCTTTCCCGAATTGATGCGCCTGCCCCGCGCGCCGTGTCACCCGATCCCGCATCCGACCACGCCAGTCTCCTTGCGTTGCAACAGGGCGAGACCGCTGCGCTCAACCGGCTGATCGACCGCTGGCAGCGGCCGCTGTTGAATTTCGCCTACCGGTACGTCCAGAACCGCACCGATGCCCACGACCTCGTCGCCGAGGCCTTCGTCAAGCTCTACCAGCAGCGGCTGCGGCTCCGACCCGACACCACGCTCAGCGCCTGGTTGTTCACCACCCTGGCGAATCTCTGTCACAATCATCAGCGTTGGAAGCGCCGCCACCCGACGGTGGCGCTGGCCGGAAGCGAGGGACGGATGGAATCGGAGGATCGCGAATGGACCGTGCCCGAGCCCGCGTCGGACCAGCCCTCCCCCAACCTGCTGGCCGAACAGCATGAAATTCTGGGCGCCGTGCGGGCCGCCATTGACCTCCTGCCGCACGACTTGAAAACGGCCTTGTTGCTGCACCACTACGAGCAGCTGTCCTACCGGGAAATCGCCGCGATCAGCGGCTGTTCGGAACGCGGCGTGGAAACGCGCCTCTACCGTGCCCGGCAGCAACTGCGCCAATTGCTGGGCGATCTGCTCAAGGACCCCGCGACCCGTTGAGGCCCGGTCGTGGCTCCCCCCGAGGATCGGTGTTCGGCCGGACTCATGCAGATGAGAATAAATTCCCGGCGAACTTGCTCTCTTGGACCTGAAAAACGCAGTTGAAACCACGGATTTCACGGATGAGCACGGATGATCAATCAAACACGATTCAATGGGGATTCACCTCGCAGATCAATGAATTGAAATCGGAATTCCTTCCTGAATTTTTCTGTGTCCGTGTACACCCGCGATATCCGTGGTCGATTCGATCTGTTGCTCTGCAGAATTGAGGTTGAAAAGGTGGAGCCCGACCTCCGGGCGGGCTGATGCGGTCACGCAGGGATGACCGGCCCGGAGGTCCGGTTCCACCTCAGTTCAACTGCATGATTCCGCCTCAGGGTTTGGCGACAAAACGAAAATCCTGCTGCACCTGCACGAGGACGGGGTGGCCCTTGCGCAACGGCGGTTCGAAGCGCCACTGCTCGACCGCCGACACCGCAGCTGCGGCCAGACGGTCCTCCGCCACGTCCCGGTCCACGGCCGGAACCCGCACCTTCCCCTCTTCGTCGATATAGAAATCCACCGTGACAACCCTCTCCTGACCGGCGGAGAGCGCGCCGCCCGGCAGGATGGGTTTGACCACCTGAATCGGAGTCGGAATGTGATCGAGCTCCCGCAGCAGATAAGTTCGATAAGCGTAATTTTCCCTCAGGAGACTGTTCGCATAGATCTCGTCCAGATTGTTCACGGACACAACCGCCCCGACTTCGAAGGTAAAAAGCAGATCGGCCCGGGATGGGCGGGCCTGACCGTGAACCCGCGCCGGAGCGTAGACCCATTTTTTTACAGCTCGAACTGCCGCCTCGGCAAACCCTTGTTGAGTATAAGCGATGATCAGATAGTCGGCCAGTTTTCCCTGCTCGTCGACGCTCAGCACCAGACGAACCTTGCCGTATAGGACACCGCTCATCTGCAGAGCCGGCGGAAATAACGCCGGCTCGATCTGGTTGATGGAAAGGCCGGCATTGTCATCGTCCGCGGCGGCCAGACAAAACGGCGCAAGCAAGGACAGAAATGCAGCAACAAATACGGCAACCGGGAGCTTCTTCATGGATCAGGCTGTATAACACCGGCCAGGGGCCGATCCCTTCGCCCGCAGGGGAAAATCAGCCTCGGGCGCCGGCGGAGCGGGCTTGACCCCGGGTCCCCGGCGGCCGCAGTCTTGACGGCGTCATCGCGGCTGTAGTTTAGTGGTAAAACTCCGCTCTTCCAAAGCGGTATCGACGGTTCGATTCCGTCCAGCCGCACCAGTTCGGAATTCGAGGGAATTCCGCGCTGTGTGGCCCTCTTTGACGGAAAAACCGGGCCGGGATGCGGCCCGGTCGGCTCTCCGGACCCGCTCGATCAGGCATTCCGGCGCGTCCAGCGGCTGGCCATAACCAGCCCCATCAGACCCAGGCCCAAGAGCAAGCAGGAGCTTCCGGCGTCGGGGGCGTTTGAACCGCTACTTACGGGATTGACGGTGCCCTGAATCGTCAGGTCGTACTGGGGCAGGCCCAGGTCGGTCTGAAACGCATTGTGGCTCGCGTCATCGATGAAAAGGTTGGCCGTGAAGAAGCCCGTCGCCGCATTGGTGTCGAACGTGAGGTCAAAAACCGAGCCTTGCTGGTCGCCCAAGCTGAAGGAGCCATTACCGCCGAAGCCAAATGGCGTCCCGCCGAGCCCGCTTGCATCAAAGGTCCCGTTCAGGAGGTCGGCGAGCCCGGTGACGTTGTTCAGCAGGTCAAAGGTCGTCTGCACGCTGCCGCTGCCGAGCGTGAGCACCCCGAAGTTGAGCGTGCCCGAATTGGCGCCGGTCGAATTGAAGTTAAACCCGCCGGTGTGCACCAGAGCCGCGTTGGCGATCGCGTTGACCGTGGCGGAGAAGCCGACCGACTGGGATCCGATCGCCAGCGTGCCCAGGCCGCTGCCGTTGACCGCCTCGGTGTTGAAGTTGACGGCCGCCGCGCCGCTGTAGGAGCCGGCTGCACCGGCGGTGTACTGGACCGACAGCGCGGTGCTGGCCGGGGCGCCCGCCGCCAGGCCGGTCACTGAACCGGTCCCCAGCAAGCCGGCGCTGGTCGTCCCAAACGATGCACCGAGCGTCTCGGTGTAGCCGCCGGTCAGCGGAGCCACGTTGGCGAGGGAAATTGCCGTGTCGATCACCGTGCCGCTGCGGACGGTCCCCAGATTGACCGAGGTCGGAAGGGCCGAGGCAATCGCACTCTGATAAACGGCGCCGGTCAGATTGACGGTTTGCGAGCCGACGCCGATCGTGGCGAGGCCGCTGCCGTTCACCGCCGAAGACGTGAAGCCCAGGTCGGCGCTGCCGGAAACCGCGCCCGCCGTCCCCGTGCTCAAGCCGACGCTGATCGCGTTGCTGCTCGCGCCCTGCGCCACCCCGCTGATCGCCCCCGTGGTCTGGGCGGCTCCGGTGGTGCCCGTCACGGTGCCACCGAGCGTCTCGGTGAATCCGCCGGTGTTCGGAGCCGAATTGGTGATGGTCAACGCCTGGTTAAGCGTCCCGCCGATGCGGGCGCTGCCGAGATTGATCGGGCTGGTGGGCAACACGCTCGCCTGCGCGGTCTGGTAGACTGCGCCGGTCACGGCGACGGTCTGCGAGGGCAAGGCGGTCGTGACTCCGCTGTTGAAGGAACCGTCGGACGCCAGCGTGATGGTCGCCGTGCCGTTCTTCAGGCCCGCCGAAGCCGTGTTCATGCCGACGACGAGGCTGCTGGTATCCGCATTGCCGCCCTGCAGGCTCGTGAACGAACCCGTGGCGGTGAGGCCGGGCGCGGCCGTGCTGATCGAAGCGTTCAGGCCTTCCCCGGGCCCGACCAGCGTGTTGGAAATCGTCAAGGCCTGCGTCGGCGAAACCGCCCCGATGCGCACGTTGCCGAGATTGACCGGGTTGGGTGTCGCGGCGCTCGCCGAGGCGAGATTGCCGACCACCGCGATGGCATTGATCTGCCCGCTGATGGCGGCCGACTGCGAGGGCAACGCCGTGATGCCCAGACCGCTGGTGGTCGCTCCGTTCGAGGCGAGATTTACCTGCACGGTCGCCGCCACCGTGCCGGCGGCACTCGTGTTCAGGCCGACGCTCAGGCCATTCGTGCTGGTTGAGCCGGCGGCGAGATTGGTGATCGAGCCGGAGCCGCTCAGCAGGCCCGCGCCCGTGCCTGAGAAGGTGCCCAGCGTTGCGTCCAAGCCTTCCGAGAAACTGCCGGGAGCCGCCGTGTTCGACACGTTCAGGAACCGCGAGACGGAAGAGCCGACGAGCACGTTGCCGAAGTTGATCGTGCCGAGGCTCGCGGAGGCCAGGTTGTAGGCGGCCCCGTTGGCATGGACGATTTGCGAACCCAAGGACGTGGTGCCCAGGCCGCTGCCGTTGATCGCCTGCGAGGTGAAAGCCACGGTCGCGGTGCCGGTCAGCGCACCCGCGGTGGCGGTGTTCAAATTCAAGCTGACCGCATTGCTGCTGGCGCCCACCGCCAAGCCGGTGATCGAACCGGCGGTGCTGGCGGCTCCGGTTGTGCCGGTCACGGCCGCGCCGAGCGTTTCGGTAAACCCACCCGTGTTGGACGCCGTGTTGGTGATGTTCAACGTCGTCCCCAGCGTGCCGCCGACGTGGACATTGCCGAGATTGACCGGCGTGGTCAGCGTGTTCACCGCCGCCAATTGGTAGGCCGTGCCGGTGACATTGACGGTCTGCGAACCCAGGGCCGTGTTGCCCAGGCCGCTGCCGTTGATCGCCTGGGACGAAAAGGCGACGGTGGCGCTGCCGCTAAGCGCGCCCGCGGCGCCGGTGTTCAGGCTCACGCCGATGGCATTGCTGCTGGCGCCCTGGGCCAGGCCGGTGACCGATCCGGTGGTGTTCACCGCTCCGGTCGTACCGGTCACCGCGGCGCCCAGGGTCTCGGTGAAGCCGCCCGTATTGGGCGCAGTGTTGGTGACGTTCACGGTGGTGCCAAGCACGCCGCCGGTGTGGATATTGCCGAGATTGATCGGCGTCGAGAGGGTGTTGGCCGAGGCCAGCTGGTAGGCCGCACCGCCGCCGAGGGTCAGCGTGGGCGACGGGACGTTGTCGAAGTTGCTGGCGAAATGGATCGTCTGGCCGGAGGCGAGGGCGCCTGCGGTGGTGGCATTGAAGGTGATGGCGTAGGGAGTCGTCGACTGGCCGAGCCCGAGCGGGCCGAAGTTGCTGGCGGTGACGCCCGAGCCCGAGAGGCGGCTGTCGGTGATGTTGCCGCCGTTGGCCGCGGTCTGGATGGCGCCGAGAATCGAGGGACCGGTGGTGCCCGAGTTCGCGATGCTGTAGTTGAGCGTGACGGACTGGCCGACGTGGACGTTGCCGAAATTCGCCAGCGTGGGCGAGGTGGTGGTCCCGCCGGTCACGGCTGAGCCGGTGATCGCCAGCGCGGTGTTGCCCGCCGCAAGGATCAGACCGCTGCCGGTGACGTTGGCGTGGTTATCGAAACTGTTGCCGACGCCAAAATTCGCGTTGTTGTAGGCGGTCGAGACCGTGACGTTGTTGGTGCCGAGCGCGAGTGTGCCGTTCTGATTCAGCGTGCCCACGGTGCTGGCCGTGCTGCCACCCGCGAGGCTGACGGTGCCCCCCGCGTCGATCTGCACGGTGCCGGCCGGGCCGGTAATCCCGTGGCTGGCAGTGAAGGTGCCGCCGCTGGCGGCGTGCACGGTGCCGGCGTTGCTGAACGCTCCGGCGGTGGTGAAGTCGTAGCCACCCGCAACGGTGAGACTGGAACCGGCCGTCGAATTGGCGGCGAGATTGGTCAGGGCATCATGACCGTTGGAATCCACGAACTTGGTATTGGCCGTCGGGCCATTGAGGACGATGGTCGCCGCGTTGTTGACGATCTCGCCGCCGGTGTTGGCCGGCAGGTTCAGCTGGAGGGTTCCCGTGCCGTTGGCGGCCGAGCTGCCGTTCACCACGTAGGTTCCGCCGGTGAGGGTGTTGCCGCTGAAATTGGTCAGATTTGAAGTAACCTGCAAGGTACCCCCCGCGTCGGCCTGCAGCGTACCGTTGTTCGTGAGACCGCCCGAACCATTCACCACGAGGGTGTTCCCCGCGGAATTTGCGAGCAATGTTCCTGCCGCTCCGTTGACCACGGTCAGGCCGCCTTGGCCGATTACGCCATAGCCTTGGATCGTGTTGGCGGCGTTGGTCAGCGTCAGGCCGCCGACGGCCTGCAGGATAAAGGCCTGGCCGTTGTTGTTACCGCTGTTCAGCGTCACCGTGCCGCCGCCCTGCAGGGTCGTATCACCCTGCAACTGCATGAATGTATTATTCCCGCCTCCCGCCGTGATCGTGACCGCCCCCTGGTTGTTGAACGTGCCGATCAAATTCGTGGCGGTGCCCAAGCCGGCCGACAAGGTGCTGCCCGTCGACAGGGTAAGGGCACCTTGCGCCAAGCCATCGAGCATGGTGGACGACTTGTTGATGAAGGGTCCGCCGCCACCGAGGGTTCCGCCATGGATCGTGGCGTTGTTGAACGTCACTGTACCGCCGCTGGCGTTGATATTGGCCCCCGCATTGCTGATGTCGTTCGTAATATTCAGGGTGCCGCCGTTGGTCGCCTCGAGCAGCGCGGTGTTGATGACGTTCCCGCTCCCGTTCAGATTCAGGGTCTGGCCCGAGACGTTGGCGTTCACGGTGGCGTGATTGGTGAAAGCCAGGCCGCCCTGGCCGATCGTGCCATAGCCTTGGATCGTGTTGTCGACGTTGGTGAGGGTCAGGCCGCCGACCCCCTGGTTGATGAAGGCCTGGCCGTTGTTGTCGCCGCTGTTCAGGGTCACCGTGCCGCCACCCTGCAAGGTCGTGTTATCCAACAGTTGCAGGAAAGTGTTGTTGCCGCCGCCGCCCGTGAGGTTGATCGCCCCGAGATTGTTGAAAGTGCCCTCCAGGTTCGTCACCGTGCCCAAGCCGCCGGTCCAGGTGCTGCCGGAGGAAAGCGTGATGGCATTCGTGCTCGCATCGAGCGTGGTGGTCGAGGTGTTGATCAGCGATCCGCCATTCACGCCGGTGATCGTCCCGCCTTGGATCAGTTCGCTGGTGAACAGCACCGTGCCGCCATCGGCCGTGATGTGCGCACCCGCATTGCTGATGGTATTGTTGGCGAGATGCAGGGTGCCGCCGTTGGTCGCCTCGAGCACTCCCGTGTTGGTCACATTGCCACTGCCGTTCAGCGTCAGCGTCTGACCCGAGACGTTGGCGTTGATGGTGGCCTGGTTGTTCAACATGAGCCCGCCATTGCCGATCACGCCATAGCCCTGGATCAGGTTGTCGACATTGGTGAGCGTCAGGCCGCCCACGCCTTGCTGGATGTAAGCCTGGCCGTTGTTGTCACCGCTGTTCAGGGTCACCGTGCCGCCACCTTGCAGGGTCGTATTCCCCTGCAGCTGCAAGAAGGTGTTGTTGCCGCTCCCGGCGATGAGGTTGATCGTGCCGTTGTTGTTGAACGTGCCGTTCACGTTCGTGATCGAACCGAGCGCGCCGGTCCAGGTGCTGCCGGAAGAAAGCGTCATGGCATTCGTGCTGGCATCGAGTGTGGTGGTCGAGTTGTTGATCAACGATCCACCATTCGTGCTGGTGAGCGTCCCGCCTTGGATCAGCTCGTTGGTGAACAGCACCGTGCCGCCGTTGGCCGTGATGTGGGCCCCCGCATTGCCGACGGTATTGCTGACGAGGTGCAGGGTGCCGCCGTTGGTCGCCTCGAGTAACCCCGTGTTGGCCACGCCGCCGCTGCCATTCAGCGTCAGTGTCTGGCCCGATGCATTGGCGTCGATGGTGGCTTGGTTGTTCAACGCGAGCCCGCCGTTGCCGATCACGCCATAGCCTTGGATCGTGTTGTCGACATTGGTAAGCGTCAGGCCGCCCGCCCCTTGCTGGATGTAAGCCTGGCCGTTGTTGTCACCGCTGTTCAGGGTCACCGTGCCGCCGCTCTGCAGGGTCGTGTCGCCGATCAGCTGGAAAACGGTGTTGTTGCCGCTGCCGGCCGTGAGGCTGACCGTCCCATGGTTATTGAGCGTTCCCTGCACGCTCGTGACCGAACCAAGGTTTTCGGTATAGGTGCTGCCGTTTGAAATCGTGATCGCCCCTTGGGTTGATCCATCGAGCGTCGCGGAGCCTGCGGTCTGCAGCAACCCGCCATTGAGACTGTTCAACGTGCCGCCCTGGACGACCGAGGTCAGATCCATCGTGCCGCCGTTGGCCGTGATGTTGCCATTCAGGTTGTTCACCGTCCCCGTGGAAACCTGCAAGACCCCTCCGCCCGAGGCCTCGAGCAGGCCGGCATTCGTCAGCCCGCCGGAACCGTTCAAAAACAGGGTTCGGCCCGAAACGTTGGCATTGATCGTGCCCGCGGCGTTGTTGGCGATCGCCAGTCCGCCGTTGCCGATCGTGCCGTAGCCCTGGATGGTGTTGTTCGCATTGGTCAGCGTGACGCCACTGGCTGACTGCTGGACAAAGACCTGGCCGTTGAGATCGCCGCTGTTCAGCGTCAGCGTGCCTCCGCCCGACAGGGTCGTGCTGGCCGCCAGCTGCAGCACGGTGTTGTTGCCACTCCCCGCATTGACATTGATCGCGCCGCCATTGGCGACCGAGCTCCCGTTAATGTTGAAAGTTGAACCGAGATTGATGTTCAGGAAGTCGAAAGCGCCCAGCGTAAGATCCGCGACATTGCCGACGGCCGCGTTCAGATTGACCACGGTCGGTGTGCCTGCCGTTCCGTTCGTGATGGAGGCATTGGTGGTGCTGGTGGGAACACCCGCGCTCCAATTCGAGCCCACGGTATAGTCCACGGTGCCAGGTTTGTTCACCGCAGTCTGCGCGGAGACATGGACGACCGGAAGCAACAGCGGCAAGAGAAGCAGGGGGATACGCGTTTTCATCGAATCAGTGGTGTTGAAGGTAACAAAACTAGGGTTTAATCGTAAAATGGATGCGAAAAATAGTTGGGTCCGTCCTTATCAGCGCAATTGCCCCGCCGGCATTACATGAAATCTTCCGGCGTGCGGAAAACGGGGCGTTTTTTCGTGCGGCAACGGCTCATGTCCCGCGATGATTCGCTTTCGTGAACCTGAAATTCCGCCGCGATCGCGAACCCGGGTTCATTCATATGCGCGACAAAGTTGAGGGTGCACGCGACGGGAGAGCGGAGGTGGACAACTGCACCGGGGCCGCCTGCATCGGAAATGTCCGGGTGGGATGATAGGCGCCCGCTGAAGCTGTTTTGCGTGCGGCTTTGGCCTCGTAGATTTGCTCCAATAGCGACGGGACGGTCGCCAGGATGATGCTGAGGTCCAGCCCGCATGATTTGGTCTCAATATAGCGGATGTCCAGGCGGACCATTTCCTCGAACGTGGTGCGATTCTTGCCGGAAACCTGCCAGAGGCCCGTCAGGCCTGGCACGGCCAGGAAGCGTCGGCGCTGCCACGGTTTGTACTCGGCGTATTCGGCCGGGAGGCACGGACGGGGGCCCACGACCGTCATCGCGCCGCGGAGCACGTTGATGACCTGCGGCAGTTCGTCGAGGCCCGAGGCTCGCAGGAGCCGGCCTCCGGGAATCAAGCGGGTGTCGCCTCGCGCATCAAGTTTCATCATCGGGGCGTTGGACCCGATGAGTTCCTTGACGTAGTTCTTGTGCCCCTGGTCGTCAGCCCCGACGTACATGGTCCGGAATTTATAGATCAGGAAACGCCGGCCTCTGTGGCCGACACGCTCCTGCCGAAAGAAGACCGGGCCGGGCGCGATCAGCTTGGTCACGATCGCCATGACCAAGGTCAGCAGGGCGAGGAAAGGCAGCGCCAGCAGACAGCACGCCAGATCGATACCCCGCTTCCAGATCGGCAGGGAATCGCGATCGACGTCGGGTGAGCTGCTCGCCGAATGCTGATCGTCAATTGTCTTCATGGGTGGGGGCGAAGGATGCTGCAACCCGGCCGCGGGTCTGGTTTCTCCAGAGCGGTCGACGCTTGCCCGCCGCGATCCAAGCAGATCCCGAAAGCGTGGGCGTGAAGCGGAGCGACTGGGCACATGTCTTCATCAATGTTGGCGGAGGGCTGGGCTTGAAACGGGGCGAATGCGATTTCGGTCCGTCCATATCAGCGCAATTGCCCCGCCGGCATTACACGAAAAGCAGAAACCCGCTGAAAAACCGGTGCGCCTTTTCTTCTGTCCCGGACCGCCGCCGGCGCCGTTCCCGCGGGGCGAACCCCCGAGCTACTCTGGCAGCGAGCGAAGCTTCGCCGTGAGGCGGGCCGCCTGCTGCTCGTGGTCCGCCGCCGCCTGGTCGGCATGGGCGGTGCGCTCGCCCGCGGCCTGCGTCTCGAGTATTTCCGCGGCCGACTGCAACGCACGTCGACGGAACTTCTCCCACTCCGGGTAGGCGTGCGCGGGCTCGGGGTTTTTGTCCGAAAAGTCCGCGATCCGCTGAAAATCCTCCAGCGCGGCCACCGTCTGCCCGAAATCACGCAGCGCACAGGCCCGGTTATTCAGCTCGTTGACCAGGCCCAACTGCCACTCGCGGTTGGCGGGATCCTGTGCAACCAGGGCGTCCAGCTCGCGGATCCCCTGGGAAAGATGCCGCACCGCCGCGGCATTGTTCGACCGGCGGTATTCCAGGTCGCCGATCAGCGAAAAACAGTTGGCGTGGTCGAAGCGCAGGATGGAATTCTGCGGGTCGTCGCGCAGCAGCGATTCGAGGATGTCTTTTTTTTCCAGGTAAGAGGCGGCGGCCTCGTCGAATTTCCCGAGGTCGTCCAGGTACTGGCCGAAAGTGCCGCAGGCCACGGCCAGTCGCTCCCGAGCCTTGACGCTGTGCGGATCCGCTGCGACCCACTGCCGCTCGGCGCTCTGCGTAAGCGCCAGAAGCCGGCCCGCCTCGTCGAGACGGTTCGTATGCCGGCAGACCTGCGCCAGGTTGTGGGCGGTCACGCCGAGGGCGGCGAGCCAGACGACGTTGTTGGGCTGCTGCCGGACCAGCGCTTCCCGTTCGCGCAGGCATTCGCCGAGCACCGCATACGCCCGCTCGTAATCGTGCTGCTGCACAAAGACGAGACCGTAGTCGTTCCGCGTTCGGGCCAGCTCGTATTGCCACTGGAGCTTTTCCGGATGTTTGGCGATGAGCTGCCCGTAAGCGGCGATCGCCTTGGTGAAACCGGCGATCGCTTCGGGAAAATGTCCCGCGATGGAACGGATGTCCGCCGCCTGGAAGAGCGCGTTGGCGCGGTTCCGCTCGCTGTCCGGGGTCAGTTCTGCCGTCGGCACCTGCGAATAGAATTCGTCGATCTTCGCGATGGTGCCGTCGAGCACATCGAGCCGTCCGACCGGTTCCAGTTTGTCCGCCAGGTCGCCGAGCATGAATTCGATCAGCTTCTCCCCTTGTTGCAACCGGCGGGCCGCCTCGACACGCAGCGCCGCCTCCCGCTGGCGCGCCCGTTCAAAGCGGACGGCGGCCAGCACCGAGCCGAGCGCGAGCGCCAGCAGCAGAGTCATGACGGTCGCACCCAACGCGGCGGTCGCCGGATTGCGCCGCGACCAGCGCCAGGTTCGCACGGCCAGACTCTGGGGCCGGGCCCGGATCGGTTTGTCGCGCAGGAACAGGCCCAGGTCGTCCCCCAGCAGCGCCGCGGTCCGGTAACGCCCCTCCGGCTCCTTGGCCAGGCACTTCAGGCAGATCGTTTCGAGGTCGCGCGGCACCTCCGGATTCAACAAGCGGGGCGACACGACCTCGGTCTCGGCCACCCGGCGCAAAACCTCCGCAATGTTATCGCCGGTGAACGGAGCGCGCCCGGTCAGCAACTGGTAAAGCAGGGCGCCCAGGCCGTAAACGTCCGCCGGCACGCCGACCGACCGCGTGGCGCCGCCGGCCTGCTCGGGCGCCATGAATCCGGGTGTGCCGAGGGCGTGGCCGGCCTGCGTCAGCGTCGTTCCGGGCTGGAGACTCCGCGACAGGCCGAAATCCGTCACGTGCGCGTGGCCCGCCGCGTCGACGATCACGTTCGACGGCTTGAGATCCCGGTGGAGGATGCCCTGTTCGTGGGCGTGTTGGACGGCGCTCGCGATTTCGACCGACAGCGCCGCCGCCCGCCGTGGGTTGACCGGAGCCTCGCGCGTAATCTCGGCCAGGCTGCGTCCCTCGATCAGGTCCATCGAGAAGTAGTGCTGCCCCTCCCACTCGCCAACCTCGTGAATCGCGATGATGTGCGGATGGCGCAGCGCCGCCGCATTCCGCGCCTCGGCCCGGAACCGGTCGACGTCCGCCGTGGAAGCCAGCGCGCCGTGCAGCATCAGCTTCACCGCCACCTCCCGGTTCAGGTTCAATTGCCGGGCCCGATAGACCACCCCCATCCCGCCGCGCGCAATCTCCTCGACCAATTCGTAGTCGCCGAACGTGCGGACCGTGCCGAGCGTCGCCGGCATGTCCACGGGCACCTCGAGCTTCTCGCCGAATGCGATCAGCGCCAGGCAACGCGGGCAGAACTCCTGCGACCCGCTGCGCGCGGCGGGAGACTGACAGCGGGGACACGGCGGCGAGGTGGTGATCGGAGTTTCGGCCATCGTTGGGTTCAGCGCGGAAACCGGCAGGACCTTACACGAATCGCCCTCGCGCCAGGATCGCAAGCAGGTTCCTCACCGCCTCCTCCTCTTCGTGCATCCCCACCACCACCGCCGCCGACCCTCGTTCAGGCCGGACCAGGCCACTCCCTGCGCCGCGTGAGTCCCGCACTACTTCGGCAGGGACTGCCGCTTGGCGTGCGCTTCGGCCGCCAGCTTTTCCTGCTGCGCCGCACTTTCCGTGCGACCGGCCTTTCGGTCCTTTTCCGCCAGTTCGCCGCGAACGGATTGGATTTGTTCCAAGGCCAGGGCGTAGCTGGTGGCCCATCCGCCGAACGAGCGCGGCCCCTCGGGCTGTCGCTCCGACAGCTCGACCACGTGGTCGAAATCTTCGAGCGCCGCCTCCGGCCGGACGGACGAATGCAACGCCTCGCCCCGCATTTGCAGCTGGTTGACCCGGGCTTCTTCCCACTCGCGGTTCGCCGGATCCGCAGCCAGCATCGCGTCGAGCTCCCGGATGCCGCGAGTCCAGATTTCCACCGCGGCCTCGAGCCGGCCGCGGCGGACGTTCAATTCGGCGAGAAGGCTGAGCGCGTGCGCATGGCTTTCCTTCCGACGCATATGCTGCGGATCCTGGCGAAGGAGCTCCTCGAGCAGCTGGACCTTCTCGGTGTACGCCTTTTCCGCCTCGTCGAGTTTCCCGATGTCGGCCAGGTATTGTCCGGTCGTGCCGCGCACGATCGCGAGACGTTCCTTCGGCAGTGGGTTGGCCGGATCGGCCGAGATCCATTTCCGGTAGGCGTCCTCGGCCTCGCGGGCCAGATCGCCTGCCCGGTCAAAATGCCCGAGGCGGCGTTCGGCGAACGAGAAATTTTGCGCGGTCCCTCCGACCGATCCCAGCCACGCCAGGTTGGCCGGTGCGAGCCCGGCCAGCTCCCGGCGCTCCCGGAGGGCCTGTTCGAGCAAGACGACCGCCCGGGGGTAGTCCTGCTTCTGCAGATAAACGATGGCGAAGTCGTTTTCCGCCTCGGCCCGCTCCGCGCGAAATCCGAGCTTGTCCGGGTAGTGGTCGGTGAGGCTGCCGTAGGCCGCGATCGCCTTTTCGAACCCGGCGGCCGCCTCGGAAAAACGGCCCTGGATCGCGCGGATGTTGGCAAACTGGAGCAGGGCGTTGGCTCGGTTGCGCTCGCTCTCGGCGGTCAGTTCCGCGGGCGGCACCTGCGAATAGAAATCGTCGATCTTCGCGATCGTGCTGTCGAGCACGTCGAGGCGCCCGACCGGTTCCAGTTTGTCCGCCAGGTCACCGAGCATGAAGCTGATGAGTTTCTCGCCGGAACGAAGGCGTTTCTCGGTCTCCACGCGCTGGGCCTCCTCGGCGCGGCGCGCCCGCTCGATGCGCCGGGCCGCGGCGAACGAACCCACCGCCATGACCGCGAGCAACAACACGACCGCTCCGCCGAGCGAGGCGACGACGGGATTGCGCCGACCCCAACGCCACACCCGCGCGGCCAGGCTCTGCGGCCGCGCCCGGATCGGCTTGTCGCGCAGGAACAGGCCCAGATCGTCCCCCAGGAGCGCCGTGGTCCGATAACGCCTCTCCGGCTCCTTGGCCAGGCACTTCAGGCAGATCGTCTCCAGATCGCGCGGCAACCCCGGATTGAGCAGCCGGGGAGCCACCGGCTCCGCCTCCGCCACCTGGCGCAAAACTTCGGCGATGTTCTCCCCGGTGAACGGCGGCCGGCCGGTGATCAGGTGGTAGAGCAATGCCCCGAGACCGTAGATGTCGGACGCTGCGCCGATGGCGCGAGTGTTTCCGGCCGCCTGCTCCGGCGCCATGAATCCGGGCGTGCCGAGAGCGTGCCCGGCCTGCGTCACCGTTGCGCCCGGCTGGAGGCTGCGCGAGAGGCTGAAGTCGGTCACGTGCGCGTGGCCAGCCGCGTCGACAATCACGTTCGAGGGCTTGAGGTCCCGGTGCAGGATGCCGTGCTCGTGGGCGTGCTGCACCGCGCCGGCGATTTCGACCAGCAACGCCGCCGCCCGCCGCGCGGGCAGCGGACCGGAGCGCGTGATCTCCGCGAGGTTGCGCCCCTCGATCAGATCCATCGAAAAATAATGCTGCCCCTCCCATTCGCTGACCTCGTGAATCGCGATGATGTGCGGATGCTTCAGCGCCGCCGCGTTGCGCGCCTCGGCCCGGAACCGGTCGACATCCGCCGTGGAAGCCAGCGCGCCGTGCAGCATCAGTTTCACCGCCACTTCCCGGTTCAACTTCAATTGCCGGGCGCGGTACACCACGCCCATGCCGCCCCGCGCGAGCTCCTCGATCAATTCGTAGTCACCAAAAGTGCGGATCGTGCCGAGCGCGGCCGGCAGGTCGGCGGGCACCTCGAGCCTCTCCCCAAACGCGATCTGCGCCAGACAATGGGGGCAGAACTCCTGCGACCCGGCGTTGGCGAACGGAGATTTGCATCGGGGACACAGCGGCGAAGCGGTGAGCGGAGTTTCAGCCATCGGGGGTTCAGCGCGGAATCAGCCAAAACCTTACACCCGCCGCTAGCGGGAGAGAATCGCCAGCAGGTTGCGCATCTCCTCCTCCACGCCTTCGTAAGTGCCCACCGTCTGCGCCACGTCCAGCCGCACCAGTTCGCGCAGACGGGCGCGCAGGCGATGCACGGCCACCGTCACCGCGCCCGGGGTCATGCCCAGCTGATGGGCCCAGGAGGCGTGATTGGGGGCCGAGTCTCCGGCGAGCGACGGCTTCAACACTTCAAAGAGCTCGCTCTTGCCGCGGGCAAAATGTTCCTGGCGCAACGCCTCGACGGCCCGTTCGAGAATCGTCTCCGCCCAGCGCCGGTCGAAAGCCTGGTCCGGCGAGAGCCCGGCGGCGATCACCCCGCTGCACAGGCTTTCCGCGTCCGCGGAATCGAACGAGACCAGGGCCGTGCCGCCGCCGCGCTTCTGCGCGAAGTCGCGCCGCACTTCGCTGACGAGGAAGTTGCGCAGACCGGCGAGCAAATAGGAGCGAAACCGCCCGCGTTCGGGGCCGACGGCTTCGAGATCGTTGCGTTCCAGCAATCGCGCCAGAAAACCCTGCACGATATCCTTGGCTTCGTGCGGATCACTCCCGTTGCGCCGCAGGAAGGCATACAGGGGCGGCCAGTAAATCCGACAAAGCTCTTCCAAGGCCTCGCGCGTGGGCGCGGTCGTGGCGTTGCCGGCCCGCAAAATGATGCTCCACTGAGTGGCCGGAAAATCCGCGTGCCGCTGGGAGCCGATCATAGGTGGATCTAGATAGAATGCCCTACCAAAAATTGTCGATATATGTTTGCGTCTAAAGTGTGACGACTTGGAAACGCGCCGGTCTCGATCCCGGAAATACGGTTGGACGATGTTGATCCGCACTTAAATTTACCTGCAGGGGCCGTACCACCCACCGGATGCACCCGTCAGGAACCCCTCGGACGACCTCAGCCGGATTCAGGCAGTTCAATCGACGAAAATGCTACCTAATAGCAATCGCCCTTTGCATTTGCTCTTTTCAGCGGGTAGGGCGCGACCGCTGGGCGCGCCGTAACGATTCTGCTGGCCAGCAGAACGGCGGTCCCGCCCTACCATTGCGCCTCAGCCTGGTGTAATAGCTCAGGGCGATTGGTATAACCGGATGCTCCTCAATGTTGGATTCGGCAGAAATCCATCTGCGACGCAGTTCACGTTTTGGTTTCGTCTTGAAGACTTCGGAGCGAACAATCGGAAGGAGGTTGCGCGCTTGCCGCACAACAAAAAGTGGCGGGACGAGCCCGCCCCTACCGGGTTTGCCTCCCGGCAACTGCATGGGTCCACCTCAGCTTTCTCTTCAAATTTTTCCGTGCCTCCGCCGCACAAGAGCGACCAAGGCCAGGAGCCCCGCAAACCAGCTTTCGATGGCCCCTCCGCCGCCGCTGTCACCCGCGGTGGCCGGTGGAGTCGATCCGCCGGAGGCGCTGCCGCCACCGCCGGACCCGCTGGAGCCACCACCACCGCCGCCACCACCAGAACTTCCAGACCCGCTGCCTGAAGCGGGCGCCGCGGACAGCACCAGCGTGGTGACTACTCCCGCCGGCGTGATTTTGCGGATCGCAGCGTTGCCGGTATCGGCGACGAAAAGATTTCCGGCCGAATCGACCGCCAGATCCCTCGGCTGGTTGAACAGGGCGTTGCCCGCCCCGTCCTCCAGACCCGCGACTCCCGGCAGACCGGCGATGGTTGTGACCAGACCCGCGGGTGCAATCCGGCGAATCGTGGAATTGCCGGTGTCGGCGAGATAAAGATTGCCCGACGCATCAATGGTCAGACCACCGGGGTGGTTGAAGAGCGCTTGATTGCCGGTGCCGTCCGAGCTGCCCGCGACCCCAATCAGGCCGGCGAGAGTACTGACCACACCGGTCGGCGTGATCTTCCGGACGAGATTGTTGGTCGTGTCCGCCACATAGACATTGCCGCTTCCGTCGACGGTCACGCCGGTCGGGAAGTTGAACCGGGCGGCGCTGCCGGTTGCATCGGTGCCACCGGTAATTCCGGCGGAGCCGGCCAAAGTGGAGACCGCACCACCACCGGCGATTTTGCGGATGGTGTCGTTCATCGCATCGGCCACAAACAGATTGCCGGCGCTGTCCGTCGTCACACCCGTCGGCGAGGAGAAGGTCGCCGCGGTACCGGTGCCGTCGGTGCTGCCGCGATTGCCCGGAGCGCCGGTCAAGGTGGTCACCGCACCCGTGGCGCCGATGCTGCGGATCGTCGCGTTCGCGGTATCGGCCACGACAACCGTACCGGAAGCGAGCACGGCGAGGCCGCCCGGCTGGTTGAACCGGGCCGCGGAACCGCTTCCATCAGCCGAGCCGGCCGTGCCGGCACTGCCCGCGATCAGACTGACCTGCTCCGAGGAATTGATCTGCTGGATCGTGTTGGCCTGCGCGTCGCCCACATAAAGATTGCCGGCGCCATCGGCCGCGATGCAAACCGGGAACGGGAAAAAAGCCTGGACCACGGTGAGGGTGGCCGCGTTGCTGGTGCCAACCACGTTGCTGTTGGTCGCTACGAAGCGGTACTTGGCCCCGCTCAAGCCGGTGCTCACGTTGTTCACCGTCAGCGCCGCGGTCGTCGTTCCGCCATAGGTGGTGTCGTTTGCAAGGTTCGTCCAGGTCGTGCCACTGTCGGTCGAAACCTGCCACTGAATGACTCCCGGGGTGCTGCTGGCGGAGAAAGTCGCGCTGTGGCCGTTGGTGACGGTCTCGCTGGTCACTTGGACCGAAGCTGTCACGGTGACCGTGAGCGCGGCCGAATTACTGGTGGCGGATCCGGCGGAATTGGTGGCGATGACCACGTAGCTGCCGGCATCGGTCGCGCCGACGCTGACGATGGAATACGAACTGCCGGTGGCACCGGAAATGTTCACTCCGTCTTTTTTCCATTGGTAGGTCGGTGCCGGCGTGCCGCTGGCCGCGGCCGTGAAGGTGATCGGATTGCCCGCGGCGATGGCCTGGTTCTGCGGCTGCGTCGTGATCGCCGGAGCGATTGCTGCAGAGCCTGAAGTTACAGTGAGGGCGGCGGCCGAGCTGGTGGCATTCGGACTCACGCCATTGCTTACGACGCATTGGAATTGGTCGCCGTTCATCGACGCAGTCGCGCCGGTCACAGAAAGCGTGGCGGTGGCCGAGCCGGAATACGCGCCGGTGTCGGTCAGGTTCGTCCAGCCGCCGCCGCCCGCGGCCGAGCGCTGCCATTGATAGGCCAGCGGGGCCGTGCCGGCTGCGGTCACGGTGAAACTCACGTTGCCACCCACGCTGGTGGTCTGGCCCGCGGGCTGGCCGGTGATCGTGGGCGCCACGGCGGCCGCCGGAAGCACGACGAGCGACACCGTGTTGCTGGTCGCGTCCGGATTCGTCCCGTTGCTGACGACGCAACGAAATTGATACCCGTTCATTCCGGCCGTCACCGCATTCAAGGTGAGGTCAGGCGTCGAACCCGCGGCCCAATAAGCTCCGCTGTAGAGCAGTTGCGTCCAGGTGCTGCCTCCGTCGCTCGATTGTTCCCACTGGTAGGACAAAGTGCCCTGGCCGGCGGCCGTCACGCTATAGGTGGCATCCTTCCCCGCCGTCACCGCCTGGGGCGTCGGCTGGATCGTGATCACCGGCGCCGCGGGGAGCGGAGGCAGCACGGCCAGGGAGGCTGCGTTGCTGGTTGCCGCCGGACTTACTCCGCTGACGACGCAACGGAACTGGTCTCCGTTCATTCCAACGGCGACCCCGGTCACGGTCAGCGTCGCCGTCGTGGCGCCGCCATACGCTCCGGCGTTGCCCAGATTCGTCCAACTGCCTCCGTTGGGCAACCGCTGCCACTGATAGGTCAGGGGTGCCGTACCGGCCGCCTGCACTCCGAAGGTAACGTTGCCGCCCGATGCCGCGGTCTGGCTCGCCGGCTGGCTCGTGATGGAGGGCGCTGCAGAACCCGCCGCCGCCTGGCTGCTGAGCAAACCGGCCTGATCGGCCGCGGAGGCACCACCCGGGGTGACCGTCACCGCCGTGCCCGCTTGGGACACGGTGTAGCCCGCGTTGGGCGTGAGGCCGGCCATGTAGAACGGGGTGTTTGCCGCCGGCAGATTGAAAGTCACGCTGACAAACGGCGTGGTCATATCGCGCCGGAACATGACCACGGTGTTGGCGACCACGGCTCCGTCGAACGCGGTGCCGCTCGTGCTCTGGACCAGCGTGACCGGCGCAGCCGCGGTGCCGGCATCCGCGCCCTGCAGCACGTGAAGAAAGCGCACGTCCGTCGGGTGCGACGTGTCCTCGACGACGATGCGGTCGGTCGCCGGTTCGAGGTCGGCAACGGAGGTCATGCCCGCCGAGGCGACGGTGTTCGTGGTGATGGCTTTCGTTCCCGTGGCCGGCAGCAGAGAGTTGATGTAAAGATGCTGGCCACCCGGCGTGGTGGTCGTGATGAGGTTGCCGTTGATCACCGGCGAGCCGATCACGGTCAGGTTAAACCGCTTGAACAGGCCGGCGTGCAGCGACGTCGCCCGGTCGTAGACGATCGTGTAATCGGGTTTCAGCCAGAGGAGGGACCGGCTCGCGTGGGTGATGTCGGTGGCGTTGTCCGCCGGCACGTACGGGCTGGGCAGATTGTAGAGATTGGTCGTGTCGCCGTACGCGTAGGAGTAGGCGGCCGCCACGCTGGTGTAAACGGTGGGATCCCCGGCGTTGACGCCCAGCGGCCACTGGGAACCGATTGGCCAGAGCGGCGCGTCCCAGAACTGCAGGCTGGCCGGAGTGCCACCGGGACACCAGTTTTGCAACGTGAGGGTGTTGTGATAAGCGGAACTCTGGCCGATGGAATTGTTGTCGTAGTTGGCGAGGCCCTTGGTCAGCCACTCGCCCTTGCGAAAGAATTCAAACTGGTTGGCGTCATCCTGCTGGTGGTTGATTGAATTCCACGAACAGCGGAAATCGAACATCGCTCCGGTGGCCGACCAATCGGGGTAGTGTTCGACCAGCCGGCCCTGTTGCGCGTCGTAGAAGGCGGTCGCGTACCCCGCGCGCGGATCGGAGTAGGCGTAGCCGGGGGCGGCGGTCGGGTCGAGGAGCAGGAAGGTCAGCAGGGCGTCTTCCGACCCCCAGGACCACGGGTTGGAGACGCGCCCGATAAGGCCGGCGGCGCCGCCCTGCAGCGCGTTGACGGTGAACCAGCGCTCGGCGTTGAGACGCGAGGTGTCGCCGTTCTGCTGGTCCAGCAGACCGAGCAGCGCGAAGGGCTGCACGAAATCCGGCGTGATGTACATGCGCAGGATGTCGCCGTAGCTGCCCATTTCGTAAACCGGGCCGAGGTAGGCTTCGTTGACGTCAATCTGGTGGATGGGATCGGTGAAGGAGCCCGGAGCGACGGGGATCTGCGCGACCGGCACGAGCGAGCTCGTGAAGGCCTTGACGAAGCGGTCCCACACGGGAGCGTTGTTCGCGAGGGAGACTTGCGGCCCGGAAATCGCCGGATCGGCGAACCCGGCGGTCTTGAGTGCGAGCAGCTCACCCAGGACGAATCCGATGGAATGTCCGTAGAGCATGCCCTCCGGCGGCATGCCGCCGCTGGCCAGACCGACCGAGGCGGACGACGGCAGACCATAGTCGGAACGCACCTGCGCCGGATCACCGAACATCGCATATTCCTGGTAGAGCCAGGCGCCGGTGGCGTTTGCGATGTAGCTGCGCAGCGTGTTCCCGAGCGTCGACGCCGGCGTGTTGGGATCGATCGCCGGATCATCGGTGGGGTCGATGGCCAGAGCCATCAACGTGAGCAGGCGGCCGTGACCGATGTAGTAGTTATTGGCCGCCTCGCGGTAGGCGTTGCCGCCGGGCAAAAGCTCCGGACTGTTCACGACCGTGACCGGACTCGGATGGTCGCCACCGTTGGTATAGGCGTTGAGGCATTCGTTCGCCCAGATGAGGAAAACGTTGCGGATGGTCGCCTTGTCCTGCGCGGTGAGGATCGGCTGGTTGGTCGCATCCACCGCATTGTAGATCCAGTCGACCGCCAGCGGCCAGGCCTGCGAGGTCAGGTTGGCCCGGTTGTAGGTGGGAAAAAGCGGATCGCGGAAGGGAGCGTTGGCGAGGACTCCTTTGGCCGCCTCGTTCATGGCGACCATGATGAGATTGCGGGCGTACTGGGCGTACTTGATGCGGTTGGCCGGGACCGGATCGATGAGCGAATGCAGGGCGAAGATTTCGGCGTCCTGCTCGCTCAGGCCGCCGTTGGGGGTGATGGCAATGTACCCCTGCGCATCGCCCGGATCGGGATATGGTGAGGCCGGATGCACGCCATCGGGAAAACAGGTGTTGTAGTCGATGATCGCCTGGGCGAGGACCGGGAGCAGACCTTGTTGATAAACCGGATTGGTGGGAACCGCCCAACTGCGCAATTTGGGCAGGTCGGCCTGCGTGATCCACAACCGCGGGTGCGTGGTCACCGGCTGCGGAATCGAAGCCGCGGCGATCCCTGCCGTCGGGAAACCCGATCCCGGCGCGGCCCGCAACTCACGCCCAACGAGCGGCAGAAGCAAAATCGCCCCGAACAGGCAAGTGGAGAAGCGACCGGCGGTGCGCAAAGGTGATTTCATCGGTCTTTTGGTGTGAAAATGGCTGCAGCCCGGCCCGCGGTTCCGGAAAACCACCGGCGCAACTGATGACGACCCGGCGTCGTCGATTGGATCGCTTTCAGGCTGCTCCGTCTCTGAACGCCCCGCGCGAAAATAGCTCCTTCAAATGTGACCCGGCTCTCAGACTCACAGGGGTTTTATAAACCTGACCGTTTGGTTTGGAATCCCCGGCCGTACATCGTCGGGGAATAAAGCCCGAGCCGCTGTTCACGGACAGAATCGTTGCAAAAACGCGCAGGCCCGAAAATCAACCGGTCGATCCCTCTCCTGTCCAACACCCGTGGATGAAAAATAGTGTCGGGGCTGGAATCATACTCCAGGGGGATCATCCAGGCACCTATTTTTAGGTGCAGGACGAGTCTTGCTGTTAGGACTGGTTTAGTTTGGCATGACCCCCGGCATGCAGTTGCTTCCCCTCTGCAGTCTGGCAGTTCTGGCCGGGCTGCTGCCTGCCGGGACCGCCCGGGCGGCCTGGACCGACCGGATTCAAGGCGGTCCGGCCCTGGATCTATTTTCGGCCCGTGACATCGGCCAGCTGAACGTCGGGAGCACCCTGGTGCAGGACACACGCGGCCGCCTCTTTGTCGGCGGGGACCGGCTGCTGGTCTATGACGGCTCGGTCTGGAAAAACTATCCACTGGCCGACTCCCAAGCCGTCACCGCCCTTTGTTTCGACCGCCACGGCCGGCTGTGGGCGGGCGGTGACAACGAGCTCGGCTACTTCACCGAAACCGCCCCGGGAGATTTTGTTTTCACCTCCCTGCGCAACGAATTGCCGGCCGGGCACGGGCAAATAGGGGAGGCCTGTTCCTGCGAAGCCCTGGCCGGCCACGTCTTTTTCATCTGCAAATCCAAGGTCCTGGGCTGGGACGGAGTCCGCTTCACCACGTGGGAGTTTCCGACCCGCACCCGATTGTTCCCGGCGCCGGCGGGAGATGAATGCTGGTTTACCCATCCGGAAACCGGGCTTTACCGCCTTACAGCCGACGGACCCAGCCTCGAGTTCACCCCCGATCAACTGCCCCCGACGCCCCCGCTGTGGCTCGAACACCATGGCGGCAGGCTCCTGCTGGTCAGTCGCGACGGTGTTTTCGAGCCGGGAAAACCCGACCGGCCACTGTGCTCGACCGAGACCCTGGATTTTCTCCACTCCAATCCGGCCAGCAGTGCCGCCCGCCTGCCCGACGGCAACCTGGTTTTGGGTACGCTGGGCGGCCTGGTGATCGTGTCACCTTCGGGCCGTCTCCTGCGCGTGCTCGGACACGAAGACGGCCTGCCGAGCAATCCCGTGAGCGGGTTGCTGGTCGATCGCGAGCACTTCCTGTGGATTTCGACCGCCGCGCGCGCCGGCCTTTGTCGGATTGTCGCGGATGGAACCGTGTCGGCGTTCCGCGAATGGCAACGGAATGACTTTGCCTGCATCGCCCAACTGGCCACCTGCGGTCGCTCCCTGCTGGCGGCCACCGATAGCGGCGTCTACGAGCTGCAGCCCGCCGCTCGGGGGACCAGCCATTTCGCCGCGCTGCCGCTTCTGCCTTCGATCAGCCGCATTCTCACCCCCTGGCATGAAGGGGTGTTGCTGGGTAATGGTTCCACGTTCGAGTACTTCGACGGCCGGGGCTGCACGCCGCTCGGTTTTTTCCCCTCTTCCCATCTCGCAGCCGCCACTTCATCGCCCAACAACCCCAATACCATCTATTGTGTCGAAGACCGCAACCTCGTGCGGTTGCAGCGGGACCCTGAAGGAAAATGGCAGCACGAGCTCCTGGCCACCTTGCCGGACGAAGCGGAAAACATCCATGTGGATTCGCTGGAGCACCTCTGGCTCGGCAGCCTCCAACACGGCGTCTGGCGCTTTAACCCCGCCACCCGCCACATCGATTGCGTCCACAACGGCGCCCGTCCCGGATTCCCGACCGAGTTCAGCCGAGTGACCGGCCGCGGCCGGCAGGTTTATTTTTTCGCCGCGCGCCAAGCCTTCGTCGACGATGTGCAAACCGGCGGGGTTCACCGGGTCCCTTGCTTCCCCGACCTCCACTGCTACGCCTGCCTTCCGTCACCCGACGGCAAGCGCCTGTATACCTCGTTCGAACGGGAGCGGAACGGGAGCACCCCGGCGTATGGCCTCGGAGTGTTCCGGCTGGACCCACGTGGCGAACCCGCGGATTGGACTGAATTGCAGGTGCCCAAGCTCGAGGCCGTCGGCCTGCCGACCACACTGCTCGTCACGGAAGAGGATGGCGAAGATGCGCTCTGGATTGGCGGCTCCGAAAGTCTGATCCGCCTCAAGCCCGCTGAGTTGAGCCCGGTGCGCCCCCCGGCCCGCCCTTGGCTGCAGGTCGGCGAATCGCCCGGTCCGCCGGCGCCCGCGAACCGGGAGCCCAGTTACGATTTCGTCGACCATCATCTGTCGATCCACGCCGGATCGCCGGAGATTGATCAACGCAAGGATCTCTGGTTTCAAACCCGCCTTGCTCCCGGCCCGGCGGAATGGTCCCGGCCGGCACCGGGCCCCGCCTTCGAATTCTCCGATCTCAAGGACGGGCACTATCAACTGGAAGTTCGCACGGAAAACAGCGCCGGCCTCGTCAGCGAACCCGCCTCGTTCGTTTTTCGGATTCGCCCGCCGTGGTATCGCTCTCCCTGGGCTTTTTCCTTTTATGTCCTGGCAATGGTGGGAGGACTGTACGGCACCATCCGCGTGCGCGAGCGGGTGATCCGCGCCCGCAACCACGAACTGGAGGGCTTGGTCAGGGAACGCACGGCCGATCTCGTGAAAGCCAACGCGGCCAAGGACGAGTTTCTCGCGGGAATCAGCCACGAAATCCGCAATCCCTTGAACGGGGTGGTCGGTCTCGCCGCCACCATCGACAGCTCAAGACTGGATCCCGGAACGCAGGCGCATTTCTCCCAGTTGCGCCACTGCGCCACCCACCTTTCCAGTTTGATCGAGGACCTGCTTGATTTCTCCCGCCTGCAAGCCGACACGGTGAAATTGGATCCCCAGCCGTTCGATCTGCGAGACTTGGTCACCTCCGTCTGCGCCCTGTGTGCAGCGGAGAGCGCCCATCTGGGGATCCCGGTGGAAACCGCCGTCTCCCCATCCGCACCGCGGTTTTTCATCGGCGATGCGCCTCGCCTCCGGCAGATTCTTCTCAATTATGTCGTCAACGCCTTGAAATATTCCGGGCGCGGCAAGGTCTACCTCACGGTCTGGTGCCGCGACGAAGATCCGGCGCGACCCACCGTCACCTTCGCCGTCAGTGACGACGGTCCCGGGATCGCCCCGGAGGAACAAGCCCGGTTGTTCACCCGCTTTGCCCGCGGGGCGGCGGCCCGGACAGGGCGGGTACCAGGAACGGGCCTTGGCCTTTCACTCTGCAAAACCTTGGGCGAAAAAATGGGCGGAAGGCTCTGGCTCGAGAGCGAACCCGGCAACGGCTCGACCTTCTACTTCGAAGTGGCCCTGCCGGTGACGACCGCCGACCGGGCCGGTTTGGAACCGATGGAAACGCCCGACAATCCGCCCAGAAGTCTGCAGGCTCTGGTGGTCGACGACGAGGAATACAACCGCGTCGCGCTTTCCGCGCTGTTGGCGGAAGCGGGGTATTTGGTTTCCACCGCGCCCGACAGCGATCAAGCCCAAGCCGCCGTTCTGGACGGGAACTTCGATGTCGTCTTCCTTGACCTCAGGTTGCCGGGGAAAAGCGGTCTCGAGGTCGCCCGTCTCCTCCGAGCCATGCCCCACCTCGATCCGCAGCTGCTCCTCATTGCCACCACCGCCTCCGCCTCCGAGGCCGTGATGACCCAATGCTTGGAAGCGGGAATGAATGGTTTTTTGACGAAGCCCGTCTCGTTGGAAAAAATCCGGGCAGTCCTCGCGACGGCGGCCGGTCGCCCGCTGCCCCCTCCTGCCGCACCCTTGCCCTCCGCTTCCGCCCGCCACGACCCGCTGCAAACCCTTCGGCTGTTCGCCTCGCGGAAAGGCCGTCCGCTGCAAACGCAATTGATGCTCTTTCTCGACGAGCTGGAGGAGGAGCACCAGGCATTGATCGACGCCGTCCGCCGACACGACCCCGGCGCTGCCCTCGCTGCCCACCGGTTGATCGGATGCCTGGCCTGGCTCCAGGCCACGCCCGAGGCGGATCTGGTGCGTAAAATCGAGACCGATTCCGCCAGAGGGTTGTGGGTCTGCGCCGAGCCGGCCACTGCCAGCCTTGAGGCCGTCATCGCCGACCTGCGCGAAAGAATCCGCCGATATCAGTGAATTCTTCTGCTCTCCGATAAAAATGCGTCCGCACGCGGACCTGCGGTCATTCCATTCCCTGCTTTCTACATCGCCGGCGTCGCCGCCTTGACCCTCGATTCGGATTTGGGACGACAACCCAGCTGATCCGGGCGCGTCAACCCATTCACGATCGCGAAGTGAATCAGCTTCGGCGTCGCATGAATGTCGAGTTTGCGCATGATGTCCCGGCGTCGCGACTGCATGGTGGCCGGGCTGATGTTCAGGATCGCCGCGATCTCTTCGTCGGACTTCGATTCCCCGATCATCGACAGGATGTGCATCTCGTAATCGGAGAGCACCCGGATGAAAGCATGCGGATCCCGGCGCAGGCTGGCGGTGGCTTCGTTGACCACCGGCGTGTAGAAAATATGCCCGCCAAGCACCGCGAGAATCGCCTGCGTCAAAACCTCGGGATGCTGCTCATGCTTGTCGACAAAACCGTGCAATCCCATCCGCTGCACCTGCAGCAAGGTCCAGGGGTCGCGATGGGATGAAATGCCGATGATCCGCATGGTGGGAAACTCCGCCATCATCACCCGGGCGGCTTCGAGCCCGTTGCCGTCCGGCAGGGAAAAATCCAGCAGAACCAGGACCGGCCTTTTCGCCCGCACCGCAGCCAGCCCCGCCGCCAGGGTCGGATAACACCCGAGAACGTTCAGGCGCATCGCCGCGCAATGCAGGAGGAAAAACTCCGCCATCAACCGGTGATCTTCGATGACAATCACGGTCGCGCCGTCGGGCCCGGAATCGGCAGGCTTCGCCCGTTGCCCCTTGTGGTCCTTCACGGCGGAAAGACCTATCAACCCCGCCGAGGCCGGGCAAGCTGCGGCGACACCCGGATCGCGCCTAGAAGAAAAATTATCCGTGACTCGCGGCCATCTTCTCACCGGACTGGAGGTGGCTTGAACCTGATCCTGTTTTCCCCGGACGAAATCCACCGCCCGCTCCCTCGGAACGACCCGCGCGCCGCGCACCTGCTCGGCGTGTTGCAGCGGCCAGCCGGCGGAACCTTCGACGCCGGCCTGATCAACGGCCCGCGCGGCCGCGGCAAGATCGAGGCCATCGACGACGACGACCTCACCCTTTCCTTCATCTGGAACGCCCACCCTGCGCCCGCCAGTCGCATCACGCTCATCCTCGGCCTCCCCCGGCCGCAGACCGCCCGCGACATCCTCCGTGACGCCACCACCCTGGGTGTGGAGGCCATGCATTTCGTCATCACCGAGAAATGCGAGCGCAGTTACGCCCAAAGCCACCTCTGGAGCGAAGACGAGTGGCGCCAACACGTGCAGGCCGGCGCGGAACAAGCCTTCGACACCCGGTTGCCCGACGTCGCCCACGGCGCCCTGCTCGCCGTCACGCTGGCCGGCCTACCCGCCGGGGGAATCCGCCTCGCGCTCGACAACTACGAGGCCAGCGTCTCGTTCTCCCAATGCCCGCTGGCCGGTGACACTCCCGTGTTCCTGGCCCTCGGCCCGGAGCGCGGTTGGGGCCCGGCCGACCGGGCCCTGCTTCGCGTCCACGGCTTTCAGCTCGCCCACCTCGGTCCGCGCGTGCTCCGCGCCGAGACTGCGGTCGTGGCCGCGCTCACCCTGATCCGGGCGGCGCGCGGTTTGCTGTAAACAGGCAGACCGTCGGCTGGCGCGCGCCCTGGCCGAGACGCCGCGCCAGTTTCCAATCCGGGGGCGTCAGGGTGATCGCACCGGGCATTTCGAACGCCACCACCGGGTCGGGCACGGGCGCCAGCAGCTCCGCCAGCTGGGCCAGCAACGCCGGCCCCACCGTTTCAATCGTATCGTAGGGCGGATCGATGAAAATCAGTTCCGGCAACGGGCTCAGGCCGGCCGGCGGCTGGGTGGCGTCGAGTGCGAGCACCTGCAGGTCGTGGGTCCCGCGCCCAAGGCTTTTGCACACCGCTCCGACGTTCTGCCGGATAAAGGCGGCGGTCTTGGCGTTCTTTTCCACAAACCAGCCTCCCGCCGCCCCCCGGCTCAAGGCTTCCAGACCGTACGCCCCGCTCCCGGCAAACAAATCGAGAAACCACGCCCCCTCCACCCGCGAGGCAATGCTCGAGAACACCGCCTGCCGCATCGCATCCGTCGCCGGACGTACCGCATCACCTTTGGGCAGGAGCAACGGAATGCCACGTGCTTTCCCGCCGGTTATGCGCATGGCGGAAGAGAACTCCAGGGAACACTTGGGGCTGATTGGGGTTGTAACATAGCATTTGCACTGTCGGCCCGGCCGGATTTATTCCTCTCCTTTGTCAGCTTTCCGTCATCACTCAAGCGGCTTCGTTGTCCCACCAAGCAATGGCTCGTCTTTTCGACCAAACATGAACCACCGGGTTGCAGTCCGGCCGCTGCTGGCGGCTGTTCTGACCCTGGCCGCCAGCGCCGCCTCGTGGGCCGCCGAGCGCAATGCGTGGCCTTTTTACGTCGCCGAGGAGAACGGAAGCGGGCAGATCGAGTCGCAGCACGTCCTCGGCCCGATTTTCGAGCACCGGACGGACGCCGGCGGTGGCGAAATGCGCGCGTTCCGGCCGCTGTGGCTTGAGACCGATACGGGCGGCGCTCGCTCGGACTACCTGTTCTATCCGTTTTTTACCTGGCAGCGCGATGCCGCGGGATCGTCGTTCACTTTTTTTCGCCTGATAAATTTTTCGCACGACACCGTGCCTGCCAAACGGGAGCGCCGCGGCTTCGACCTCTGGCCGTTCTATTTCTCCCGCGACACCGGCGATCCCGCCACCAGCTACCACGCCCTTTTCCCCATCGCTGGCACGATCAAGGAGCGCTTCGGCAAGGACCGGCTCACCTGGTATGCCTTCCCGCTCTATTTCAACACCGACGTGGGCGGGAAGCAGGTCACCTCCGCACCCTGGCCGTTCATCCGGGTCATCAACGGCGCGGGCCACCACGGCTTTGAATTCTGGCCGCTGTACGGCTGGCGGGAGCACCCGGGCGATTATCGGACGCAATTCTGGCTGTGGCCGCTGGGCTTCAAGGACGAGACCCACCTCTCCGCCGCACAGCCCGAGGTGAAACTTGGTTTCCTCCCCTTTTATTCGCGCGACAGCGGCGCCGGGCATTTCGGCGAGAGCTACGTCTGGCCGTTTTTCGGCTACACCCACTTCACCGCTCCGGTAAAATACGACGAAACGCGCTACTTTTGGCCGTTTCTCGTGCAGGGCCGGGGCGACGAAGCCTATGTCAACCGCTTCGGGCCCATCTACACGCATTCGATCATCCGGGGCTACGACAAAACGTGGCTGTTGTGGCCGCTTTTCCGCCACGCCCGTTGGACCGAGGATGGCATCACGCAGGAGCAAAACCAGTTTTTCTACATCGTCTATTCGTCGCTCGAGCAGCGGCACGCCGCCCGGCCCAGCGAAGCCCCGGCCTATAAACGCCACCTCTGGCCGCTGTTCAGCGCTTGGGACAACGGCGCCGGCCGCCGCCAGATCCAGGTGCTGAGTCCGTTCGAGGTGTTTTTCCCGGCCAACCAAATCGTGCGCCAAGTCTACACCCCGTTGTTTGCGATTTACCGCTACGAGCAGAGCGCGCCCGGCGACACCCGCCAGTCGCTCCTGTGGAACCTGGTCAGCTGGCGGCGGTCGCCCGGCGAGCAGGAATTCCATCTCGGACCGTTCGGCTGGCACCGCGACCCCGGTGAGGCGCACGGCCGGCTCTTCTGGTTCGCCTTTCACCCCGCGATCGATCACAAGGCCTCCGCCGCCTCCCCGCCATGAAACAACTCACCGCCATCCTCGCACACATCGGCAGCGTCGTGCAGCTGCTCGCGCGGTCGTTGAAATACACGCCGACGCTGCCACGCCAGTCGGCCCGTTTCATCGAGCAGTGCTTCCTCATCGGCTACTCGTCTCTGCCCATTGTCACCATCCTCAGCTTTTTCATCGGCAGCGTGCTGGCGCTGCAAAGCGGCTACAGCATGGAGAACTTCGGCGCCAAGCAGTTCATCGGCTCGCTCGTCGGGCTTTCCATGACCCGTGAGCTCGGTCCGGTGATGGTCGCAATTTTGATCGCCGGACGCGTGGGCTCCGCCGTCACCGCCGAACTGGCTTCAATGACCGTCTATCAGGAGGTTGACGCCCTGGTGACCATGAACATCCCGCCCGAGCGCATGCTCGTGCTGCCCCGCCTGGCCGCCATCGTCGTCATGATGCCGGTCCTCGCCCTCATCGCCAACCTCTGCGGCTGGTACGGCGGCGCCCTCGTCTGCCAGTACACCCATTTCATCTCCGTCGACAGCGAGACCTACTTCGCCGTCCTGAAACGCTACATGGAATGGAAGGACGTCACCGACGGCCTGCTCAAGGCCGAGGTTTTCGGCTTCGTGGTCGTGCTGGTTTGCTGCCATATCGGGCTCAGCACCCGCGGCGGGCCGCGCGAAATCGGGGCTTCCGTGACCCGGGCGGTCGTCACCTCCCTCATCCTGATCCTGGTGCTCGACTACTTCGTCACCAAGGCCCTGCTCTGATCCCCCATGACCTCCCCGCAAACCTCTGCTCCACCCGCCGGCAAAACCTTCGGCGTCACTGTCGCCGGGCTGAACAAGAAATACGGTCAGACCGCGGTCCTGCGCGACGTCAACCTCGAGATCAAGCCGGGTGAAATCTTCGTGGTCATGGGCCCGAGCGGTTCGGGCAAAAGCGTCCTGCTGCGCCACATTGCCGCCTTGGAACAACCCACGAGCGGCACGGTGCACATCGGCGATTTTGACACCTCGGACCCCACCATCCTGGAAAAAGTGCATCTCGCCCTCGTCTTCCAGTCCGGGGCTCTCTTCAATTCGCTCAGCGTCTACGACAACCTCGCCCTCTACCCGCGCGAGCACCGGCTTACCAACGAGGCCGGCATCCGCGAACGCGTGATGCACGCCCTTTCCATCCTTTCGCTGGACAAGGCGGCGCAAAAATTTCCCTCCGAACTCTCCGGCGGCATGAAAAAACGCGTCGCCATCGCCCGGGCCCTCGTCATGGAACCGCAGCTCTTCCTCTACGATGAGCCCACCTCGGAACTCGATCCCGTGATGGCCGCCACCATCAGCGAGATCATCGCCACCCTGCGCCAGCAGACCGCCGTCACCAGCATCGTCGTCACCCACGACCGCGATCTCGCCCTCAACATCGCCGACCGCATCGCCATCATCATGGAAGGCCAGGTCCGCGCCACCGGCACGGCCGCCGATTTCCAGAAACCGGCCGACCCGGCCATCGCCAACTTTCTTTCCCCGGTCTTCGACCTCAAGAATCCCCGTTTCAAACAACTGGAACACTCCCATGAATAATAAATTGCAAACTGTCCGCGTGGGCCTTTTCTTTCTCCTCGGTCTCGCGCTTGCCTGGATCACCTTCGAATCGCTCAACGGCGGCCAGATCTTCAAGCAGAAGGGCTACACCCTCGTGGCGCCCTTCGCCAACCTCAAGGGACTCAAGACCGGCGACGAGGTGCTGATGGCCGGCGTCAAGATCGGCTCGGTGAGCGCCACCCGCCTCGGCCGCGACCACGTCGAAGCGGTGCTGACCATCGACCCCTCCGCGCAGATTCCCAACGATGCCGTCGCCAGCATCGAAACCTCCAGCCTGCTCGGCAGCCAGCACCTGGCCGTGAGTTTCGGCCAAGCCTCCGTCATGCTGCGGGACGGCGACCTGTTGAAGACCAAGAACACCGTCGACATGAACGAGGTCATCGCCCAGCTCGGCGCGCTCGGGGCCAAACTGGAGGGTGTGGCCGACAACATCGGCAAGGCCCTCGGCGGCGATAGCGGCACGGGCACGCTCTTCAACAAGCTCGACAAGCTCGTGACCGACAACGGTCCGAAACTCACCGAAACCGTGGCCAACCTGCAGGACATCACCGCGAAGATCAAAAGCGGCGACGGCACTCTCGGCCGCATTGTCAACGACCCCAAGCTCTATGATGAGCTGCTGGCCTCCGTCGCCGAGATCAAAAGCGCCGCCGCCGACGCCCGCACCTTTGTCAGCAATGCGCAGGGCATCATGACCGATGTGAAAAGCGGCAAGGGCACACTCGGCACCCTGCTCTACGACCAGGCCACCGCCGACAATCTCAAGGTCACCGTCAGCAACGTCCGCAGCGTGTCCGACAAAATCGCCAAGGGCGAAGGCACGCTGGGCAAGCTGCTCAACGACGATGGTCTCTATCTCGATGCCCAGGCCACGTTGAAGAAAGCCGATCGCGCCATGGAAGGCCTCAATGACTCCGGCCCCATCACCGCCGTCGGCGTGGTCGCCAAGTCGTTGTTCTAAATTCCCCGTCTGGGCTCCGCTGCCGGCGTTCGGGCTTCCTTTCGCTCGGCCGGGGCCGGGTGGTTGAGCAAAAACAAAAAGAACCGGCCACGGAGGTCTGGCTCCGCCCCATTTCCACGGCATGATCCGACGGAGGGGTTTGCCCGTTGTGGGCGGAGTGCCCTCACCCCCGGGTTTCGGTTCTCGGAGCGCTTCCCGGCCGCAGCGTCCGCTTCTTGGCCCGCCCGTCAAGGAGCAGACTGGAAGCCTGCGCTGCTCGGGGGATCAGACTCCATGGCCTGGATCTGCTCAGGTCGTGGCTCGTATTTCATCCTGCGCAGGCGGGACTTGGGTCGAGCCCGCGAAAATAAATTAAAGCCGCCCCGATTCCCGCCGATACCAAGTGGTTGGAGGCGCCATGTCGCATACCCATCATATCAGCGGTTATTCCAACGCCGCCACGGACTATCAGGATCAACTGGAGCGGATGCGCGCCGCCCGGGCCGCCAAACGCGCGCCGGAAGCGGGCAAGCGCAGCCGGATCAAGACTTTCGATTCCGCCCTCGAGGCGTACGAGGAAATGGAAGACCAACCCCAGCCCCGGCAGGAGCCGGATTCCGACAGCGGGTCGGCTGGCCGCTACGCTTAGCTGATCGGGTGTGCTGGTTCCCGGAGCGAGGCACCGCACTGCCATCGCTTGGTCATCGACGCGTGATCCTTGCGCCGGGCGCCGAGGTCGCGGTTGACCTCCAGCGCCTGTTCGCATGCCGTGTTTCGGTGTCCAGGCCGTCTGAAACTCCCATAAACCCGGCCCCTTTCAGGAGGGAAAAGTGAAAGCCGGTCGCAAACACCGCCGTCGTCAACCCGCCGCGGGAAAACCCGTCCCCCCGGGAGCGCCACCGGTCAAACCCGAGGAGTTAGTCCCCGTGCGTTGGGCCTGGCTCTGGCTCGTCGCGGCTTTTCTGGCACCCAACCTCGGAACCCTCACCGGATCGTTCCTCTATGACGACCTGCCGATCATTGTTCAAAACGTCCGGCTGCATTCGCTCACTCATCTCGCCGAAACCTGGACGCACGGCTACTGGCCGGACCGTCCCGGACTCACCCTCTACCGACCGGTCGCCCAGACCGTCTGGACCCTCCTGTGGACGACAACCGGAGGGAGTCCGATGGCGTTTCACGCGTTGAACCTGCTTCTGGGCGCAATCGTGGTCTGCCAGGTTTATCGTTTGCTGGTCGCGCTGCGCGTCGGATTCCGCACCGGTTTTTTCGCCGCGCTGTTTTTTGCCGTCCTGCCGATCCACACCGAGGTTGTCGCCTCGATCATCGGGAGCAATGAATTGCTCGCGGCGGCGTTCGGACTCGGGGCTCTGTTGCTCTACCTGCGGGGTTCTTTTTGGGCCGCACTGATCCTCTATGTTCTCGCGGTCTTCTCCAAGGAAAGCGCCGCGGCTTTCGCGGGACTGGCGGTTCTGCTTCCCTTTCTGGGCCCGGACCGCCGGCCCGATTTTCGCCGGATCGCGCTCACCGTCCTCGCCGCCGGAGCGGTCGTGGCCCTTGCCCTGTTCGCCCGCAACGCCGTGAAGGAGGGCCCGGTTTTCATTCCTCCCATCGACAATCCCATGTCCCTGGTCGGCCTGCCCGCGCGACTGCTGACGGCCCTGTGGACGCAGGTGTTGTACCTCACCCGGTCGGCCGTTCCGATCGCTCTTTCGGCCGACTACTCCTACAAGGAAATTCCGCTGGTCATGGGGTTGCAGGATCCGAGGGCCTGGGCCGGCCTCGCTGTGGCCGGGCTGGTCCTCGTGCTCTTCTGGCGAGTCGCGGCCAGCCGGCTGGGAGTCGCGTTCTGGGTGGTGCTGTTTCTGCCGGCGGCCAACCTCGTGATGCCGATCGGCACAATGATGGGCGAGCGCCTGGTGTTTCTGCCCAGCCTCGGACTCTGCTTGCTGGCGGTGCAGGCGCTGCGCCGGCTGCCGCGGGCGGAATACGTGGTGGCGGCCCTGGCAGTGGTCTTCGCCGTCCGGACCGCGGTGCGCGACCGAGACTGGCACGACGCCGACGCCTTCTATCCCAAGCTGGCGCAAACTTCGCCGGGCAGCACCAAGGTGCATTATTTTCTCGGCTGTTACCTCGACGCACGCAACCACCCGGCCGAAGCGCTGCAGGAATATGACCGCGCGCTCGCGATCTTCCCGGCCTACCCGGAAGCGCTGAACAACCGCGGCTGCGCTTTGATCGAGCTCGGCCGCATTCCCGAGGCGAAGGACAGCTTCCGTCGCTGCCTGCAGTTCAATCCCGCCCATGCCGGAGCCGCGGACAGTCTCCAGGCTTTGGAAAACGGCATTATCTTCAAACCGCAGAAACCCCGGATCTGACCGCACAACGGTTTCGGTCGGGTCGACGCGGCAGACCGCCCGACGATTCCGGCGTAGCGCACGCATCCTTGCCTGCCGGCTCAAGAAGCAGGTTGGAAGCCTGCGCTACCTGGAAGGGCAGGCATTCCACCGAATGCGGGTTGCGCGCTTGCCGCGCAACAAAAGTGGCGGGACCAGCCCGCACCTACCGGGGTTACTTCGCGGCAACCATCCGCGTCGGTTCAGAGTTTAGGGCCGCCTTGGGAAAGGTTGCGCGCACGGAGGCGCAGGCCGTTGAGGCGGATGAAGCCCGTCGCGTCGCTCTGGTTGTACCAGCTCTTCACGCCTTCCATCGATGCGATCTTGTCGTCGTACATCGAGTACTTCGACTTGCGACCGCAGGTGATGATGTTGCCCTTGTAGAGCTTCAGCCGGACGGTGCCGGTGACGAACCGCTGGCTCTCGTCGACGAGCGCCTGCAGCGCCTCGCGCTCAGGGGCGAACCAGAAGCCGTTGTACACGAGCTGGGCATATTTCGGAATCAAGCTGTCGCGCAGCTGCAGGACTTCGCGGTCGAGCGTCAGCGATTCCACCTGGCGGTGCGCCTGCATGAGGATGGTGCCGCCCGGGGTCTCGTAGACGCCGCGCGATTTCATGCCGACGAAGCGGTTTTCCACGAGGTCCACGCGGCCGATGCCGTGCTTGCCGCCGAGCTGGTTCAGCGCCTTGAGGAGTTTGCCGGGCGGGAGCTTCCTGCCGTTGATCGCGACGGCGTTGCCCTTTTCGAAATCGATCTCGACGTACTCGGCCTTGTCGGGCGCGTCCTCGGGCGAGACCGAGAGTTTGAACATGCCCTTGTTTTCCTTCGTGGTCGGATCGAACCACGGGTCCTCCAGAATGCCCGCCTCGTAGGAAATGTGGAGGAGGTTGCGATCCACCGAATACGGTTTCTTCAACGAGGCTTCGACGGGGATTTTGTGCTCCTGGCAATACGCGATCATCTCGGCGCGGCCGGGAAACTGTTCGCGGAATTTCTCGATCTTCCACGGAGCGATGATGCTGAGATCCGGCGCGAGCGCCATGTAGGTGAGCTCGAAGCGGCACTGGTCGTTGCCCTTGCCCGTGGCGCCGTGCGCGACGGTGTCGGCCTTTTCCTTGCGCGCGATCTCGATCTGCGCCTTCGCGATCAGCGGGCGGGCGATCGAGGTGCCCAGATAATACTGTCCCTCGTACACCGCATTGGCCCGGATCATCGGATAGATGAAGTCCCGGGCGAATTCCTCCACCAGATCCAGCGTATAATGCCGGGTGGCCCCGGTCTTGCGCGCCTTGGCCGGCAACCCCTTCAGCTCCTCCTCCTGGCCGATGTCCGCCGCGAAGGTGATGATCTCGGCGTCGTAGGTTGCCTTGAGCCATTTGACGATCACGGAGGTGTCCAGTCCTCCCGAGTAAGCGAGCACGATTTTCATGTTGAACGCGCAGTGTTGAAGATTTCAGGAGGCAGGGAAAAGGAAAATCGGTGCGGACGGGCCTTACAGTAAGGCCTTTTATTTCGAGTAGATCCAGGACCCGGAAGCCTGGGTCGGCTTGGGTGAAAGCGTGGGAGCGAGCTTGCTCGCGACTCGTTCGACAGCGCGAGCAAGCTCGCTCCCACAAATGGAAATTATTTGCCGGGAACGCCTCGGAGCTTGCCCGGGGATCCCAGCTCAACGCCTGGTAGCTTCCAGCTTCGGCGCACCCAGCGGGCGCGCCCTACCTCCGGGCGGACCGCGCCAGGGTGGCGAGGATGGCCTTCTGGACGTGGAGCCGGTTCTCGGCCTCGTCGAAAATGATGCAACGGGGATTTTCCAGGACCTCCTGCGTCACTTCCTCGCCCGCGTGGGCGGGCAGGCAGTGCATGAAGAACGCATCCTTTTTCGCCGCCGCGAAAAGCTTCCCGTTCACCTGGTAAGGCAGCAGGCGGCGTTGCCGCGCGGCAGCCTCCTTCTCCTGACCCATGCTCGTCCAGACGTCGGTGTAGACGATGTCGGCTCCGTCGACGGCTTCGTACGGATCGGTGGTGAAATGGAATTCCCCGCCTGATTTCCTCACTTCGGCGCAGACCGCAGCGCCGGGTTCATGGCCCTTGGGTCCGGCCAGTGAAATCTGCATTCCGAAGAGATTGGCCCCGAGGATCCAGGAATTGGCCATGTTGAAGCGCGTGTCCCCAAGGAATGCGATCTTTCGACCCTGCAGCGCGGCCAGCAAATCCCCGCGCGGGCCGGCCCAGCGCTCGGCCGCGGTGAAGGCATCGGCGTAAATCTGGCAGGGATGGAGGTAGTCGGTCAGGGCGTTGATGACGGGCAGACCGCCATGTTCCGCCAGTTCCTCGAGATCGGACTGGGCGTACGTGCGCACGACCAGGCCGTGCACAAAACGCGCGAGCACTTTGGCCGTGTCGGAGATGGTTTCACCCCGGCCGATCTGAATGTCGTTGGTGTTGAGGAAAAGCGGATTGCCGCCGAGCTCGTGGATCGCCACTTCGAACGACACCCGGGTGCGGGTGCTCGACTTGGCAAAAATCATCGCCCAGGTCTGCCCGGCAAGGAGCTTCGCGTGCTGCCCGCGCTTGCGTTGGCGCTTCAAGGTGCGGGCCAGGGCGAAAATCTCCGCCACCTCGCGACCGGAAAAATCGGTTTCCTTGAGAAAATGCCTCATGTGGAAGATCCTCCGTCCTTCGCTTTCAGCACGCCGCGCACGATCGCCGTCGCCCGGTTGAGATGCTCCGACGTGGCGATCAACGGCGGGAGCAGGCGGATCGTGTTGCCCCCCGCAGACGGCGCGAGCAGGCCGGCCTCGCGCAGCGCGGCGATGTAGGGCGCCGGATCCGAGTGCAGGACGAGACCGATCATGTAACCGCGACCGGTCACTGCCTTGACCTGCCGCGGAAATTCGCCGACGAGCCGCTCCAGCGCGGTTTTCCAGATCGCGCCGTTGTCGCGGACCTTGTCGAGCAGGTGGTCGCGCTCCATGACGTCGAGCACCGCCAGCGCCGCCGCGCAGGCGAGCGGCGTGCCGCCGAAGGTCGAGCCATGCGTGCCCGGAGTGAAAAGGTCGGCGTGTTTCTCGGCCGCCCAGATCGCGCCCATCGGGTAGCCGCCGGCGATGCCCTTGGCCATGCCCACGGCGTCGGCGCGGATGCCGGAGCGCTGGAAGGCGTAGAAGGTTCCGGTGCGCCCGATCCCGCACTGCACCTCGTCGAGCAGCAGGAGCAGGTTGTGCCGGTCGCAAAGCTGGCGCAGGCCCCAGAGAAATTCGTCCGTGCAGGGCGTGACCCCGCCCTCGCCCTGGATGGTTTCCACAAAAATGGCCGCGGTCTCCTCGTCGACCAGATCGGCGAAGCTCGGCAGGTTGTTGAGTTCGCCGAACACGAAGCCCGGCACGAGCGGGCGGAAGCCCTTCTGGATCTTTTCCTGGGGCGTGGCGCTCATGCCGCCGAAGGTCCGGCCGTGAAAGGCCTGCTGGGCGCAGATGATCTTGAAACATTTGCCCTCTTCGCCGGATTTCCGGACCCCATGCAGCCGCGCGAGCTTGATGAGGCCCTCGTTGGCCTCGGCGCCGCTGTTGCAGAAAAACACGCGACCCGGCCCGGCCTGCTGCACGAGACGGCGCGCCAGCTCGCCCTGGTTGGGGTGGCGGAAAAGATTGCTGACGTGGATCAGTTCCCCAGCCTGCCGGCGGATCGCCTCCACCCAGACCGGATGACAGTGCCCGAGCGCCGCCACGGCCACCCCCGACGTGAAATCCAGATACTCCCGACCCGTGTCGTCCCACACTGAAACGCCGTGCCCGCGCACCAGCGTCAGCGGGGCGCGCGCGTAGTTCTTCATCACATACGCGTCGTACAGTTCGGCGGTGTTGGTGCGAACGATGGACGGCGGATTCATGGGAGGGCGAAGGGACGATGACAGGATGCTGATTTCCGGGAAAAGATGGATTCAGACAACTATTCCGCAATCCGCACTCCTAAATTCCCAAATGACGGATCAGCCGAGCACAATTTCCGTGCCTACACCTTTGTCGGTGAAGATCTCCAGCAGCAGGCTGTGCGGCATGCGGCCGTCGATGAAATGCACCCGCTGCACGCCTTCCTGCAGGGCCCGGACGGCGCTGCCCACCTTCGGACGCATCCCCTTGTCAATCACGCCTTTCTTTTTCAAACCTTCCACCTCGCCCACCTTCAGCGTCGAGATGAGCGAGTTCGGATCCTTCGGGTCGGCCAGGAGCCCGGGCACGTCGCTCATGTACACGAGCCGGCGCGCACGCAACGCACTGGCAATGCGCCCGGCCGCGGTGTCGGCGTTCACATTGTACGGCTTGCCGTCGTAGCCCTCCGCCACCGGAGAAATCACCGGCATGAAACCGTCCGCGATATCCTTTTTCACCAGCTTGATCTTCACCTCGGTGACGTCGCCCACATAGCCAAGGTCGCACGGATTGCCGTCGTCGTCGACCTCGAGTTTGCTGCAAACCAGCACCGTGTCGCCAGGCAGAGCCTTCGGCCGGGCTTTCACGGAAGCGAGCGTGTCGCACACGTCCTTGTTCACGATCTCGTCCAGCGTCCTCTTGACGATTGCAATGGTCGCCGCATCCGTGACCCGGAGTCCGTTGACAAAATTCGCCTGCAGCCCGGCGGCGTCCATGGCCCGGCTGATGGCCTTGCCGCCGCCGTGCACGACCACGATGTTGATGCCGACGGTGGCGAGAAAGGCGATGTCCGTGGCCACGCGGATGCGCGCGGCGGGATCGGGATCGTCCATGAAGCTGCCGCCGTATTTCACCACAAAGGTGGAGCCGCGGAAATCCTGGATATAGGGCAGGGCCTCGAGCAGGACCCGGGCTTTGGCGGTTATTTCCGAGACGTCCATCGCGACGGAATCTTCAGATGGTCCCGGCCGCTGCGGCCCGGAAAAAAACCAGGGCGAAGGAAGGCGAGGTTGGCAACAGAGCGGTCACGGATCAGCGCGGGATAAGGCCAGTAGAGCACACGGCGTGCGCAAGGCTAGAAAATTTGTTGTCCCCCACACATCCCGGCGAACGTCCATCGCACCGGGTCCGATCTACTCGTTGACCTGCACCACGCGCGCAGGCGGGAAGCCGTTGAAATAGGTGGCCGAGGCGTGGCTGTAGGCGCCGATGTTCACGCTGTGGACAAAATCGCCCCGCTCCAACTCCGGCAGATTTTCCGCCATCGACACCACGTCGAGCGCGTCGCAGGTCGGGCCGTACACCGCGCTGAGCTGCGTCGCGCCCTTCTTGAAGGCTTTCACGGGGTATTTGCAGTGATCGAAAATCACGCCCGAATAGGTATGATAGACCCCGTCGTTGATGTAATAAGAGGGTTTGCCCTCGCGCACCGCCTTGCCGATGACCTGCGAAACCGCGTAGCCGGCCGTGGCCACGAGAAAACGCCCCGGTTCGGCGAGAATCTGGATGTCATGCGGGAACAGGCGCTCGAGCTCGTTGTTGATGACCTTCGCCAGCTCGGGAAAGGGCTTCACCGCGGCGTCGTACGGCGCGGGGAAACCGCCGCCGATGTCCACCAGGTTCATCTTGTGGTAGCCGCGGTCCTGCACCTCGCGGAAAACGTTCGCCGTGAGGTTGAGCGCCTGCACGTAGTTTTCGAAATTGGTCGTCTGGCTGCCGACATGGAAGCTGATGCCCTCGACCACCAGGCCCTGGCGGTCGGCCTCGAGGATGAGGTCGGCGGCCTCCCCGGGCGCGGCGCCGAATTTCGACGAAAGCTCCACCATCGCGCCGGTGTTGGGCACCTTCAGCCGCAGCACGAGGCCGGCGTTGGGCGCGTGCCTCTTGATCTTGTGGATCTCCTCGAGGTTGTCGAAGGTGACCAGGGGCTTGTAGCGGTTGAGTTCCTCAAGCGTGTCGGTGGGCTTGTTCGGATTCGCGTAGATGATCTTGTCCCAAATCCAGTCCTGCCGCTGTTTGGCCGGCAGGTGCTTGATGTTTTCGTAGACGATCTTGAATTCCGGCATTGAGGCCACGTCGAAGCTCGCCCCCTCCTTGAACAGGGTGCGGACGATGGCCGGGTCGGAGTTGGCCTTGACCGCGAAGTAGACCTGCACGCGCGGCAGGTGCCGGCGGAACTGCCGGTAGTTTTTCCGCAACTCGTCGTGGTCGATCAGGAACAACGGCGTGCCGTGTTCCTTCGCCAGCTTCAGCAAACGGGACTGGGTGATCATTTCGACGCTGCGCTCAGACCGAGTGCTCCGTGAGCAGGAAGTTCTTGAACTGCCACGGATCCTGCAGATCGAGGTCCGGCTTGTTGAAGCCCTTGAAGGTCCGGTCGACGTGCTGGAGCGGGGTCCAGTCGGACGGCTTGGAGATCCACTGGCCGAGATACGGCTTCGCGATCTGCAGCACGTAATCGTGGGGCAGTTCGTCCGGCACCACCACGCCTTCCAGCGGATTTTCCATCATCCACAGGGCCGCCGCGACGACAGAAATGGCGACCTGCATGGTGGTCGCGTTCTGATGCGGCACCAGGCGGCGCGATTCCTCGATCGTGAGGTTGCTGCCGACCCACCAGGAATTGTAGTCGTGCCCCATGATGAGCGCGCCGAGAATGTCGGCGCCGGCCGTGATCTCGTCGTTCATGATCCGCTGGTTCTCGTTCAGGCGGTAATTGTAGCCGCGCATTTCGTTCAGCGACGCGATCGCCTCGTCGCACGGGCAGTACGCGTAGTGCATCGTCGGACGGTAGACGGCCTTGCCATTCTCCCAGACGGTGAGCTTGTCGGAAATCGTGAAGGCCTCGCCGTGGCGGACGACCATGCCATGGATCGTGTAGTCCGGCACCCAGGAGCGGACCCAGGTGTTGATGCCCATGCGCGCCAGACAAATCTGATTGCGCGGACCTTCCTTGTGCCGGTAGGCGAGCGCCGGCAGCTGCTTCTCATGCGTGCCCCAGCCGAGCTCGGAGGTGGTCGTGCCTTCCTCGCGAAAACCCTCGATGCTCCAGGTGTTGACGAACTCGTCGACCTCCTTCGGCTGGTCCGTGATCTGCGTGTCGCGCTCGCTGCAATGGATGACCTTCACCCCGAGTTCCTGCGCGAGCAGGTTGAATTTCTGCTCCGCGATGAGCTGGCCGACCTTCTCGGCCTTGCGCACCTTGAATTTCTTGTCGGCGATCAGGCTCTGGCCGATGTCGATCAGGCCCTGTTTGGTGAAATGCGAGATGAGTCCGGGGTTGGCGCCGTGTTCGATGACCGCGGTCGGACCCTTGGTCTTCCACTTGGACAGCAGGCGGCGCAGGTTCATGTGGCGCCAGTAGAGGGTTTTTTCCGTGGGGTGCTGGTTCGGGCCCGCGGCGTACGGGTCCCACAATTCCGTGGAGGTGTTGATGTACATCACCCCGTGATCGCGGCACCACTGGAGGATTTCGAGCGCGTCGATGTTCCATGCGAGGTCGATCAGCAGGTCGCCCTGGCCGACGTGCTCGCCCAGCAGACGGCCCAGATTCTCCTCCGTGACGCGGTCGCGTACAAAACGCACGCCCTTGGACGTCCATTTCTTCAGCTTTTCGGCCCGGTCCGCGAAATCCATCACGGTGACGTTTTTCGCCGGCACCTTGAGGTGCTTGAAAAGGATCGGCAGGGTGCATTCGGCGACCGCGCCGTAACCGACGAAGAGGATCTTGTTATTGAATGTGAGCATGGAGGCGGGACTGGGTTGCTAAAAAGACGGAACGCGTTGGGTGCGGTCGGCACGGGCGCGCTGCGCAAGAAAGGGGGAAGACTCTGAGAGCGAAGCCGGAGCGGGCGCAAGAATTATTGAGTTACAGAATCGTGTCGGCGCGATTTTCGCGCGAGCCGCTTCGACAGGCAGGGGCCGTTGCCCCCCAACGGCCCATGCGCGAGCGCGAAATTTCGCCGGCGCGGACGGTTGAGGGCAACCGCCCCTACCACCAGACCAAGCCCTCATCGAGTGCCCTGCGCTGCGCGCCGCCTCCCGCTCATTCGCTCTTGTTGTAGTTCACGTAGCCTTCCGTCAGGTCGGTCGCGAGCAGGCGGTAGGCCGCCTTGCCCAGATGCAGGTTCAGCATCACCGTGAACCGGCGGGCCTTCACGATTTCCTTCCACTCGGGCTTGCGTTCGGGCTGCGGTTTCCCGGCGAGCATGGCGGGAATATCGTTGTAGAAAATGTCCAGCTTCGCCTCCACCAGCTTGGCGCCGGAATAGCCCGCCGCATCGGCCAGGCGCCCCCAGTTCGGATCGCCGCCATACCAGGAGGATTTCACCAGCAGGGAATTGCCGATGGCCCGGGCAACTTTCTGCGCATCCTCGGCCGACGCCGCACCCAGCACCTTCACTTCGACCACCTTGGTGATCTTTTCGCCGTCGGATACGATCTTGTCCGCGAGGACTTCACACGCCTTCCACACCGCCTCGGCGAAGAGCACCCGCAGCTCGCGCGGACTCTTGTCGCCCACGCTCACGCCGGAGTGCCCGTTGGCGAGCATCAGCACCGTGTCGTTCGTGCTCATGTCGCCGTCGACGGTGATGCCGTTGAAACTTCCGGCCACGGCCTCGGACAGCGTTTTCTGCAGGAAACTGCGCGGTACCGAAAAATCCGTCGCCAGAAAGGCCAGCATGGTGGCCATGTTGGGCTGGATCATGCCCGCTCCCTTGGCAAAACCCGCCACGGTATGTTTCTTGCCGTCGTAGCTGAAGGAAACGGTGACCGTTTTGGGCTTGGTGTCGGACGTGAGGATTGCACTGGCCGCCCGGAGCCCGTGCGCGGCCGTCCGTCCCCGTTCGTTCACCGCCTGATCGACGCCCTTGGACACGCGGTCCATCGGCAGCGGCTGCCCGATCCGCCCCGTGGAACAGACGAAAAACGCCGGGGGCTTCTGGTTGAGTCCGGCGGCGGCGCGCTGCGCCATGACCTGCGCGTCGCGCAGCCCCTCGGCGCCCGTGCAGGCGTTGGCATTGCCGCTGTTGGCCACGATGCCGTGGAAGGGCCCGCCCAGCGCCAGATTTTTCTGGTCGAGCAGCACCGGCGCCGCCTTCACGGCGTTCGTGGTGAAAGTCCCCGCCGCCGTGCAGGGCCGCAGCGAATAAACCAGCGCCAGATCCAGCCGCTTGAGGTCGTCTTTTTCCCGGATGTCGCAGGCGATGCCCGCGGCCTCGAAACCGGGCACATCGGTGACACCGGGGGAATCGGGAGTGACGGTGATTTTGGTCATGGAAAAGCCGGGGGGTGGAAAATCACACCAGTCCGGACGTTTCCGGAAAACCGCACCAAAGGTTCATGATCTGTACGGCCTGCCCGCTGGCGCCCTTGACCAGATTGTCCTCGGCGGAGGTGAGGACGAAGTTGCCCGTGCGCCCATCGTGCACCGCCGCAAGATCGATGCGGTTCGTGCCGACCGTGTAGGCCGTGTCGGGGGTGTCGCCGGCCGGCAGAATCGAGACGAAGGGCCGGCCCGCGTAGGCAATGCGCCAGGCGGCCAGGACCGCGTCGAGCGTCGCCCCCGGGGCGGCGGGCACGGTGATCGTGGTCGCGATGCCCCGGCGCATCGGCGCGAGGTGCGGATTGAACTGCACGACGATTTTCGCCCCGGCCGCCAGCGAAAGCTGTTCCTCGATTTCGGCGAGGTGCCGGTGCTTGGTCAGGCCGTAGGCTTTCGCGCTCTCGGCGCGTTCGACGAAAAGATACTGTTCCTCCGCCTTCTTGCCGGCGCCGCTGACCCCGCTGAAGGAATTGATCACGATGTGCTCGCGGGCGACGAGCCCGGCCTTGAGCAGCGGCACCAGCGGGACGAGCGCGCCGGTCGGATAGCAGCCAGGGGCGGCAGCGAGCTTGATTTCCGTCTTCCACTTCGGATCGGTCAGCTCGGGCAGGACAAAGCGGGCCTGCGGCAGCAGCTCCGGGGCGTGGTGCGCGCCGTAGTATTTTTCAAACGTGGCGAGATCGGCCACGCGGAAATCGGCGCTCAGGTCGATGACCTTGCGGCCGGCGGGCACGAGCGCCCGCGCGAAATCCGCCGCCGTCCCGTGTGGCAGGGCGAGAAACCACAGCTCGATATCGGAGCGGGTGGCGAGTTCGGCCGCGTCGGATCCGATGAAATGCAGTTTTTCGGCCGCCGTGCCCCGGAGGGCGGGAATGATCGCCGACACCGGCTTGCCCGCGTGCTGGCGCGAAGTGACCGCCGCGAGGCGGACATGCGGATGCGCCAGGAGGAGTTTGACGAGAACTTCGCCGGAGTAGCCCGACGCGCCGACAATGCCGACATTCATCTGGGAAGAGGTGGGAGAGTTAATGCGGGGGGAAATGCGAGGCGCAAATAAAAACGGGGTGCACGCGGCACCCCGTAGGTCTGACAAAAAGCGTGCGGTGCGCGCTCAGCGCTTGGAGAACTGGAAGCGCTTGCGGGCGCCGGGCTGGCCGGCCTTCTTGCGCTCTTTCTCACGGGGATCGCGGGTGAGGTGGCCCGCCTTCTTCAAGGTCACGCGGAGCTCGGCGTTGAACTTCAGCAGCGCGCGGGCGATGCCGTGCGCGACCGCGCCGGCCTGGGCGCTGGTGCCGCCGCCGGCGATGTTGGCGATCACGTCGAACTTTTCCTTGGCATCGACGGTCGTCAGCGGAGCGGCGGCGCGGCGGGCAAAATTCTCGTGCTTGAAATAGGCGTCGAAGTCGCGGCCGTTGGCGGCGAACTTGCCGGTGCCAGCGACGAGGCGCACGCGGGCGGTGGAGGTCTTGCGGCGGCCGGTGCCGAGATAAA
>CAYZGG010000009.1:0-4618 GCA_964477955.1 uncultured Opitutaceae bacterium
GGTGGCGCGCGCCTGGATCGCAATGGCGCCCGCAAAATCCTGGCCCCGGAGCAGATTGGATTCCTGCCCCACGAATTCCTCGAGGGCAGCCAGAAGTCGGATGGCCCGCTGATGAGGCGTTTCCATGGCTTAACCGACTCCTCGCCCGGTTCCGACGGTCGTGCCATCGTCCTTGCGCAACATTTCGGCCCAGGCATCGCGCAACTCACCCAGCAGCCGCTCGATCTCGATTACGGGCTCGACCTGCTTCTGCATATTGGCCTCGAGCAAGCGGCGGTTGTAGTAGTCGTAAAGCCGCTGCATCTCGCGGGCAAACTGCCCGTCGCCGGCATCCATCTTGAGCGATCCCTGCAACTCGGAGATGATCCGCTGGGCTTTGAGCAAATGCTGGTTGATGACCGCAATCCGGCGAAAATCCTCCCGGGGCCGGGTAAAGGCCTCCCGCGCCTGGGCCAGTGATTTCAACGCCCCGTCATAAAGCATCAAAACCAACTGACCGGGACTGGCCGTCAGGATCGAATTGGCGCGGTAGGCGCGCGCGCCGTCGGTGGCGACCATGGTCGGGAACTCAGGCGGTGTCGGTGGACAGATCGGGTGAGTTCAAAATCTGCTGCCCGACCTGACTGAGAATGTCTTTGGACGGGTAGGTCGGATCCGCCGCCAGCGCGCGACCACGGGCCACCACTTCGGGGCGGATTTCCGGCTGACTCGCCAAGGCCGAACGCAGCGCCGCGGAATTCGCCGCGGAAAACTGGTCGGAGCTGGTCGCGCGAACCACCATTTTGGGTGGGGTCGGCACGACAGCATCGGGACGCACGGTGCGGTCTGAAGAGGACGTGGAATTAATCATGGACTTTCGTTTGTAAAACGGTCCGCCTCTGACTGGGGCTACAGGGAACGCCGTTGGTTGTTAAGCTCATATCGTCAGTAATCGCGGAGACTTTAGCCGGAAATGAGCCAGGTATTCACCGAATCAGCGGGGCGGGAGAGTTGAAAACATGGTCTCTGCAGCGTAAGTTGTAAAACGGCTCGGGCTTTCCAACGCCGCCGAGGTCTGGTCCACCGATGGACCGGCGGGACTGTCGGGAATGGAATGATGACGGACACTGTTTTTCACCGCCGGATCCCGCGCCGAAAAGGTCTCGTCAAACGACCAGACCAGCCGCACCTCCTGGACCGTCGCCAGCTTGGCCCGGAACCCCACGCTGAGCGGCCGGTAGGGCTGGTATTCGGTCAGATCGACAAAAAGCACGGCGTCGGCGGAAAAGGCCCGGCCGAGGTCCTCCAGAAACCCGTGCGGGAGCGCCTCCACCGAGGAAATCTCCGGTGTGCCGAAACGCCGGCGGCAATCCTCGCGCGTGAGCTGCACCACCTCGAAACGGGCCTGCTTCTGCAAGGCGGACCGGACGATATCGTCGAGCGCCGCGGTCGACTCGGGCTCCGCGACCGTGCCGCCGTAGACCGGTAGCACCAGCACCCGCCGCAAATTCGCCGGCAGGACCGGATCGCCGGTGAAGTTGCGCGGCTTGAAAAAGGGCCCCGTGCGGGCCGAATCGGTGATCGCCGGCCCGCTGCTCATGCAACCGGCACACAGGCCGAACACCATCGCGACGACCGCACCCCGCCAGAAATTCGCCCGGGCTCCGAGAAAGAGACGGGGAATGGCGTGACAGCGGGTCATCGGGAGGAGAATGAAGCCGAGCTTGCCGCGGTTCACGGTTTGCGCAAGGTCGCAATGCGCGCATCCATCCAGCGCCGGAGAATCGCCTTGACCACCGGCCGCTTGGCGACCCACGGCGCGGCGCTCTCGCCGTACCGGAGGTAAAGTCCGCGGAACCATGCCGGCGCCCGCGACCAGAGCCAGAGACGGAAGAGCAGCCAGCGGGGATTGTTGGCCCCGTAGACCGCCCGCGCCACCCAGCAGGAGCTGTTGTTGTTGTTATTGTTGAAAAACGAATTGGTGAGCGTCTGGCTCTGGCTCTGCGCGGTCGATTGCGCATCGAGCATCGCGATGAAGGCGTTGGTCAGCTGCGTCCGCTCGTCGCTCAGCCGGTTCTGCAAGGTCGTGATCTGCGTTCCCAGCTTGGTGTTGGCCTGCGTCAGGCTGCCCTGGTCGGATGTGTTGTCGCCGACGGCCTTGACGAGATAACCGTACATTTTCGACACGAAACCGGTGTTCGCCGTGAGGAAGAAATTTTGCACATCCTGGGGATTGTTGGACAGGGCATTGGCCAGTTTCGTGGTGTCGGCGATCGACAGCTGGCCCGTGGTGCCGGTGAAATCGATGCCCAGGTTGTCCAGGCTCTGGATCGTGCCGGTCACGCCCGTCACCGCGGCGAAGGCCAGATTCTGCAGATCGCTGGCCCAGGGCGCCACGACATCGTCGTTGGACAGGACCGAGGTGGTCGTGCTCGTGCCCGTGGACGTGATTTGCGTGTCCGCCTGAAGGTCCGTTTGCAGCGTGTTGAATTTGGTGATCAAATCCTGGATCGCGCTCTGCATCGAGGCCGTGTTGCTCTGGATCTGCAGCGTTTCGGTCGTCTGGCTGTTCACCGTCAGGCTGAATCCAGTGATGCCCGTCACCGCACTGTCGAGGGTGTTGCTGGTGCTCGTGATCATCGGCCCGTTGTTCACGGTGAACTGGGCGTTCTTGCCGTGGGCGAAGGTGCCCCCCGCCGCCGAGGTCAGCCCGAGCGCCGCCAGCACGTTCCCGGAGGTGTCCGCCAGCCCCATGCCAATGTCACCCGTGTTGTTGTTGATGATCGAAAACTTGTTGTTGGCCGCGTCGTACGATGCCGTCACGCCCGCGCTGGAATTGTTGATCCGGCCGAGCAGGGTGCTCACGCTGTCGGTGTTGGCGTTGTAATTGATCGTCACCCCGTTGATCGTGAGCGACCCGTTCCCCGACGAGTCCAGGCCGGTCAAGGGCGTCTTGAGGTTCGCGGTGGCGATCGACGAAGCCAGCACGACCGAGCCGAGAGCGGCGGTGCTGCTCGTCGAGGGCGAGGCATTGTTGGCGAGTTTCATCACCGAGAGAAAATTGCTCGTGTCGTTGTTGGCGCCCAACAGCACCTCCTTCCCGCTGCCGCTCGTCAGCGTCACCTTGTCGGACGTGGGATCGTAGCCGGCGGTGACGTCACCGCCCGTGGCCGCGGCAATGTTGCTGAAGACCGTCTGCAGCGTGTCGGTCGTCGCCACGGTGATCTGCTGGCCGTTCACCGTGAACGTGCCGGCGGTGACCGGAGTCGCGACGTTGAGGTTGGCGACCGTCAAGGCGGAAACATTGCTGGTCGCGTTGAGGCCCGCACTGATGGGCGTGGCGCCCTGGGTCTGCGCCTGGGTCGCGAGCTGGCCGATCGCGAAGGTATAGGCGCCGAGGGTCGCGCCGTTGGCGGAGGTGGACTGCCAGGTTGAATTCGCATTGTCCGAACTGACCGTCCGGGCGGAAAACAGATCGCCGCTGCGAAGATTCTGCAACGATCCCTGCAGGTTGGTCAGATCGGTCTGCAGCGAGGTGAGCGCGGTGATCTGGCTGGTGTTGGTCGTCTGGCTCTTCTGCAGGGTGGTGACCGGAATGCTGTCGGCGGCGATCAGCTGATCGACCACGGATTTCCAGTCGAAGGCGGAGTTTTGGACGAGGCCTGAAATTTGGATGCCGGACATGGTGGGCGTGGGTGGATGGACAATGGTCCGCCAGCCACATCGGCACACTCCGGACGGAGTTTAGCCGCCCCCGCGAGATTTTCCCTCGTTTGTCAGCGGCCGGCACCGGGACATTTCACAGCGTAATCGCCCGCGCCGGCGACCGCCGCCGGAGAGCCGAAAATAAATATCCATGCCAATCTTCTAAATGTTTTCGTCAAGCGCGCCGATACTTCACTTGCCGCGAATCAGAAACTCAAGGCCGGCCCGCTCCAGGACCGAACCACCCGGAGCCGAATGCGACACGGACGTCGCAAACCAAAATCAAGGAAGATACCCATGTCAGTCGTCATCAATACCAACTTCTCCGCGATCGTCGCGGCGAACAACCTCGCTAACTCGAACCAGATGCTGCAGACGAGCCTCAACCGGCTCTCCAGCGGTTCCAAGATTGTCAATCCATCGGATGATGCCGGTGGCCTGGCGGTCTCCATGAAACTGTCCGCGGCCGCCAGCCGGTCCGGTGCAGCCCTCAGCAATATCGGCGACGCCACTTCCCTCCTGCAAACGCAGGATGGCGTGCTGTCCGTGACCGGTGCCGTGCTCAACCGCATCAGCCAGCTCAAGACGCTGTACGCGGATCCGACCAAGAACGCGAACGACCTCGCCAACTACGACGCCGAATTCACCCAGCTCCAGGGGGAACTCAGCTCGCTCGGAGCGGAATCGTTCAACGGCGTCGCGCTGTTCGGCTCCACCTCCGTCACCGTCGGCGTCTCGCAGGACGGCACCCAGTTCGTCACCATCACCGGCGCCGACCTCACCAGCACCGGTTCCGGTATCGGCGCCCTCACGGGTTCCAGCGTCACCACGCTGGCCAACCCCACCCTGGCCAATATCACCACCGCGATCCAGAACGTCGCGACCATGCGCGCCACCAACGGTGCCGAGCAGAGCCGCTTGAACTTCGCCTCGC
>CAYZGG010000009.1:4718-72379 GCA_964477955.1 uncultured Opitutaceae bacterium
CGGTCAACCAGACCAACCTCCAGGCCGCCACCAGCCGCATCTCCGATGTGGACGTCGCCGCCGAGTCGACGCAGCTCGCCCGCTGGAACGTCCTCGTCCAGTCCGGTACCGCGATGCTGTCGCAGGCCAATCAGAGCTCACAGATCGCTCTGAAGCTCCTGCAGTAAGTCCTTCCGCGGGCGGAGCCGGACTAGTCCCCTGGCTCCGCCGCGTGCTCAGTTCAGTCAAGGTTGTCTATATGGGTTCTTTTTCCCCTTTGGCGCGTTTTGCGGCGCGCTATTCCTCTTGAGGCACCTGCCCCAGACGGCGCGATCCGGCGCCGCAAATCCGGATCCGTGGCGACGACGGAAGGTCGCGAAAATCAAGGATAGATACCATGTCAGTCGTGATTAATACAAACTACTCGGCGACGATTGCTGCCAACAATCTCGCCTATTCGAACTCCATGCTGCAGACGAGCCTCAACCGGCTCTCCAGCGGTTCCAAGATCGTCAACCCGTCGGATGATGCCGGCGGTCTCGCCGTCTCGATGAAACTGAATGCCGCCGCGGCTCGTTCCGGTGCGGCTCTCAGCAACATCGGCGATGCGACCTCCCTGCTGCAAACCCAGGACGGCGTACTGTCCGTCGCCGGCTCGGTGCTCAACCGCATCAGCCAGCTCAAGACCCTGTACTCCGACCCGACCAAGAACGCGAACGACCTCGCCAACTACGATGCCGAGTTCACGCAGCTCCAGGGGGAACTGACCTCACTCGGTGCGGAATCGTTTAACGGCGTCGCGCTGTTCGGTTCCACGTCGACCTCGGTCAGCGTTTCGCAGGACGGCACGCAGACGGTCACCATCAGCGGCGCCGACCTCACCAGCACCGGTTCCGGCGTCGGCGCCCTCACGGGTTCCAGCGTCGCCACCCTGGCCAGCCCCTCGCTGGCCAACATCACCACCGCGATCCAGAATGTTGCGACCATGCGCGCCACCAACGGTGCCGAGCAGAGCCGCTTGAACTTCGCCTCGCAGGTGTTGACGGTCAACCAGACCAACCTCCAGGCCGCCACCAGCCGCATCTCCGATGTGGACGTGGCTGCCGAGTCGACCCAGCTCGCCCGCTGGAACGTCTTGGTTCAGTCTGGTACGGCCATGCTGGCCCAGGCCAATCAGAGCTCACAGATCGCTCTGAAACTCCTCGGCTGATCCGGCTTGATCCAGTGGTTGTTCTGATTCGCTCAACCCCCCGGTCGCCCGCAAGGGCGGCCGGGCAAGAGCGGACCGGAGCCAACCCCTGAACAATCCAGACGGCAGGGGCCACAGTCTCTATCCGTCAGAAAGACCCCGGTCCCACCCCGGGGTCTTTTTGCGTCTCCACCCCGGAACAGGGACGGGCCGAAAGCGGAGGTTGCCAGGTCGCCTGCGATGTTTTTGAATCCAATCGCCGCCCGCGCGACACTCACCGATGTACCCAGTCACTCAATGATGCACTTCCTCCTTCCTCCCCTCGCCGTCACCGGCACTGACTTCGCCCTCATCATGGTCCTCACTGGCATGGGCCTCAGCCTGCTTAGCGGCGGTCTCGGCATGTTCTTCCACCACCGCCGCCAGGTTCTCTGGCACGAAACGGCCCGGATCGCCCTCGAAAAAGGCCAGCCGATTCCTCTGTCTCCCGGCGACGGCCGGCCGCCTGGCGCCGCCCCGGCCGGGGCTGACGCGGCCCGGCAGATCCGCGCCGGCCGCATCCGCGGCTACCTGCTCGGCGGGCTGATCAACCTGGCCGTCGGCGCCGGCTTGTTCATCGCCCTAGCCCAGATCTCCCGGCCAACAGCTTATTTCGCCGCCATTCCCGGCTTCATCGGCCTCGCCCTGCTCCTGGCCGCCGGAATCGAGGGCCTCATGGGCCGCGACGCCGGTCGCTAAGGTGACCCGCCGCCCCGGTCGTGACCCCCTCTGATGCCGATCTCATTGCCCGCGTCATTGTCGCTGACGACCGGGCGGCGTTCGGCAACCTGGTCCGCCGCCACCAGTCCGCCGTGCGAAATTTCCTCCGCCATCTGACCCGCGGCGACTCCGCGTTGGCCGACGATCTGGCCCAGGACACCTTCGTTCGGGCCTATCGCAGCCTCGCGGGCTTCCGCGGTAGCGCCAGCTTTTCCACCTGGCTGCTGGGCATCGCCCACAATCTTCACCGCAACGCCCGCCGGCGCCAGCACAACCACGTCCCGCTGGCGGAGGCCGAAGCCGAAGGACAATCCGTGCCGGCCGGGGCACGCGGGTCCGATCTGCGCCAGGATCTGGGCGCCGCGATGGGACATCTCTCCGAAGACGAACGCCTCGCCCTGCATCTCGGTTTCACGCAAGGCCTGTCCCATGGCGAAATTGCCGCGCTGCTTGACTGGCCGCTCGGCACCGTGAAAACCCACCTCGCCCGGGGCAAAGACAAACTCCGCCACCTTCTTTCTGCATGGAACCCACTGACCTGAACCCACCGCTGGATGAGGATGCGCCACTGGCCGCGTGGCTCCGCGCCAGCTCGCCCGCTTTGCCGGACGACGGATTTTCCGGAAGGGTGCTGACCGCGCTGCCGCCGCCCGCACACACCTGGTACAATCGGTTTGCCCCGCTTGCGATCGGCGCGGCCGGCGCTGGCGCCGGGTTGGTTGTCGCGCTGCTCAACGGCGCCTCTTTGTCCGGTCTCGCCGCTGTCGCCCGCGCGGAAGCCGCCATCGGCGCAGATCTGGTCTCCGACCCGTGGTTCGCTCTGGCCCTCGCCCTGACCGGCCTTTCTTTGCTCGTCACCTTGCTGCTCGTCCAACCGGCCCGGGGCCTTGCCCGTCTTCGCTGAACGCGCCGCAGGAACGCGCCAGGCTGCTGCGCCCATCCTGCCAGTCCTTCTTTGACGGCGCGCTCCACCTCTGCCAAGCCTTCCTGACACCACTGCTCCCCATGGAAATACACGCCCCCAGCCATCCGCTGAAATCCCTGAAAGAGTTTTTCGGCCACATCCTCGTGGTGACCGTCGGCATTCTGATCGCGCTCTGGTTCGAAAGCACCAAGGAAAAATTCCACGAGCGCCAGGTCGTGAGGGAAGCGCGCGAAAATTTCCGTCTCGATGTGCAGGCGAACCGCCAGCACCTGAGCAAAGAAAAGGACAGCCTTGCGGCGGTGCGCCGGGCGATCGACCTCGCGCTGGACGATCCTGCGGGCATCACCGCCGCCACGCGCAAGCAGCCGTTGACCCCGGGATTCTATTTTTTCCGGAGCACCAGTTGGGACGCCGCCCTCTCGACGGGTGCCCTCGGCCACATGCCGCCGACCGAGGTCTTCAACTACGCCGACATGCGCGAATCCGTGCGTTCCTACAGCGAGATCGAGAACGCCGCGATCAAGGCGTTTTTCGAGTTCCGGGCGCTCGAGGCCCTGAAAAACCCGTCGCCGGCCGAGCTGGAACGACAACGGGAACTGCTCCTGCTGCTGCGCGAATATATCGGCGTCCTCGACCATCTCGCCGACGAACTCCAGGACGCGCTGGACAAGTTGAAATCCGTGTGAGGGTCGGTCCCGAGTGAGCGAGCGTGGCTCACCGGAGACAACCGCTCGCCGGGCATTTGGGCCGGGGTCCGGGGCCCTCAACCGCCCCTACCACCCACCTTTGGTTCAACCTTCGGCCGAGGATTCCGTCGGTCCTTGCGCCTTACGCTGCGCAGGTGGCGCGCGGTGCGGGCAAAATAGACGATTGTGTCCCCGCCGCGGCGATCTGCGCCGCGACCACCGCACCCACGGTTTCGCACCGGTTGAAATGGTCGTAGATCCGGCGCCGCTCCGCCGTCGTCAGCTCCAGCGCCCGCTCGCACGCCCGCGCGAGAGCCTCGAGATCGCCGTGCGCATACCGCACGACGAGGCCGGTGCGATGCAGCTCTTCCAGCCGCCCGCCGGCGCGCGAGTCCTCCGAGACCGGCACGAGACCGAGGCAGCCCGACCAGAAGGGCCGGTCAGTGTGCGCCGCCGCCATTGCGGGTGTCGCAAACTTGCGACCCTCGGGACAGAAGCCGACGGCGTAACGGTTCAAAGCCGAACGGTCTGCCACCGCGACCGAGTGATCGCAACTCGCCACGAAACGGTCCTGGAATCGCGCGCGCAGAAAATCGATCTGTCGCTGGCGGTGCGGGGTCAGCCCGAGTTGCGAGCCGAGAAAAAGAATTTTTCGCTCGGGCGCCTCGTTGAACGGCACCGACGCCGGCAGAAAATTGGCCACCCAGCTCCGGTGGATCGTCCGGCCATGCCGCGGCAGCAGCGCCCGTCCGCCCGGCTCCAACGGCGACTCGTCGTGGATCAACACGTCGAGATGGGGCGCAATCTGGTCGAAACATGGCATCGTCCGGCTCGCCTCGTCGAACGCATAGTACAGATGGCGGACCCCGAGGTGCCGCAGCAGCGCAAAGGCCCGCCCCGCCGCCGCTCCGAGCGACTGCGGTTGCTGTCCCGTGGTCAGGAACCAGTGCTCCACCCCCGGTTCCGCCGACTGCCGGGCCAGTTCGAGCAGCCCGGCCGCCCCGGTCACCCACGCGGGAAGAAATTCGACGTCCTCGTGCTGCAGATGAGCGAAACAGCGGACATTTTCCCCGTACCAGTCGCAATCAAGCCGCGCCATCCGCATCAGCGCCGGATCGCCGGGCCGCGTCACAAACGGAGCGAGGTCGAGCGACGGCAGGCGTCGCAAATAGGCAGTCGCCTCCTCCAGCCCCTGCGCCCAGGTGCTGAAAGCGCAGACGCGCACCCGTCTCCGGGCGTGCACAGTGGTGTCCTCGGTGTTCACGCGATTACTCCCCATCCAACGGCCAATCGGCTTCCCGCTTGAGCCTTTTACAAAAAAATTTCCGCCGGAAGATAGCACCGGGACCGCGAAGCGCCACGTCGGCCGGGCGCCGCGCAACGAGATATCGCTTCACCCAAACACCATGAGGAAATATTTTCCCGAAAATCCGCCAACGACCTCCGAGGGGACTGCAGCAAGTCCCGAAGGCCAGAAAAACTCTTCGCTTTATGCTAATTATCAACATCTTGCGTTATTCAAAAGAGAGGTGGCCTGTAAAGTGCTGAAATAGCGCCACCATGTCGACTGCCGCCCTTCTTCCCCACTCTTCGGCCTCCCTGTCAGCAGAATCCACCAAGGAGGAAGAAGCCGGAGGGACCGGCGGAATGGCCTTTTTCCTGCCCGTGCGGCTGACCCTCGCCGCGTGGCAGGCGGAGCCCTCGGCAGAAGCCAAGTTTGACGAATTGCACGCGGCGATGCGCGACGCCAGCGCCGTCATTGCCCAACTGTGGCGCCAGCAGCCCGACGACCCTCGTGTCTCTGCCGCCCGGGAGCTCATCCGCGACCTGTCCGCCTCCGGCGCCCACGACCGGCCCGCGGCGGCCGACGACGTCGCACTCGCCGACCGCCTGGCCCGCAAGGGTTGGCCGGGACTTTTGGCGGGCATGCTCCTGGTCCCGGCCTGGCAATGGCCGGACGCTCCGCTGCTCATGACCGTGGCGGATTTTCTGCGCGGCGACTATGTCGGCTGGCTCTTCGCCGCGCCGCAGGGTTTCAGCCTCGTCGGCGACGCCGAAACCTACGCCGCCTTCACTTTGCAACGGCTCGAGGAACTCGTGCGCTGGATGAAACGCGCCCCCGGCGTCGACGCCGAAACGGAAGTGCTCAGTGCCTACTCGCGCGCCTCCTCGGCCATTCCCCTCTATTTTTCCAACGGAAGCCTGCGCCGCCACGCCGAATTACGCGGCCGCTTGCTCGAGTATGCCTGGCGTCTGCCGGAAGACTTCTACGAGCCGGCTCTCACTCCGCGCGCCGGCCGCCGGCTGCGCGTCGGCATCGTGAACCGCCATTTCGGACCGCAAACCGAGACCTACACCACGCTGCCGACTTTCGAACAGCTCGACCCCGAGCGTTTCGAGGTGGTGCTCTTTGCCCTTCAATCCGGCGACAGCCCGCTCGAGGCCTATTGCCGTCAGCATGCCGCCAATTTCTTCCTGTTGTCCGCGGAGCTGGATGCCCAGCTCGCCACGCTCCGCGCGGCGGCGCTTGATGTCGTGGTTTTCGGCACAAACGTCACCGCCGTATGCAACGAGGTCACGCGCCTCGCGCTGCACCGGGTGGCTCCGCTGCAGCTGGTCAACAACTCCTCCTGCATCACCTCGGGCCTGCCCGAGGTCGATCTCTACGTGTCGGGCACGCTTACGGAATCCGCCGGCGCCCCGGCCCATTTCACCGAACGCCTCGCGCTCCTTCCCGGACCCGCCCACGCCTTCAATTACGAGGCCGACCGCCAGGCGCCGCAGGTTCCCTGCACCCGCGCCGATTTCGGCCTGCCGCCCGACGCGCTCGTTTTCGTTTCCGCCGCCAACTACTACAAGATCATCCCGGAGATGCAGCACGCCTGGGCGCGCCTGCTCGCGGCAGTGCCGGGCTCGCACCTGCTCGTGCACCCGTTCAATCCCAACTGGTCGTCGAGCTACCCGATCGCGCGTTTCCGGGCCGAATTCGGACGCGTCCTCGCGGAACACGGGGTCGACCCGGCGCGCCTGGCGGTCTCGACCCGGCGGTTCCCGTCGCGCACCGACGTCAAGACCCTGCTCAGCCTGGGCGATGTCTACCTCGACACCTTTCCCTTCGGCGGCGTGAACTCGCTCGTCGACCCGCTCGAACTCGGCCTGCCCGTGGTCGTATGGGAAGGCGAACCGTTCCGCTCGCGCATGGGCGCGGCCCTGCTCCGCTCGCTCGAGCTGCCCGAACTCATCGCCACGGACGAAGCCGGCTACCTCGCGATCGCCACTCGCTTCGCCACCGACCCCATCCACCGCGCCGCCTGTCGCGTCCGCATCGGCGCGCGCATGGAGCAGCGTCCGCTTTTCCTCGACCCGCTCGCCGCGAGCGAAGCCTTCGGCGATCTGGTCGAAACCGCCTTCGACGAACTGGCCTTGGCCGGTCGGGAAGCTTTCCACGCCAACCCGGCCCCGTTGCGGGTCGGCGCCGACACCGATGCCACCGATGCTGCCGCCGGCACTCCGGCCTGGGCGCGCACCACCCTGCGCCGCGCCCCGGCCGATCCCGCCGCCCGTCACGTCCACGGTCGCGTTCTGCTCGACGCCGGCCGCGCCGACCGGGCCGTCGCCTATTTGTTGTCAGCTTTGCAGGGACGGGAAAAAGACGCCGGCCTCTGGCTGGATCTGGCCTCGGCCCTGCGTGCTGTCGGCCAGACGAAACAGGCGCTGGAGGCGCTCGAAGCCGGTCTGCGCCTCGACGAATCCAAACTGGAAGGCTGGCTGATGCTCGCCGAACTGGCGCAGGCCGTCGGCTCCACCGACCTGGCCCGCGAGGCCGCGACGGTCGCACAGAAGCTGGCGCCGGCCGATCCGCGCCCGGCGGCGTTGCTCCGCTGACCGCGCCGGTACACCCGCGCAAATGATCCGTTGACCCTGATTTCTCCTCATGCCCCAGGCCTTTAACTACACCATCAATATCGACTGCCCGCCGGAAGCCCGCCCTGCCGTCGACGCCAGGCTGCAAAACATCATTCGCGGTGCGCTGACCGAAGTCAGCAGCGGCGGCATGCGGATCAACATCGACTATCCGGTCACCCCCAAGCCGCACTGGACGGACAAGCCCCACGCCGGTCTCGACCGCCTGTTTGCCGCCCACCGCGACGAGTTTGTCGAACGGCTCAACAGCTATCTGCCGCTGGCGCCGGCGTTGCGCTCCGACCGCACGCTACAGTGGCAAAACGGCTGGTTTGAGGGACTGGACGCCATCATGGCCTACGCGGTGGTCGCGACCCATCGACCCAAGCGGTTCATGGAGATCGGCAGCGGCTACTCGACGACCTTCGCCGCGGCCGCCAAACGCACCCATTCGCCGGGCACGAAAATCACCTCGATCGATCCCCACCCTCGCGCGGAAATCGACGCATTGTGCGACCAGGTCATCCGCGAACCCTTTGAAAACACCGATCTGACGGTCTTCAGCCAGCTGGAAAAAGACGACGTGCTTTTCATCGACAGCTCGCACCGGGTGTTCACCAACTCCGACGTGATGACGGTTTTTCTGGACGTCATTCCGTATCTCCAGCCCGGAGTCCTGATCCAGATCCACGACATCTTCCTGCCGCGCGACTATCCCGACTATTGGAACAACCGGTTCTACTCCGAACAATACCTGCTCGCCGCTTATCTGCTCGGCGGGCATCAGGGCACCGAGTTGTTCATGCCCGTCGCCTACGTGAGCGAGCAAAAGCTGCTGCCCGCGGAGCTCGCGCAGATCGCCGCCGGCGGAGTTTCGTTCTGGTTGAGAAAAACCTAGCACCCGGTTTGGGTGAACTTATGCCGAAGAAGCCGATCTTCCTGCGAGCTTGCTCTTCTGGTAGGGGCGGTTGCCCTCAACCGCCCGTCCCCGTTGGCGATCCGATCCAAGGGCCGTTGGGGGCAACGGCCCCTACCGGACGCGATCTGTTCCGAGCCCGTTGCCCCGGTTCCACCTCATTTCAACCGCCTGATCTCGCCTTGGCTGGCACGCTGTTCGGGTCCGCTCATCTCCTCCCATGAAATATGCCATCATCGGCGGCGGACTGGTCGGGATGGGCACGGCCCTCGAGCTGGCGCAGCTCGCCCCACAGGCCGAGATTCGAATTTTGGAAAAAGAGCCGGGCCTCGGCCGGCACCAAAGCACCCACAACAGCGGCGTGCTGCATGCCGGACTATATTACCGGCCCGGTTCGTTGAAAGCGCGCCTCGCGGTCGACGGCATCCGGCGGATGGTTGCCTTCTGCAAACAACATGGCGTGCCGCACGAAATCTGCGGCAAGCTCGTCGTGGCGACGACCCCGGACGAAGTCGGCCGCCTGCATACGCTGCTCAAGCGCGGCGCCCAAAACGGCCTGCGCGGCCTGCGCCTGCTGCGTCCGGAGGAATTGCGCGAAATCGAACCTCATGCCGCGGGCCTCGCGGCGGTCCACGTGCCCGAGGAGGGCATCGTCGACTACCGCGCCGTGTGCGACGCACTCGAACGCGAGTTGCTCGCGCACGGCGTCACGATCACGACGGGAGCCAAGGTCCGTCAGACGGTGCGCAGCGGGACCGGCTGGACCTTGCAAACGACTGCGGGCGATTTTGCGGCGGACTTCATCATCAATTGCGCCGGGCTGCACTGCGATCGCGTGGCCGCGGCGGCCGGCGAGGAACGCGAGGCGCGGATCGTGCCGTTTCGCGGAGAATATTTCCAGCTGCGCCCGGAAGCGCGCCGATTGGTGCGGAATCTGATTTATCCGGTGCCCGATCCGACGTTTCCGTTCCTCGGCGTGCATTTCACGCGGCTGATCGCGGGCGGAGTTGAGGCGGGCCCCAACGCCGTGCTCGCCCTCGCGCGCGAGGGCTATTCGAAGTGGACGGTGCGGCCGGGCGATCTGCTCGACGCGCTCGGCTACCGCGGACTGTGGAATTTCATGCGCCGGCACCGGGCGATGGCCTGGGATGAGGTGGTGCGCTCGTTCAGCAAGGCGAAGTTTTGCGCCTCGCTGCAACGGCTCGTCCCGGAAATTCAGGAGGCCGACCTCGAACCCGGCGGGGCCGGCGTTCGCGCCCAGGCCATGCTGCCCGACGGGACGCTCGTGCAGGATTTTCATTTTGTCGAACGCGCCGGGGCTCTGCACGTGCTCAACGCCCCGAGCCCCGCGGCCACCGCGGCCCTCGCCATCGGCGGACACATCGCGGCGCGAGCTCTCGCCCTCGCGGGCGGACCGACGGCACCGCAACGGCAGGAACACCCCGAAAACGCCTGCCCCGCCCCATGAGCCGTCATCTCGTCATCTATTCGGACGATCCCGACAAGGGGGGCGTTGCCCAATACAACCACCGCATTGCGCTGGCCCTGGCCGACTCGGGATTCCGCGTCACCATTGTGCAAAGCCAGAGCACCGCAGGCATGATCGCCACCCGCGAGGCCCGCGGCATCGCCCATTGGTGGATTGCCTACGACACTGGCAAGGAGTTTGTGCGGACGATCACCGACACCGCGGACGCCGAGCGCGCCTTTGCCGAGCTGCAGCCCGATCTCGTTTTCTTTTCGGATTGCTGCCCGGTGTCCAACATCGCGGCGAAGCAGGTCGCGATCCAGCGAGGCCTCCCGTTCGCGATCATCGTGCATTTCGCCGCGCCCTACCTCGCCCAGCGTTTCGCCAGCTGCCTGCGCGTCGTCGCCCGGCAATATGCGGCGGCGAAGACCGTGGTGGCGGTTTCGAGCGAAAACCTCGAGCTGCTCGGCCGATTGTTCGGCCTGCCGCCGGGAAAAGGCCGTGTGGTCTTCAACGGCGTGGCGCCAAAATTTTTTCAACCGCGCTCGGACGAGAAGCGGAAGGAAATGCGACGCCGCTTCCATCTTCCGGACGACACGCTGGTGAGCCTGACCACCGCCCGCCTGAGCGCGGTCAAGCTCCACCTGCTGCAGGTCCTCGCGATGGAGTACCTGAAAAAGCAGGCGCCCCAGACCCGCATCCGCTGCGTCTGGGTCGGCGAAGGCGAGCTGCGGGAGAGTCTCGAGGCGGAAATCGCCAAACGTGGATTGAAGGAAAACTTCCTTTTTGCCGGACAGCACGCCGACGTCGAACCGTGGTACGATGCCGCGGATGTTTTCGCCCTCACCTCGGAAAGCGAAGGCATGCCGCTCTCGATCATGGAGGCGATGGCCAAGGGCCTCCCGGTCGTCGCCACCGCCGTCAGCGGAATTCCCGAGGAACTCGGCAAGGAGGGAATGCTGCTGCCGGATCCGGCGAAAGACGCCGCGGGCGCGGCGGTGCAGCTCGCCGACACCTGGCTGGCCTGGAGCCGGAAGCCCGGCCTGCGCGCCGGCGTCGGCCGCCGCGGCCAGGAGCGGGCGCAACTGCTTTTTCGCGAGGAACTGATGATGGCCAAGACCCGGGCCTTTCTCGAAGAAGCCCTGGCCGTGCCGGCCGCCACGTGAGAATCAGGCCCACCGTCCGTCAAATCAGGGCAACCCTGACGTAACCTCCTAAATAAATGCATTGAGCGAGGCGAACGAGGGGAGCCAGGCGAATCCGTCACTGCGCCGATAGCGCCGAGGTGCGCACGCTCCGTTCCGATTCAGCGACAAAATCGAATTGAGTAGCTTCTGCTTCCTTGTCCGGCTCCGGATCCGATGGTCGTTCTAGAAGCGACGGCCGTTGTGGCTGTTGGGCAGGTCGGCCGCGGGTTGATTGAATTGAACGATGCCGTTGCGCTGCAGCTTGTCGAAACTGTCCGGGCCGACGTAGTTCTGGAGCGACTGCTGGGTCTGTTGGGCGAACTGCTGCAGGTTCCTGGTTACCGCGTCCCAATCGACTTTCTGGCCCTGGGCCTCGAGTGCGCGGGCGCTGGATTGATAGTCTTCCGCGGCCTGTTGGTAATACTTCAGCGTGCTGTAGACTTGATCGATCTTTGAGTCATCGAGGCCCCAGAGCGTCTCGTATTTCTTCATCTCAGAATAGCCGGAATCCTGCTGCTTTTGCAGCGCGTCAAAAGCGACGGCGCCGAGCACGCGACGATATTCCTCGTCGCGGGCCTCGTCGAGGTCCTTGAGGCGCTGTACGTAGGCCGCGTCGTCGGCGTCTTGCCGGGTGAGGTCGGCCCGGAGATCGTTCCATTGTTGCTGCGTCTGCAACAGCTCCTGGAACTGGGACTCGGTCGGATTCACCTTCGCGAGGTCCTCCCGCAGATTCGCGGCCGCCGCGCGCGGAGCAAGGGCCTGCGATTGCGCGTAACGGTCGTCGCCCAACAGGGTCTTCATCTGCCCCTGAAAGGCCGCGAGGTCTTTCGCGTACTCGTCGCCGGCGCCGGCGCGGTCGATCGTTCCGCTGAGCTCGAGCTCGCGCAGATCCAGATTGCGCAGTTGGAGTTTTTTCCAGAGGGCGTAGGCCGCGTCGGTTTCGGGGCCGCTGAGCTCGACTTTGCCGGCGTTGACCTCACGCCGCATGTTCTCGGTATCCCACTCCTTGAAACCCTTTTCACCGAGGGCGGCGCGCATGTCCGCGTCGCGGCTTTTCTCGATTTGCAGGTTGAGGGCGGCGAGCACCTCGGGATCGCCGCGGGTCTTCAACGTGAGTTCAGCGGCATACTTGTTCCAACGCTGATCCAGATCCTTCAACACGACGCGCGCAAGGATCTGGTTGGGGACGCCCATGGCGCGCAGGCGATCGACGAGCCATCGCCGTTGGTCGGCGGCGGTAGCCGTCGCCGGATAGGGCGCCGCGGTCGGCTCGCGGGTGGGCGCCCTGGTCGCTGCCCGGGCGGAGACGGCTTTGATCGCGGGCGCGGGGGCAAATTCGCGCCACGCGAGAATGACCGCCGTCACAGTGAGGGCGACATTCAAGACGAGAAACGTCCGGCGGCGAATATCGCTGCTCATAAGTCGATCTCCCTCGTCACTAGGGCGATCCTCCGCCGTAGGTCGGTCGGAAGCCGGGTCCCGCCCAGCGCAGGACCCCGTTGCGCTGGAGGCGGCTGAGACTATCCGCGCCCACGGAGCTCTGGAGCGTCTGCTGGGTTTGGGCGGCGAGCTGCTGCAACGTGTTGTTCACCGCGGCCCAGTCCACGGATTGTCCCTGGCGTTGGAGCGCCTGGACCTGGAGCTGATAGTCCCCGACGGCCTTGCGGTAGCCGTTCATCGTGTCGTAGACGTTGTCGATCTTGGTGGCGTCGAGCCCCCAGAGGTCTGCGTACTTCTTCATCTGGATAACGCCAGTGTCCTCCTGCTCGCGGAGGTTGTGGAACGAGTCCGCGCCGAGGATCCGCTCGTACTCCTGGTCGTGCGCCTCGTTTATCGCCGCGAATGTCTCCGCGTAATCCGGGGATCCGGGACTGAGCTGGGCCAAGGACTGGTTCCACTGCTTGTCCGCTTTGAAAAGTTCCTGGAATTGCGATTCGGTCGTGTTCACTTTTGCGAGCTCGTAGCGCAGATTGCCGGCCGTGAAGTCGTCGTCGAGTTGCTGTGATTTCGCGTAGCGTTCGTCGCCCAGCACCGCCTTCAATTCCTGATTGTAGTCCGCATAGGATTTTTGCACGGCGGCGATGACTTGAGCGCGGTCCATCTGGCCGTTGATTTCCGCATCCGCCAAGTCGAGCTGCCGTTGCTGCAGGCGTTTCTTCAGGGCGTAGATCGATTCGGCCTCGCCCGGCTTGACGTCGACCGGGGTGCTCATCGCCTCCCACAGCATGTTCTTCGTGTCCCATTGCTTGAACCCCTCCGCTCCGAGCGCCGCGCGCATCGCGGCGTCCTTGGTCATATCCTTCTCCAGTTGCACGCGCTCCATGCGGGCCTGGTCGCCCCGGGACCCTTCGAAGCGGCGGTCCCATTCCACCTCGAAATCCTCCAGAGCAACAAGCGCGAGAACGTCGTTGGGCACGCCCATGGCGCGCAACTGATCGACGAGCCAGCGCCGCCGTTCCGAGGCGGAGGCGATGCCCGAGTAGCGGGGCAACGACGCGGCGAGGGCGGGCGCCGGGCGCAATGCGGGCCCTGATTCGGTCGCGTTGGCGGTGGCGTTTGTGCCGGGCTCCGTCGACCGCAGCGCGGAAGGGCGGCGGACCGATTGGTGCAGCGCCAAGACCGTGACCGTGAGGGCAAGAAAAACGCACAGCAGGGCAGGCGCCCGGTCACGGAGGTTGCTGCTCATAGGGCAAAGGGGAGATCGCTTTTCCCTGGGCCGCGCCACGGCTCGCTGAAGGTTGATGACAAAATCGAAAAAAGACCGGCGGCCGAAAACGCCGCCGGCCTTGTGCTGCAAAAGGTCGCCGTGGACGACTTACCAGACGGTGGCGTTGCAGCTGCCGGTCTGGCCGCCCCAAGCCTCCGCGTTCAACCGGGCATAGGTGTAGCCGTCGCTCCAGGAGTGGAGCGGCATGCTGTGGCTGGCCCAGAAGTTGATGTGGTTGGCCATGGTGATGGCGTGGTTTGCGCCCTTCGATTGCGAGACGGTCCGGGCGTCGTTGTACTGCGCGCCGCCACCCTGCGAGGACAGATAGACGTTGTAAGTACCGCCGTCGCTGTTGAGCGTGCCCTTGAACGTACCGCTGCGGGTGCCCATATCAGTCATGTACCATTCGACGTTCGGATAATTCGCCCATCCGTAGGCGCCGAAGTTTTGGAAATTACTGATGGAGCCACAATTGTAATTTACGGTTCTCGTCTGGCCGGGTTGCCAACCTTTGCCGACGGTGGTGTCGCCGATATTGGACCAATTGCCTTGGAAATTGCCGGCGTAAGTGCCGGCGCTGGGGAATGAGATGCTTGCGGACCCGGTGGTCCACCAGCATTCATACCAGAAGCCGTGATCAGTGCCGGTGATATCTCCTGCCCGTGCCTGTTGCATGACGCCGGGGAGCGCGATCACGCCGAGTACCACCAGGATTTTGCCGAATCGCTTTACTTCGTTAATCATAACGATTTTGGGTTGGGGTTTATATTTTGCGGCAGGGTCACGTCGCCCGCTGCAGCCGGGTAGGCTGGCGATGGGGGCATCGTGGAAATGCCGGGCCTAAGCGGGCCACGCGCCCTGTAATGTATGCACGAATTTCGGCTTCCACAAACATAAGTTCGTGCTAATTGTTGACTGGTTATGTGCTCTGGGCCGGAAGTTCGGTGACGTATTTGGAGTTTTATGCCGCCTGAGCGGTCGCAGCGGGCGAGTTGAGCTTGGCGAAGTCGACCGGGGTGAACTTCCATTCGAAGGGCTTGGCCATCAGCTCGTAGTAAGGTTGAAAATCCAGGAGCCGATGAGTGACCGCGGGCAGGCAGGGAAACCCGTTCGGGTTGAGAAACTTTCCGTCGACGATCGAGAAGTAGATTTCGATTTGGTTGAGCCAGCTGGCATGCACCGGCAAATGCACCAAGACGAAATCGGCGAACTCGGCCTGTAAGCGTCGGCAGGCTGCCGCGCCGCGATGAGAGGAGCCATGGTCCACAATCCAGAACACCCGCTTGGCCTCGCGATAAGGCGATGACGCATCACGTCGCGGACCAGCGCGGCGAACGGTGCGATACCGGTGGTCGCGGCACAGCGGCCAAAGCTCTTCGCGTGGCGCGAGTCCCATGCGGCCAGATAGTGATCCTGTTTGACCAGACCACGGCTCCTCACAATAATTCGCTGTGCGATGGGAACTGATTTTAGCGATTCATTGTTGAAAGCTCTTGGACTTGGCCTTGTTTCATTTTTCTTTTGGTGGCTGAAGCGGAGAGTCGAAAGTGGGCAGGTCGGTCAAAAGAGACTTAAAGACGCACCGGGCACTGCCGCCTTAACGCCAGCTTCACCTCCCGCAGATCCGATCCGCCCCTCAACCGCTGTTACAACCATAACCTCGACGGCCGATGGGGCGTTCAGGTTTGACCTAGAGCGATCCGGAAAGCCCAACGTGTTATTACTCCTCCTGGGGCTGATCGCGGTGGCCTATTCCTTGTTCATCATAGGTACCATGTTTTGGTTTGTCATGTCGGCTACACAACTATCCGAGCGTCTGGTTTCGCTCGGGTGGGGCCTTATCATCCTGTGCTTCTTCGGACCTTTAGCGTACTGGTTTGGCCTTGGGGCTTACTACAGTCTCGTGAATTCGTTCGGTACACTAAAGGCGACCGTCGACTTGAGCGGTATCTCCGTAGAGGGAAGATGGCGAAGGGCCCATATTGTTAAGAAATTTTCTCGCAACGTGATTGAGGCCATCACCGCCGAGGGGGGAAGGGTTATAATTAAGACCCGTAAGCATCCCCGGGCCTTTGTGTTCGACGATCTTGCCTCAAACGAGGCCCTGTGGCTTACTCTCAATCTTCAGAAAGCGCTCGCGAGGACCAAGCCCACGAGGCCTATCGGAGTGATCGAGGATATCTCGTAGACGTTAGGCAAGCAGGCGCTCCCGAAGGCTCTGGTTCAACTTTGGGACATGGATCATGTGTGCCTAGACAAAGTGTAACCTATGTCCCCGGTCCGCACCCCGAAGTTGTCCGTGCCGTCCGGTCGGGCCTGTTTTTCATTCGTAGCTGTATATGCGAACTGTGCGCAAAATGTCCTGCCATTCGGCACTCTTTTCGGCTGATCGTTTTTTCGGGAGGATAGCGAAGACCTTCCAGACACGTCTATGCGATCGGTTCTGAAAGCAATCCACGAACGTGCATGTCTCGGCTATCAGCACCTCCCCGGACTTGGGTGTCATGACCACGATTGTCTTCACGCATTTCCCAGCAGGTAGTTCAACTACGGCACAGCTCTCGAGCCTATATGCCGGATCTTCGTGGTCATAGATTCCACGCGCCCACGGCACCAATGCCGTTTCCGTTTTTGGCAAATCAACTTCGTTGAAAACATTCGAATTCACGAACACCATCAATCCATCGTCGGGAGACCCGATTGCCAGATGATTGTCTGGTTCGGTGTCCTTCCAAATCTTCACCCCCTTCGGGTATGCCAGCTCGAAGCCCGCCTTCGCGTCCTTGTACGGAACGGATTCGGCAAAGGACTGTATTCGCATTGCACCAAAGACGAGCAGCGCAACAATAGAGACGCGATAGGTCATTTCTTTTTGTCAAACAGTGCTATTCAGATCAAATATAAAACCACTTTTCCCAAATGGCACGGTTGAAACGACATTGATAGAATCTTTGAAGATAACAGTCGATTTGTAAAGTGAGGTTTTGTGCTATGCCCAGCGCAGGCCGAACCCCGCTCTCCAAACGCAGACCGTCTGACTACGTGACCGACCGCTGGGCGGCGCCGGCATTCAAAGCCCGGACAACCGGCTGGCCGGCCAGGAAGACAAGCTGGCGCCGCGCTTCCTGGTGGGCCGGGTCCAGCCGCAGGGCTTCGTTGAAAAGGCGCACCGCCTCGTCCGGAAAGTTCTGCCGCAGCAACAGGCGGCCCAGTTCGCAGTGAAGCGACGCCACGCGCGGGTGCAGTGAAAGCGCATAACGAACAACCTTCTCGGCCTCGACCAGCTGGCCGTCGCGCCCCAACAGCAAGCCCAGGTAGTGCAGGAACTCGGACTGCGCGGGATACCGGCAGGTCGCTTCGAGCAGGATGCGTTGCGCCTCGGCCAGATCCTGGTGTTCCGCCGCCTGCCGGCCACGCGCGAGCCAGAGCGGCGGCGGCTCTCCGGGCGGAATCGGGGCAAAGGTCGCATAGGCCCGGAGATATTCGCCGAGCGTCAGAAAGGCGGAGAAATAGCGCCACCGCATCGCCGGGCGCGCCCAGGTCAGGTGGAAGTGCGCGATGATCTGCGGATGCAGCGGGGTTTCGACCGAACCGAGGATGTCGGCGGCGTTGCCGGGCAACGGCGGATAGACCGGGACGGGCTGGTCGAGCAGCGCGGACGCCACACCGTGATAGATGCGGTTCAGAATGGCGAACGTCGGATGATTGACCGTCCCGAAAAGTTTTCGCTGCCGGAACGTGCGCTCGATGTAGGGCGTGACCGCGATGTCGGACTGCCGGTCGTTGAAACGCAGCTCGGCCAGGGACATCTCGGTGAACCGGTCCAGATTGACGATCGTGTTGAGGTCGGTGTCGACGTAGCGTTTCGGCAGGTCGTCGAGCGACACGCCCTGTTCGAGCAGCTTCAGGACGAGCCGGTCGCCGTACGGATAGCGGCCCCAGGGAAAATCGGGTTCCGGCCGGTTGCGCGGATCGACGACATAGGTGGGCCAGAGCAGTTTCAGCCACAACGTCGGATAGCGGATCTGCCGGCAGGCGGCCGGAACCGCGCTGAGAAACCACGGCGGTTTGCTGGTCGAGGCGGTCTGCCAGACCACCGCGGCGCAGGAGGCCAGGAAATCCGGCTCGTTGATGGGATGATCGGCCGGCCGCTCCGTGTAATCGGACAGATAGACAATGGCGAATCGCTCGGCGACCGCTGGATCGGCCCGGAGCGTCTGCGCCAGCCAGCCGCCCTGGCAGTTGCCGTAAACCAGCACGCGGCGCTTCGGATCGCTCATGACGCCACCTTGAGTTCAGCGACCAGGTCGACCAGGTCGCCGACCGTGCCGAGACCCAGCACGCGCTCCATGGGCAGGCGCACGCCAAAACCGTCCTCGAGATTCATCAGGATCATGGTGTGCGAAAGTGAATCCCAGCCGCGCACGTCCATCGCGCGGGTGTCGCGAGTGATCGCCACCGGTCCGCACTGCACGGTCTCCCGGATGATCCGCGCCGTGGCTTCGAGCAGTTCATTTGGGTTCATGAGGATTTCAAACCGCCCGCGCGAGGGTGGCGGCGCGCATGGCGAGATATTTGTGGAGGTTTTCGATCCGGCTGAGCTTGCCGCTGGTAGTTTTGACCAGCCAGCCCGGCTGGACCAGCTGCACGTCGTAAACCAACAGAGCGGCCTCATCCAGCAGCCGCTGCTTGATCGCCTGCACGAGGGTGGCGCGATCGGCGCCGGCCGCGGGATCGAACTCGGCGAGGACGATGACCTCCTCGCTGCCGACTTCCGGCCGGAACCAGCCCGCCGCGACGTTGCGGCCGGGATGCACGCCGGGAATCTGGTTGATAAGGTATTCCAGCTCGTGAGCGTGGTAGTTCCGGCCGTGCACGATGATCAGATCGCTTTTTCGACCGGTGACATAGAGCTCCCCGTTGTGCAGGAACCCGAGGTCCCCGGTCTGGTACCAGCCGTCGCGCAATTTGCGGCGGGTTTCCTCCTCCAGCTTGAAATAGCCGTCGAAGAGACAGTCCCCGGAAACGGCGATCTCCCCAACCTGATCGTCCGGGAGCGTCTCTCCCCGGTCGTCGCGAATGCGCACTTCAATTCCACGAATGGCCGCACCGGTGGAAAGCAGCGCGCGGTGGGCCGTCCCCTCCCCTGCCACCACGATGCGTCCGTGATCCCGGCAGGCGTCCACATCGATGTTCAAAACGCGCGGGATCTGCCCCGGCGGGGTTTGTGTCACGGCAAAAACGGTCTCGGCCATCGCGTAACAGACCTGCAGCTGTTCCGGCCTGACGCCGGCGGCGGCAAATGTGCGGGCGAACAACCCGAAGGTCTCGGGATGGCAGGGTTCGGAGCAGTCGATCCAGGCGCGCATCGACGAGAGGTCCTGTGCCGGCGACGGCCGCACGGCGCGACAGAGATGATGAAAGGCAAAATTCGGCATCCAACAGAGCGTGCCGCGGTATCGTTTCACCGCGTCGAACAGCAGGCCCGGGTTCACGACCCACTCGAAAGGATCCAGCAGCACCACGGGCGTGCGCGTGACGAGCGGCAGCAGGAAACAGGCGATCAGGCCCATGTCGTGGTAGAGCGGGAGCCAGGAAACAATCCGATCGTCGGCCGCGAGCCGCAGCGCCCCGGCATAGCTCGCCACCTGACGGAGCACCGCGGCATGGGAAAGCGCGACTCCCTTTTTGAGTCCGGTGGTGCCGGAGCTGTGTTGCAGCAGGGCGATCGCATCGGGCTGCGCAGAGAAATCTCCCCCGCGGGACTCGCCATCCTCGGCGTCCTCGGCCGCCAGAAGACGGAGCGGGAGCGAGGCGAAGTTCTCTCGGATCGCCGGCAGGTTGTCCCGCGCGGTGAGCAGCACGCCGGCGCCGATTCGCGTGAAAAGTTTTTCGTGCGCACTCCAGTAGAGGCGCGGGTCCTGCTTGCTCGTCGCGGGTGGCATGAACGACGGGATCGCTCCGGCCAGCATCGCCCCGAGAAAAGAATACAGGAGTTCGGGCGAGTGGCGCAGGATGATCAGAACCACCTGGCCGGGCTCGACGCCGCTGCGTCGGAAAAAAGCGGCATAGCGCCGGGCCTCGCGCAGCAAATCGGCATGGCTGATGACCGAGACCCCACCGGCCTGGACGAAATGGCAGAAGACGCCGTTGCCCTCCGCGGCGTGCTTCACGAGCGCTGCGGTGATCGTGGCGGACGGAGCCGTGGAAGCTTTCGCCGCAACGCCGTCATCGATTGCAATCGTCATTTTCACCGGCGGTTCCGGTTGCAATGCGCCGACTGCAGGAACGCGGCTTCGAAAAGCAACTGGTGACTCAGCTTCACCTCCAGCTGGTGCCGGCGCGGTTCGGGCAGGAAAAGCGCGTAGCCGAGACCGCCCCACATCTGGCGCAGACAGTTATCGTTCGGGTGCAACACGCCCGGGCAGAAATCGAGGTCAACGTAGTGACAGTACGGATTTTTGCTCCAGCCGGCGGACGCGATACCCTGGCGGCAACCGGGGTTGAAGGTGTCGTGCATCAAAACCACGAGCTGGCGGGTCGGCTTGATCGCCAGCACGTGCTCAATGTCCTTGCGCACACCGTCAGCCGAGTGGTCACCGTCGATAAACATGAAATCCGGCGTCGTGCCCTCGTCGGCCAGCCGTTTCAACAGAACGGGCAGCACGTCGTGCGAGCTGCCGGTGATGAATTCGACATTGTTGAATTGCGGCGCGAGCGTGACTTTGACCTGCGGATCGATGTCGATCGAGATCGCCCTGGTCGAGTGCCGGGCGATCAGCGCAAGCGTGACACCGGTCTCCGTGCCGACCTCGATCGCGCATTGCGGGCGCTGCGCGGACAACAGCGCTTGAAACACGGCGTGCTCCGCATACCCCACGTGGATGGGCGTGCCGGTCACATCGAGAAACCGGCGCCCGCCGCTGATGGAGGGGAAAATGAAATCGTTCATCACGGACAGGTCTTCGGGTCTGGTTTTCATCGGTGAAAAAATGAGGGGCGGTGTGGCGGTGTTTTTTTGGGTGCGAATCGGGTTCGAGGAGGGCCTTGCGCGGAGCAGAGTCTCCCGGGTCAGAGCCGGACGCCGCTCTTGCGGATGACGTCCATCATCCAGTAGGCGCGCCAGCGCACCCAGTCGTTCTCGATGCCGGGATAGGTGATGTCGATTTCGCGGAGACCCTTCTCAAGCTCGGCGAACCGCTGCGCCGCCTCCCACAGGTGGAGATTGGCGCTGTAGTTCGTCCGCGCCTCGTAGATCCGCTGGCAGGCAAACGGCGCCTTCTCGTAATACATGCCGTATTTGAAGGCCAGGAGATGGTTGACGTAGAAATCCATTTGCGGCCCGTAGCGCGTCAGCAGCTCCTCCATCCGCCGGCCGCCGTATTCGTGGAACAGATCGCGGCGCCAGATCGCGCTTGGACTGGTGACGACCGAGCGGCACTTGACGAAACCCTCGCAACATTGCTGCGGGGTATTGTAGCCCTCGACCTCCGCCGTGCCGCAGGATTCGACGAGCTTCTCCTTTTCCGCCAGATAAATGCCCGTGATGCCATAGAAGCCGGCCGGCCGCGGATCGGCCTCCAGCGCGGCCACGGCATTGCGGAAGAACTCCTTGTGGATGACGAAGTCGTCGGCCGCGCCACCGTAAAGATATTTGCCGGTCGCCCGGTTGTTCATGTCCTGGAACGCCGCCTTGATGCCGCGGTTGGCGGGGAAGAAATTCGGCCGGAAGCGCGAATCGCGGCGCGCGTATTCCTCGATGATTTCGCGACTGTTGTCGGTCGAGCCGTCATCGGTCACGATGATTTCGAAGTCAGTGAAGGACTGGCCGAGCAGGCCGGCGAAACACTTCGCGAGATAGCGGCCGTGATTGTAGTTCGGAATGAGGGCGCTGATGAGCGGTGCGGCCATGGGTTCAGGTGGGCGAAGGGCTTGCGTTCAGGTGCAGGAAAAAATCGGCCACAGCGGCGGCGTCTTGGGCCGCGGGGGCCCAGGGTGCGGTTTCGGTCTCGACCGGGCGGAACGGACCGTTGGTCGTCTCGTGGATGACGGCCCAGTCGCTGCGCACGATCACCGTGTGCCAACAGGCCGCCCGGAGACGGTAGACGCGCGGGCTCGCGGGATGGGCGGCCGACAGCACCAGCCGCGAAGTCACCGCACCGTGGTCGTCGAAAAACACCACCTCGATCTCGCCCTCGATCACGTGGAACGACTCGGATTTGCCCAGGTGACGGTGCGGCGCGACGTAGGAATCGCGCCGGAACGCGATGATCATTTCATGCAAAGGATCGTCCGGTCCGGAATGAAGGCACAGGCGGGCCCGCCGCAACGGAGCGTTGTCGGCCGACGCCACCAGCTCGCGAATCGTCTGCGGGGTCACCGTCGTGTAGGGCTCGTCGGGGTTGGCGAAGTGCGTGCTCATGATCCCGATCAGTTGAAATAGCGAAACAGCTCCGCCCCGGCGGCCCCAAGGGCGACCGGATCGTCTCCCGCTCGGGCGAGTCGTCCGCTGGTGGCGCGGAGCTCCGCGCGCACGGCCAGCTCGCGGTCCAGGTCGTAGTCCTCGGGCCGGCGCGACAGAAAGGAAACGCCACAAAACCGCGCTCCCAGCGACTCCTTGAAGCGCCGCAGCCCGGCATCACCTTCGTCGCTCCAGGTCATGCCGAGGTCGATTTCCCGGATCCGATCGCGGGTGGCCGACTCGAGCAGCGTCCAGAAAAGCAGATTGTTCGGGCGCAGTTCCAAAGCCGTCAGATCGGAGGCGCCGTATTTGTAGTAGAGCACGTCGCGATGACGGAGGACGAGCAGGCCGGCGATGACGTGGCCGTTGGCCCAGGCTTCAAGGATGAAGCCCCGGCCGGCCGCGAAAAAGCGTTCGTGCAGCTGCTCGAAAAATTTCCACGGCGGGGAGAGAATGCCGAACTTGGCCGCGCGATGGACGACAAAAAGCCGGTGAAACCGGCGCAGGTCTTCGAGGCCGGTGGCCGTGACCACCTGCACGCCATCGCGGGTCGCCCGGCGGACCCCGCGTTGAAAAGCGGAAGAGAGGCCTTCCCACATTTTGTCCGCCGGACCGCAGGCGAGACGGTAGACGCCGGCCTTCGGTTCATTGCGCCAGCCCTCGAACGTCGCCTCCGCCGCCGGCCCGCCAACCCGGACCGAGAGCGAATGGTGCGGAAACTCTCCAGCCAGGCCGCTCAGCAGAGCCTGGAGGGTCTCCCGCGAGCTGAAATCCCGCGCGCAGTCGGCATACGGTTGCACCACGATCCGACGGCCCACGCGGTTTTCGATCGGGGTGAACGGCAGGTAGTCGCCCTCGGCTTCGATCACGCCGGTATTCCAGGCAAACGCCGCGTCGACCGCCGCAATCCACGCCTCCGAGCAGAAGAGCGACGGTTCCGCGTCGGGCGGCTGCCGGGAGAAAAAGTCCGCCGCGGGAGCAACGGTGGCTGTGGTCGGGGCGATCATGGCGAGATGAGCAGGTGCGCCGGCAGGACCTTCGTGAAGGTCAGCGCTTCCGAGGCGTCAAGATTGGGCGAGAAATCCGTCTGATCAAAGACGGCGTTTTTCACCCGGGCCTTTTTCCCGTCCAAAACGATCCGGTTGTCAGCCAGCCAGCGGACGAGCTGGATGACCATCTGACATTGCTGGACGAAGAGCCGGTGCCGCAGGAAAACCTCAGGTCCGTCGTCCCGCGGGGTGACCGACTGCAGGACGATCGGGCCGCCGTCGAGCGACTCGTCGACGAAATGGATTGTGTTGCCCAGGTGGCGCACGCTGGTGGCCAGAGCTTGGTCGACGGAGTGCAGGCCGGGGAAGGCCGGCAGGAGGGAGGGATGCAGGTTCAACAGGCGTCCCGCGTAGGTTGTGACGACATCGCCCACCAGCAGTCGCGGGAACAGCAGCAAAGCGTAGTCGATCGCCTGTTCCCGGAAATGGGCGAGCAACGCATCCGAGAAGGCCGCATTGTCGCGCAGCGCGATCCGGTGCGTGGGCAGCCCGTGACGCTGCGCCACTTCCTCGGCTCCGCAGGGGCGGTCGCAGACCACGCTGTGGAGATTATCCCGCACGCCGGCAAACTGCAGCACATCGTGCAACAGCGTGCCGCGTGAGGCAGTCACCAGGGCGATGCGCTTCGTCGTCATGGGCGGTACCGGGGAGTCGCCAGGGGTCAGGCCACCGAGGCCAGCGGAACCGCCGCGGCCTGGGCGTAGAAGGCCCGGATCCGCGCGGCGACATAATCGACGTGCTCCGCGGAAAGTTTTTCGTGCACGGGCAGGCAGAGGTAGCGCTGCTGCAGCGCCCGGGCCCGCGTGAATTCCCCCCGGACGCCGGTTTTATAGGCCGGCTGGTCGGGCATCAGGAGCGAATGTTGAATCTTGGTTTCCACCCCGTGTTGCTCGAGAAAGGCGCGCAGGTCATCGCGATTGTCGGCGCGGATCGTGTAGGTGTAGTAGACATCCTCCCCGTCGGCGGAAACCGGCGGGGTGTCGACGAGGCCCCGGAGCAGGACGTCGTAGCGCGCGGCATGGCGGCGACGCGCGGCGAGCACCGCCGGCAGGCGTTGGAGCCGTTCCAGGAGCAGCGCAGCTTCCAGCGTGTCGATCCGCCCGTTCAGCGCCGGCTCGACGCAGAGTTCGCGGTTGACGCAACCGTTGTAGCGCAGCGCGACCAGGCGTTCGTGCAGCTCAGGATCGTCAGTGACGACCGCGCCGGCCTCGCCGCAGCCGGCCAAGACCTTCATGGGGTTCATGCTGAACGCCGCAAGCCGGCCAAAAGAGCCGGCCATCCGGCCGCGTTGCGTGGCCCCGAAGGCCTGCGCCGCGTCCTCGACCACCGCCAATCCGTGCGCCCGGGCGATCTCCGTGAGCGCGTCCATCCCGCAGATCTTTCCGGTGTAATGGACCGGCACGAGGGCGCGGGTGCGCGGCGTGATCAGGCGGGCGACGCTGGCGGGATCGAGATTGAGATCGTCGCCCACGTCGGCAAAAACGGGGGTGCCGCCCGCCAGCGCGATGGCGTTGGCGGTCGCGATCCAGGAGAGCGACGTGGTGATCACCTCGTCGCCCGGGCGGAGCCCCAGGGTCTTCAACGCCAGCCAAAGGGCGTGCGTGCCCGAGGCGACCGCCACCGCGTGGCGGCGCCCGCAGGCGGCCGCGAGGCGGGACTCCAGTTGCTCCACCTCGGGCCCCATCACCATCCGGCCGTGGTCCAGCACGCGGGCGACCGCGCCGAGAAGCGCCGCGCGTTCTTCGGGATCGGTGACGCGGAGGTCCAGAAACGGGACTTTCATTGCGCGGAGGGGTTCTTGGGCACAAAGCCGAGGACGAAATAATACCAGGCCATTTTCGGATGGCCCGTGTGGACCAGCTCGTCGTTCATGGAAAAGGGCAGCGTCCGGGCGCAGCAACCGTCGATGAGCTCCACCAGCTCGGCCTGGTCGTAACACTTCACGTGCGAGGCCTGGCTGAGTGCGCCCTGATGCGGGTACGAGTGGAGGCTCGGCGTCCCGATCACGAGCATGCCGGAGGGCTTGAGCTGGGCGACCATGGCCCGGACGAGTTCGCGGCCCTGTTCGACCGGCATGTGTTCGATCACGTCGAGCGCGACCACGCAATCGTAGGTCGGAGCCGGCGCGCGGTTGAACAGATCGTCGACGACGAAGTCGACATTGGCGCTGCGGTTCAGGCGCCGCGCCTCCTCCACCTCGGTGGTCTTGACGTCGAGTCCGGTGACCCGCGCCGCGTGCTGGCCGAGAAAAATGCAACCCAGTCCCGAACCCGAGCCGACTTCAAGCACCCGGTCGGTCTTTTTCAGCAGACGGGCCACAAATTTGTAGCGCGCCAGGCGGATGAAGAACCGGAGCATGTTCTCATGCACGAAGTGGGCGTATTCCGGTGCGAGCGTGACTCCGTCCGGGAAACGGCGGTAGAGGTCTTCCACAAGCGAGCGGTAGGCTTGCTCGTCGTTGTTGTATTTGCCGATGTCGATGGGCATGGTCAGCGTTTGCGTCATGGTGGGCGGGGCTGGAGGTTGGTTGATTCAGGTGAAATAGATGAAACTGTGGTCGCCGGTGTAGCTGGTCTGGTGGAACCACCAGGCCCACTCCTCCGGGGTGCAGAACATGCGGCAGGTCAGCTGCCAGTAGAGCAGGTTGACCTTTTCCTCCTCGTTGCGGTAGGCCTCGGAGCAGACGTACTTGTGGCGCGCGCCGACCCGCTCGATCTCCCGCAGCGCCGCGTCGAGGTCGTAACAGTAAAGATTGTGGACCGTGTTGAGCGACACGACGAGATCGAAGGACTTGGCGGCGAACGGCAGCGACTTCGCGTGACCGACCTGCAGAAATGGTTTCATCTCAGGCTTGGCGTTTTCGATGGCGTAGGCGGAGACATCGAGGCCGGTGACCTTGAGGCCCGGTACGACCTGCGTGAATTCGTAGAGGAGAAATCCCTTGCCGCAGCCGACGTCGAGGACGCGGTCGCCGGCCTTGAGCCCGTAGTGCCGGGCCATTGCTTCGGCCACCGGGCGCCAGCGACCGTCGTAGCGCATGCCGCCATAGCCGAATTTGCGGTCGCCGTCCCAATACTCGCCGTCAAAGCGCCCGGCCACCTTCGCCGCCTCGGCCTTGGGATATTCGTTAACCCGACCGAGGTAATCGCGCTTGGTCTTGTTATGCAGAACGGAAATGAAGTCGACGTGAGCCATGGGAAAAATCAAGCGGCCTGTAGGAGGTTGCCCAGCACGGTACGGGCGCGGGCAAGCTGCCGTTGGCGGCGGGCGCCGGCAGCGACCTCGCCGAGGGAGAAAATGCGGCGATCGCGGCCGACGGTCGTGAAATCGGCCAGCAGAATACCGGCCCACTTGATCTGGTAGACCGGCAGCAGCGCCCGGCAGCGGGCGGCGAAGGCGTCGTGATCGGGCAGACGCAGAGCTGCGGCGAGTGCGGCGACAAACTGTTCGAAGTGACGGAGCGGCACCGGCACATCCGGTTGACAGAAGAAATCGGCGACCAGCTTCGCCGGATCGTCCCAGCCCGCATACTCAAAATCGACGAAGACGATCCGGCCGGCCGGCTGGACGATCGCGTTGTGAAAGCCGAAATCGGAAGGCGAGATACAGCGTTCGGCCGGCGGGCATTCGCGGATACGGGCCGGTTGGTCGAAATGGGCCCGGACCTGTGCGCCAATCGCCTGCCAGGCGGGTAAAAGATCGTGCTCCACGAAAGAGCGGGCTTCGCTGTCGAGGGCGTCCTGAGCGGGCAAGCGGTGGAGGCGCTCGATGCGGCTTTGGATGGCATCCAGGTGCGCGTCGATCGAGAAACACGCTTCGGCCGCGGCGGGCAACGCACCCGCCTCCGGCCGTTGGCGATGCTGGTTGAGTGCAGAGACAAAATCCAGGGCCGCTTCGAGGTGCGACGCCTCCACGGTGGTGACACGTTGGCCGGCGATGAAAGAGAACAACCCCAGGCGTTCGTTTTCGTCCCAGCCGATCGCCGCCGGCACCTGGGCGAGCTGGCTGGCGCCCGCGTAGGCATAGAACGCCCGCTCGCTCGCAAAGCGGTCGCGCCGATCGCCCGCATGTTGAAAATACTGTTTCGCCAGCACGGCGGTGCCGTCGGCGAGCGGCAGGCGATAGACCCGGTTGTTCGCGCCGCCTTGCATCGGCTGGGGGGCAGGACCGGCCGGAGAAAGACCAAAGCGGGCCGCGAGTCCGGCCAATGTGGATGATTCAGACTCCGCTTCGAGCAGGCTGGCGTGCAGAGACGTCCAGGAGGAATGCCTGGACACGTTGCCGGCGGCTGCGTGCGCGTTCTGCGGGTCGAAGAGGAAACGGGCGACCTCGGTCGGGAAGGCGGGGTCGTTCAGCAGCTCCGGGAGGTCGTCGATGAAATGCGTGCAGCCGCAGGCGTCGATCCGGCCGAGCTTCGCGGCCTTGGTGAGCTCGAAGAACACATGCTCGTCGGCGAGGCCGGTCGCGGGACCGGTCAGACCGTGCTGCTGCAACCAGGCGCGGGCGGCCGCGTGCAGGTCGTGGCGGGCGCCGAGATAGGGCTGGCGGGTCTTGTGGCTGATGATGCGGACCGGGATGCCGCGTTGACGGCAGGCTTTGAGAAAGTTAAGGGCGCCCGGAAAAGCTTCGGCTTCGGCGAGGCGCGCACCGTACACCGTGCCCTGCATTTCCGTCCAGAGCGCTTCGCGTCCCGTCGCGCGCAGGTGGTCGCGCACGGCGGTCTTGCTCACGGGTAGATCGGCCGGGATCAAGCCCTGCGCGCAGGCGACCCGGTGGAACAGGGTGTCGTACGAGACGAGCGTGTTGTCGAAATCGATCCCGATGATCATGGGCGGTTCAGGGCCGCGCGGATGCGGGCGGCCATGCGCTCCGGCCCGAGGCCGAAATGTTCGCGGGCGTGTTCCTGTTCTCCCGTCTCGTGATAGAATTCGTCGGCGGTGCCGAAACGAAGAAGGCGGCCGTGCGCGGAAGGTTGCTCGCTCAGCCATTCCGCGACCGAACCGCCGAGTCCGCCGAGAATGGAATGTTCCTCCAGCGTCGCGACGACGCGGGAAGTGGCGAAGACCTCCTCCAGGCGCGCGGTATCGAGCGGCTTGACGCAGGGCAGGCTGACGACTCCGCAGCTGATGGCCTGAGCGGCCAACAAGGCGGCCGTGGCGCTCGCCGCGGGCAGCATGTTGCCGGTGCTGAGCAAAGTGACCTGGCCCGGCGGCGTCAGCACGAGTGACTTGCCGACTTCAATGGCGGGCGTGCTGGCGTGAACCACGTCCTCGCCCTTTTTGCCGATGCGGATATAGGCCGGCCGGTCCTGTTTCAACACGGAGCGCACGCAACCGCGGACCTCATGGGCATCCCCGGGCGCCATGACCGTCAGGCCCGGGAGCAGACGCAGCATGCCGATGTCTTCGCAAGAATGGTGGGTGCCGCCGAGCGACGCATAGGCGAGGCCGGCACCGGTGCCGACGATGGTGACGGGCACGTGGTGGTAGCAAACGTCGACGCGGATCTGCTCCATGCACCGATAAGTGACAAAGGGCGCGATCGTGTAACAAACCGGGCGCAGGCCGTTCATCGCGAGGCCGGCCGCGACGCCGATCATGTTCGCCTCGGCGACGCCGCAGTTGTGGAAACGGCCGGGGCACTTCGCCTTGAATTCGTCGAACAGGCGGTTGCCGATGTCGCCGGAGAGGAGGACAATCCGTTCGTCCTGCTGGGCCAGCTGCGTGATTTCGTGGGCGAAGGCGTTTCTCATGACGCGTGGGTGCCGGCGAGGGTCTCGGCTTCGGCTGCGCAAGCCGCGGGCAGCGGTGCGGTGGCAAGCAGGAAAGCGGCGGCGGAAGTGACCTCGGCGGCCGTGGGCACGCGGTAGTGCCAGTTGTTGTCGTCCTCCATGAACGGCACGCCCTTGCCCTTGACGGTGTGGGCGATGATCGCCTTGGGCCGGCCGACGTCGGAGGTTTCGCGGGTGAGTTCGCGCGTGATCGCGCCGATGTCGTGGCCATCGATCTCCACGGCTTCCCACCCGAAGGCGCGCCATTTGTCGCTGAGCGACGCGAGCGCCAGCACCTCGTCGCTGCGGCCGGTGGCCTGCCATTTGTTGTAGTCGATCACGACGTCGAGGCGGCCGAGTTGCTTGCCCGCCGCGAACATGGCGGCTTCCCAGACGGAACCTTCGTTGCACTCGCCGTCGCTCATGACGACAAGGGTGCGGTAATTGAGATGCTGGATCCGGGCCGAGAGCGCGAAGCCGGCGCCGACGGGCAGACCGTGGCCGAGAGAACCGGTGGCGAGTTCGACCCCCGCCGCGCAGTTGGGTGCGGGCTGTTCGGCGAGATCGGCCCGGTGTTGGCCGAAGGTGTCGAGCCAGGAATCCGGGAAAAATCCGCGGGCGGCGAGCGCGGCGTAGAGGGCGGGCGCAGCGTGGCCTTTGCTGAGAATGAAACGATCGCGCGTGGGCGCGGACGGCCGGGTCGGATCGACGCGCAGCACCCGCCAGTAAGCGGCCACGACAATGTCAATGCACGAGAGCACGGAGCCCAGATGCGGCGTGCCGGCCTGGTGCGACATCTGGATCGCCTGGTAGCGCAGGTTGCGGGCAACGCTTTCCAGGTCGGCGATGGAAGCACCGAAAGGAACCTGCGACGGCGGCAACTGATGAGGCAGCAGTTTCACGACTTGGACGCGGGAAAGTGGATCATCGCATGGATCACCTCGCCGGAGCGCATGCGGGCAATGGTGTCGTTGATGGCGTCGAGTCCGCCGCGGTGGGAAATCATGCCGCGCGGATCGAAGCCGCCGCTGTGCATCAGCCGCAGGTAGCGCGGGATGTCCTGTGCCGGCTGGCTTTCGCCGCCGTGCGAACCGGTCAGCGTCTTGCCGAAGTGCAGCGGCAGGGTGTTGAGGGAGAGTTTGCGGTCGTGGGCCATGACCCCGAAGACGACGCAGCGTCCTTTCGGTCCGGCGAGGGCGAAGGCTTTCTCGAGTACCGCCGGCAGCGCGGTGCCGTCGATGACGACGTCGGCCTTTCCGTGCAGGATCGCCTCGCCGGCGGCGGCGAAATCCTCGCGGACGGAATTGATCGCGTGGGTCGCGCCGTACTCGCGGGCCTTGGCCAGCTTGTGGTCATGGAGATCGACCGCGATGATCGGATGGGCGCCGGCGAGCTTGGCACCGAGAATGACGCCGAGACCGATGCCGCCGCAGCCGATGACGACGACGGATTCGCCGATCCGCACGTGCGCATCGTTGTTGATCACGCCAAAACCGGTGGTGAGCGTGTCGGCGAGCAGGGCGCCGACTTCGAAGTCGGTGTCGGCCGGCACGACCGTCAGGCGGTTTTCGGAGACAACGGCGAAACGGTTGAAGGTGGTGATACAGCCGGCATTGCAGTTCCGGCCCTTCCAGGTGTAGAGCGACGGACGGGCCTCGATGCCGGGGCCGGGACGCCAGTGCAGCACGACCCGGTCGCCGGTTTTGACGTGGCGGACTTCCGGGCCGACCTCGAGCACCGTGCCACTGCCCTCGTGACCGAGCAGGTGGGGGAGAAAGCGATCGGCACCCTTGACGCCGTCGATTTCGCCGATCTGCGAACCGCAGATGCGACTCACCGCGACCTCCACGAGCACCTGGCCGTAGCCGAGCGCGGGCAGCTCGACCTCGTCGAGGACAAGGGGCTGGCGCTGTTCGACCAGAATGGCGGCGGGGGTCTTCACGGAAATTCCGATCAGGCGATCAGCTCAGGTTGGTGAGCTTCTTCATCGTCTTGATGTTGTAGTAACGTTCCTCGTCGCGAAGGCGGCCGTCGCGATAGGCGGAAATCACGTCGCAGATGCCGTCCTCGACGGTGTGGCGCGGGGTGAAACCGCTGGCCAAAAGTTTTTTGGAGGAGAGCCGGTACGAGCGCGGATCGTTCGAAGGCGTGACGACGACCTCAGCTGGTATGTGGCGCTTGACGCGGTCGGCGATGTCGAGAATGGAGATGTTTTCGAAGCCAGCATTGAACACCCCGGGGAAATTCCGGCCGTGGTCGAGGAAATGATGGTAGACGCGGATCATGTCCTTGAGATGGATGTTGGGGCGCGTCTGGTCGCCGCCGAAGACGGTGATGCACTGCTTAACGAGCGCCTGCATCGTGAGCAGGCTGACAGAGAGATCGAGACGCATGCGGGGCGAGTAGCCGCAGACCGTGGCAGGACGGACGATGTTGACCAGAATCCGGTCGGCGTAGCTCAGCAGCACGCGCTCGCTGACCATCTTCGTCTTGTTGTAATCGGAGATCGGCACGAGCGGGAGATCCTCGGTCACCTCGGGTTCGTCCTTCACGCCGTAGACGCTGCCGGAGCTGGCAAAGATGAACTGTCCCACCCCGTGGGCGATGGCGCGCTCGACGAGGAGCATCGTGGCGAGGGCGTTGACCTCCCAGTTGAGCTTCGAGTTGAGGTCGGAACAGGGATCGTTGGCGATGTTGGCCAGATGCAGGACGACGTCGACGCCCGCCATCGGGATGCGGTCGGCATGCCGGATGTCCTCGCGGATCACCGTGAGCTTGGGATGCGCCGGCAGGAAATTGCCGAACCACTGGAGATCGACAACGGTCACGGTGTGTCCGCGGTCGAGCAGGCTGAGGGTGAGCGGCGTACCGACATAGCCGCAACCGCCGGTGAGTAGGATGTTCATGGGGAAAGTGGGTGCGCTCAGAACGCGAGCATCGCGGTGCCGGCCTTGAGCAGGCGGGTCTTGCGGATGGGCTCGGAGTTGCCGGGAATTTTCACGGCCTGGGCGCCGGCGAGCTGGCCGATGAAGGTCGCGACGTTGAGGGGCACGCGGCTGGCGGCGGCCAGGCAGGCCACGGCGCAGAACGCATCGCCCGCCCCGAGCGTGTCGACGACCGTCCGCTCGAACGGCGGGCAGGCGGACAGCTCCTTCACGCAATTCCGGCCCAGCGTTTCGTGGGCGCCGCGGGTGAGCCAGGCGTAGCTGCTGCCGAAGAATTTGGTCAGCTCCGTGAGTTCCTTGCCATAGTCGATGTAGCGGCGGCCGACGGCGAGATTGAGTTCGGTCTGGTCGAGGGTGAACACGTCCGCGCGCCGGTAGCGGCGGTTGATGAGGTTGTACCCGTGATTGTTGCTGTTCGTCTGGCAGTTGACCGCCAGATACGGCGCCTTTTCCTGCACGTACTCGCGCACGAGGTCCTCCATCACGCCATGGCCGAAGTCCATCACGAGCACCAGGTCGTAGTCGCCGATGCGGCCTGCCACGCGCTCGAGCAAGGCGCGCTGCAGTTTTTCCTCCGGCGGGCGGCGGTCGATGAAATTGACCGAGAAAAGTTTTGAAAGCTCCTTGCCCTCGACCTTCGGTTCCACGAAGCGTTGCTTTACGACGGTCGTAAATTCCGGCGAGCGCACGATCATGTCGCCCTCGCGCGCGAGGAAGCCGTCGAGCGTGCCCTCAAGCCACGTCTCGGTGCCGGCCAGGGCGGCCAGGGTCACGTGGGGTGTGAACTCGCGCAAATGGCGGTACACGGCGAGCGCGCCGCCGGCCTGCATGTCGTCGGCGACGTAGCGACCGGAAAGGATGCGGTTCTTGGAAGTGAGCCCCTGCACCTCGAGCGTCGTATAGCGGTCGAAGATCACGTCGCCGATCACGAGCACGCGCAGTTTTTGAAAATCCTCCACAATCTCGCGGAAATGGGCGGGCGTGCATTCGCCGGCGACGACCCGGCAGAACTCCTTCACGTCGGCCGGGTACGGATCGAAGTGCTGGTTGAGGAGACGGGTCGAGCTGAAGAGGATGGAGCCGAGATAGCGCATCTCGCCACCGCCGGCCTGCACGGCCTCGACGTCGTCGCAGATGTTGCCGGTGAGATCGTTCATCGGGTCCGCGTATTCGCGGCCCTTGCAGTAAAAATGCGGGCGCACGCTTTTGATCGCCTCGACGGCGGCGGCGTGCGGCACGACGACCACGTAGTCGACGCATTCCAGCGCGGCGAGCCACCGGGAGCGGAGCTGGTCGTTGAAATAGGGGCGGCCGGGGCCTTTGTTGACGAACTTCTCGCCGGTGACCGTGATCACGAGCACGTCGCCCAGCGCCTTCGCCTCCTGGAAATGCACGATGTGTCCCGGATGAATCAGATCGAAGGTGCCGTGACACTGAACGATCGTTTTGCCCGACCGACGCAGCCGCGCGCAGAGTTCAGCCGCATCCTCGAAAGGAATGATTTTCGCCATCGGCGAGCGGCCGTGGCCCCCGGATTTGGCGGTGGTGCGCGACCGGGTGAGGCGCGGGGCCCGTTCGGGCGTGAGGGTTTTGAGCTGCGACATGATGGGGACCTCAGGGCTTGTGAATGTAGTCGGGCGGCTGGCTCCGGATGTCCTCGAAATGCGCCTCGACCCAAGCGATGGTTTCGCTGATGCCGTATTCGAGCGCCACGGTGTCGGTCCAGCCGAGCGTCCGGCGGACCTTGGTGCTGTCGAGCGTGTAGGCCGCGTCCTTGCCGGGACGATCGTCGGTGATCTCCGCGACCGCGTTGAAGTCGGCCTTCATCATCCGGCAGATCATTTCGACGAGCTCGCGGATGGAAATGAACCGTGGGGTGGAAAGGTGGTAGCACTCGCCGGCCGGCGCCTGGCGCGCGATCGCGAGAGTGGCAGACGCGACATCGTCGATGTGGATGAAAGAGCGGACCGAGTGGCCGCCGCCGTGCAACTGGAGTTTCTGCCCGAGCTTGATCGAGAGGATGGTGCGCGGGATGATCCGGTAGAGCTGCTGGCCGGGACCGTAGACGTTCGCGGCGCGCGTCCACGCCACGGGAAACTTGTATTGGTTGAGGAAGGTCCGCAGGTGCAGGTCGCAGGCCGCGCGCGAAGCGGCATACGGCGTGCTGGGATTGAATGGCGCGTGTTCGTCGATGACGCCGGCGGTGGTGCCGTAAACCTCGGGCGTGCCGACGTGCACATATTTTTTCAACCACTCCGCCCGCCGCAACCGGTCGTGAAAGAGCACGTTGGCGACGACGTTGGTCTGGTACCAGTGCGCCGGTTGCAACCAGCTCTGCGCGACCATGCCCTGGGCGGCGAAGTTCACCACCACGGCCGGTTGAAACTCGTCAAGCGCGGCCATCAGCGGATCGAGGTCGTGGTTCAGATCGGCGCGGACGAAGTGGAAGCGGTCCTGCTGGGCGGCCGGCAGCCAGCGATACGGGAGGAAACATTCCGCCGGTTCGGACGAGCGGCTCGCCCCGAGCACTTCCAGCCCCTGGCTCAGGCAGTAACGGACAAAGCTCGCGCCGGAAAATGAATTGCTGCCGATGATCGCGATTTTTTCGCCCATGGGATTGTGCGTCAGCGTCCGTGATGAGCCAGCCACTGCATGGCCATGTGTCCGACCATCATCTGGAGGTCCTCGGCCACCTGCATGTCATGGACGGGAAAATAAATCGGGTGGTCGGCGAGTTGCAGCGCACGGCCGCCGGTGAATCCGAGGACGGCAAAACTCGTCATCTGCAGCTCGGTGGCGCGGGCGAGCGCCTTCACGATGTTCGGCGAGTTGCCGCTGCCGGAAAACGCGAGGAGCATGTCGCCCGGTTGGGCCAGCACCGTCAGCTGCTGGGCGAAAATGTCCTCGTAGGCGATGTCGTTGGCGAGGCAGGTCAGCAACGCCGCGTTGGCCGGAAGGGCGATGACGCGGAGGCCGAGGCCGGAGGACTTGTCGACGCCGTAGAGAAAATCGTTGGCAAGGTGGATCGCATTGGCGGCGCTGCCACCGTTGCCGCAGAGAAACACATGGCGGTTTTCCCGCCAGCAACGCTGCAACGTCTGCACGAGCAGCGAGACATCGCTCCAGTCGTGTTCGGCCCAGACCTTGGTCAGCGTCTGCGCGTAGTTCGCGACGAACGCCGGGGTCGGCGCACGCGGCGCGACCGGATCGGAGGGCCCGGAGGGGACGAAACGCGTGTGCTCAAGCGGGGGACCTTCCGGATCTGGCGCCGTGCGCGGAACGGGGTTTCGATCGAATAACGTCCTGGTTGCGATCTGAATACCCGACCATAGCGACGAAAAGGAAAAGGCGAAGGCCGCGGGAGCAGGCACGGCGGTTGCAGCCGTCTTCACCGCAGTGGTGGTAGCATGGGATGACATGACTCACCCGTTTTAGCAGTGGTCATGCCATGGCGGGGTTGTCGCACGTAAAACGTTATAGTAAAGCAATTAACAGTGTTTTTGTTTTGGACCCGTTTCTGGGGCGCACATTCAGCGAGCGGAGGCCGGCCGGAGGCGGAAATTTTTGCCGCCCGTGGAGTTCCAGCACTGTGCGGCGACGCGTTGGTCGAATATTGGGCTTCCGCTGCTGGTGCGGTCGGCGTAAACCCTGTCGATGCAATCTGATTGGGTGCTGGGCTTGATCTGGTACGGGGTTTTCCTTTTCTCCACGGTATTGCATGAGGCTGCGCACGCCTGGACCGCGCTCAAGCTGGGCGACGACACCGCGGCCCGCGGCGGGCAGGTTTCTCTCAATCCCTGGCCGCACATCCGGCGCGAGCCGTTCGGGATGGTGCTCATGCCCTTGGTTTCCTGGATGTCTGGAGGCTGGCTGATCGGCTGGGCCAGCGCGCCGTTCAATCCCGAGTGGGCGCGGCGGAATCCCAAGCACGCCGCGCTCATGGCCCTAGCCGGCCCGGCGGCCAATCTGCTGCTCGTCATCGCGTCCGCCTGGGCGATTCGGATCGGGCTCGAATGGGGCTGGTTCGGCCCGCCGTATACGATCAATTCTTCCCGATTGGTGACCGTGCTGCAGCCCGGGTGGCCGACGCAGATCGGCACCGTGCTCGGCGTCGCGCTCTCGCTCAATCTGCTGCTCTTCACTTTCAACCTTTTGCCGTTGCCGCCGCTCGACGGGAGCAACGCCCCGCTCCTGCTGCTACCGCCCGCGGCCGCTGCGCGCTATGCCGATGCCTTGCGCACGCCTTGGCTGCGCCTGCTGGGAATGTTCGCCGCCTGGCGCCTGGCTGGTCCGCTTTTCCAACCGCTGCTGCTTTTCGCGGCCAATTTCCTGCACCCCACCGCCCACTACCACTGATCCATGAAACACCCCACCCTGCTCGTGCTGGCCTTTTGCACCGCGCTCGCCGTTTGCGGGGCTGATCCCGCCCCGGCGCCGGCGCCGGCCCCCACCCCCGATCCGGCGGCGCGCCAGGCGGCGCTGCAAAAGATCGCCGACGGCATCACCTACCGCAAAGGCGACACGGTCCTGGGCAAAAACCTCGCCAAGATTTCCGTGCCGGAACAATTCCGCTATCTCGACGCCAAGGACACCGGCACCGTCCTGAGCTCGCTCTGGGGCAACCCGAAATCTGACGACATCCTCGGCGCGATCGTGCCGGTGGGATTTGATCCCATCGACGGAGGATCGTGGATCGTGGTCATCAACTACGTCGAGGACGGCCACGTGAAGGATGACGACGCGGCGAGCATCGACTACACGAAACTGCTTTCCAAAATGCAGGATGAAGCCAGGGAAGGCAGCAAGGAACGGGTCAAGCAGGGCTACGGCTCCGTGGAATTGGTCGGCTGGGCCAAGCCGCCGCGTTACGACGCAGCGAACCATAAACTTTACTGGGCCAAGGAACTGCGCTTTGGCGGAGAGAAAGGGGACACGCTGAATTACAACATCCGCATGCTCGGACGCGGCGGCGTGCTCGTGCTCAACGCCGTCGCGGGCATCGACCAGCTCCCCCAGGTGGAAGCGGCCACGCCGGCGATCCTGTCGATGGTGAATTTCCAGGAGGGCCAGCGTTACGCCGATTTCAAACCCAGCACGGACAAGGTCGCGACCTACGGCCTGGCCGCGCTGGTCGCCGGCGGCATCGCTGCGAAGACCGGCCTGCTGAAACTCATCTGGGTGGCGATCATCGCCGGCAAGAAATTCATCATCATCGCCGCGCTGGCCTTGGCCCGCTACTTCAAGAACATCCTCGCTTGGATCCGCGGCCGCCAGTCGAAGGAGGCGGAAGCCCTCCGAGCGCCGGCGGAGACACCGCCGACTTCTCCGCCCACGACACAGGCCTGATTTTTCGAGGAAAATATGAGCCTGTACTCATCTTAATCTTTAGAAATGACCTGCTTTGCTGCGTTTTTCAATATCCGCGCCTAATCTTGTGGTCGATCGTCCGTAGTTGAATATATCCTACAATGACGACATCTACTACTCTGGGCCGCATCCTCGCATGAAAGCGCTCCGCTTGAAGCCATTTGGACTCATCCTTTTGGATTACATTCTGCTGTGCCTTTCAACGTGGCTGTTTTGCCGACAAACCTTGGAAGCAAGGTTTGTCGAACGGGCATGGGGCGAATGGGAACCAATTAGGGCTTGGGAGAAAACGGAGCTCCTCAAAACAGATGATCTCCATGTACGTCGGCGGTTTCTCGATAACTACGAAATGGAGATCTTTCGGAGTGGTCCTAATGTCCGTACAGAAATCCTGTATTGCATTGCCCCGACGATACTGCGGGCGCGCTCTGGAATGAGGATTGGCTCAAGGGCATGGTGTGATGCTGACGGTTGGTACGCCGTCACCCCTTGGGGAACATGGACCATTTGGGAGAGCTTCAGTCGCGGTGGAATGGATTGAAAACTTGGAGTCATCGTCGCCCCGACACGTTCAAGCCGCCCTTGACCATCTTTCATTCCTGACCAAGCTGTCCACCGTGAAAGCCAACCCGAAGATCAAAGCCACCAAGCCAAGGCCTGCCGGGAATTCCGGCAGAGCGCGGGTAAGAGGCGAAAAATCGAAGCAGCAAGGTGGATTTGCACCGGAACTTTGCGGAATCATAGCGGGCCCAACCGACCTTTCCTTGCGGGAAGGTTTTGGGCGTGGCTGATCCCCGTTATATTCTCGATACGGGTCCGCTGGTCGCGTTCGCCAATTCCACGGATGTCCACCATCGCTGGGCCGCGGAGGTTCTCAATTCCTTGGGACAGCCTCCAGTCACCTGCGAAATTGTCCTGGCCGAAGCCTGCTATCTGCTCGCGAGCTCGCAACGCGCCGTTGATCTCGTTCTCGCCCTTTCGGGACAGGGACGCGTGACGGTCGAGCCGGTTCTATCTCTCGAAGCGGACTTCGTTCGCCAGGCCGTTGGCAAATACTGGCCGGCGATGGACGTGGCTGACGGCTGCTTGTTGCAGTTGGCCGAGCGCTATCCCCGCGCGAAGGTCATCACGACTGATCTCCGAGATTTCCGCATCTATCGGCGGCCAGGCGGCCAACCGCTCAACCTTATCCACCCGTAGACCGCGAAAGCGTGTACGACTGCAGTCTTGCTGTCTTGAAAGGCGAAGCCCGTTGCTCCGGGCGGGCTGATGTGGGAGCGCAAAGCAAACCGGCCCGGAGGTTCGGTTCCACCTGATCTCAATGGCCTGAGCCTGCCTCAGTGCTTGAAATGCCGGATGCCGGTGAAGACCATCGCGAGGCCGCGATCGTCGGCGGCCTTGATCACGTCCGCGTCGCGCATCGCGCCGCCGGGCTGGATCGCCGCGGTCGCACCTGCATCCGCCGCCGCGAGCAAGCCGTCAGGGAACGGAAACAGCGCCTCGCTGGCCACCACGGAGCCTTTCAAATCGAGCTTCGCCTCGCCGGCTTTCCAGACTGCGATGCGCGAGCTGTCCACCCGCGCCATCTGGCCGGCGCCGACGCCGAGCGTCTGTTCGCCGCGACAGTAAACAATCGCGTTCGATTTGACGTGCTTGCAGACCTTCCAGCCGAAAAGCATCGCGTCCCACTCCTCTTGCGTCGGCTGGCGCTTGGTCACGACCTTGTAGTCCGCCACCTTCCCGAGCACTCGATCGCGGTCCTGCACAAGCAGGCCGCCGATCACCGAGCGCACCTCTTGCAATGCATCGGCGCCGATCCCCTCCTTCGCGATCATGAGCCGCAAATTTTTCTTCTTGGCGAAAATCGCCAAGGCCTCGTCGCTGAACCGCGGCGCGATGATCACCTCCGTGAAGATTTCCTTGATCTGCTCGGCCAGGTCCTGACCCAGCGTCTGATTGACCACGATGATGCCGCCGAATGGCGCCTGCCGGTCGGTCGCGTACGCCTTGTCCCAAGCCTCCAGGAGCGTCTCGGCGCTCGCGACACCGCACGGATTGGTGTGCTTCAGAATCGCGACGGTCGGGCGCTCGAATTCGCCGATCAGGTAGGTCGCCGACGTGATGTCCAGAATGTTGTTATAGCTGAGTTCCTTGCCCTGCAGCTGTTGGAAATGGTCGTGGAACGTGCCGTAAAGCGCGGCCTTCTGGTGCGGATTCTCACCGTAGCGGAGACTCTGCGCCTTCTTGAGCGAGACCGAATACGTCGCCGGAAACCCGCTCATCGCCTCGAGGTCGGGCTCGGTCTGCTGCGTCTCGAGATAGCGCGCGATGGCGGTGTCGTATGCGCCGGTGCGTTGAAAAACCTTTAGCGCCAGTTTGCGCCGCAGCGCCGGCAGCTCCACCGGCTGCGCGAGCGCGGCGAGCACGGGCGCGTAGTCCGCGGGATCGCATACCACCGTCACGCTCTCGTGGTTCTTCGCCGCGCTGCGCAGCATCGAAGGACCGCCGATGTCGATGTTCTCGATCGCCTCCTCGAACTCGACGTGCGGCTTGGCCACCGTCTGCTCGAAGGGATAAAGGTTCACCACGACGAGGTCGATCAGCTCGATCCCGTTTTTCTGCGCCTGCGCCAGATGCTCGGGCTTGTCGCGCCGGCAGAGCAGGCCGCCGTGGATTTTCGGATGCAGGGTCTTGACGCGGCCTTCCATGATCTCGGGAAATCCCGTGTGCGTGCTCACCTCGGTCACCGGCAGGCCGGCCTCGGCCAGCAGCCGGGCGGTGCCGCCGGTTGAGAGCAGCGTGTAGCCATGGGTCCCGGTGAGCACCCGGGCGAAATCGACCAGGCCGTTTTTGTCACTGACGGAAAGGAGCGCGAACTTTGCCATGCAGGTTTCTGGAGTCCCAAGCGAACCGCACGCAAGCCGGAAAGGCGGGGAAACCACCTATTCCCAATCCGGGGTTTGATTCGAAATCATTTTCCTCGTGCGCCACCGGCTCCTTGTGTTTGAGTCACAGGCTGCACATGTCGGACTCCCACGAAATCCCCGGACTGCGCGTCGAATTGGACAAGCTGGTCTACCGCCACGGCGGTGCCGAGCTGCCGCCCGATCGGCCGCACGCCTTCATCTACTACCTCACGATCCACAACGATTCCGCGCACACCGTCACGCTCCTCGGCCGCAAATGGGTCGTCGAGCACGCCGACGCCACGCAGCTGGTGGTCGAGGGGGACAAGATCGTGGGCGAGACGCCGCGGCTCGCGCCGGGCCAGCATTTTTCGTACAACAGCTACCACGTCACGCACTGCGATGCGCGCGCCCATGGCAGTTTTCACGGCGTCGACGACCAGGGCCGCCGGATTTTCGTCCGCATCCCGATGTTCGACCTGCGGATTCCGTCGGGCAGCTAGGCTGAGGTGCCGTTCGATGTGGGCGAGGTGCCCTCACCCCGCGAAGCGAACGCGGCCTTCAGTTGGTAGGGCGGAGCGGCCCGCTCCGCCGCGGCGCTCCGGGCTGGAGCGCCCTACCTCACAAAGAATCCGTCGCTTCCTCCGCGAGGCGTGCGTTCCGCAGACCAAGCGTTGCGCGGGTTTTTTCCCGCGGGGTGAGGGCACCCCGCCCACAAGAACGACACGCCCGGGCGGCACGCCGCCGCGCGAATCTCAATTGACGAGCGCGGCGCGATGCCCGATGAAACTCCCCGCAACCCACCCATGCCCACCGGCACCGACATCAAACCGACCGACTTGCGCGGCATCCTGAAGTACGTTCCGCGTTTCCAAGGGCAGATCTTCGTCATCGCCATCGACGGCAGCATCGTCGCCGACGACAATTTCCCCAATCTCATCACCGATGTCGCCGTGCTGCGCTCGCTCGGCATCAAGGTCATCATCGTGCATGGCATCGGCCAGCAGATCGAGGAGCTGGCCAAGCTTCGCAACGTGCCGATCACCGACACGTTTGGCACCGGCGTGACCGACGCCGCCACGCTTGACCTAGCCGTCCGCGCTTCCGCCCGGGTCACCCATCTGATCATCGAGGGCCTCACCGCCAACGGACTGAAGGCGGCGCTGACCAACTCCATCCGCTCCATTCCGCTCGGGATTCTCCGCGGCGTCGACCACCAGTTCACGGGCCGCGTGGACCGCATCGACCGCGATTTCATGCAGCAGCTCATCGGCTCGGGCGTGGTGCCGGTGGTCAATCCCATCGGCTTCGACCGCGACGGCAAGCCGCTGCGGATCAACTCCGACCTCCTCGCCGCCGAACTCGCCGAGTCCCTGCAGGCGACCAAGATCGTCTACCTGTCGCCCTATCTCGGCCTCGAGATCGGCGGCAAACTGCAGCACGACATCTCGGTTGACGCCCTGAGCAAGGTCATCGAAGCCAAGCCCGAGTCGATCAACGAGCCGATGCGCAGCAAGGCCGCGCATGCGGTCAAGGCCATCGGGACCGGCACGCCGCGCATCCACCTGCTCGACGGCCGCGAGCTCGACGGCCTGCTCGCGGAGATTTTCTCCAACGAGGGCGTCGGCACGCTCATCTACGGCAACGAATACCAGCAGATCCGCAAGGCCACGCGGCGCGACGTGCGCGCGATCTACAACCTCACGCGGTCCGGGATGAAGCGCGAGGAACTCCGCCAGCGCTCACAACAGGCGATCGAAAAAGTGATCGACGAGTTCTTCGTTTTCGAGATCGACGAGAACCTGACCGCCTGCATCTCGCTGCACATTTTCCCGGAAAAGCCCGATGTCGCCGAGATCGGCTCGCTTTACGTCATGCCCTTCTACCACGACCGCGGCATCGGCAAGAAGATGGTCGATTTTGCCTGCATGACCGCCAAGGAGCGCGGCGCCGCCACGGTGCTCGCCCTCTCGACGCAGGCCTTCAGCTTCTTCACCTCGGTCTGCGGCTTCGAGGAGGCCGACAAGGAGGTCCTGCCCGAATCCCGCCTGAAATCCTACGAGGAATCCGGCCGCAACTCGAAGATTCTGATCAAGAAGGTCTGAGGCGGAAATCGGCGAATGAGGAGCAACCCGTAGGTGGCGAGCTCGCCTCGCCAAGCTTCGTTGCGCGACCAGCGCGCAACCTGCCACAAAAGGTAGGGGCGGAGCGGCCCTCTCCGCCTCGGTCCTGCAACCGGACTTTCTCCGCCGGCCTGCCGAAACGGCGCACCGGGCCGGTGCGCCCCGCCCGTCAGCCCTTCAGGCGGCCTTTGAAACGGCTGTGCCTCTGCTTGCCTTCACCCGCGCCCGAGGCCGGCCCCTGTATTGAAGTAGCCCGGCCTCCGGCGGTGTTCACCCTGTCATGCCCTTTCCATTGCTCTCCGGGCGATTGGCTTTTGTTCTCGGCCGTGCGACGCTGGGAAGTCTGCTGCTGACCCTGAGCGCGTCGGCCTCGCTGTCAGTCCAGACGAACCCCGCCGGCCCGATCAGCCTGAATCTCGGCTACCCCGCCGCGCTTTCGGCCAGCGTGCAGGTGACCGCACCAACCGGAGTGGCCCCCTTCACCTATCAATGGACCCGCACCATCGGAACCAATTCGTGGATCTCCGATGCCGCATCGGACAACCCGACCATCACCGCCATCGTCAACTGGGGCGACAATTTCACCGAGAGCTGGACCGTCACCGTCACCGATGCCGGCGGCACCTCGGGCTCCGCGTCCGTGTCCCTCAATTTCTCGGCGCCATCCGCGGACGGCGTGCCGGATGCGGTCAACCGCGTTCCCATCCGCGGCTCGGTGGCGTATTATACGCTGACCACCGCGCTGCGGGTCGGCCAAACGACCTATCCGATCCAGGTTTACGTTCCCGCCGATTACTCCGCGACGTCCGACCCGCTCCCGGTCATCTACGCGACCGATGCCGGACCGCTGAACAACGGGGCGATCTCCGTGCCCTGGGAATTCTCGGATGCCGTCAGGTTCATCGAGGCCCAGCACCTGCGCTTCATTGTGGTGGGCATCGGCGGCGACGAAACCCGGAACTACGATTTTCTCCTGCCGGGAGCCGACCCGTTCTACACGTTCATCACCACGGAAATGATTCCCTTCGTGGAATCGCGGTACGATGTCGATCCCTCTGCACGGACGCTTTCGGGTCATTCCTTTGGCGGCATGTTTGCCGGATATGTCTTCCTGCGCGAACGGCCCGGCACCCGTTTCTTTTCCAACTACATCGCTCTCGACGGCTCCTTTTGGGTCAATCCGGTAGAAAACGGCATCATGGAGCAGGCGCTGTACGGCGATACAAATGGAAGCCTGCCCGGCATCTCCCTCGTCCTTACCAGCTCGACAGGCGGCAACGACGGTTCGGTGTCTCAGTTTTATCAGGAGCTGGTCGCCCTCCACTTCCGCGAGCTGCAGCTCACCCGCGTGCCCAATTTTAACACCAGCCACCTGCAGATGTACGACGAAGCTTTCGCCGCGTCGCTCCAGACCATCGTTCTCAACATCCCGGGGTCGTTCACCGCGCCGGTGATCACGGTCCAGCCCGCCAGCACCTCGGTCGCCGCGGGCTCGACCCTCTCCCTGCAGGTGACCGCGGTCGGGGGAGGCCTGAACTATCAATGGAGCAAGGACGGCGCGCCAATCGTCAGCGCCACGGGCTGGTCCTACTCGGTCTTCAATCCCACGAGCGCCGATGCGGGTTCCTATACGGTGGTCGTAAAGAACCACGTGGGATCGGTGACCAGCAGCGCAGCGACGGTCACCATAAACGCTCAGACCCCGGGGTCCCCGCCCGCGACGGGTGGCGGGGGAGGAGGCGGCGGCGGGACGCTGGGCCCGGTCTTTTTCAGCGCCCTGGCGTTGCTACCCTGCGCGCGACGGCTCGGGCTGAGGCGGCATTTCAATTCCAAGGGCGGTCGCGAGGCCTGAACGCCCGAGCCCTCGCGTGCTCCGTTTTTCAAGCCGGTCGACGCCGGACCTGAGCAGGCGAACGGAATTGCGCTCGCGGTGCACCGAGCCGGTGCGTCCCACCGCCCGATCATGTTCAAATAGTCCAAACGATGCGGACGGTGGGATTGTGCGGCGCATCTCTACCATTGGCAATTTCGGCCGGCCGCTGCTAAACTCCACGAATGAGCTCAATGGGCAATTTTGAAGCCGTCGCCGAAGTCGGGAAAAATATCCTGCGACTGTCGTTTGCCGGAGAGATCAAAGCCTCCGACATGCCCGGATATGGCGAGACCTTGAAGCAGGCACTCAACGGCATCACCCCGGGGTTCAAGCTGCTCGTCGATTTAACCCCGTTGGTCTCCATGGAATTCGCCTGCGCCCAGTCGATCCGGGAGATCATGGACCTCCTCAATGCCCGCGGCATAAAGCTCATCGTCCGCGTCCTCCCCGACCGAACGAAGGATATCGGGTTCACTATCATGTCGCTCTTCCACTATCCGCGCGGACTGAAAATCATCACGGTCGATACTATCGAAGAAGGAGAAAGGGCCCTCCGCTAAATTGGTGTCAGTCGAGGGCATCCGCTTAGAGGGTTACGGCTCCGCATACGCGATCTCTTCCGTGGTAGGAGCCCGTTTGCAGGCGACTCTTTGTGGCACGGGTCTCCCGACCCGTGGTCCGTCCATCACGGGTCGGGAGACCCGTGCCACGTCCTGATGGTCGCCTGCTTGCCGGCTCCTACAACTCAAACCAGCCGAAGCAGGCCTCGGGGGTATCGGACCCTGCGCGAACGAATCCGCCACGCCCACGCCAAGCGACGCGGTGGGGTCCCTCCGCCTTACTTCGCCTCCGCCGGAAGAAAATCGAATGTCACCACATCCTTCAATTCGACGGGCTTGTCGAGCACACCGACCTCCTGCAACAGTTTGATCTGCTTTTCGAGCCGGGCCGCCTTGAGCTGTCCGGCCACCTCGCCCTTCGCCGGGTCGCCGAGCACCAGCTGGTAGTCGTTCATCGCCTTGATGCTGGCGGCCATGAAGTCGGCCGTGAGGTCGGAGCGGATTTTCAACAGCAGCTGGTTGGCCGGGGTCGGATCGCCGGTCAGGTAGTCCACCCAGCCGTGGATGCTGGCGCGGACAAACTTGGCGACGATCTCCGGGTGCTCGGCCAGGAATTTGTTGCCCGTGAACATCACGCGGTACGGCTCGTAGGTGTCGCTCGCGATAAGCAACGCACCGACCTTGGCCCCCCGCTGGCGGGCAAAATACGGCTCGTTGGTCACAAAGCACTGCTGGACGAATTCCGGGTTGTTGACGAACCGTGCGAGGTCGCCGACCAGCGGGACGAGGTTGAATTCGACTCCCATTTTCTTGCGCAACACCTGGATCCAGGTCGAGCCGGCGCCGGCCATCACGGTCCGGCCTTGCAGGTCGTGCAGATCCTTGAGGGGGTGCTCCTCATGAAACAGAATTCCCTGCGGATCGCGCTGCATCTCGGCGCCGACCATTTTGATCGGCACCCCGCGCGCCACGGCCACAATCACGTCGTCGCCGTTGGTCATTCCGAGTTCGGCCCGCCCGGTGGCGACGGTGGCCATGACCTGCGCATTCGGGCCACCCGGCAGGATTTCCACGTCGAGTCCCTCCGCGGCATAATAGCCTTTCGCCAGCGCTTGATAATACCCCCCGTGCTCGGGCTGCGGAAACCAGTCGGTTTGAAACCGGATCTTCACCGGCCCCGCCGCGGCCGCCACCGGACCGGCCTCCTTCTTGCCGCAGCCGGCCGAGCCCAGCAGGGCCGTCAATAGAACAAGGATTACAGCGAAACGTGGAGACGGGTTTTTCATGTCACAGGAACGGAGGGTTAACCACTGATGATCACTAAAAGACACTAATTCAGAAAATGGGGCCCTGTCAGGTAAGTTCGTAATCATTATCGGGGCCTGTTCGCCCATCAGGACTTGGCGCAGGTCTCCGATCCGTGTTCCGATCGTCACGGGTCGGGAGACCCGGGCCATAAAGCTTCAGCGATCAGTGACCAACCAGTGCAGACAAGTGGTTCAAACCCTCAGTGGTCGGCTGGCTCGAAGGAGTCGTGCCATTTGTGCAGCACGGCCCAGTTGAGCAGCGAGACGGCGGCGACGAAGATGAATCCGAGCAGGCAGCTGGTCAGCGCGGTGGCGAAGAGCGCCGGAATCTTGATCTGCGTGTTGTAGGAATACACGAGAAAGCCCAGCCCGCCCGAACCGCCCGACGAGTTCCCCACCATGTACTCGCCGAAAATCGCCCCGATGGGCGCGAGTGTCGCCGCGATGCGCAGGCCGGCGAGGTAATACGGCATCGCCGCCGGCACCCGCAGCCAGAGCATCTCTTGGAAACGGCCCGCATTGCACATGCGAAACAGCGCGACGTGGTTCTGGTCGGTCGAGACGAGGCCCTGCGTCATGTTCACCACGATGGGGAAAAAACTGATGAGCCAGGTGACCGTGATGATGCCCGGCAGCCCCGGACCGGCCCAGAGCACGATGATCGGCGTGAGCACGATCACCGGAGTCATCTGCAAGACCAGCAGCCACGGATAAAGGCTGGCACGGAGCGACCGCGAAACTCCGAGGACCACGGAAAGCAAAAACCCCAGCCCACCGGCCAGCACGAAGCCGCCAAGCGCGCCCCACGCCGTCTGTCCGGCAGCGTACCAGAGCCGGCTCCGCTCGGTCCACGCCGCCTGCATGATCTCGACGGGCGTCGGCAGGATCCAGCTCTGCAGCCCGCTCGCCGCTCGGATGCCATACCACAGCGCCACGAAAATCAGGCCGCTGATTGCGGGCAGCAGCCAGAGCAGCCAGGCCGGGATCTTTTTCATACCGGCGCAACCTCCTCGACCTGATGCAGCAGGCGAGACACCTCGTTGACCTTCGCCTGGAATTCCGGCTGCTCGCGCAGCATTGCACGGCGCGGATAAGCAAAATCCACCCTCACCTCGGCGTGAAAACGGCCCGGGTTGGCCGACATCACGAAAATGCGGTTGGACAGGAACACCGCCTCGGCGACCGAATGCGTGACGAACATCGCGGTGAACGGCGATTGGGCGCGCAGGTCGAGCAGCTCCTCGTTCAACCGGTTGCGGGTCATCTCGTCGAGCGCTCCGAACGGCTCGTCGAGGAGCAACAACTGCGGCGCCATCGTCAGGGCCCGCGCGATCGACACCCGCATTTTCATGCCGCCGGAAAGCTGGCGCGGATAGTAGCCGCCGATTTTCTCGAGACCGACCAGCGCCAGCATTTCCCACGCCTTCGCGAGGCGCAGCGGCGCCGGGTCGCCGCGCAGTTTCAACGGCAGCTCCACGTTGTGCTGCGTCGTCAACCAGGGCAGCAGCGTGGCGTCTTGAAAAATAAACGCCTGCCGGTCGCGCGCCTGGCGCGGCGTCGTGCCGGCGACCCGCACCTCGCCCTCCGTCCGCGGACTGAGCCCGGACACCAGCTTGAGCACGGTGGATTTGCCGCAGCCGCTCGGGCCGATGAAGCTCGCAAAATCGGCCGCGGCCAGGGCGAGGTCCAGGCCGTCGAGCACAAGCGGACCGACGCCGTAGCGCTTGCGCACCGCGCGAAATTCGACGATGGGGTTGGGAGCCGCCATGAAAGGCGCACCAATGGACACAATCGGCCAGAAAACGCCAGTCCCTTTGCCAATGCCCGCCTGGCAGGCGCTGTCGCCGGTTCGGGCCGCGCGGGAAGTGCACGCGCGCATCGCCGCCCTGCCCGATCCGTTGCGCCGCGCCGCACTGGCGTGGTTGCAACCGGAGGCGGAACTGGCCGCGGAGCTGGCGGCCCGTGAAACACCCGCTTCACCTGTTGTGGGAGCGAGCTTGCTCGCGACCTCGACCGAGCCAGTCGCGAGCAAGCTCGCTCCCACCAAGGAACCGCTCCGGCCGTTGCGCGGCGTTCCCTGCTTCGTGAAGGATCTGTTCGATGTGGCCGGCGTGCCGACCTTCGCCGGTTCAACGTTTCTGCCGCTGGTGCGCGACACTCCGGGAGACAGTGCCATCGTGCGGCGCCTGCGCGAGCTCGGCGCCGGGATCGCGGGCAAGACCCACCTCGTCGAGTTCGCCTCGGGCCTGACCGGGGAAAATCCACACTACGGCGATTGTCCACATCCCCGGTTTCCGCACCGGCTTTCCGGCGGATCGAGCAGCGGCTCGGCGGCGCTCGTGGCCGCGGGTGTGGTGCCGCTGGCGATCGGCACCGACACCGGCGGATCGGTCCGCGTGCCGGCATCCTGGTGCGGCGTGTACGGCTTCCGGTTGACGCCCGGCGACGAGCTGATCCGCGACGCCTTTCCTCTCTCGCCCACGATGGACACGGCCGGATGGTTCGCCGCCAACGCGGCTGATATGCAGGTCACGCTGCGAGCGATGGTCGATGGCAGGGCGAAGCCTCCGGCTGAGCCGTGGACGCTTCCGCGAGCGATGGCTCAGCCGCCCGTTCGACAAACTCAGGGTCCCGGGGCAGTCGAGGGAGAGGCCTCGCCCTACCCTGAAACAAGCGGACAGCCTCGGGGCTGTTACCTCGCGGGCCGGAGCCTGCTCGAATCGTTTGACCCCGCGGTGGAGGCGGCGTGCGAGCGTGCGGCCGCGAAACTATCGGCCGGAGCGGATTCCGCGGTCGAGGCCGCCTTGCGGCAGGCTTGGAACGGCGCGGTCGAGGCGTACCTGGCCATCGGGATGAGCGAAGCCCACGCCGTGCACCGCGACTGGCTGGCTCCGTATCACGAATACTACGACCCGGCCATCTGGCAGCGCTTCACGGACGCCGGCAAACTGCCGCGCGAGAAAATCGACGACGCCCGGTTCAAATTGAAACAGGTGCGCGCCGCCTGGGCCGAGTATTTCCGGACGTATGATTTCCTGATTTTGCCGGCGGTGCCCGGCCCCGCTCCGACCAAGGCGGAATGCACGCCGGAATTGCGCCGCAACATTCTGACGCTGACCGTGCCCGCCAGTCTCGGGGGTCAGCCCTGCCTCACGCTCCCGGTCGCGTTGTCCGACGGCCTGACCGCCGGAGTGCAGCTGATCGCCAAAGAGCCGACCAGCCCGGCCTTCACCTGGGCGTTGAAGGCCGTCGGTTCGATGTAGGAGCCTGCTCGCAAGCGACTCTTTGTGGCACGGGTCTCCCGACCCGTGAAGACCGCAACACGGGTCGGGAGACCCGTGCCACGTCCTGATGGTCGCCTGGAAGCAGGCTCCCAAAACAAACTTTCATGCCGCCAGCCCAATGAGCAATGGGGCGTGCTGACCCAACGCGCCTTTGTCCATCGATTCACAAGCCAACGCGTTGAGGTCAACGCATTCCACTCTCCTCGCCGCCGCGGCCGCTTACTTGATGCCCAGCACGCGGCCGGCATTTCCGCCGAGCACGGCCGGCACGGCTGGCGTCGGTAGCGACGCACTGGCCTCGCCCACAAAAACCGACAGGCCGACGCCGCTCTCGGTCTGCGGGTAGAGGCGCAGCGGATTGTCGGAACCGAAAAGAATCCTCTCCGTTCCCACCGCACTCACCGCCCGCGACCAGACCTCCGGCCCGTAGAGCAACGGCGAGGCGGCGGTGTCGAAAAACAGGTTGGTCAGCAGGCGCGATTCCGGTTCGAACGCCAGCCCGCCACCCCAGTGCGCCAGAATGAAATTCGTGTGCGGAAAATCCCGAGCCAGCTGTCGAAAATCAGCCAGCGGCGTCTCCACGCGGCCCGGATACGGCCGCGACCGCGGGTCGGTGACGTGCAGGTTCACCGGCATGTTCAACTCCCCGGCCAGGGCGAGGATTTCGCACCAGACCGGATCGGTCAGGGAAAAATGCTGGGAGTGCGGCGAGAGTTCACCCAGCCCGATTAGCCCGTCGCCTTTGGCGCGCCAGACCTCGGCGATGGCGTCCGCCCCCGCGGCGGGATGCACCGTGGCGAAAGCCGCGAGGCGGTCGGGATGGGCGCGCACGCATTCGGAAAAAAACCGGTTCTGCCAGGCGCAGGTCTCGGCCTTTTCCCAGTACCAGCCGAGCAGCACGCTTTTCGCCACCGCCGCCTCGTCCATCGTGCGCAGGAGTTCGTCGACGGAGGGAAAGGCCTGCACCATCTCGCCGTTCTTCCGCTGCCGGGTGCAGAGTTCCGCCCAGTGTTTCTCCCCGCGCGACAAAGCCCACGCCAGCGGCTCGCGGCTGGCCGTCGTCGGATAGAGATGAACATGGGAATCGATGACGCGCATCTCAGGGTTAAAACAGGATAAACCGCACTTTGCCCCGGGCTCAACTCATTCCAGCCATGCTCGGCCGGGTTTGTGTGGCAGGGACTTAACGCCCCGACAGACCGCGTGGTAAACCCGCTCCAGCCTCACCACCGACAGCCATGTAGGGCGGGGGGGCTGTCCCCGCCGCGGAAGGTACAAGGGGGACCGAAACGGCGGGGGGAGCGCCCCCGCCCGACAAATCATTCCCCCCCGAGGTCAGGCGCGGCCCGGCACCGTCGGATTTTCCGCCCCGGCGCGCACGACCAAAAGTGGGACGCTGGTGTTGTGGCGCACCTTGTCGATCGTGCTGCCGTGCAGGATATCCCCGATGAGCTTGTGCCCGTGCGAAGCCATCGCGATCAGGTCGCAACCGGAGGAGACGGCGATCTTCACGATCTCCGTGGGGGGATTGCCCAGGGCCAGCAACGTCTGGACCTGCAGGCCCTGCGCCTTGAGCCCGGCGGCGGTTTTCTCGAGGTAGACGTGGTCGGCGCGCATTTCCTCGGACTCCGCCAGCTTGAGCTGGTCGAAATTTCGCGCCGCCCAGCCATCCGCGACGTGCAGGAGCAGCAGCTCGGCGCCCACGCCGATGGCGAGCCTGGCCACGTGCGGCACCAGCGTGGCGTCGGCGCGGCCGTTTTCGAGGGTGACGAGGATTTTACGGTACATGTTCAGCTCGGCGGACCAGAGGTGACGCCGAAGATATCCAGGAGCAACTTCACGTTGAGCGCGATGATTAAGAGCGTGGTGCCCCACCCCAGCAGCTGGATCCACCAGGGATTGACGAACTCCCCCATCTTGGTCCGTTCGCCCGTGAACCGCATGAGCGGCCAGCAGGCGAAGCCGAGCTGCATGCTGAGGCAGACCTGGCTGCCGACGAGCAGGGCGGTGGTCTTGCCCTCGCCGAAAACCCCGATGACGATCACCGCCGGCACGATGGCGATGGCCCGCGTGATCAGGCGCCGGAGCCACGGGCGCAACCGGATGTTCAGAAACCCCTCCATCACGATCTGCCCGGCCAGCGTGCCGGTCAGGGTGGAATTCTGGCCCGAGGCCAGCAGCGCCACAGCGAAAAGCCCGCCGGCGAACGTCACGCCCAGTATCCCGTCCAGGAGGTGGTAGGCGTCCTGGATTTCCGCCACCTCCCGGTGTCCGTGCCCGTGAAACGCGGCCGCCGCGAGGACCAGGATGGCGCCGTTGATGAACAGCGCAAATACCAGCGCGAGCGTGGAGTCGAGCGTAGCGAACTTGATGGCCTCGCGTTTGCCGCCCGCGGTCTGCTCGTATTTGCGCGTCTGGACGATCGAAGAATGCAGGTAGAGATTGTGCGGCATCACGGTGGCGCCGATGATCCCGATCGCCACGTAAAGCATCTGCGGATTGCGCAGGATTTCGAGTTGCGGGACAAATCCCGCGGCCATGCCGCCGAGATCGGGCCGGGCGAGAAACAGTTCGAGGCCAAAGCAGGTGCCGATGGTGACGATCAGCGTGATGACCACGGCCTCGAGGTAACGGAAGCCGCGGTGCTGCAGCAGGAGCACGAACATCACGTCCGCCGCGGTGATCAGACAGCCCCAGACCAGCGGGATTCGGAAGAGCAGCTGCAGGGCGATCGCCGAGCCCACCACCTCGGCCAGGTCGCAGGCGGCAATGGCCAGCTCACAAATCACCCAGAGGAACCAGACGATCGGTTTGGGATAGTGATCCCGGCAGGCCTGGGCGAGGTCGCGACCCGTGGCGATGCCGAGCTTCACGCTCAGATGCTGCAGAAGCATCGCCATGAAATTGGAAAGCAGGATGACCGACAGCAGGGTGTAGCCGAACTGCGCGCCGCCGGCGAGGTCCGTCGCCCAGTTGCCCGGATCCATGTAGCCCACCGCCACGAGAAATCCCGGGCCGGCGAAGGCCAGCAGCTTGCGCCAGAAGCCGGCCCCGGTGGGCACCGCGATGCTCCGGTGCACCTCGGGCAGGCTGGTCGTCGCATTCTCGCGGCGCCAGACGGACGCCTCGGGCGGAGTGATCTGGGTGGTTTCGTCCATGACGGAACGATCAGGGCTGCGAAACCCGGGGAACGGGCGCCTCGGGGGAGAAACAGCGGCTGGTGGAAATGGCGTGGGACACGCGAAACATATTTGTTTAGCGAATTAATTTAGGCAAGACTAATATCAAGGACGTGGTCTTGGTACGGCCGCGCCCTGCCTCAAAATGCGCCGGTCAGGCAACCGGGTCGGGGCGCTGTCTCGCTGCGCCCAAGGATTTTCGAACCCGACAGGGCGCGGTAAGACTGCGCCCCTACGCACTACAAACTCGCCCGTCAGGCGGCCGCTCAATCGGATCGGCAATCCAACCTTCCGCTCCACGTTCTCCGCGCACTTCGCGTTGCAACGGCGTTTTCTACAATAAGTCCTGGGCCCTCTTCGCCCTTGTCAGGGCCGCCCGGGCCGGGCATTGGTGCGTGTGCATGTCGCGGAATTTCGCACGGCTCGTGTTCGCCCTGACGCTGGTGTTCTTCGCCGCGTTTTTCCTCTGGCCCGTCGTGCAGATCCTCCAGGGCGGCTTCCTCGACGCCGACGGACACCTGACCTTCGCCTACCTCCGGCAGCTGCTCGGCGATCCGATCTACCTCGGCGGGCTCGCCAACTCGTTTCTGCTGGCCCTCACGACGACCGGCCTCGCCCTGGCGATCGCACTGCCGCTGGCCTTCGTTGCCGACCGGTTTCTCTACCCCGGGAAAAATCTGCTCGGATCGCTCATTCTCGTGCCGATGATTCTGCCGCCCTTCGTCGGGGCGATCGGCATCAAGCAGATGCTCGGGCAATACGGCGCGCTGAACAGTCTCATCATCCACCTCGGTCTGCGGCCGCACGGCTGGACCTTCGACTGGCTCGGCGCCAACCAGTTTCTCGGCATCGCGGTCGTCAGCGCCTTCAGCCTCTATCCGATCATCTACCTGAACGCCATCGCCGCCCTGGCGAACATCGACCCGGCGATGGAGGAGGCCGCCGCCAACCTCGGCTGCGTGGGCCTGCGCCGGTTCCGGCGGATCACGCTGCCGTTGATCAAGCCGGGACTGTTCGCCGGCGGTACCATCGTCTTCATCTGGGCGTTCACGGACCTCGGCGTGGCCCTGATCTTCGATTACCCGCGTGTCACTTCCGTGCAGATTTTCTACGGCTTGAAGGATATCGGCGGCAACCCGTTCCCCTACGCGCTCGTCGCCGTCATGCTGGTCAGCTCCGTGTTGTTCTACGCCGTCGGCAAGGGACTCTTCGGCCGGCAGTCGTACGCAATGATGGCCAAGGCCACGAGCTCCGGCGGACCGCGGTCGCTCCCGCCCGCGCGCGCGTGGCTTTGCACCGCTCTGTTCGGGCTGGTGACCTTCGTCGCCATTCTTCCCCACCTCGGCGTGGTGCTCGTGGCGTTTTCCGACGATTGGTATGCCACCGTGTTGCCACAACACCTGACGCTGTCCAATTTCAGGCTCGCGCTCGGCCACGACCTGACCGTCCCCGCGATCGCGAACAGCCTGAAATACGCCAGCATCTCGACCGTCGTCGACATTTTCGCCGGCATCGCCCTCGCCTACGTGATCGTCCGCTCCAAGATCGCCGGACGCGCCCTCCTCGATTTCCTCTCCATGCTGCCCCTGGCGGTACCGGGGCTCGTGCTGGCCTTCGGTTATCTGGCCATGAGCCAGGAGGGAAAATTATTTTCCTTTCTCAATCCGGTGCGGAACCCGACGATTCTGTTGGTGATCGCGTACTCGATCCGCCGCCTGCCGTACGTCGTGCGCTCCGCGGCCGCCGGTTTCCAGCAGACCAGCGAGACGCTCGAAGAAGCGGCGCAGAATCTCGGCTGCCCGCCGCTCAAGGCGGTTTTCAAAATCACGATCCCGCTCATCATGGCCAATCTGATCGCGGGCGGCCTGCTGGCCTTCGCGTTCGCGATGCTCGAGGTCTCCGACTCGCTCGTGCTCGCGCAGAAGCAGGTCCATTACCCGATCACGAAGGCGATCTTCGAGCTGTTCCAGCTGCTCGGTGACGGCAAGTTCCTCGCCTCGGCGCTCGGTGTGTGGGCGATGGCCTTCCTCGGCATCATCATCGCCGGCATGACGATCCTCCTCGGCCGCAAACTCGGCGCGCTGTTCCGGGTGTGATTCCGAGAGCAGGATTCTTTTTCTTCGTTCGATGCGACAACGACCGTGGCGGTCCGCACGAGCCTGCACCGATCAGGGTCATTGGACCGGACTTTAATATGGCCGTCGTAAGGGCCGGACCGGCCTGAACTTTTTTCGGCGGGAAACCGCGGAAAAGTGCGGTCACGATCCTCAGCGGGGAGAAAAGCCGGACTCGGCCGACCGCGCGGCACCTGCCGGCAGTCCTGTCTTTTCCCGGTCATTCGGGGCCCTGTTGGCTTGGCCGGGATGATTTGCGCGGATCAACGGGACAAACACAGGTGGACGAATAGTCGAAAAGTTTCAGCATTGCGCCAAAGTCCATTTGCATGAGGGTGCTCATCTGACTTCCGTGACTGAGCGCCCGAAGCATGCGAAAGGGACAATCGATCGCATAGTGCCCTTTGGGGCAGGCCGACGAAATTGAGATGATCTTCGCTCTCAGCTCGTTTGTGGCGCAACCTTTGTTCATGGCATGAAGACTTTCGGAACGGAGAAACCAGCGAAAAGAACCCGGCCCTTGGCACTCGCAATTGCATGGATAGCATACCCCGCCGCACCTTTGGGTGCTGCGCATTTCTTGTTTTATGATGCCATCGAGCCTCCGAGATGATTTTGAGAGGGACCCGTGATCTATTGCGGCTGGATCGCTCCTTGGAGCAGTTTTTGTCTGCCCGATACGCCAACTATGGCGCAACTCCTGTGGGCATGCCACAGTCAAGGGGAACCCGAAGTTACCCTCACGGCGAGCCATATGTCGTGAAACTACGGCGAGCCGCAGCGAAAGAGAATATAACAACTCCGCCCTGACCTTTTGGTTTTTTCTGATTCTTTTTTGCGAGCACTCTTTGTAAGAAACTCCGACAAGAGTGTCTGGCCGCTTTACGGTTTCATCGGCTAAGAATGGCAACGCCGCCATGCGCAGAGCAGAAACTCTGCGGCCCATGCTCCTCGGCTGAAATGGGTTTCAGGATAGGGCGGCCCAGGCCGTGGTCGATGGCATATCTTGTGCTGCCATTGAGCGAATCATCCACGAATCAACGACGTTCGTCCCCAAATGTAACCAGCAGGAGGCCCGCCATGAAATTAAAACCAATGTTGCTCGCGGTATCCCTTGGCTGGTGGATTTCCCCGGCCGGAGCCGTTCCAATCGTAACGTTCGGCGGGAGCGGGTTGGCGACGGGCATTCAAGATCTGGTCGTCGACGGGACTGCCTATGATGTATCGTTCGTCCCCGGGAGCTATGCCTCCGTTTTTGCCTCCAGTACGCCAACGTTCCTGGCCAATGGGCCGGGCGCGGAGGACGCGGCGGCTGCGATGGTTAGTGTGATTAGCGCGCAAAGTGGCTTGGTGCGCACCACGACAGTCGCGACCGGCGACGGGTTGGAGGTGCCATATGGGACGTTTCAGTTCTCTCAATCCGGGGTCCTGCACACGGATTATCTGGCCGCGCAGCTCGGGACCAATGCGGGTATAACCGCATGGCGGACCTTCGCGGATTTTGTCGACTCGACCAGCGACGACCTCAGCCCGTTTGGAGTCCAATTCGCCGTGTTCCAACCCGTCCCCGATGCCGGTGAGACCCTGTCCCTGCTTGCTCTGTCCCTGCTTGCGCTCGCCTGCGCGCGTCTGGCAATCGGACCAGGTGGCAGGATGGGTTCGATCCCGGTTTGAGCGGCGGCGTGGAGCTAAGGCCTTCCACGGCCGTAAGCTCGGCGCGCTGTTCCGGGTGTAAACCGTAGAGAGAGAAAAAGGGGTCAGGTTGATATTATTACATTCTCTTCCTCTCGAGTCGGGCTAAAAAGATTGATTTCACCATTGAGGTGGATTGGAGACATCAAAGCCGCTCTCTCCTATTTGGCCTCCGCTGCCGCTTTTGGTTTCGCAGCCCCGGCTGGTTTCATCCACAGGCCCGAAGCAAGCCGGCATTCGCACAATACCTTGCGCATCCGAGCAGCTTCACTTTTTCGCCGCTGGCCTCTCCTTCGAGCGTTCGAGCGACTCGACCACTGCTTGGAACGCCGGCTTCGGGTTAAAGGCCCGGTCGAAGAGCAACGGATAATTCGTGCGCCGCTTCACCGGAAAATCATTCAGCCACGAATGGCCGTCGTGGGTACCCCAGAAGGTGATCATCGTCACCACTCCGGGTTCCAGAATCGCATCAAAGATTTCGCCGTAGCGCCGGGCGAGCTGACGTTGCACCTCGTCGGGCAATCCATGCGGGTAGGGGTTCGGCCCCTCTTCGACGCTCTGGAGATTCGCCCCACTGGTCGTCCGGGGCAGCACGTCGACATCCAGCTCGGTGATCATAACCTTGAAACCGGCGGCGTGAAACTCCCGGATCGCTTCGGAAATGACGGACGGAGCGGGGGAGTTTTCATCCAACATCCAATGTCCCTGGATCCCGACCGCATCGATGCGCCCGCCCGCCGCGCGTATCTCATGCAGCAGCCGCAGGGTCTTGGCGCGTTTGTCCGGCAGCTCGATATTGTAATCGTTGTAGTAGAGTTCCGCCTCTGGATCGGCCTTGTGTGCGAGCTCGAATGCCTTGACAACAAAATCGTCGCCGATCGCCCGTCGCGCCGGAACATCGCGGAGGTACTCGCCGTCATCGTCGCTGATCGCCTCGTTGACAACGTCCCATGACTTTACCTTGCCGCGATAGCGACCGACCACCGTATCGATATATCCTTTGAGATTGTCGAGCGCCTGCGCGCGCGACAGCGGGCGACCCTCGTGGTCTTGAAACAGCCAGTCTCGGGAGAGATGCTGCCATAGGAGCATGTGGCCGTAAAACCGCAGATCGTGCTCCTGCGCGAACCGGGCCACCGCGTCAGCCCGCTCGAAGTTGTAATGGCGGTTATCATCCACGAGCCGCGCGGGCATCATGTCGGCGTGGGCCGTGATGGCATTGAAATGCCGCAGGTACAATGCGACAAACTTCGGATCACGAAGGTCGTCGGCCGAAGCCGCTGCTCCGATCAACACGCTGTCGCCCGCGGCTTCGCGCAAGCTCTCGCCCGCAATCGTGTCCGCCTCGGTCGCGCCCGCCTGCAAGGAGGTGAGGGCCGATGCACCGAGGGCGAGATGGAGATGAAGCCGTTGAGTTGTTTTCATGTCCCGATTTTTCCCGGATTGATTCAGATCGCAATTCTTTCGACAGGGGAGACAAAACGCCGGCCAGTCCGGCTGCTCGGCCCGATCCGCCAGGACAGGTAACCGACAAACCGGGGTGATGGGTTACACTTCGGAGCACCGTGCCGTGGCAGACTGTAACCTCCATGGAAGAGATCATTCGATGGGTGATGCTCGGCCAAGGTGACCGGTCCAAGCGACAACGCTGTCGCTGCCGCGGGGGCAGACAAGAGTGGTGGCTCCCGCCGGCCGGCGAGCGCAGACACCGACGGTGAATCAAACGGCGATTGACAAGCAGGCCCCTTGATTTTTATTCAGACCATGCGATCAAGAACCAGGCCGTCCGGTCTAATTACGGTTTCCTTCATCGAAGAAGCAAGAAGGAAGCAGATCATCGACGCGACGATCGCGGCTGTCGCGGAAACGGGTTACGCGGGTGCGTCGCTGGCGAAGCTGGCCGCCCGGGCCAAAATCAGCAAAAGCATCATCTCCTATCATTTTGCCGGGAAGGACGAACTGCTCGAACAGACGGTGCACCAGATTTACGGGGAGATCTGGAATGCGGTGCGGCCGCGGCTGCTCGCGGAGAGGACCGCCGCCGGACAATTGCGGGCCTATCTCGAAGCGGAATTTGCCTACCTGGAAGAGAACCGGGCGCAGTTGCTCACGATCTCCTACATCCTGATGAATCACCGCGACCGGAACGGCCGGCTCTACCTCCACGAGGAAGCGGAAAAAACCAACCTGGAGATGCTAGGCAAGATGCTCGAGGAGGGACAGAAGACCGGGGAGTTTCGCGATTTTGCCGTGCTCCCGATGGCCGCGACCCTGATGCATTCCATCAACGGTGCGCTGGGACAATGGGCGTCCAATCCAAATCTCTCGCTGACCGATTATGCGCGAGAACTGGTCACGATTTTCGACCTCGCGACCCGCAAGCCAACCAAAACGCGCAAATGAAGCCATCAGCCCAATAAAGATCCCCGGAGCATTTGACCAGACCAACGCCAATTCTCCATGCCCGCTATTTCTTCGCTTTTTTGGAGGAGCCGGCTTGCAGGCGATGCGGAACGCCCGCCAACGGACCACACGCTGAATCGCCTGCAAGCCGGCTCCTCCAACTCAAACAAGCCGAAGCAAACCTCGGGGTATCGAACCCAGTGCGAATGAAACCATCCACCCATCGAAGAATTCCATGACCTCGTCATCCAACCCTTCTCTCCCCGCCGAGCCCACGGGCTTCCGCCGGGTCGCTCCGGCCTTCGTGCTGTTTTTTCTGTCCCCGTTCGTGGCGGAGTTCTTGTTGGGCAATATTTCGATCAGTGCGATTGCCGCCCTGGTCTTTCTCGCCCCGCTCTACGGTGGCGGCGCGCTCGCGGTGCGCGAGATTGCCCGCCGGTGCGGCCGCGGCTGGGCGACCATCGTGCTGCTCGCCCTGGCGTACGGGCTGATCGAAGAAGGTCTTGTCATCCAAACGCTCTTCAACCCGAACTATCTCGGACTGCATCTCCTGGCTGAGGCCTACATCCCCGCGCTCGGCATCGGGGGCTGGTGGACGCCATTTGTGCTGACGCTCCACACGGTCTGGAGCATTTCCGTGCCGATCGCGATCGTGGAGGCGCTGTTCGCCGAACGTCGCGAAACGCCGTGGCTGCGCAGGACCGGACTTGTGGTGGCGATCGTGCTGCTGCTGATCGGCGGCATTCTCATTCGCGTCGGGACGCAACGCCAGGGCCCGTTCACCGCATCGCCATTGCAGTTGATCAGCGCAACCGGTCTGGTCGTGCTGGTGAGTATCCTGGCCTTTCGCTTTGAGAAAGGAGGCCGGGCGCGTTCCGGCCCTGCGCCCAGCCCATGGGTCGTCGGCATCGCGGCGTTTCTCCTCGGACTCGGATTCATGAGTGCGCATGCGGTCCTCCATGGCTGGGCGGTGGTGGGAACTTACGCGGCCATCTACGCCGTCGCGGTCGTATTGCTTGCGACGTGGTCAGGCCGGGCCGGTTGGTCGCCGCTGCACACTCTCGCGGCGGCTGGTGGGGCGATGCTGACCTATGCGGTGACGGCGTTTCCGCAGGAGCCCGTCATCGGGGCGAAGGGTAACGTCGATCTTGTCGGCAACACGGTCTTCGCCCTGATCGCCATCGCACTGCTGCTGCAGGCGGTGAAAACGGAAAGACGTTCAAAGACCTGATACAGGTCACCAAGCCTCTCTTCCCGGTGGAGAGGCCGCGGAAAGCGCCGGGCGAAAGGGTCAGGGCGACGACGAAAGAACTCACGGTTCTGATTCTGGACCGGCCGGGACCCGGCCGTACTGAATGCGTGCCTATCTCTGCGCACTCGCTTCGCGACCGACGAGGACCGTGATCCTTGCGTTTGGATGCCGGCGAAAAAATCTTCCCGGGCAATTCGCCGATGCACAGGCACCACACGGGATTCGCTTCCCGCCTGAACCCACGTCACCCGTGAGTGGCCGATCCGCCGAAAAGGCCGCCCGGAGGCAGGACGCGGCTGCGTCCGGCCCTTCTCCGGTCGGGGCCGGCCCGGCGTCGCTCATGGAGAATTGCGGTCCTTCGAGGCTAACTCGCCGGCAGCCTTCTTGAATTCCCTGACGGATTGTCCAAGACCCTTGGCTAGCGACGGCAGTTTGGATCCGCCGAACAACAAAAGGCAGATGAGCAGAATCACGAGCAATTCCGTGCCCCCGAGACCGAAGGCGGCAAAAATGAGTGGAACGAATGACATGGATGAAGAAGGAGGAGTTGTTGTTGAGGAAATCCGGTGCGCACGCTCGGGTGAGAAATGCGAGCCTCGAAGATAGATACGCATCGCGGAGCCCTTTTATTCCGGCGCGACCGGTTTTTTTGGCGGAGTCCCGCATAAATCGCCAATGCCTTGGCCTCCAACTCCCGCCGGAAGGACCGTCCGAACAGAGTGCAATCTAATCCACCAAGCCGGACTCAGGCAGTTGAATCAACGAAAGTGCCGCCCCACCGGATGCTGCTCCATGGCGGATTCGGCAGAAATCCATCTGCGATGCCATTCACGTTTTGGTTTCGTCTTGGAGGGTTCGGAGTTAACAATCGGAAGTGGTTTGCGCGCTGCCCGCGCAACCAGAAGTGGCGGGACCAGCCCGCCACCTACCGGGTTTACCTCTTAGCCTCCGCATGAGTCCGGCTGAGAAGGGATTCGCGTCCGGCGGGTGTTAGCACTTACTCAACACCATGTCCGCCGTTCCCCTTCCGGCCGGTCGGGCCCGTTCCGCGATTCTCTGGGGCGGGCTGATCGCCGGCACCGATGACTTGATCTTCGCCTTCGCCTACTACGGGCTGAAGCTGCGGGTTTTTCAGTCGGTCGCCGCCGGCTTGATCGGTCGAGACGCCGCCTTCGCTGGCGGCGTGCCGACCCTGTTGCTGGGCGTGGCGCTGCACTACCTGATCGCCTCCATTTGGACCGCCCTGTACTGGCTCGCATCCCGCAGGAGGCCGGTCCTTGTCAAGCATGCCGTCCCTGCCGGCCTGGCGTATGGCCTGATCATTTTCTACGGCATGAACCAGTTGGTGCTGCCGCTCTCGGCACTACACGCAAAAGCGTGGCCGCCCTCCCTGCCCTGGGGGCCGGTCGCCATGCACATGCTGATCATCGGCCTGCCGATCGCGTTGGTCGTCCGGAAATTTTCCCGCGAGCCAAAAATGGGGCAAACAGAATAAATTTCCTAGATGGTCAGGAGTCCGTGTCCGGCAGATTCTTTCCCGTCCCCGAGCATCGGATGGCGCTCCCGTTGATCGCGCCCCACGAGGCCGGCGTCGGACTGTCGTCTGGTCCCGCCGCCGGCGAGTCTGCCTCCGCGCGATCAGGGGTGATCACGACCTCCAGTTCCGCGCCAATCTCCCGCACCCGGGTCCGGGTGGTCGCCGCCACTTCCGCGGCGTCAAACCGGCCACGGCGTTCCAGCAGGAAGGCCAGGTCAGCCCGCTCCGTCCGCCGGCGGTCGAGTTTCTCCTGGACGAGACTGGCGCCGGACGGCCTCAGGACGCGCCGACGGCCAGCGGCTTCCCTTCGACGGCCTCGACCAGGCGCTTCAGATTCGCCAGGCCCTCGTCAAATTGGCGGCCGCACATCTTGTCCATGTTCATGAACAGTCCCATGACCTTCATCGGAAGGGCGCATTGGCCGGACATTCCCCAAGCAACCGTAAGCTGGCTGCCGGTCGGCCGAAAGGTGAACTCGACTGCGTTGGTGCAGGCGAAGGGTTTGAGCATTTCGAGTTTCATCCTAACCAGTTCGTTCGGACGGCTCTCGACGATCGTGAGGCGGCCGGCGCCAACCTGGTTGTTCCCGACCCAGGCGAGAGAAGCGCCGGTACCTGCAGACGGTCTCGAGAAGGTGTATGTGGCCGCAGGATCCAGCTTCACGAACGGCGACATCTCCTGCCATTTCCGGAGATCGTTCACATAGGCAAAAGCGACGGCGGGCCGGGCTGAAACGACCGTGCTCCGTTCGACCCGGAAGTCGCCGGACCGCAGGGCCGCGACGACGAGAACACCAGCAATGAGAACCGCGAGGGTGATGAGAATGAGGGAGATCATGGGATTTGGATTTGTGGAAGTTGGAAACCCATCCGGCGATCATGCCCGATCTGCCCGCGCTGCGAGGATGGGCCCGTAGGCCCGACGGTAGGTCCAGGCCAGATAAAGTTCCAGCGCCATAAAGACGCCGGCCATGGGCAGGCCCGAACGTTCCAAAAAGAGATGAAACGCAACGCTGTTGACGATGAAGGGCGCGAACAGGACCAGCGCCAACGGCACAAATCGGTTGGTCAGGAGCAACACCCCGACGATCAGCTGTGTCGTCCCGATCAATTGCATCATGTAGCCGGTCTTGAGCAGCGCCCCCGCAAACGCCGCGGCACCTTCGGGCAGAGCGGTCGGGGGCGGAGGGATGAAGTTCAGGAAGCCGTTCAGCCCGAAGACCAGCAGAGGCAGTCCCATCAGAATCCGGGCCACGGAAGGAAGGAAACGGACGAAACCCCGGGCTTTGCGCCCGTCGGCCGGAGGTGAATCAAATGTCGTGGGTGTTGTCATGATGTCGCTCTTTCAATTTCAGTTTTTGGTGACGGCACAACCAAGCGGTCGAAGCTTTCGCCTCAGCCCTGACCGAATACCGTCGGATCGTGGTTTGCCGGTTCGCGCGGAGGGTGAAAGGGGGGGGCAATAGCTCAACGAACGACTCGTTTGGTTCCGGACAATCCGGCCCGCGAAAGCGCGCGGACACGTTGACCGAGGCGCAGATCGCGCCAGAGCAGCAGAGCGGCGAAGACAAACACGACGACCGCCGCGAACGCCCCACCCTGCTCCGACCCGTCCGCGCCGCGCGCGTTGCCGCCGCAAAATTCAACCCCGGCCGATCCGAGCCCGGCGACAAGCGCCAGATAGCCGGCCACGCACAGCACGCATTTGGGGACGAAGACCGCGGCCACGGTGGCAATCAGCCAGCCGGTCGCCGGCAATCGACCACGCGCCCGCTCCGGGATCTTGGACGGGATGGCTTCCGAGGCTGGAACAGGATCAGGCATCGTATTGGTCCGGGTACTTGATTTTCGGGCTGCCGGCTTTGGCACCCAGGCCCGTTGCCCGACCCTTGGGCTCTTCCCATTCTTCTTGGCGGCCGAGCGCGGTCAAATCGAGGAAATAATAGCCGCCGCCGGTCGATTCGCATCCGCGACCATAGGTGGAGTAAGTGTGAAACACCTCGTCGTCCTTGCGCAAAAAGCAGCTCATCCCGGGCAGATCGAAAGGCTGCTCGTTGTCCAGGTAGTAAGGGGTGCCGGCCTGCTCGTGTTCCGCCTTGGTCCGATAGTTGTACGCCAAGGGCGCGACCGATTCGTCCAGCGTCACGCCGAAGTCGTAGTTGAAATCGCTGCCAAAGGAGGAATACCAAGGGATCGTCCAGCCCATGCGCGCCTTGAACGGCGTGATTTTGGCGAGCGGTGCCCGCGAAACCAACACCAGGGCCGTGCCGCGGTTGCGCAGACTCCGCAGATGCCCGCGGGCAATCTCGTCGGCCCAGCCCGAACAACTCGGGCAACCATCATCCAGCGGCTGGCCGTTTTGCCATCGCCACATGAAGTGGTAGACAAGCAGCTGCTGCCCTCCCGCGAAGAGATCGACCAAGGTGGCCGGGCCGGCCGGGCCCTCGAAGGCATATTTTTTGTCCATCCGGACCATCGGCAAGTTGCGCCGCTCGGTGTTCAACCGGTCGCGGGCCCGGGTCAGTTCCTTTTCCCGGGCAAGCAGTTCCAAGCGCGCTGCAAGCCATTCCGCACGCGGAACGATTCGCGGATAGGCGATGTCTGTGTTGCTCATAAAGTATTCTCCTAAGGTGGTTGGTTGATGTCGTGGGTTCAACAACTCAACGTATGACCCGCCGCGGTCCGGACAGGTTCGCCTCATTCTGCCAAAAGAAATCGCCGGGCACGTCCGTTTGCCCTACTTTCCTTCGTTGTAGCTTGTGACGGCCGCACCGAAAACCATCGCCTCCCGCCCTATGGAAACCAATCCGACTCCCGCGCCCATCCCGTTCATGCTGTTCTTCCGGAATTCCGGCCCGGAGAATCACGCTCATCTTTCACCGGAACAGCGTCAGCAACTCGTCACCCGCTGGAACGCGTGGTTCGAGGGGCTGGTCGCCCAGGGCAAGGCCGTGGAAGGCCAGCCCTTGGAGCCCGAGACCCGCATCGTCAGTGGCAGCGGCGGAGCCCGCATCACCGACGGCCCGTTCCCCGAGGCCAAGGAGGCCATCGCTGGTTACGTCACGCTTCTGGTCAGCGGTCTGGAGGAGGCCACGGAGATCGCGCAACAACACCCCGGATTGGCCTATGGCCTGATCGTCGAGATTCGCCAGCAGACACCCCATTGCCACCTCGGCGTCACCACCCGCGGGCGCAACACCCGGGAAATGGCCGCCCGCTGAGCCGCCGTGTCCGCCGAGGGTCCAGAACCGTCCGGCTCCGCGCATCCTTCCCGGCTGGTGGAGCATTTCTTCCGCCACGAAACCGGGCGGTTGCACGGCGCCCTGCTCCGTCTGCTCGGCGTGCACAATTTCTCGCTGGCGGAAGACGTCGCGCAGGAAGCCATGCTGCGCGCCCTCCACAGCTGGTCGATGGGCGGAATCCCGCCAAATCCCTCGGCGTGGATCACCCGCGTGGCCATGAACCTCGCGCGCGACGCGATGCGCCACCAGCGGATGTCCGCCGCCAAGGAGCCGGCCCTTGTCACCCACCACGAGCAGACGGTGGCGACGCCGGCGGCGGCCTGGGAGGGCGTGACCGAGATCCGCGACGATGCGCTGCGCCTGATGTTTGTGTGCTGCCATCCGACCGTCGCGCCCGACGCCCAGGTCATTCTCGCGTTGAAGGTCCTGTGCGGTTTCAGCACGGGAGAAATTGCCCGCGCCTTCCTGAGCAGCGAGGCCGCCATCGAGAAGCAGCTCACGCGCACGAAGCAGCGCATCCACGAAGCCGGCATCGGTTTCGAAATTCCCGAGGGCGAGGACCTGGCGCCCCGCCTCGACGGCGTGCTCGCCGCGCTCTACCTGCTTTTCAACGAAGGCTACAAGGCCTCGTCCGGCGACCGCCTCCTCCGCGAGGAGCTGTGCGACGAGGCCATCCGGCTCACGTCCCTGCTGGCCGCCCACCCGGCGGGCCGCACGCCGCGCAGCCAGGCGCTCCTCGCGCTCATGTTGCTCACCTCGGCGCGCTTCCCCTCCCGGCTTGATGAAAAGGGGGCCCTGATCCGCCTCGACGACCAGGACCGCGGCAAATGGGACCAAACGTTGATCGGGCGCGGACTGCAGCATCTCGTCGCGGCGGCGGAAGGCCGCGAACTCAGCGAATATCACCTGCAGGCGGGGATTGCCGCGATCCACTGCACCTCGGCGGACTATGCCTCGACCGATTGGGCGCTCATTTTGCGCCACTACGACGAACTCAACCGACTCAAGCCCTCTCCCGTGGTGGCGTTGAACCGCGCCGTGGCGGTGGCGCACCTGCGCGGACCCCAGGCGGGGCTCGACGCCATCGCGGCGATTCCGCAGCGCGAACGGCTGGAGTCACATTACCTGCTTCATGCCGTGATCGGCGAGTTGCACTGGCGGCTGAACGACCACCGGGCCGCCGCCGAGGGCTTCCGACGTGCGCTGAGCCTGGCCCACGTCGGTCCCGAGCAACTCTACCTCTCGCGCATGCTGGAACGGACCTCGGACATTTTCCAAGATACCGCCGGCCAACCCGCCTTGGGTTGAGCGACAAACCCGGCGACCGATTCGTCAATCTGGTCGCGCGAGCGGATGCGGAAATCCATGGTTCCGTCCCGATTGTCCGCAACGGCACCCAATTCAGCCGGGCCCGCTATCGAAGCGATCCATTGAGGGTTCAGGTTGGGCTTGACCCGTTTTGTCCGACCCCGCGATTCTGCGCAAAAGCCCATGTCGGTTCTCAATTTTAAAATTCCGCAAAGCTGGTGCAGATTGCCCGGGATTTTGACGGTCGCTTGGTTCGCGCTGCTTTTCGCGACCGACGCCGTCGCGCAAAGCGCCTTGTTCACGCCGGAGCAAAAGGCCCGGCTCATCGAGCTGACGCGACAAGATCCCGTGGCGAAGGCCGAATTCGCGAAACTGCAGGCCCTGGCCGACGCAGCTTTGTCTGCGACGCCCAACCCGATCAAAAAGATCCAGACGGAGGGCAAACTCGCCGGCGATCCCGTAAAAATCGCCACCGAGACCGCGTTCCGCGACATGCGCGCCCTCTTCGCGCTCGGCTACGCCTATGAAATCACCGGTGAAACCAAGTATGCGGAAAAAACGCGGGCTTTTATTTTGGCGTGGGCCGAAACGAATCAGCCGACCGGCGACCCGATCGACGAGACCAGCTTGGAGCCCCTGCTCGTCGCCTACGACCAGACGCGCGCCACGTTTCCGGCTGACGCCCGGACCGCGGCCGATAGGTACCTGCACAAGATCGTCGCCGCCGAGTGGGGCGCGCGCCAGGTCACGAACAATTGGCAGAGCCATCGCCTCAAAATCATCGGACTCGCCGCGTATGTGTTAAGGGACGAGACCCAGATCGCCCGCGCACTCCAGGGCTTTAAGGACCAGATCGCGGTCAACCTGAATGCGGACGGCTCGAGCCTGGATTTTCGCGACCGTGACGCTTTGCACTACCACGTCTACGATCTCGAGCCACTGTTGACGCTGGCCATCACCGCCCAAAACCACGGATTGAATTTGTACGATTACCCGGGCAAGGACGGTGCGTCGCTTCGCCGATCGGTGCATTTTCTGATTCCCTTTTGCATCGGGGAGCGGGAGCACCACGAGTTCGTCAATTCCAAGGTCGCTTTCGACCGAAAACGGGCGGCGAACGGAGAGAAGGCCTATCAAGTCGGGCGCCTCTTCCGTCCCGAGGAAGGATTCAAGGCCTTGAGCCTGGCCGCGTTTTTGGACCACTCGGTGGATCCGGTCGTGACCAAACTGGCCGGCCAGAACACCAATCTCATGGGTGCCTGGACGCTGATCCTGGTCCGGGCGGGCCGGGAGAAATGACGGCGGCGGCCACATGGGCCGGGCGGAATAATCTGAGGGGGGGCGTACCGCTGGGTGCGCCGACATCATTCTGTCGGCCAGCAGAACGAACGGCCCGGCGGTCCGTCCCCGCTTCTTGGGTATCGGTATCCTCGACCTGAAAGCAGTTACTATTGCGGGTTCGGATTATTGGACTGTGGGCGGGGTGCCCTCACCCCGCAGTGGATGCCTCGCGGGGTGAGGGGGCACAGTGCCATAATTCGTTTACACTTTGTGCCATGATTCGCTGACAG
>CAYZGG010000010.1:0-68091 GCA_964477955.1 uncultured Opitutaceae bacterium
TGCCGGTGAGCCACGAATTCTTGCCTTCGCCCGGCGTGGGCGAGAACTGCGAGGCGGTCATCTGCGCGTATACGTACGGCTCGGAGCGATATTTGTCGTGGTCCTTCTTGGCCGAGGGGCAGATGCTCAGGTAGTATTCGAGGGCCTTGTCGCCTTCGCCGAACATCGTCCAGCCGATGTGAATCCAGGTGTTGTTGTGCGAGAACACGCCAGCGTTTTCCTTGTAGCCCGGCGGGTAGCTCGACACTTCGCCGAGTTCGAGGTGGTACTCCGAGTACGGCGGGTACTGCAGCGCGCAGCCGTGTTCGGGGGTGTAGAGATATTTGGCGACCGCCTGCAGGGCCTTCCTGGCGCGGCCGTTGGTCTGGCCGGCGCCGCCGAGGACGCACCAGGCCTGGCTCTCGATGAAGATCTTGCCTTCCTTGCAGCTCTTGGAGCCCACCGGATTGCCCGCGGCGTCGAAGGCACGTGTGTACCAGGCGCCGTCCCAAGCCTGTTCCTCGACGGTCTTGAGCATGTCGGCGTAATGGCCGTCGATGCGGGCGGCGTCATCGGCCTTGCCCATGAACCGATAAAGCGCGGCCAAGTCGCGGGCAGCGTAGAGGAAGAGGCCGGCGATCATGACGGACTCCGCCTTCGAGCCGGCGATGTCACCGGTGACCTGGAAGGACTCGTTCGGCTCCTTGGAGAAACAGTTCAGGTTGAGGCAATCGTTCCAGTCGGCGTGACCGATGAGCGGCAGGCCGTGCGGCCCACGGTTGTTGAGCGTGTAGGAGACGGACGTCTCAATGTGGTGGAGAAGGGTGTCCTTCGAACCGGGCTTGTCAGCGTAACCGCAGGGTTCGTCGAGAATCGAGGTGTCGCCGGTTTCGCGGATGTAGGCGGCGGTGGAGAGGATGAGCCAGAGCGGGTCGTCGTTGAAGCCGCCGCCGATGTCGGCGTTGCCCTTCTTGGTGAGCGGCTGGTACTGGTGGAAGCAGGTGCCGTCGGAGAGCTGGGTCGACGCGATGTCGAGGATGCGCTGGCGGGCGCGTTCGGGGAGGAGATGGACGAAGCCGAGGATGTCCTGGTTGGAATCGCGGTAGCCCATGCCGCGGCCGATGCCGGTCTCGTAACCGGAGCTGGCGCGCGAGAGGTTGAAGGTGGCCATGCACTGCACCTGGTTCCAGGTGTTGACCATGCGGCGCAGGTGCTCGTTCGGCACGTCGGGCGACTGGTAAATCGAGAGGAGGTCCTCCCAGCGCTGTTTGACGGAGGCGAAGGCGGCGTCGACGGCGGCGAGGTCGGAGTACTTTTTCAGGATCTCGCGACCCTTCGTCTTGTTCATGACGAACGGGGCGTCGAACTTCGGCAGGTCGCCCTGCTCGACGTAGGCGAGGACGAAGGCGAAGGTCTCCTCGGCGCCGGGTTTGAGCGTGAGGTTGATCTGGTGCGCGCCGACGGGGTTCCAGCCGTAGGCGTGCGAGTTCGTGCATTTGCCGGCGAAGACCGCCTTGGGATCGTGCAGGCCATGGTGCACGCCGACGAAGGCATCGCGCGAGGTGTCGTAGCCGTCGACCTTCCGGGTGCAGCCGAAGAGCGTGTAGTGGTTGCGGCGTTCGCGGTACTCGGTCTTGTGGTAGATGCCGCTGCCCTCGATCTCGACCTCACCGATCGAATAGGTGCGCTGGTAGTTCGTCATGTCGTTCAGCGCCTCGAAAAAGCAGAATTCGACGAACGAGAAGAGGGTGAGTTTCTGGGTTTTCTTCGTCTTGTTGCGGACGGAGATCTTCCAGATTTCCAGGTTCTCCTGCGGGGGGACGAACATCAGCTGCTCGACCTCGACGCCGTCCTTGCGGCCCTTGATGCGAGTGTAGCCGAGGCCGTGGCGGCACTCGTAGGCATCGAGTTTCGTGCGCACCGGTTTCCAGCCCGGACTCCAGACACTCTTGCCTTGCTTCACGTAGAGGAAGCGGCCGTCGTTGTCCATCGGGTTGTTGTTGTAGCGGTAGCGCGTCAGGCGGCGCAGGCGGGCGTCCTTCCAGAATGAGTAGCCGCCCGCGGTCTGCGTGCAGAGGCCATAGAATTCGTCCTGCCCGAGCATGTTCAGCCACGGGAGGGGGGTGTCCGGGCGGGTGATGACAAACTCGCGGTGGGCGTCGTCGAAGTAACCGTATTGGGCCATGAGATAAAAGAGGGAAGGGGCAAAACCGCATCAGGGCATCGGGGAAAAAGCAAGGCGTCTTGATCCCGAGACACTATAGTAACCGGCGGAACCATCGGCGGCGCGGTGACGGGACCGGGCGAAGGTTGGTCTGGCGGAATGGAGTTGTTGGAGGACCTGGGGCGCTTTGGAATCCTTTTTGGGCTTGTGCCGGGCGCGGTCGGGACGCAAAAAACGCCACTCTCCGGACGTTTTTGCCGAAAAGTTTTTTGGTGGGGCGGCCGGTCAATCCCGTTTTTGATGAAAAGGACTCCATTGTTGCTTGCCTGTGTCGGTTGGACCCTGGTGACCACCGGGTTCGCCCAAAAATTCGATGGCCTGGCGCTCACTCCGCCGATGGGCTGGAACAGCTGGAACACGTTTGCGGCGAACATCGACGACGCGCTCATTCGCGAAACCGCCGATGCGATGATCGCCAACGGCATGCGCGATGCCGGCTATGTCTACATCGTCGTCGACGATTGCTGGGAGAGCAAGGAGCGCGATGCGAAGGGCAACCTCGTGCCCGATCCGGTCAAATTTCCGAACGGACTGAAGGCGCTGGGCGATTACCTGCACGCGAAGGGATTCAAGTTCGGCATTCACAGTTGTGCCGGCACGAAGACCTGCGCCGGGTTTCCGGGCGGGCGCGGCCACGAGTATCAGGATGCCCTTTCTTACGCCTCCTGGGGCATCGATTTTCTCAAATACGACTGGTGCGAGCACGGTACCGCCGACGCGCGGGAGACCTACAAGACGATGAGGGATGCCATTCACACCGCGGGCCGGCCGATGGTTTTCAGCCTGTGCGAATGGGGGCAGAACAAACCGTGGGAATGGGCCGGCGACGTCGGTCACATGTGGCGCACGACCGGTGACATCTACAGCTCCTATGACGGACGCAAGGGCTGGGAGAGCGGCTGGAAACGCAATCTCGACCTGCAGTATTCCCTCGTCGAAAGCAACGGCCCGGACGGCATCGGCAAATACGCGGGACCCGGCCATTGGAACGACCCCGACATGCTCGAGGTGGGCACCGAGGGCCTGACCTACGCCGAATCGCGGGCCCATTTCAGCCTGTGGTGCATCATCGCCGCCCCCCTCATCGCCGGCAACGACGTGCGGAACATGAAGCCCGAGTATCTCGCGATGATGATCAACAAGGACGTGCTCGCCATCGACCAGGACCCGCTGGGCAAGCAGGGCTTCCGCGCGCTGGCCGACCCCGGCAAGAACATCGAGGTATGGGTGCGGGAGCTCGGCCACGGCGAATGGGCCGTCTGTGCGCTGAATACCAGCAGCAATCCCGCGGACATCACGGTGGAATGGCGGCGGCTCTGGACCATCCAGGGGAAGTTCCAAGTTCATGACGTCTGGGCCAACAAGGAGGCTGGGGACAATAGCAAATCGGCCACGGTGCATCTCGAATCGCATGACGTGGTGCTGTATCGCCTCAAGCCATCGTCGTGACGGCGCCGCGTATGCCCGTCCAGGTCTCATCGTCCCGGGAGGCGTCGGGCACCGGAGGCCAAGTGTCGTCTGATTTTCTATTGTTGGGCAAGGACTCCCATTAACCTGAGCGCGGGCTTCGCTTAACCTCTCCTACTTCCGGACGTCGTGACTTGCCCCGACCCCGCGGCCCTCTAGTAAATTCCCGCACCGCCGGCTCCTGCCGGCTGCACTCCGCCCCATTTCCCCTTTCATGAAGCTCAAGATCGTCGGTTCTCCCCTCCCCAACATTCCCTGGCAGCCGCGTCCGAAGGGCAACTCGGACCTGCTCTGGCGCTACAGCAAGAACCCCGTGATCGGCCGCCGGCCGCTGCCGCACGTCACCGGCATTTACAACAGCGCCGTGGTGCCCTGGAAAAAAGGCTTCATTGGCGTGTTCCGCACGGAAGGCATGTCGCGCGTGCCGCATCTGCATGTCGGCCGCAGCCCGGACGGATTCAAGTTCACGTTCGAGCCGAAACCGATCGTGCTGACGAATGCGGACCCGGAGGTCAGTCGCTTCGAATACGCCTACGACCCGCGTGTCACCGAGATTGACGGCGTGCACTACATCACCTGGTGCAACGGCTATCACGGTCCGACCATCGGCATCGCCAAGACCACCGACTTCGTCCATTTTGAGCAGCTGGAAAACGCCTACCTGCCCTACAACCGCAACGGCGTGCTTTTCCCGCGCACCTTCAATGGGAAATATCTCATGTTCAGCCGGCCTTCGGACACGGGCCACACGCCCTTCGGCGACATCTTCATCAGCGAGAGCCCGGACCTCACCTACTGGGGCAAACACCGCCACGTCATGGGCCGCGGCTGGCCCTGGTTCCAGGGAACGAAGATCGGCGCGGGCCCTTCGCCCATCGAAACGAGCGAAGGCTGGCTGCTGATCTACCACGCGGTCACCGGCACCTGCAACGGCTTCGTCTACTCGATGAGCGCCATGCTGCTCGATCTGGAGCAGCCGTGGAAGGTGATCGCCTCGGCCGACCAGGCGCTGCTCTGTCCCGAGGCGCCCTACGAGCTCAGCGGATTCGTGCCTGGCGTCTGCTTTCCGGTCGGCTGCCTTTGCGATGCGAAGACCGGCCGGCTCGCGATTTACTACGGCGCCGCCGACACCTTCTCGGCCCTGTGCTTTGGCAACGCGGAGGAGATCATCCGGTTTGTGAAGGAGCATCCGCTGAAGAAGTGATGCACCCGGAGGCGGCCTTTGGGGGCGCCCCCGGTTATCCGCGAATCATGCGATCATATCCTATGCCCCCAGTGTCCTGGCAAATTCGCGCTCCCACCGCGGCGTCCCCGCTTTTGCCCTACGTCTCGGCCCGCGCCGACGCGTCGGGTGCTCGTCGACACCTACGTGCCCCTTCAATACGGAACCGCGCATTCGAATAAGGTGGAACCGGATCTCCGGGCCGGTTCTCCGCGTAACGCCATCAGCCCGCCCGGAGGTCGGGCTCCACCTTCCAAACGGCAATTCCCAAGGAAAACACTCATCTGCATGAGCCCGCCTGGGGCCCGCGATCCCGGGCCAATTTCCCCATGAAAACCGACACCACCTCTGCCCTGCAATCCCCCGAGGCGGCCCCGGAGGATAGGGTGCCCGCGCGCACCAAGATCGCCTACGGGCTGGGCGGGTCGATCGACATGTGGGGGCATTGGCTCTATCCGAACCTCGCCTATCCGGTCTTCAACATCGCCCTCGGCCTTTCGCCGCAACTCGTCGGTCTGGCCCTGATGCTCATCCGCATCGTCGACGCACTGTCCGACCCGTTGTTCGGGTGGCTCTCGGACAACGCGCGGACCCGATTTGGCCGGCGCCGGCCTTTCATCTTGGTGGGCGGACTGTGCGCCGGACTCGGGCTGCCGCTGCTGTTTTTTGTCACGCCGGGCTGGGGGACGACGCACCACAATTTTCTTCTGCACTGGAACTGGGATCTGGGGTTCTTCCGTTGGGCGGTCGACCTCCGCAATCTGGAAATCTCGAAATATTTCTGGTGGATGCTCGGCTCCAGCTTTCTGTACATCCCCTTCGTCAGCTGCTTCAACATGCCCTACCAGAGCCTGGGCAATGAGCTGACGCCCGACTACCACGAGCGGACGAGCGTGATGTCGTTCAAGGGCGTGATCCAAAAAGTCTTCGAAATCGCGTTCTTCATCGGCCTGCCCTTCACGAACCTGGCGTTCTTCACCGTCGCGGCCACCGGCAAACAGGATGTCCTTCTGGGCGTGCAGGTTTTCTGCGGGATCCTCGGCGTGCTGATGCTGATTTCCGGCCTGATGGTATTTTTCAACGTGAAGGAACGCTACTACGCCGGCGTCGCCGCGCGCCAAAAGGACAAGGTCTCCCTCCGGGAATCGATCTACGAAACCCTGAAATGCCGGCCGTTCCGGCTGAAGCTACTGGCGGGACTATGCTTTTCGCTCGGGTCCAGCATGGTCGGCTCGCTCGGCTATTACGCCACTGTCTACTACGTGGCGGGCGGCGACACGAAATCGGGCAACAACTGGAACGGCCTGATGGGCGCGGCGTGGATGGTCGGCGGTTTTCTCGGCGTCCCCGCGCTCGCGTGGGTCTGCCGGCGGGTGGGCAAACGCCCGGCGTTCCTGCTGACGTGTGGCCTCGGCTTCGTCGCATACGCGGGCTCTTGGTTTCTCTATACGCCGGCCGTGCCATGGCTGCAGGTGGTCGCCTCCGGCAGCTTCGCCTTCGTCGCCGCCAGTTACTACATGTTGGATCAGACGATCGGGGCCGACATCATGGATTTCGACGAGCTGAAGACCGGCAAACGACGCGAGGGCGCCTTCTCCGCCTGCGGCTCGTGGATGAACAAGGCCGGCAACGCCATCGGCTATTTTTTCTCCGGCCAGGTTTTGGGGTTGACGGGTTTCTCGGCCGACAAGGTCGCGCAATCGCCCGAGACGATTTTCTGGATCCGCGCGTTGCTGGCCGGCATCCCCGTGGCCGGCGTCTGTCTCGCCGCCCTGTTCATGTGGCGGTTTCCCCTGACGCAGGCGAAAATGGCGGACATCCGCGCCCAACTCGAAGCTCGCCGCGGCAAAGTTTAGGCCGCGAGAGCTGAGAGCTGCTTCCGCCACACCGGGAAAGCGTTCGCTTCAAATTAAAAGCCTGAATGATCACCCGTGCTGCCCCGGCATACCCGGTCGACCGAGTCGAGGCGGAAAAATGCGGCGCGGCTGCCGAAAAATCTTAAACCGCCCGCCGAAACGGAAATTAGGATTCCCAGGTCAAGTCCCGCCGGCTATTGATTCGCCGGCAGGTTTCAGCGCCAATCGGCAAACTTCCCATGGCCAATCAAAATCAAATTTATCGCCACGTCGTGCTGTTCAAATTTCACGAGCGCACAAAAGCTGAGACGGTGGACGGGATTGTGGCTGCGTTTCGCGATCTGTGCAGGAGCTTGCCCTTTGTCCGGGGATTTGAATGGGGCCGGAATGCGAGCCCCGAAAATCTCAACGAAGGCCATACGCATTGTTTCATCGTGACATTTGAAAATGCCGAAGGCCGGGACCTCTACCTTCCGCATCCCTCCCATCAAGCCTTCTGTCGGGCATGGCTGGATCCCCACTTGGAAAAGGTCTGCGTAGTCGATTTCATCGCGCACGAATGATGACCGCGAACCTCCAGCCCGAGCGCCGCCGGGATCCGGCGAGGATTTTTCGGCAGCAGATGAGGTTGGTTTGAGAAGACGGACTACGGCCTGCGAGGACCGTTGGGAACAGAATCGGAACAACGTTATTCTCGGCCGATTCGCGCAGCTGAGACGGGGCAGGCCTTTTTGGTTTGCGCGTTCATTTCCGCTCGCCCGGTGCAGGGATTGCGATCGAGGAGGCGTGGACAGGGACGACCTGGGAAGAGAGGGAGCCATCGGGCCAGCGGATGCGGACCTCCTTGGCCGGATTGGCGTCGCGATACCCGAAGAAGGCGAGGGGCGCGGACTGGGCATAGTAGCCCGATCCGGCCGAGAGCTCGGCGGACTGGGTGGAGCGGTCGGCGTACTCCACGGTGATCAGGGCGCCGATGGCGGAGGGATTACCCGGGGGGCCACGCACAGTGACGGCGAAGGAATGGCGGCCCGGCCGGCCGCGATTGCGGAAAGCGAGGATGGAATCGTTGTTGCGGGAAACCAGGAAGTCGGGCCACCCGTCATGGTCGAGATCGAGGACTGCGAGGGCCTTGGCGTCACCGGGCACGACCAGGCCGCTCTCGAGGGGAGGGACCGGCACAAAATGTCCGTGTCCGTCGCCGCGGAGCAATTGGCTGAGACCACCGTCGAAGCGGCCGACGGCGGGAATCGGCGCATAGGAATTTTGCACCGCGTAGATGTCGGCATGGCCGGTGCCCTCGAAGTCGCCGGCGACCAAACCCTGCAACGGCGCGATCTGGGCCAGGCGGGGCAGCGGCTCAAAACGGTACGTGCCGTCGGGCTGGCTGAGGAAGACCCCGCTCTGCAGCTCGGTGGCGGCGAAGCGCCGGGCTTGGGCCAGTTTGTCCTCGCCGAGGATCGCGCCCAAGGTGGCGCGGGCGTAGGCGTCGTTGCGGGGAAAACGTTTGAGAATGGCGGGCAACACCGCGCCGAGGTCCCGACGGCTGCGCCACGGATAGAGCTTGTCGCCCTCGTAGTATGCCTCGATCAGCTGGGTGGAACCGTCGCCCTTGAAGTCGCCGGAGAAGAGCAGCGCGGGATGTTCGGCGCTGGCCCGATATTGGGTATTCAGGCCGACATTGCCGACGACATAGTCGATCTTGCCGTCGCCGTTGAAGTCGGCGGCGGCGATCGAGGTCCACCAGCCGGAGCCGGCGGCGGTGAAACCCGCCTTCTCGGACCAATCCTCGAAGCCGTGGCCCTGATTGTTATGAAAATACTTCACGGTGCCCCACTCGAGGGTGAGCAGCAGGTCGGGCCAGCCGTCCTGGTCGACATCAGACCACAACGCGGAGGTGACCATTCCGACCTGGCGCAAACCCGGAGCAAGCGCGTCGGTGACGTCCTCGAACCTGCCGCCGCGGTTGGCGAGGAGCGCGCTGCGCGGGGCCAACGGATACTGCCCGGGGAGGACCCGGCCGCCGAGAAACAGATCGAGCCGGCCGTCGTGGTTGAAGTCCGCGGCCGCGACCGCGCCCACGCTGATCGCCAGCGCCGGCAGCGCATCCGGCGCGGCCGGTTGCAGTCCGCCGTGGCCATCGCCGAGGAACAAACGCGGTTGATACGCGGGAGCGTCAGCCGGCAGGGAGTTGCCGCCGCGGGTGACGAGAAGATCGGCATGTCCGCTGCCCGTGGCGTCGAACCACAGGACGGGTCCGTCGTTGACGCCCGCCCCCGGGGTGGAGGCGGGAGCATCCAGCTTGGCGAATGGGGCCGCGCCCGAACGCTGGAGAACGCGGAGCGAATCCAACGTCGTGCCGCCGATGGCCACGATCTCGGGGCCGCCCGAGCAGAGTTCACCGACTGCGAGGGCGGGGCCGCGGCGGTTCAGTTTCACGGGAAGCAGCCGCTGGATCGCCAGCTCGTCCACCGGCTCTTCGCGGGACGACAATGCCAGTCCGAAGGTTTGACTGACCTCGGCAAACTGTCCTTCCGGCGGACGGCCCGGGTCAGCCAGGAGCGGCGGAGGAATGGACGGCTCGATCACGGTGAAGCGCCGGTCGACGGGAAGATTTTCAAAAACCTGCACCTGACCGCTGGGCCAGGTGACGCTCAGGCGCTTGATCAGAGTGTCCTCGCCCAGGCCGAAATGGACGACCGGCTCGCTGCTGGACATGTATCCGCGGGCCAGCCACAGCTGGCGGACCTGCAAGCCCGCGGCGCTCTCGAGGCGCACGGTGGCGCCGATGCCGAAGCGATTGGAAACAGTTCCGCGCAGGTCGAAGAGCGCCCGGTGCCCGCTGTCACTGTCGTTGCGCAGGAGCGTCACTCCGGCCTGGTAGTTGGAATAGACCAAATCGAGGTCGCCGTCGCCGTCGAGGTCCCCGAAGGCGGCGCCGAAGCTGATGCCTTTCTGGTCCAGCCCCCAGGCAGCGCTCACGTTCTCGAACTGCAGGTTCCCGCGGTTGCGAAATCCAAAATGCGTCTCCGGCAACAGCGGACTGTCCCGCATGATCCGAATCCGTTCGGCGGTCGTGTCGGCATTCATCATGCGCCGGTTGAGATCGATGTTTTCCTCCTTGTTCATGCCGTTGGTGACAAAGAGGTCGAGCCGGCCATCGTTGTCCAGGTCCTCGAATCGCACCGACCACGTCCAATCGGTAGCCGCGAGGCCCGCCAGATAGGCCGCTTCCAGGCAACGTCCGGTTCCGGTATTCAGCAGCAGCGCATTGTGATGGTACTTCGCCGCCGCCGTTCGGTCCGGCAGATCCGTGCCGCGGGCCCGCTCGTCGGCAGGTCCACGTTGATCCAGGTTGTGCGTGGTGAATTCCATGTCGGCGACAAGGACATCGATCAGGCCGTCGTTGTTGACGTCGCCAAAATCCGAACCCATCGACGAAAACGAGGTGTGCGGAAGCACCTGGTTCAGCGCGTCGGTGAACGTGCCATCGCGGTTGTTGTGATAAAGCTTGTCCGGGGCGCCGTAGTCGTTGGCCACATACAGATCGGGCCAGCCATCGTTGTCATAGTCCCACCAGATTGCGGAGTGGCTCTGGCTGCCTACGCCGATGCCCGCGCGATCGGTGACATCGGAGAACGTGCCATTGCGGTTGTTGTGCAGGAGAAAACCGCGCTCGCCATTCGAGTGCTTGGCGGGATCGAGCAGATTGGTGGCGATGTAAACGTCGAGCCAGCCGTCGCGGTCGTAGTCGCAGAAATACGCCATCCCACTGGCACTCTTGATGTCGAGTCCGTAGGCGTGGGCCATTTCCTTGAAGGTGCCGTCGCCCTGGTTGATGTAGAGGAGATTGGGGGCGTTGAACCGGCAGACATAAATGTCGAGGAGGCCGTCGTTGTTGACGTCGACAAACGTTGCGCCCTGTTTCCAGATGAGTGCCGCCTCGCCCTGGTCGCCGACGCCGGCCTTGTCCGTCACATCCTCGAACTTGCAGCCGCCGAGATTGCGGAACAGCCGGCAGCTTTCGGTCTTGCTCACCACGAAAAGATCCGGCCGCCCATCTCCATCGTAATCGCCAATGGCCACCCCCGTGCCGATGGCGCCGAAGAGAAACTCCTGGTAGCGTTCGCCCCACATCTTGGGATCGGCGTAGCGGTTTTCCGTCTTCACGCCGGTCTGCTCCGGCGGGAGCTGGACAAACATCGTCCGGCCCCGCGGCCCCGACAACGGCGCCAGCGGCTTTTCACTCAGGCTCCTGGCGGACTCGGCGGCCCGAAGCGAAGCTCCGCTCAGGCACGTGAAGCCCAGCACCGCGCCCCAAATGGCATCCCGGATTGCCGCCCGCACGCGGGGGCCAGGGCGATGCGCGTGGAGTGCCATGACAGAGCGGAGATGGGACGAACCCCGCCGGGGAGAGTCAAGTGAAGTTTGGGTCCGCGCGGGATCCCGAACTTTGCTCGTCGCGGGCATCCGGCATTTGCTTGTCGCGGAAGAAGTGCCACCCGGTGGTGCGTTGATCCTCCAACGCGCAGTTGAAACGCGAAGGACGCTTAGAGCGGAGAGTGAAAACCGCGGCTGCCGCGGCCCACCAGCATTCGCATGCCGAGTGAATGCCCGGCGGGCCTCGTTCGTAATTCATTCGCCCGTTTTTGTGCGTCTTGTGGCCGTTCCTTCTGCTGAATTTGGATTGATTTCCGCCCGGGTAAAAGCGTGAACGGCCGGATATTTGGATGGCCTCCGTGCGGCCGGTTGGCTTTGGTGCACCTGTTCATTGAATTTTGGGCCTATAGCTCAACGGTTAGAGCAGAGGACTTGATCAATCGGGTCGGCGGCGGGGAAACCCGCCGCTTGTCAGGTGTAAATTCGGTGAACGGCCTGTTTCGGCAATGCGGTTGAAGGTTGGGGGCAGAAGGTTGAAGGACTTTCGGCGCTTACCTTTCGGCGCAGCCAGAACGACCCAACGCCGAGCCAAACCCGCGCGAAAGCGCGGGAAGGTGTAGAGACCATAATCACCCACCTAAACCGATGGCGGCAGGGTGAAGGCATGGTCCAGACCACGCACGGCCTCCAGCCGGCGGCGAAAGTCGAAGTGGTAAGCATAATCCTTTGGTTCTGGGTTCGAATCCCAGTGGGCCCACCATTCCAGCGCATTCTGCGGATGAGAGTGTCGATGTGACCAGCACATTGCCTAACGGGAATGCTGGCGCTTCTTTTTCGCGCCGGACGCTCTCAGGCTTCCTTTGGCGGAAGTGCATGACAGCGGCGCCTTAGCTCGGAGCAAAAACGGACCGGCTGCGCGAGGCTTTATCCGGTCGTCTCCTCGCGCAGGGTCTCGTAGAGCCCGGAGTGATTCAGCAGGATGTCCTTCAGGCCGCCCTGCACCGCTGCTGAACTGAGGGCTTGCGTGCCCATTGCATTGAAAACTACCGCCTCGGCCACCGCTCATCCCGTTGCGGTCTGCGCCTAAAAATCCAACCTCAACTGCGGATTCCAGGAAGAACTGAAAACACCCTGCGAGATTGGAAAAAGATCCATTGATAGCTTGGGGGCGGGCGACGACGGCAGAGGCAGCCCCGATCGGCATGCGGTTCGCCAAGATACGCTGGCGATTCTATTTGGAGACGGCGCTGTTCACCGCCCCCGTCCAGTAGAGGCCAAGATACCAAACGGTGCTTCGCGGACCTGAGATCGAATGGCCAACGGAAAAAAGCAGGTTGAAGTCCTTGCTGAACTTGTAGGTGCCCCCGACGTTGGCGACAGTCGAACCGGCACCGGCCGTGGTGGAGGCTCCTTGGCGAAAGAGTTCCGTCCCGAGCGTCAGTTTATCGCCCAGGTCGCGCTGAATGAGCCATCCGGCGAAGCCGCAATTGCGCTGGCCGGGTGCGGAATTGACCGCCCACCCGCCACCGCCATAGGTGGTCCAGGGGCCCCAGCTTTTCTGGGCCCAAACGGGCAGGCGATACCAGGTCCGGCCATTGCCAAGCCTGCGAGAGCTGTCGCCCGTCGCCACTTCGGCCATGGGAAAGAAGCCGAGTTGCGGCAGGGAATCCGTCTCTTCAAGGAAGCGATACTTGATCCCGAGTTCCGTGTCTCCGTAACCGGAATTCCAACCGGCGCCGTGGGCGGAAAAATTGGCGACGGGAGCGACCAGATGCAGCTGCATATTTTTCGCCACGCCATAGTTGAATTCAGTCGCCGGGGCCGAAATCGAATTGGCGTCCGCTGCTTTGGCCCCCTGTCCAAAAACATAAAATTCCCAGTGATCGAGTTCCACGGGCTCCGGATCGTCGGTCAAGAACGGAGGGCCAGCCTGCAAACCAAGCGTGGCGGCCACGAGGCAGGCAATGAACGCCAGGGCTCGGCTGCACGCACAGCGGGCAACGATCGGACTCTCGGATTCAGTTTTCAGAGGGCGCATCGGAACCGACTACTTTTCAGCGAAAACGTCGCATGGCAAATCCCACAGGCGCGGGCGCACCTGATCGGGCGGTATCGGCGCGAGCGGGGGCGAAGGTTCACGCGCCGCTTCAACGCCGAATCCAACCCGGCAAAATCAGTGGGCAACGCGCTCGCTCGGATTCTTTTCATCGCAGGCAGAGTTCCTTTGCTTGGATTGCGGGCATGGTCCTGCGTAACAGGTAATCCCGGACATCGGTTGGTTCCCATTTGTAGTCTCGGCCAGGGGTGGTTCTTGGCGGCTGAAACGGGAATGAAGCGCCCAAGCGCTGCACAGCTAGTGGCGGACCCGCTGATCGGGATTTGATCGTTCGACCGACAACGTGCCTCGTCAAAAAGGACAAGTTTATTGAGCACCGCGCCCTGGTACATCGCCGCGCCAGAAAAACCGAAGAAGCGCGGCAAACAGGCCCGGAGCTGGGGCATTTTCGGTGGCCCCGTCCCGCCGCTCCACGATCGGCACGCGCCCGGGCTGGACCAGATCCGCCCAGGGGTGTTTATCGGTTGCCTTCAGAGGGAAACGATTCCAGCTTCCCCGTCCCATGAACGCGCGCGCGGCCACCTCCCGCTTGCTGGCTTTGAGCGCGGCGTTTGCGTTTCTGTCCATCGTCGTCGCGCTGGTGGTTTTCTCGGTCAGTCGTTCCATCGAGCGGGACGGATTCTTTATCCACAGCGATGCGGTGCCCGGCGCCGAAGAGGCCAACGCCATCCGGGATGCCGCGTCGAATGGATTCCGCGACACGATGCTGACCCTCTCGGCCGAGACCCCGGACGAGATGCGGTTGCGCCTGAGCGGCATTGAGAGCGAGGACGCAAAGATCGACGCGGAGCTCAAGGCTTATGAGGACACCATTCTCATCGACCCCAACCTCGACCGCGCCAATCTGGTTCGATTTGGCCAGGCCCGGGACGCGTATCGGGCGCAGCGAGCGGGCTTCCTGGCTCTCGTGAAAGCCGGCCGGGAAGGTGACGCCCTGCGCTTCAACGAGTCCAACCTCTATCCGGCCTACACGGCGTTGGTTGAGGCCACCAACACGGTCGTGAGCTACAACGAGGCGAACACCAAAAGACTGGCGGGCGGCATCGCCCGCAACGCCGTCCTGCTGCGCAACTCGGTCCTGACGGCGGTGGGCGTCGGGCTGCTCTGTCTGGCGCTGCTCATGCTGAACCTCGTGGCGCGGAATCGCGAGGCGCGCGAACTCGACCTGCAGGCGGAGCGTTTTGCAACCGCGGCGAAGGTCTCGCGCATGGCGATGTGGGTGCGCAACTTCAATCGCGATACCGTTGAATGGTCCGAGCTGATCGACGAACTGGCCGGCTGCGAGCCCGGCGGCTTCCCGCGCACCATTGCCGGATGGGTGGCGAAAATCCACGCCGAGGACCAGCCGCGGGTCAGGGAAGCCATCCGTGTTTTCCGCGAACACGGCATGCCCTTCGAGGTCGAATATCGGATCCTCTCGGCCAAGGGGGAGACCGTCTGGCTGCGCGACGTGGGCGGAAAGAGCATCAAGAATCCCCAGGAAGGCGTGATGTTCGGAGCGTTGCGCGACGTGACGGAACGACACCGGGCCGCGGACAGCACGGCCGTCCTCGAAGCCCAGTTGCGCCACTCGCAGAAGCTGGAGGCCATTGGCACGATGGCCGGCGGCATCGCGCACGATTTCAACAATCTTCTCACCGGCATCATTGGCGGAGCCGAACTCATGCTGATGGAGATGCGGGAGCGCAACCATGCCTCGCTGTACAGCGCGCAGATGGAGACCGTCCTCCGGGCCGGCCGGCGGGCCGGCGACCTGGTTCGCCAAATTCTCACGTTCAGCCGGCGCGGCGAGAAACGCATGGAGCCGATGGATATTCGACCGGTGACAGCCGAGGTGGCGAAGCTGATGCGGTCGACGATGCCGGCGAACATCGAGCTGGTGGCCGTCATCCCGGCCAACGCGCCGCTCATCGTCGGCGACCCCACGCAGATTCATCAGGTCCTGGTGAACCTTTGCACGAACGCGGCCTACGCGATGCGGGGCACGAATGGACGGCTGGAGATTCGCGTGGACACCCTGAAGGCCGACCTGGAGTTCCTCAAGCTTCACGCAGGTCTGCGCCCCGGCACGCACCTGAGACTGAGCATCAGCGATACCGGGCACGGAATGGACGCGGTGACCATGAAGCGCATCTTCGAACCTTTCTTCACCACGAAACCGCAGGGCGAGGGCACCGGCCTCGGACTTTCTGTCGTCCACGGAATAATCAAGGAACATGGCGGCGGCATCTTCTGCTACAGCCATCCCGGCCAGGGCACGGTTTTTCACATCTACCTCCCCGTCCTGGTCCGCCAATTTAAGGAGGAGGCAGCAGAGGAAGACCAGATCGTGCCGCGCGGCAGGCGCGAGCGCATCCTGCTCGTCGACGACGAGCCCGACATGCGCTCCACGACGGCGTCGCTGCTGGGCCGGTTGGACTATCTGGTCACTCCGGTCGCGAATTGCGACAGCGCGCTCAAGCTGCTCCGGTGCAGCCCTGATTCGTTCGACCTCGTCATTACCGATCTGGCCATGCCGGACACCACCGGACTCGAATTCGCGCGCGACGTGCTCAAGCTTTGCCCCAGGATGCCCATTGTCCTCGTGACTGGGTTCGCGGGGAATATGACCAGGGAATCAGTTCACGAAATCGGCATCAGCGAGCTGGTCATGAAGCCGCTCACCACCGAGGTCTTGGGGATTTCCGTGCGACGGGTGCTGGACCGGTCGGTAGCTGACGCCGTTCGCGTGGAAGCGGACCGGTCCCCGGCGTCTGACCACGCAGGCAAAGCTCGCTTCACCTGACCCGCCACGGCTGCGACCTTTGAGAACAGTCCGCGACAGCCACCCGCCATGACACCGCTCACCCTGGATCCCAAGAAATCCGCCCTGGTTCTCATCGACCTTCAGAAAGGCATCGTCGGCCGCCCGCTCGCTCCGCGCACGGGAACCGAGGTCGTCCAGAACGCCTCGCGCCTGGTCGCCCGGTTCCGCGCGCTCGGGGCGACGGTCGTCCTCGTGCGCGTGTCGTTCCAGCCGGACTTCAGGGATTGCCTGAGCCCGCCCGCCGACGCCGCGACCCAGTTCAACGCCGCCGCGTTTCCGCCCGACTGGGCCGATCTCGTTCCGGAGCTGGGCCCGAAGCCCGGGGACATCGTCATCGTCAAGCGCCAGTGGGGCGCCTTCTACGGGACCGAGCTCGACCTTCAGCTGAGGCGGCGCGAGGTGCGCACCATCGTCCTTGGCGGGATCGCCACGAACATCGGCGTCGAGTCCACCGCCCGCAGCGCCCACGAGCATGGGTACGCCCAGGTCTTCGTGGAGGATGCGATGACGAGCAACACCACCGAGGACCACCAGTTCGCGGTCCAGAGGATTTTCTCGCGCCTGGGGCAGGTGCGTTCGACGGAAGAGGTGCTCGCGGCACTGGCCTGATCCCAACCGCCCGTACGAATTAAAATTTGGCGCGCAGCGCTGGTAGGCACCGACCGCGAACGCGGCGGCACTTTGCGCCGCCGGGCCGTCCGTGCACGTCATCCCGCTCGCGGCGCACCGGGCCGGTGTACCCTACCAGTGGATCGTCGCTCCCGAGAAATTGAGACGAGCCGCTTGACCCCTTCCCGGGGGCGGCCTATGGGATGAAACGTGTTAGGCCAACGCGCAACAGTGGTGGCAGCCTGCCTCGGGTGGTTTTTCAGCGCCGTCGATACGGTGCTCCTCATCCTGTTTCAAAAACAGGTCGCGGCCTCCCTCGGCGTCGATCCCCAGAGCATCCGCATTGCCATCGGAGTGGGCCTGCTCGGCAGCGCATTTGGCGGCATTGCCTTTGCGCAGCTCGGGGACCGGTTCGGACGGATTCGAACCCTGGGATGGTCGGTCGTGGTTTACTCCGTCGCGACGGCGGGCATGGCGTTGGCGCCCACCGTGGGGCTTTTGATGGCGTGCCGGTTCATCGCGGGAGTGGGAACGGGTGGCGAGTGGTCGGTGGGATTTGCGCTGATTGCCGAGGTCTGGCCCCGCCACAAACGGGGCACGCTCGGTGGCGTCGTGAGCGCGATGTTCAATCTCGGCACATTCCTGGCCATCGCGCTGTACCAGTCCGGACTCAGCTGGCGGATCTCTTTCGGATCCATGGTGCTTCCCGCCCTGGGTGTGGTCTGGCTCCGGCGGCTGGTGCCGGAATCGCCGGTGTGGGTGGCGCTGCAGGAAGCCCGGGCCGCGGGCACCATTGACTGGCGCCTCGCCGCCTCGATGCAGCGGCCGCCGCTCGTGTCCCTGCTGCGCAGCCGTCTCCTGGGCGTCGTGCTCAAGGCGACCCTGATTTTCGCGCTGATGAATTTTGCGTTCTACGCGTTCTCCACGGTTTTCATCAACTATCTGCAGATGGATCGCGCCCAGGGAGGCCTCGGCCTCGATCCGCGCGGGGAGGCTCCCTATCAGATCGCGCTCAACCTCGGCGGATTGGTCGGCCTCGTCCTCGCCGGCCTGATCTCGGATGCGCTGGGCCGGCGGATCGCCTATTCCCTGTTCTGCCTCGTCGGCGTGGCCGGATACGGTTACCTGTACGTGCTGACCAGCGGGGGAGGTGGCGCCAGCGCGAATCTGCTTTTGGTCTTCAGCGTCATCTGCGTCAGCTTTGGCATCGGCAGCATCATGGGTTCGCTTGCCTCCGAGCTTTTTCCGACCCACCTGCGCAGCACCGGGCCGGGGTTTTGCCAGAACCTCGGAAAGGGGATCGGCGGGGTGCTCGGTCCCACGATTTCCGGCCTGCTGCTGCCGAGATTTGGATTCGCGCCAATTCTGGCCCTGCCGGGGATTTGCCTGGGGGCACTCGCGGTGTTGATCTGGCTTTTGCCGGAGGTCGGCGGGCGCGTGGTCAAGCCGGTGGAGGATGAGAGTGGTCTCGCCGATGGATTGCAGCGCGAGTAGCGGGGTCGACCGCGGCCGGCGCACTGTGCTTTCAACCCTCGTCGGAGGCCGGCCCGGCGGCACCTCTGAGCTTCACTTTTGGCGGGGTATCTGCGAGTAACGATCAAGGAACCATGCCTCCTCTCCAAACCAGCCCGGTCGGTGGTCGGCGCAGCTGGTTTGCGGTCCGCCCGGGCGGGTACGTGACTTCGGGAGGTCTGCCGCCGTGGCTGGCGGCGCGCACCCTTGATCTTTATGCTTGGATTTCGGCCGCCATTGCGGTCTTGAACCTGGGATACCTGCTGGTGATTGCGGAACCTGGTCTGACCTCCTCGCTCATTTTCCGGGTCTTCGCGGCCGGCGTGTTCGTGCAGGTGTTGACCGCGGTTTTGCGCGGTGCGCCGCCGGCCCTGCGCTTCGGGCTGCTCGGTGTGTGTCTCGCGATGCAATGCGTGATCATCGCGGTGTCGCTGGGCGTCACCCCCAACTGGGTCTTGAGCGGGACCCTCCTCGTCTCGGCCGTCCAACTTTTCTTCGGCTGGCGCCGGGCGCTGGTTGCGGCGGTGGCATTCTTCGGGGCCCACGTCTTCATTGCCTGGCTGTGGGCCCAAGGCGTCCTGCCCGTGCCGGAGACCCGGTTCATCTCGCGCCATCTGGTCATGGGCTTCAATTCGGGCCTGGTGTGGACGCGCATCCTGATCGGGTCCGGTCTGGGACTGACGGCGATCCTGGTGCTGATCCGCTACGTGCTGGGCAGTCTGGAAAAATCGTTCGCGGAATCCCAGGCGACGCTGGGTATCCTGGCGCAGGAGCAGGAGCAGCGCGCCCGGGCGGTCATGGCCTTGCGTCTTTCCGAGGAGAAATTCGCCAAGGCCTTCCACCTCAGTCCCAACACGCTGGTGATCTCCACCGTGGCGGAGGGGCGGATCATCGAGGCCAACGAGACCTTCTGCCGGCGCTACGGCCTGTCCCTGCAGGACGTGAAGGGCCGCTTGATCGCGGAGACTGGGGCGTGGCCCAGTCCGGCGCATCGCCAGAAACTCCTCGCCGAGCTGGCGGCGCACGGCCGGGTCCGCAATTTTCTCAAGGAGTCCCACGACAATGCCGGCAATTCCCTCACGACCCTGATCTCCGCCGAGCTGATCACCATCGGGGAGCAGCGGTGCCTCCTTTCGGTCGGCCAGGATCTCACCGAGCTGATCGCGTCCGACCGCGCCCGGGCCCAGAGCGCCAACGAGCTCCGGCTGATCTTTGACAACACCGTGGTGGGCATTGCCCTGGTGGCGGCGGATGGCAAGCCCCTGCGGTGCAACCGGGCGCTGGAGTCGTTCCTCGGGTATTCCGAGGGGGAGCTCACCGGTATGTCGTTTGCCGAATTCACCCATCCCGACGACAGTCGGGCGGACGTGGATCTGTATCTCCGGCTGGTCGCCCGGGAAATCGAATCGTATCAGATGGAGAAGCGCTATGTGCGCAAAGACGGCGTCGTCGTCTGGGGTTTCCTGACCGTTTCGGCGGTGCGCAAGGATGACGGGCATCTGGATTATTGCATCGGCATTGTCCGGGACATTTCCGCCGAGAAGGCTGCGAGCGAGGCGCTGCGGCGCACCGAGGCGGAGAAGAAACAACTCCAGGCCCAGCTGGTGGTGATCCAAAAGCTTGAGGCGGTCGGTCAGCTGGCCGGCGGGGTGGCGCACGATTTCAACAACATTCTCTCGGCCATCATGCTCCATCTTGATTTGTTGCGCCTCGACGCCGGGACCAGCCCGAGCATGCGGGGCAATCTGGATGAACTGATGCGGAGCGCCCGCCGCGCGGCCTCGCTCACCCGGCAGCTGCTCATGTTCAGCCGGCGCGAACCGGCCAAGCGCGAACTCTTCGACGTCAATGCGCTGATCGGTTCGCTGCTGAAAATGCTCCGGCGGCTGATTCGCGAAAACATCACCGTCGTGCAACAAACGCCGGCCGGCCCCCTCTGGTTGCACGCCGATTCCGGGATGATCGAGCAGATCATCATGAACCTGGCCGTGAATGCGCGGGATGCGATGCCCCAGGGCGGGACGCTGACGATTGCAACCGAAACCGTGCAGTTGGACGAATCCCACCCCGCCCGGCATCCCTCGGCGCATCCGGGCTCCTTTGTCCGTCTTATCGTGGCCGATACCGGGACCGGCATGACCTCCGAGGTTCAGGCGCGTATTTTCGAACCATTTTTCACCACCAAGGAGGTGGGCCAGGGAACCGGGCTCGGACTGGCTACCGTGCACGGGATCGTCCAACAGCACGAGGGCTGGGTCGAGGTGGAAAGCGCCCCCGACGAAGGCAGCCGGTTCACCGTCTACCTGCCCGCTCCTCCGGCGAGCCAGGTGGCGGCGCCACACGCAGCGCCGCCGCCGGCCCTCGGGCCCGGCGGAGAGACGATTCTGGTTGTCGAGGACGATGACACCGTCCGGGCGATCACCGTCGCCGTCCTCAAGGCCGGCGGCTACCAGGTGTTCGCGGCCGAGACGGCCGTGGCCGCCGTCCGGCTTTTGCCGGGGCTGCCCGCCAAAGTCGACCTGCTGCTGACGGACGTGGTGTTGCCCGGAGGCATGTCGGGGCCCGAGCTGGCGGCGGATCTGCGGGCCCGGGGCCAGGCGCCCCGGATTCTATTTGTCAGCGGCTACACGGCCGAGATCAACCGGGCGGCCATGGACTGCGGGGCGTTCCTGCAAAAACCCTTCGATCGGGGCCAGTTGCTGCGGACAGTGCGGGATTGCCTTGATGGCCGCCTGCAACCCGGTTCCACTTAGCGGCGATGCCGCCGCATCGAATTTATCTCGTCGACGATCATCGCCTCATGCGGGAGGGCCTGTGGCTGCGCCTGGAGCGCGAGAACGATTTTCTGGTGGTCGGCGAGGCGGCGAACGCCGCCGATGCCTGCGCCGGGGTCCGGGCGACGAGGCCGGACCTCGTTTTGATGGATATCAACCTGCCCGGGGAGAGCGGGCTGGGGGCGATCGCCCGGATCCGGCGTGATTTCCCAACAGTGAAAGTAATCGCATTGACGGGTGGGACGGAAAGCGACGCGGCGCAAAACGCGCTCCTCGCCGGAGCGAACGGGTTCCTCCGGAAGGAAGAGGCGGGAGACGAGTTGATCCGCGCCGTGCGGCTGGTTTTGCAAGGCAAGGTCTACCTCTCGCCCGATGCCGCCGCCGTGCTGACGGAGGCGCTGCTCCACCGGACGGCCCTCGCCGCGCCGGGGCTGACCGGCCGGGAAATCGAGGTCCTCCAGGGGCTGGCGGACGGGCTGAGTTACAAGCAAATTGCCGATCGGATGAAGCTGGGCCAGAAATCCATCGAGACCTATCGGGCCCGTTTGGTGAAGAAGATTGGGGTCTCGTCCCGGGCCGAGATCACCCGTTACGCCGTGCGGAACGGCTACACATCCCTCTAGGCCGACGCGCCAGACCGGACCGCCTTGTCCGGTGAATGCCGGACAAGGCGTGTCCGGTGATCTCCCGACAGTGGCGGGGTGATTCACTCTTCCAGTTGTCGGCCGGCCGTGCCGTTGGAGTCGTCGTGCAAAGACTCGCCTCCCACGCGGCTCAGTCCAGACGGTTGCTTTCCCTTGGCGGAGCCACCGTCCCCCTGGGCGTCTGACCCTAAACCAAACCTCAAAATGAAGAACTGGACCATTGGAAAACGAATCTCACTCGGCATGGGCCTCTTGAGCGCTCTTCTCGCCCTCGTCGGTGTCATCGTATGGCTGAGCCTGGCCGGCATTCGCGCCGATGCGGTCTCCCTGCGGACCGACGTGATGCCCGGCACGATCGCGAGCAGCCAGATCGGCTCGCTTATCACGCAGTCGTTCATTCTGACCCAAGCTCTGGCCCAGGACATCAGCTCCGAGGAGCGCGCCGCCGCCAAAAAGGCCATCGCCGAGTATGCGACGCTGACCGTTGATACCTGCAAGAAATACGAGGAGACCATTTTCGATCCGGAGGACCGGGCCCATTTCAACAAGATGGTTCAGGCTCGCGACGAATACCGGGGACTCCGGACAAAATTCATCGAACTGACGGATGCGGGCAAACTGCCCGAGGCCGTCTCGCTCCTGAACAAACAGGTTTATCCGGCTTACAAGGCCTATGCTGCTGCCTCGCAGGCGCTGTTTGAGCTCAACGCTGCCGGCGGGGACAAGATCTCCCTCAGCATTTCCAACCACGCCACCCGGACCACGAGCATCGTGATCGCGGTGACCTTGGTGTCGTTGGTATTGGGCGCCGGCATCGGTTTCATCATCATCCGCAGCACTAACAAGGTGTTGATTCAGGTTTCCGGGTCGCTCGGCGCGGGCGCGGACCAAACGGCCGCTGCCGCCAACCAGGTGTCCGGTTCCAGCCAGACCCTCGCCGAAGGCGCCAGCGAACAGGCCGCCTCGCTCGAGGAAACGAGCGCCTCGCTCGAGGAAATTTCCAGCATGACCAAGCGCAACGCCGAATCGGCTTCGAAGGCCAAGACGCTCGCCAATCAGACCCGGCAGGCCGCCGAGACGGGCGCCGGCAGCATGGCCGAGATGAAGCGGGCGATGCACGGCATCAAGGAGTCTTCTGCGAACATCGCCAAGATCGTGAAGACCATCGATGAAATCGCATTCCAGACCAACATTCTAGCGCTGAACGCGGCCGTCGAAGCGGCCCGGGCCGGCGAGGCCGGCGCCGGTTTCGCGGTCGTGGCGGAAGAGGTCCGTTCACTGGCCCAGCGCTCGGCCCAGTCCGCCAAGGAAACCGCGACCAAGATCGAAGATTCCGTCACCCGCTCGGAAGCCGGCGTCCAAATCAGCGTCAAGGTGGCCGAAAGCTTCGACGAGATCGTGGCGAAGGCCCGCCAGGTGGACGAGCTGGTTGCCGAAATCGCCTCCGCTTCCAACGAGCAGACCCAGGGCATTGGCCAGGTTACCACCGCCGTTTCGCAGATGGACAAAGTCACCCAGACCAACGCCGCGGGAGCCGAAGAGGCCGCCAGCGCTTCCGAGGAGCTCAACGCCCAGGCCGAACTGATGCGCGAGTCTGTGCGCCACCTCCAGGAACTGGTCGGTGCCGCGGCCCCACGCCGGAACCCGGCGGTGGACGAGCCCGCGGCGGGCGTTCGCTTCCCGGCGATCGTGCGCCGCGCGGATCCGGTCCGCCCGCTGGTGCCCGCTCTGGTTTCGTCCGGTCCCGTTCAGGCGAAGGCAGCCGCGAAGGCGGATTTGGATAAATTTTTCGTGTGAGCGGCCCCATGGCCATGGAATATTCCCCCGCATCGATTCCGGCGGGCGCGGCCGGAAAATACCTCACCTTCCTCGTGGACGATGAGGCTTATGGCGTGCCGATGCCGGCGGTCCGCGAGATTGTCCGCCTGCGGAAGGCGGCCTCTGTTTCCCAGATGTCGGGGCAAGGCGCCAGGGTCGTCGAAATGCGCCGTCGCGCTCTCCCGGTGGTTGATCTCAGCCGCGGGACCAAGGCGCCGGCTGGGCGGAATGCGCGCTCCTGTCTGGTGGTCGCCGACGGCCATCTTGCCGACGGGAAATCTTTTCATGTGGCGGTACTGGCCGACAGCATCGAGGAAGTGGTTAATTTGTGGTCGGACCAAACCGGAAACGCGGCCCGCCACCCGGCCGGCTTGGTCCCGACCGGCCTGATCGGTGTCGCCGGCGTTAAGGGCCGGGTCGTGCAACTGCTCGACCTCGCCGGCTTGCTTGCCCTCGCCTCCGGAGCCGGGGATCCCTCTTTCCCGCTGCGGGCATCCGCCCAGGCGATGGCCGAGCCCTGCAGCCGGGTACTGCCGGCCGGGTGATTTCGACCTCCGGACTCATGGACACAGCCAAACCATCCCAAGCCTCACCTGACTTTCGCGACCTTCAGGCCGGAGCGCTCGCGAACGAAGGAACGGGGCCGCTTCGCCGGAACGGCTCCGCCCGACGCCGGTTGCTGCTAGTCGAAGACGACGAATCCATCCGCTCGGCCGTGTGCAAGGTGGCGACGGAGTGGCTGGGGATCGACGTCACCGTGGCGACGAACGGCCGGGCCGCCGCAATGCAGCTCAACGCGGCTCCGTGGGACCTCCTCATGACGGACATTCTCATGCCGGAAATGGACGGGCTGGAATTGATCCGCCTCGCGCGCGGCTTGAAGTCCGCTCCCGTCATCATTGCGATGTCGGGTGGCGGCAGCTATGGAATCGATCATCTTCAGGTGGCCAGGATCTTTGGCGCGTCCTTCGTGTTGCCCAAGCCTTTCGCCGCGGCGGAGCTCATCGAGATTCTTCGGCGGGCCATTTTTGGAGGCCCGTGACCCGTGCGTGCGGTCCTGGCGGCTTGGGGGAGCTTGGCGTTGGCCGGTTGCGTCGCCCAGGGTGCCGGAGTTGAGATCCGGGTGTTTTTCGACCGGGTCTCCGGAACCTCGGTGCGGATCGACCGCGCCGCTGGATATCTCACGGACGACCAGCTGGCCCGCCTGCAGGGTTTTCTTCTCTGGAACCGGCCCGTGGCGACCGCCGTGGCTTACGCGGATCTGCCGGCGCGCGGCAGCGTGGAATCGGTACTGTCAATCCAGCCCCTCCCAAGCGTGACCCTGCCTGAGAGTCAGGGGCGAGTCATCATTGAAACCACCAGGCACGGACTGATGATCAACGGCGCGGTGTCGATGCAAGGCACGGTGTCGGAACCGCTCGCGCTCCGGCCTTTTGCGGCGACCCTCTCGTCCGGCACGTATGCGGGCTATTTCGTGACCGGCATGTTTTTCACGGCCCCGGGCGGCGTGGTCGAGGCAACGGTCATTTTGCACCTCCTTCCGCCCTTGGGCCGGGAGGGTTCAACGGCCGAACCGGGATCCGCTCCGCTCTTGCTGGAGCTGCACCCGGTCACACCGCCCTGATCGACCCGCGCGTCGCTTTTTGTTGCCGACCCACGGGGAATGGCGGCCCGATCCTGACCAGAAGCAGAATGTTCCCTGTCCCGGCCGGCGGCTCGCCGATCCCTCCTGATTCCCGGATCGGCCAAGAACCGCGACTGGTCCGATCGAGTCCGCGCGGTCCCGAGGCATTCTTGGCCAAGCACTTGTTCCGGCCTCGGGCGGCTGATGTTCCCACCGCCCCGTTCAAGCGGCGCCGAAGTTTGGCCGGCGTGCCGGGGCGTCCCATGCCACCGTGCGGGATGTACGGCAGAGTGGAACGAGCTCGACAATCCTCTGTCCACTGGCGTGTTATTGCCCCTCCCATCAATTATCCAAACATGAGCACGAGTCCCGGCGCTAGCCTTCACCCTTCCCAGCAGACGCAGCAAGGCCATACCCAATCCAGTCGGGCCCGCGCCGGTTTCCGACTTGGCCTCGCCGGTTTGGTTGCGGGGATCGTGGGGATGGCTTCGCCGCTGGCGGTGCAGGCTCAGAGCTACACGTTCACGACCTTCGCCGGAGTAGGTGGTTCTTTCGGCAGGGCCGACGGTGGCGATGGCGGCATCACCCCGCCGCTCTTCAACAATCCCATTGGGCTGGCAGTGGATGGCGCGGGCAATCTTTATGTGGCGGATACCAATAACAACGCGATCCGCAAGGTGACCCCGCCTACCACGACCAACCCGTCCTGGGCCGTCACTACCTTTGTCGGCATTTTAGGCGCCATCGGCACGGTCGACGGCACCGGGACGGCCGCTGGGTTCGATGGACCGGAGGACCCCATATTCGATACCAGCGGCAACCTTTTTGTGGCCGACTCTTTCAACAGCACCATCCGGAAGATCACTCCGGCCGGCGTGGTCACTACGTTCGCAGGCACGGCGGCGTTTTCCGGCACCCTTGACGGCACCGGGACGGCCGCCACCTTCAACCGGCCGTCCTCACTGGCTTTCGACAGCGCCGGCAATCTGTACGTGTCGGATTCCGCCAGCAGCACGATCCGGAAGGTCACCCCCGCCGGCGTGGTGACGACGATCGCCGGGACCGCCGGCGTCCTGGCCTCCGCCGACGGCACCGGCACGGCGGCAACCTTCAACAATCCGCATGGCCTCGCGGTGGATGGCGCCGGCAACCTCTATGTCGCTGACACGAACAACGACACGATCCGGAAAATCACTTCCGCCGGCGTGGTCACCACGTTTGCCGGCAACGCCACGACCTTCGGCGGAATCGATGGCACCGGCACCGCGGCGAGCTTCAGCTCCCCGATTGGGCTGGTGTTCGATAAAGCCGGCAATTTGTACGTGGCCGACGAGGGCAACAACGCGATCCGCAAGATTTCCCCTGCCGGCGTCGTGACGACCTTTGCCGGGCTGGCCCCGCAGCCCGGAGCCCTGCACAGCACCACGGCCGACGCGGTCGACGGCACCGGCACTGCCGCGCGGTTCAACTCCCCCACCGGCCTCGCGATCGACAGTTCCGGCAATCTCTATGTGACCGATTACGGCAATCAATTGATCCGCAAGATTTCTCCGGCCGGCGTCGTCAGCTCGGTGGCCGGCACCCGTGGTGCCTCCGGGTCCCAGGACGGATCCGGCTATCTGCTGCGGCCGGCCCTGTTCATGAATCCGACCGACACGGCGACCGACGCCGCCGGCAATATTTATGTGACCGATACCGGTAACAATCAAATCCGGCAGATCTCGCCGGCCGGCGTCGTCACGACCCTGGCCGGTAATGGCCAGACCGGCGCCCTCGACGGGACCGGAACCGCCGCCCTCTTCAACCGACCCTCCAGCGTCACCGTGGACCCATTCGGCAACGTGTACGTCGCCGACTCCGGCAACAATGTCATCCGGCAGATTGCCCCCGGCGGCGTGGTCACCACCTACGCCGGCGCGTTCACGCCGCCGGCCACAGGCGCCACCGCCAACACCCCGGGCACCGCGGGCAGCGTCGACGGTGTAGGCTCGGCCGCCGAGTTCGATTCCCCCAGTGCGGTGGCGGCCGACCTGAACGGCAATGTCTATGTGGCCGACTACAACAACCAGACCATCCGCCGGATTGCTCCGGGCGGCGTGGTCAGCACCTTTGCCGGGACCGTCGGCGTCGAGGGCCATGCCGACGGTACGGGCACGGCCGCGACTTTCAGCCGTCCCCGCGGCCTGGCGGTGGACAGCACCGGCAACGTCTATGTGGCCGACACGGGAAACCAGGTCATCCGCAAGATCACTCCGGCGGGAGGAGTGACCACCCTCGCGGGCTCGGTTCTTTCGGCCGGCAGCGCGGACGGCACCGGCAACAGCGCGAAATTCAATGGACCCAATGGCCTGGCGGTCGATGCGAACGGAAACGTTTTCGTGGCGGATTCGACGAACAGTACGATCCGGCTGATCACTCCGGCCGGGGCGGTCACCACCATCGGCGGGCTGGCCGGCGGCGCCGGGGACGTTGACGGAACGGGGTCCGTGGCACGTTTTGATTTTCCCATGGGTTTGAGCGTCGACACCAATGGCAACCTGTACGTGGCCGACTACCGCAACAACACGATCCGTAAAGGCGTGGCACCGGGCAGCGGCGGAGGAGGAGGCGGCGGCAGCGGCGGCGGCAGCGGCAGCGGCGGCGGCAGCGGCAGCGGCGGCGGCAGCGGCAGCGGCGGCGGCGGCGGCGGTGGAGGCAGTGGTGGCAATGGCAGCGTCGGCACCCAGTTTTTCCTGCAACCGGCCGGAATCACCGGCGACGGTATTACCATCACCATCGTGGCCGATACCGGGAATAATTCTATCAAGCAGGTCGACACCTCCGGAGTGGTCACGGTCCTGGCCGGGAAGGATGGAGTTGCCGGCTCCAACGATGGCAATGGCACGGCGGCGACATTTCGCGGTCCGACCGGGCTTCTCGAGATCGGGACGAGCGAATTGGTCATCTGCGACACCGGCAACGGCACCATTCGCCATTACGCGGCGGGCGTCGTGACCACGATGGCGGGTTCCACGGGCAACCATGGCAGCCAGGACGGCACCGGCACGGCCGCACAATTTTCCGCCCCGGTCGGCATTTCGCGGGACAGCTTCGGCAATTACTTCGTCACCGATTCGGCCAATGCCAACATCCGTATGATCACGACGGCCGGGGTGGTCACGACCGTCGCCGGCATCGCCAAATCCACTGGTGACACCGACGGCCCCATCGCCACGGCCAAGTTCAACAATCCGACCGGCATCGTGATCGATCTGGCCAACAACATCTACGTGGCCGATACGTTCAACAATACGATCCGCGAGATCGTGGCGACCAACACCTACGATCCCAGCGCCGCCACCACGATCACCGCGACGACCTATGCGACCGTCATCACCTTTGCCGGCTCGGCCGGCATCAGCGGCTATTATGACGGGGCCGGCGAATTCGCCTTGTTCAATCTGCCCCAGGGGCTGCTTTATTCCGGAACGAGCTTCTTCGTGGCCGACACCGGCAACAATGTGATTCGGCAGATCTTGGTCAGCTCGGTCACCTCGAGCACCGGGGCCACCACGACTACCGGGGTCGTCTCGACCGTCGCCGGCATCGCCGGCATCTCCGGCTTCCGCGATGGAGCCAGTGGCGTCGCGCTGTTCAATCAACCGAGAGGCATCGGCTTTGGTCCGACGAGTAATCTGGCGGTGGTTGATACCGGCAATTCGGCGCTGCGGACGCTGAATGCCGCCCAGGCCGTGTCCACGCCGACCCTCACGTCTTCCACGACCGGCACCACCAGCTCGAGCAGCAGCTACGGGGGTGGCGCCGACGAAGCTTGGTTCGCGGCGGGCCTCGCGCTGCTCTTGGGTTTGGCCGGCCGGATCCGCCGTCGCGTCTGAGGTCTGCTCCGCCGCGCGAGCCCCGATTTTCTGGGCCGCGCGGCCGCGGGCTACCGCATCGGCCTTGATGGCCGCGCCGAAGTGTTTTTCATTGTTGCATGCGCCACATCGCGGTCATTGCCGATACCCACGACCGGTTTCCGCTGGACCTGCCGGGGCGGCTGGCCCCGGCGGACGAAATCTGGCACCTCGGCGACGTCTGCGATCCGATGGTTTTGGAGGCATTTCAGTCCGTGGGCCGGCCGCTTCACGTCGTGCTCGGCAACAACGAGACCCACGACTTGTGGCCGCTGACCTTGAGGCTGGAAAGGGAGGGTTACCGATTTTTTTTGACGCATATTCCGCCGCGGCAGGTTCCGCCGGGAGTGCAGGTGGTTCTGCACGGGCACACGCATGTGCCCCGCGACGACACCGATGCAAACGGCGTGCGCTGGCTGAATCCCGGCTGTATTTCTCGGGCGAACCGGGGCGCCCCGGCGAGCTTTGCGTGGCTGACGGTGCAAAAGAACCAACCGATTGGCTGGAAGCTTATACCGCTCCCGGCCTGAAACGCCTGGCGTGGTTCCTGCGTCATTTGGGGGCATGAGGATCGAAAAGCTGTCGGGTACGGATACGCTGCGGCGGCTGGATGAACTGGCGGGCCTGCTGGCCGATGCGGTCGCGCACGGTGCTTCCCTGGGGTTCAACCGCCCGTTGGACCCGGGCGACGTGAAAAAACATCTGGCTGACGTTGCCCGCGCGGTGGCGGCGAGCGACCGGCAGCTGTTTGTGGCGGTGGATGAACGCGGTCGGGTGCAGGGCAGTGCCGAGCTGGCGTTCGAGCTTTGCGCCGACGGACAGCGGTGCGCCATGGCACAAAAAATAATCGTGAGACATGTGCTCCGGGGCCACGGGATTGGCACCGCGCTCCTGGCGCGGGTGGAGCAGGCGGCGGGGCATTCGGTGGTTTTTCTGGACGCCGGCCCGGGAACGAGTGGCGCCACGGCATTCTGTCGCCGGCTGGGCTACAGCTTTACCGGCAGCAGCCCACAGGAAGCCGGCCGCGCGGACGACCTGCCGACGTCGAGAGCGATCTTCTCCAAATCGCTTGCCGGCGCGCCGTCAGCCGAGCCTTTTGATTTGGAGGCGCCCCGGGAGAGGCGGGCCGGGTGAAGGCGGACGCCGCCGCGGACTAGTTGACCGAGGTCCGCCGCCACTTGAAATTCCCGATCAGCACGGTATCGGTGTCGCTGGTGGCAATGATGCCGAACGACGTCACGACGCAGGCCGACTGGTTGCGGCGGGCGGCCTTGGCTTCCTCCGCCAGTCGTGGCGGCATGATCGGCTGGCCTTTGTGATCCAAGGCGCCGAGTGTGACGTGGCCTTGCGGCGTGATGATGATGACCCCATCGCCCGGTTTCTTGCCGGTGACATAGGTGCCGGCCACGGCTTTGAACACCGACTCGCGTTCGTCCGAAGAATTGATCAAAATCACGTCGTCGGGCACGGCGCGGAGATGTCTGTGCGGCACGCCGTACCACAGCCCGATGGCGAGCAGGACCACGCCGACGCCGACCAAGGCCGTCACCTCGACAATCGTCCGCAAGACAGTGTGCTTGCGGGAAGACGAGGGCGGGCGCGACTGCCCTTTCGGGGTGACAAATGGTCCGGACGAAGAGCTGATGCGGAAGGGCGGCAGCTGGGCCAGGCCCCGCGGGGAGTCGACGGTCCAGTAATCGTCGAGCGGGGAGGTGCTCTCGTGCATGCGAATCAGGCCGCTGTGCGCCACGATCCGCCAGCCGCGGTCGCCTCTTTGAACGATGATCGCCGGCTCCGCTTTGGAATCGGCGGGTACCTTCACTTGCAGAAGTTTTCCGGCCAGGGAAAAAATCTCGTCGGGGATCTTCGGGCCGAGCTCGATTTTTTCGCCCGGAGCGCCGGGCCCGGTAAGGTCCGCTTTGAGCTGCAACAGGGTGACGCGATAGGGCAGGCTCATTGCTCGATGATGAAAACCAGGTTGTTGGTGGAACCCAGGCGGACGCTGCCGGAGTTCAAATCCCCGTCACTTTCCATCAGATCGTTGATCATCTGCAGCAAGTCCAGGTCATCGGACATGGTGGAGGTGCCAGTCGAAACGATGCTGATGGCGGCCGTGACGTGGAATCCGTTGCTGGTATCGTCGTTTTCCCAATTGTAATAGCCGCCGATGGGCGTGGGCAACGCGAACGGTGCGGAGACGGCATCCTGCACCTCGATCGGGATCTGGCCGGGTGTGCCGGGGCTGGCGGGCCAATGTCCGTTTTGCGTGTTGTAAGTGATGAAGGTCGTCGAAAAAGTGCGGATATCGTTGATCACTGCCGCCGCTTTGGAACGAAGCGCGATGTGCCGGTAGGCGGGAATGGCAATGGCCGCCAGCACGCCGATCAGGGTGATCACCACGGCCATCTCCACCAAGGTGAAGGCCCGAGTGGGTGACCGGTTGGAATTGGATGGGCGTCCCATGATGATTGCGCAGAAAGCAATAGCGTGAGAGCCAATACTGGCAAGACCCCGATGGAACATGCGAGCCGAAATTATACCTTGTCGTGCCCGCGAGATGCAAAACCTTTCCACTTGACCCCGGCTGCGCCGACAAAATGAGGACTTACCCCGATGCTTTTCGGTGGAAATCCTGCCGCCGCCATCTATTTGGGAAACATGGACAGCCCGCCGCTGGATTTTCCTCCTGCTTTGGTCGACGCTTCGGCGCCGGCTCTCCTGTTTGTGCGCAGCGCGCGCGCCCGGCGATACCGTCTCACGGTCCGCCGCGACGGAGTTGCCGTGGCGACGATTCCACTCCGCGGCAGCGAGAGGGAAGCGCAGCGGTTTGTGGATCAGCATCGCACCTGGTTGGAACGGGTGCGCCACCGGCAGGCCCGCCGTCCGAGTGCGCCGGAAGCATGGCCTCTGGGAACGTCCGTGCTCTGGCGTGGGCAGATGTGCGAGATCAGGGCTGCCGCGACCGGACGCCGTCCCCAGGTATGCCTGGCCGCCGATGTCTTTCGCGTGCCCGCCCACGAGGGCGATCTGCGGGCGGTGCTGCAGACCCAGTTCCTGCGCCGCGCCCGGATTGAATTGCCCGCCCGGGCCTGGGAGCTGGCAGCCGAGACCGGCGCAGCGCTGAAAGAAGTGACGGTTCGCAACCAGCGTTCGCGCTGGGGCTCTTGCTCCGCACGCGGGCACGTGTCGCTGAACTGGCGGCTGATTCAGACCCCGGACCACGTGCGGGACTACATCATCTACCATGAGCTGATGCATTTGCGGGAGATGAACCACTCGGGGCGTTTTTGGGCCCGGGTGGCGGAGGTGTGTCCGGGGTGGCGCGACGCCGAGCATTGGCTCAAACGCAACAGCAGCGTGCTGGGGCTTTAGCGGCGCGATGGCAGCAGGCTCCCGTCAGGTAGGTTCGCTGGACAATTCCTGGGCTCTTTTTGAAATGTTGGAGCCTGTTTACAGGCGGCCGCGCCCATGTTTAGCCCGTGACGGCTACGAATCGCCTGCAAGCAGGCTCCTACAATCGGCAACGAATCTCTCTGACGGACACTAGTCCAGGCGCTCCACTTCGAACACCAGCGTGGCGCGCGGCGGAATCACGCCCCGGCCCTCGGCTCCGTAAGCCAGCCACCAGGGAATGACGAGGGTGCGTTTTTCGTCCGAGCGCATCGTCGCGACGGCTTCATCCAAACCCTTGATGACCGCGCCGGTCCCGACCCGGAATTTGAAGGGCTCGCCGCGATCGCTGCTGCTGTCGAATTTCTGGTTGTTGGCCAACAGGCGGCCTTCGTAGTGAAGCGTGACTTCGGCGCCATAGGGCGGCGGCTCGCCCCGTCCGCGAGCGCGTACGAGGTAGCGCAACCCTGAACTTGTGACGTCGGCCTCGGCGTAGCGTTGCTTGATCAGGGCGAGATCCTCCTCGGTCAGCCGCTGTTCCTCCATCATCTCCCGCGTGTACTTGTTAGCCGGGGCGCCGGGGTTGGCCCGGCGGAAAATACCGGTGCGCGCTTGAAAGGCGATGAAGGCCAGGATCAGGCCGAGGATGAGAACGATGCCGTATTGACGCATGGCAGACTGGGAGGAGCAGCATGGTACTCGGCCCTCGCGAATGAAAGTTCTTTCGTGGCGCGATTTTATGCGGCGGGTTTTATTTCACAACGAGGGTTGAATCATGGGCCGCGCTGGCTATATTGCCGTCACTATGTTCAGAAAAATCCTCGCATTATTTATCACGGCGGCGGCGGTGCTGTCCGCTTTCGCCTCCGACAGCGGCCGGTACGCCGATATTTCCCACGATCAGCTCAAGACCGCGATCGCCGCGGGCGCGGTCACGATCATCGACGTGAACGGCTCCGACAGCTACACCGAGGGGCATATTCCTGGCGCACTCAATTTTTCCGCGGTCAAGGCCGATCTTGCCGCCCGCCTGCCCGCGAACAAGGACGCCCTGATCGTCGCCTACTGCGGCGGTCCGCAATGCACCGCCTACCGCCAGGCATACGACGCCGCCGTCGCGCTGGGTTACACCAACGTGAAACACTATTCCGGCGGGATCTCCGGCTGGGAGGCCAAGGGGGAAAAGACCGACAAGGGCTGATCGTCGCCGCTCGTTCCGTCACGGACTGAACCCGCGCTCTTCGGCGCGGGTTTTTTATTTCCAGTGGTTCTACGGCCCCGAAGCCTGTTTCAGCTTGGCTTGAAAAATGTGGGAGCGAGGTTGCTCGCGACTCGTTCGATGTCGCGAGCAAGCTCGCTCCCACCAAATGGACTTTCTTCGCCGGGAATGCCTCGGAACTCGCTCCAGCGAACTTTATTTTTCTGCGCTCGAGGTGTGATCGGCGACGATGCGCCAGCCTTCCGGCAGCTGCCGCAGCGTGAGCGTGAACCAACCCCACGGATGGCCTTGCTCCCGGGCGAGCTCCCACTTGCCGAAAACCACCGCGGCATCCGGCGCCAACACCGTCACTTCCTGGATGGTGAAAGTGAGCGCCCCCATCGCGGCTTTTTCCGGATAACGTTTCTTGTAGCGTTTCAGCGTGCTTTTCCAGCCGCGCGTGACCGTCCCGTCCGAGGTGAAGCGTAGCTCGTCAGACCGCCAGTAGGCCCGCATGAAACCGTCGAGGTCGCCGCGGTTCCAGGCATCGGTCTGGGCGGCCAGCACCGCCTTGATCTCGGCCACCGGCTCGCCGGCCCGGACCGCGGCCACGAACAAAAACAGGAACAGAGGAAGAAATTTTTTCATGGAGTCATTGATCTGGCCGGTGGTTCGAGGGCGCGGGCGGCGACGCCAAAAGCACGGCGGGGTGTCCTCACGATTTTGGCGTCGGTTCCAGTTTCAAAATCAGCGCATCGAGCAGCGCGTCGGTTTCGAGTTTGATGCGTTGCGCCGCAGGCACGGGCTGGCCCGCCGGGGCGGCTTTTTGTTGGTCGGCGAAGGCTGCGTCACCCTCCTTTTGCGCGGCGTCGAGCAGGGCTTCCTTGACCCGGTGCAATGCACCTTCGGGGGCGAGGTCGACGGCTGACGCCGGGTGGCCGAGAAAAACGGCCGTCAGGTCGTCGCCGATCCACACCCGCCAGTCCGTCTGGTCGGCAAAACACGCGACCAGGATCCCATCCCGGGCCACGCCCAGTTTCGTCGCGAGCGCGTGCATGTACGCGCCGGGCACGGCGTCCTCGGTCGCGGCGGGGGGCTTCGCGAACAGGCGCGCCACGATCTTCCGGCCGGTGAAACGTTCGAAATTGGCGAGCTTGAAATTGAAGTTCTTCGCCCGCGGCGGATTCTCCGCCAGGAGTTTGTCCGGGTCGGCAAAATGGGCCGTCGGGCCGGGTTCAAGGGCGCCGGAATATTTCTTCGCCGCGCCCGCCCGGGCCTGGAACGCGGCCTGGTCCGCGCGGAAGGCCGCGGCGGCCGGTCCGATCCGCAGAATCTTGATCGCGACTGCATCATCCTGACTGATCCGGGGCAGGACCTCCAGTCCGCGCACCACCCGCCCGAAAACGCTGTGCAGATAGTTCAGGCGGTTCGTTTCGCGCAGGGTGAGGAAAAATTCACTGCTGTTCGTGTCCGGACCGGAATTGGCCATGGAGAGGACACCGGCCGCGTCGTGGTGCAGGCCGGGCACGATCTCGTCGGGGAAATTATACGGGTGGCCGGGATCGACGGCGGAGTCCGGCTTGTCCGGCGCAAACGTCGGGTCACCGCTCTGGAGGACAAAATGGGGCACGACCCGGTACCACTTCAGGCCGGAGTAGAAAGGCCGGCCGTCGCGCGGCGCGAGGGTGCCCTCGGCCAGTCCGACAAACGAAGTGCAGCACAACGGGGCTTGTCGGTAGAAAAGCTCGGCGACGATGACGCCGCGCGGCGTGGTGAACTCGGCGTACAGTCCGTCCGGCAACGCGGATTTCTCTGCGGCCAAGGTGAGGCCGCCAGGAAAAACCAGCAGCAGCAACAGGAGGAGCGTTCGGTGCACGTCGCCACGTTGGCGGGATGCCCGCCGAAACGCCAGCGCACAGTCGTTGAGCGGGCGGAGGGGATCAGCCGTTTTCCTGATAGAGCCGCCAGAGCGCCTGCGTGCCGTCGTCGTCCCCGCCGCGGCGGGAAACCTCGTCGTAGAGTTTTTTCGCCTGCACCAGTCCGGGCAGGTTGAGACCCAGCTCGGCGGCCGACTCGAGGGCGAGGCGCAGATCCTTGAGGAAATGTTTCACGTAGAAACCGGGCGCAAAATCGCCGCGCAGTGCGCGCGGGGCCAGGTTGGCCAGCGACCAGCTGCCGGCCCCGCCGCCGCCGATGTTTTCGATGACCCGGGCGGGATCGAGCCCCGCCCCGCGGGCGTAGGTCAGCGCTTCGCACCAGGACATCATGCCCGATGCGATCGCGATCTGGTTGGCGAGCTTGCAGTGCTGGCCCGTCCCCGGTCCGCCGTGCAGCATGATGTTTTTCCCCAGCAGCTCGAACAGCGGCTTCGCCTTCGCAAACGCGGCCGCGGCGCCGCCGACCATGATGACCAGCCGGGCCTCCCGGGCGCCGACATCGCCGCCCGACACGGGCGCATCGAGGGCCGCCAGGCCCTTCGCCTCGGCCGCGGCGGCGATCCGTTGCGCGAGCTTCGGGCTGGAGGTCGTCATGTCGACGAGCACCGCGCCCGGCCGCGCCCGCGCCAGCACCCCGGAGGGTCCGAGATAGGCTTCCTCCACGTCGTGCGGGTAGCCGACGATCGTGAAAACGAAATCAGCCTGGGCGGCCGCCGCGCCGGCCGATTCGTGCCAGTGCGCCCCGGCGTCGAGCAGCGGCTGCGCTTTTTCCTTCGTGCGGTTGTACACGTGCAGGGTATGGCCAGCCTTGAGCAGGTGGCCCGCCATGCTGCGTCCCATGACTCCGGTGCCGATGAATGCGATGGAATGTCCCGCCATGCCGACAAGCGCAGCAAGCCCGCGGGCGAATGTCAGCACAGAACGGGTCCACAGGGAGCGCGCATTTGGTCCGCCCGCGGAGTAGGGCCCGCCTCGACGCTCCAGCGGAACGCGGTCAAGCGCTCCACCCGGAAAAACCGCGGCCAGATTTAGGGGATGCGGAGTTCGGTGCCGATGCGGATGGCCCCGCTGGCGCCGACCACGGCGCGGTTGGCGTCGTAGATTTCCTGCCAGCGGTTCGGCGTGCCATAGTACTGCTGGCTGAGTCTCCAGAGCGAATCGCCGGCCACCACCACATGCGTGCGCGGAGCGGCCGCGGCCGATGTGGGGGAGGGCGCGGGTTTCGTCGCCACTGCCGGAGGAGGCATTCTGGCCGCGGCGGGGCCGCCGCTTTTCAGCTGGTAGTTCTGCCGGGCCAGGTCCGTGTTGGCTCCCTGCACCTGTTGAAGCAGAGCGCGGGCGGCGGCGAGTTCACGGGTGTTTTGCGAGGTGGAGTTTTGGAGGGCGCGCAGCGCTTCGGCCAGGCGGGCAGTTTCATTCTGGGCGAACGCGGCCTTGCTTTCGGCGTCGGCCGCACGGGCAGTGAGCGCGGCGACGTTGGCGGCCAGCTCATCCCGCTCCTTCTGCACCACCGAATAGCCGGTCAGTGCGGTCGTCAACCGGTCCTGCGTCTCGGCCAGTTGCTGCGACACCGTGGAGGCATCCGCCGGGGCGGTGCTTTCGACGGGGTTGGTTTTCGAGGCTGGCACGGTGGCTTGGGCCTCGGCCAGCTGATGTTTGGTCTCGGCGAGATTCGCCTCCAGTTCGTTGACCCGGTTGCGCAGGTCGGGATAGTCGGGCGCGGAAGGTTTCGGGGTCGCCAGCTGGCCTTCCAATTCCGCCACGCGGTTCCGCAGATCGGGATACGCCGGAGGTGCCATTTTCTGTGCGGCCAGGGCATCGCGCTCTTTTTCGAGGGCCGAATAACCGTTTAGCGACGTGGTCAACTTGGACTCGGTTTCCGCCAGCTGTTTTTTCAGGTCCGCCACCTCGCCGGTCGAGGCTCCCTTGGCGACAAGCTCGTCGCGTTCTTTTTCGAGGGCCGAATAACCATTCAGGGAGGTGGCGAGTTTGGACTCCGTTTCGGCCAGCTGTTTTTTCAAGTCTTCCACTTCGCCGGGAGATGCACCGGCGGCGGGCTTCGCGGCGAGTTGGGCCTGTAGATTCTCGATTTGAGCATGGAGGGTGTGGGCTTCCGCCGTCGAGGCATCGACCTGACGGCTCAAGGCGGATTTGTCGAACTCGAGGACATTCAGCCGCGCCTGCAAGTCTCCCTTGTCGCGCACGGCGTCGGCCTTCGCCTGAGTGAGGGTGGCGATCTCCTGACGGGCTTTTTCAATTTCCGCGGTCCGGCCCTGGGCCGCCGCCTTGAAATCGTCGAACTGTCGGGCGAGATCGGCCCGGGCCTGCTCCGCGGCCGCGGCTTTTTCGCCGACGATGGCCGAGCTGGCCTCCAGCTGCTGGACCTTCGCGGAAAGATCGGGGTAAGCGGGAGCCGCGGATTTCGCCGAGGCGAGCGCGCTTTCGAGCTCGCGGACCCGGCCGGACAAGTCCGGGTACGCCGGCGCGGCGGGGGCCTTGGCGGCGAGTTCATCGCGTTCCTTTTGCAGTGCCGAGTAGCCGGTCAGCGTGGTGGCAAGCCTGGCCTCGGTCTCGCCGAGCTGCTTTTTCAGGTCGGCGACCTGACCGGCGGCGGTTTCGCCCGCCGACTTGGCTGACGCGGACTCGGCGCTGAGCGAATCGCGTTCTTTTTCCAGAGTGGAATAGCCATTCAGGGCGGCGGCCAGTTTGGCCTCCGTTTCCGCCAGGCGTTGCTTCAGGTCGCTGGTCTCGGCTGCAGGGACGCTGTTGGCGGCCTTCGCTTCGAGCGCAGCGACTTGTTGCTTGAGCGCGGAGGCATCGCTGGCCGAGGTGTCTGCGGCGGTCTTCGCGGCGGCGAGTTCGTCCCGTTCTTTTTGCAGCGTCGCGTAACCGGTCAGCGTGGTGGCGAGTTTTGTCTCGGTCTCGGCGAGTTGTTTTTTCAGGTCGGCGAGCTGCCTGGCGGCGGTCTCGGCCGCCGATTTGGCGGATGCGGACTGGGCCGCGAGCTCATCGCGTTCCTTCTGCAGACTGGAATAACCGTTCAGGGCGAAAGCAAGTTTGGTCTCGGTTTCCGCCAGGCGTTGCTTCAGGTCGGTGGTCTCGGTCGCGGGGACGCTGTTGGCGGCCTTCGCTTCGAGCGCGGCGACTTGCTGCTTGAGCGCGGAGGCATCGCTGGCCGAGGTGTCTGCGGCGGTCTTCGCGGCGGCGAGTTGCGCCTCCATTTCCGTGGCGTTGCTCGCGGCGGCAGTCGCCTTCTGGTCGGCGCTGGCCAGCTGCGACGCGAGTTCGGTTACGCGACCTGACAGGTCGGGATAGGCCGGTGCGGCCGGGGCCTTGGCGGCGAGTTCGTCGCGTTCCTTCTGCAAGGTCGAGTAGCCGGTCAACGTGGTGGCGAGCTTGCCCTCAGTCTCGGCGAGCTGCTTCCTCAAGTCGGCAACCTGGCTGGCGGCGGTTCCTCCCGCGGATTGGGCGACGGCGGCCCGGGTGGCGAGTTCGTCGCGCTCCTTTTGCAGGACCGTGTAGCTGCTCAGGGCCGCGTCAAGTTTCGCCTCGGTCCCCGCGAGTTGCTGCTTCAGATCGGCGGCGGCCGCAGCCGGGACGCTTTCGGCGGCCTTCGCTTCGAGCGCGGCGATCTGCTGTTTGAGCGCGGCTGTTTCACCCACCGCGGCGTTGCCTGCGGTGTTGGCGGCGGCGAGTTGCGCTTCCAACCCAGCGACGCGGCCGGACAGATCGGGATAGGCGGGCGCCGCGGGTTTGGCGGCCAGCTCGTCGTTTTCCTTTTTCAGGGTGGCGTTGCGGCTGAGTGCGCCGGCGAGTTTGCCATCGGTTTCGGCGAGCTGTTTTTTCAGGGCGGCGGCGGTATCGGTCGCAGAGGTCTTCTCGGCCGCCAGGGTGGTTTCGAGCCGGCGTACCTCGCCGGAGAGATCCGGATAGGCGGGCCTGGTCGCCAGGGCGGTTTCGGCCGACTGCCGGGCCTTGGCTTCGGCGGCCAGCGAGCCCTTGGCTTTGTTTGCTTCGTTCGAGAGCTCGCCGATTTGTTTTTCCAGCGCCGCCACCTGTCCGGACAGATCGGGATAAGCGGGGGCCGCCGGAATTTTGGCGGCCAGGTCATTGCGTTCCTTCTCGAGGGCCGAATAACCGGTCAGCGCGGCGGCCAGCTTGGTTTCGGTCTCGGCGAGCCGCTTTTTCAGCTCGGCGACCTGATTGGCGGCAGCTCCTCCCGCGGACTGGGCGACGGCCGCCCGGGAGGCGAGCTCGTCGCGCTCCTTCTGCAGGGCCGTGTAGCCGCTCAGAGCGGCGGAGAGTTTCGCTTCATTTCCGGCCAGTTGCTGTTTCAGGTCGGCGGCGGTGGCCGCCGGCACGCTTTCGGCCGCCTTGGCCTCGAGAGCGGCGATCTGTTGTCTGAGTGCGGCCGTGTCGCCGTTGGCAGTTTTGGCAGCGGCAAGTTGCGCTTCCAGCTCGGCGACACGCCCGGACAGATCGGGGTAGGCCGGCGCGACAGGCGTGGTTGCTTTTTTCCGCAGGGCCTCGACCTCGGCGGTCAGGGACGAACGGGCCTGGTCCAGCGCCGTGGCCTGCTGCTGCGCGGTCGTCAGCTGATTGGTCAATCCGGTGAGCCGCTGCTCCAGATCCTTTTTCACGTGCGCCTGTTTTTCGGTTTCCTGTCGGGCAGTTTCGGCGAGGGCGCTGAGGTTGGCATACTTGGCTTGGAGTTCCTTCAGAGCGGAGGTATCGGGCGATCCCTGGGCGGCGATCGCCCGGGCTTGGGCCAGTTGCGCGGCCGTGGCTGCGGCTTGGGCGGAGGCAGCCTGCAGTCGCTCCTGGCTGGTGCGGAGCTGGGCTTCGAGCGCGGCTTTCTGGTCGTTGACCTTGTTGAGCGTTTCCTCGACCTGTTGGCCGAAGCTGCGCGCGTTGTCGCGGTCAGTGCGGAGCACGGTCAGTTCGGTCCCGAGGGAATTGATCCGGTTCGTCAGATTGTCGTGTTCCGCGCGGAGACGGGCGGCTTCGCCGGACGCGGATTCCGCCAGGCCCAGCTTGGTTTTGAGCTGCTCGTTCTCGTTCCACGCCAGGGCGAGTTCACGGCTTAGTTGCTCCCGGTCCGTTGCGTCGTTTGCCTGCTCGTGACGCGGAGAGGTTTCGGCGCCCGGCGCCGGGCGCCCGGTCGGAGCCGCGACGGTTGGGGTTTCGGTTTGGGCCGGCGCCGGCGGCGGAGTTTGGGCAGCGGGTGCGGCGGTTTGGACCGGGGGCGCGAGAATGCCGCGCAGGCGCCGGCGTTCGGCGAGCCGCTGTCGGGCTTCGGCCAGTTGCCCGGCGGAGAGGGAACCGACGACACCGTTGAGGGCCTGTCCGCGCGCACCGTTTTCCTGGGCGAGCGAGAGCCAGACAAAAGCCTCGACCGGGTCTGCGGCGACCCCGCTGCCCTGCATGTAGGCGAGGCCGAGATTGTATTGCGCGATGGCGTTGCCGTGCTGGGCCTTGGCCAGCAGGGAAGAGGAATCGGTTTCCGTTTGAGCCGGGGCGCTGGTGGCAAGAATTGCGCCGGACAGAGCGGCAAGGAGCAGGCGGGAAAATCTCATGGGAGCGTTTGGCTGCGGGCATGATGGTCCGTTTGACAGCAGGCTGCAAGCCCCGCCATGCCGGCCTGTCCGCAACAATCCAGTGGCGGGCGCCTCGCGGCTCCTAACGGAAAGAATTGCTGGGGGAATTTCCCATCGGGCGGGGAGAAAATCACCCCGGTTGCGATTTTGCCCGGATCACCGCCGACCGCCAGTCGCGATGAAATCTTTTCATCGCCGAGGCATTCGCGCCCGGCTGGAAAATGCGCTCGGCGGACCAGAGGGCGGCGATCTCCTCGCGGTTTTTCCAGAAACCGACGGCGAGCCCGGCGAGGTAAGCGTCGCCCAGGGCGGTCGTCTCCCTCGTGCGCGGCCGCACCACCGGGACGCGCAGCAGGTCGCACTGGAATTGCATGAGTGCATTGTTGACCACCGCGCCGCCGTCCACCCTGAGTTCGCGCAATTTCAGACCGGCGTCGGCGTTCATGGCGGCGAGCAGGTCGGCGCTTTGGTAGGCGATGCTCTCGAGCGCGGCGCGGGCGAGATGGCCGGCGTTGCTGCCACGCGTGAGACCGGTGATGACCCCGCGGGCTCCGGGATCCCAGTGCGGCGCTCCCAGGCCGGCGAACGCGGGTACGAGGTAGACGCCGCCGTTGTCGGGCACTCCCGCGGCGAGCTTCTCGATGTCGGACGACCGGGCGATGAGGCCGAGGCCATCGCGCAGCCATTGCACGACGGCGCCGCCGATGAACACGGAGCCTTCGAGGGCGTACTCGGTCCGGCCGCCGAGGCGCCAGGCGATGGTGGTGAGCAGGTTGTTTTTCGAGCGGATGGGCTGGTCGCCGGTGTGCAGCAGCAGGAAGCAACCCGTGCCGTAGGTATTCTTGGCCATCCCGGGGCGGAAGCAGGCCTGGCCGAAAAGAGCCGCCTGCTGGTCCCCCGCGATGCCGGCGATGGGAACCCCGCGCAAGGCCGGGACGGCGCTGACTTCGCCGTAGACTTCGCTGCTTGAACGCACCTCGGGCAGCACCTCGCGCGGAACGCGGAGGATCTTCAGCAGCTCCTCGTCCCAGTCGCCGGTGCGCAGATTGAGCAGAAGGGTCCGCGAGGCGTTGGAAACATCGGTGGCATGGACCTTGCCATTGGTGAGCTGCCAGAGCAGCCAGGTGTCGACGGTGCCGAAGGCGAGTTCGCCCCGGTTCGCGCGGCGCCGGGCGCCGGGAAGGTGATCGAGCAGCCACGACAGCTTCGTTCCGGAAAAATACGGATCGAGGAGGAGGCCGGTTTTCTCGCGAACGAGCGGTTCCAGCCCCGCTCGTTTCAGCCGGGCACAGAGCTCGGCGGTGCGTCGGTCCTGCCAGACCACCGCGCGGTGCAGGGTCCGGCCGGTGCGGCGATCCCACAGCAGGGTCGTCTCGCGCTGGTTGGTCAGGCCGACGGCGGCGAGGCTCCGGGCGGTGAGGTTGGCGCGAGCCAGGGCGCCCAAGGCCGTGAGGCGGGTGGTCTCCCAGAGGTCGTGCGGTTCGTGTTCGACCCAGCCGGGGCGCGGGAAATATTGGGTGAACTCCTGCTGGGCGACGCCGCGCGCCCGGCCCCGCCGGTCGAAGACGAGGGCGCGGGAGGAAGTGGTGCCTTGGTCAAGGGCAAGGACGAAGGGCATGAGGGGCGTGAGCAGTAAAGCCGCCGGTCCGGCCCGCGCCAAGCTGCGAATAAACCGCGCCGGACCGCGGGGAAGGGAGCGGGGGGTGCGCCGCCAAAGATTTTGCGGCCGCCGGAACTAGTCGCGGGGCGGCCGGCCATTGGAGCCCGCCGGCGGAGGCATCGGTTCGCCGGCATGGTCCGACGGCCGGGCGGGCGGGTGCGCGCGCCGGTTGATCACATAGCCCAGCACTCCGGCCGCGGCGCCGAGCAGCAGGATGAACAGGATGATAAGCTCCTTGGATTTCCGCACGGGGCCAGTCTCGCCCCGGATTGAGCCCAAAGCCAGCGCGGACATCCCGATCAGTGCCCGGCAAATCCTTCAAAACACGAAAGGAAACTTGGCGGATGGCGGTTTCCTGCTCTGGTAGATCTCCGTGCCAACTCTGCTGAAGGAACTCCGGATCACCCTTGCGCTGGCCCTGCCGATGATTGTCGGGCAGGTGAGCCAGATGCTGATTGGCATCACGGACAACGCCTTCATCGGACGCGTGGGCACGGTGCCGCTGGCGGCGGCGGCGTTTACGCACGGGGCTTTCGGGATATTTTATGTCGTTGGCATCGGGTTGCTCTTGGGCGCGGGGGTTTTTGCGTCGGGCGACCACGGGGCGGGCGACGAGCAGGGTTGTGCCGCCTGGCTGAGGCACGGCCGGGTGCTGGCGCTGGGCGTCGGGCTGGCGGCGTTCGGCCTCATGGCGGGATTGTCCACGCAGCTCGATCGCTTCGGGCAGCCGGCCGAGGTGATCGCGGTGGTGCGGCCCTATTTTTTGCTGATCGGGGCCTCATTTGTCCCGGCCCTGGTCTTTCAGGTGCAACGGCAGTTTGCCGAATCGATGGGACGGCCCTGGGTGCCGATGGCGATCATTTTGGGCGATGTGGCCCTGAACGCCTTCCTCAACTGGGTGCTGGTGTTCGGGCACCTCGGAGCTCCGGCACTGGGGCTCGTCGGATCGGGCTGGGCGACCTTGCTGGCGCGGTCGCTGGCGGTGGCGGCCATCGGATGGTGGCTGCGGCGATCACGGGACTTCGCGGCCGTGCGGGCGGCGCCGTGGGCGGGGTGGGAGCGCCGGCGTTTCGGGGCGCTGCTCCGGCTGGGCGGGCCGGCGGGCACGATGCTGTTTTTCGAGGCCGGGGCTTTTTCCGCGGCGACGCTGATGATGGGCTGGCTCGGCACGGTCCCGCTGGCCGCGCACCAGATCGCGATCGGCTGTGCGGCGCTCACTTTCATGATTCCGCTCGGCCTGTCGATTGCGGTGAGCCTGCGGATCAGCCGGGCGCGCGGCGAGGGTCGCTACGACGCGGTGCGTCCGATCGGATTTGGCGCGATCGGGGCCGGTCTGGCCGCGATGGCGGGTTTTGCGGTGATCTTCGCCCTCGCCGGCCCGCTGATCACCTCGGCGTTCACGCCGTCGGCCGAGGTGGCGTTGCTGGCGGCCCGCCTGCTGCTGGTCGCGGCGATCTTCCAGCTGTTCGATGGCGGGCAGGTGCTCAGCGTGGGGGCATTGCGCGGATTGACCGATGTCAGGATTCCGGTGGCGATCACGTTTGTCGCCTATTGGCTGGTCGCATTGCCGGCCGGATATGGGTTGGCGTTCCACACGTCGCTCGGTCCGTTGGGGGTGTGGGTGGGCCTTGCCACGGGTCTGGCCGGTGCGGCCATTTCGCTCGGCTGGCGTTTCCACCGGCTGACGGGGAAACTGGCGGCGCAGCGGGGGAGGGATGCCGTTCAGATTTGAAGGCGTGCCCTCGCCGTGGCGTGGTCGAGGCCGTCGATCTGGACCAACTTCTGCCGGGATTTTTCACCGCGCAGAAGGGCGACGCGGCGGCGGGGCAGGCCGAGCCGTCTGGCGAGAAAATCGAGCAATTCCTCGTTGGCGCGGCCTTCGAGGGCGGGGGCTTTCACCTTGATCTTGAGTGCGAGGCCCAGCCAGCCGACGATTTCGCTGCGGGCGGCGTTGGGGATGATCTTGAGCTCCAGAGTGCAGCCGGATACAGGCATGGCGCGAGCTAGTCGGGCCCCGCCCGGAATTTCAAGTGTCCTTGCCGCCAAAGCGGCATTGCCTCGCGCGGCGGCACCATGCAGGCTGAGTCCAGCCCCTCCCCTTCATGACCCACGCAATCCTCTCGTTGAACTACGTGGCCGTTCTCGCGGTCACCGTGGCCGGGTTTCTTCTCGGCTGGCTGTGGTATTCCCCGGTGCTGTTTGTCAAAGCCTGGATGGCCGAAATGAAATTCACCGAGGAGCACATGCAGGAGGCGGCGAAGGCTGGCATGGCGAAGTACTTCGCGAAGGCATTGCTATTTACACTGCTAGGCACGTTTGGGCTCGCGGTGTTGATCAAAGCCAACGGTTCGCTGGGCTGGCTGAAGGGAGCCGAGATGGGTGGTTTTGTCGGGCTGGTCGTGGTCGGGCCGCGCATGTTGAACAGCAGCGTCTGGGAGAACCGGTCCCTGCGTTTGCTGGCCATCAACATCGGGCACGAAGTGGCGCTTTTCACCCTGCAAGGCGCCATTCTCGGCGTCTGGCGCTGAGCCCCGCCGGAAACATGTCACGTAATACGTGACAATGGTTCGGCGGGCACGCCCCGGGGTTAATGTCACGTAATACGTGACAAGTTCCGGGGCGGAAGGAAGCGGACGGACGGAGACGAGCGGCGCGAGAAAGGACGCCCGGTCAGGCGAGGGCTTCGGCGAGCGCGGAGATGATTTCCTCCACCGGTTCGGTGCCGATGCAGAGGCGAAGCAGGTCGGGGTCCAGCTTGCTCGCGGCCAGTTCGGCCAGGCCGGCCGGCGTGGTCACCAGGTCGTAGTGGGCCAGATACATGTACGGGCAGATCAGCGTCGTTTTCATGCCGAAGCTCGGCCCCTTGGGCAGCCGCAGCCGGTCGTAGAATTTTTCCAAGGCTCCGCCCTGCCGCAACGTGAAGGTGATCATTCCGCCCGTCGCGTCGGGCGTGCGGGCCAGTTTGAGATAGTTTTCCCGGCTGGACGGATGAAGCGCCCAGAAAACGTCCTGCACCGCAGGATGGTTTTCGAGGAACGCCGCCACCCGGGCCGTTCCGGCGTGGATCTGGGCGAGGATCGTCGGGGTCCGGCCGATCTGCCAAGCCAGCCGCGCGGCGTCGCGGGAATAGAGCGGTTCTGCCGCGGCGGCGACGGCGGACCGCAGCGCGGCGGCATCGGGCCCGGCGGGATTCACGGCGACGAAGCCGGCGGTGAGGTCGCCTTCGCTGGCGGTGTATTTGGTCAGGCTGCTGACGACGAGATCGGCGTGGGGCAGGACGTCGAGATTGAAGGCGGAAACGATGGAGGGGTCGACGATCAGCCGGGCGCCGTGCTGTCGGCAGAGGGTGGCAATGGCGGCGAGTTCCGGGGTCTGGATCAGCGGATTGGTCGGCACCTCCGCCACGACGCCCGCGATTTGCGGCCCGTGGGCGGCAAAGATGCGGGTCAGCGCCCCGAGGTCCGAAACATCGCGCACGTAGACGTAGTCCGCCGGGCCGGCGGTGAATTTCTGCAGAATCGCGATGGTGTCGAGGTAGAGCCAGCCGAGCTGGAGCCAGACGGTGCGCCCGCGGGCGGCCTGCAGGTGGGCCACGGCCTGAAACGCGGCGTGGATTGCGCTCATGCCGCAGTTGGCGAGCGTCAGATCCCGGGTGGTCGTGCCGGGCAGCGCGGCGCACAACTGGCGGAGGATTTCTGCGGGCGCATCGCCGGTGAAAATTTCCTCGGGATGCGGGGCGGCGAGCAGGCCCAGGCGCACTAGGTGATCTTCCGCCTCCCGCGAGCACAGGAAGCCGCCGATGTTTTGCAGGAAAGTTTTTGCGCGCGAAAAGGTTTCAGCGGAGTCCGGGTGGGAGACACCGTGGAGTCCGTCGCGACTGACCAACGCCGCATCCCGGGTGGCGCCGAGATGGGCCGTCAGACTCCGGGCCATGGGCAGGGACGAGGTGAGCCAGAACGTGCGGCCGGTCAGTTCGGGGCTGGTGGCGACCCAGTGTCCGGCCAGGCGGCGCGCGAAGGGATGGACGAGGAAGCGCGGGTAGCCATTGGTCAAATGGCGGGTGATCTCCGGATTCTTTTCCTCATAGCCCCGCACCGCGCGCATGGTCGGCAGGCTGCACGAGACGGCGTGCGGAGTGGGCGGGATCGCTTGACCCAAGGGCAGGGGAAGGAAACAGGAGTGACTCACGGGAAACAGGACCATCGACGGTGCGCGCTCCGATGACAACAGCGGGGTTTGTCACATGTCGGACGGCCTGGCTGCGGCGTGGAAGGATGAAATTGCTTCATGCATGGGCGGCGGAATACGTCCTGCAAGGCCGCGGGCAAAATGTCACACCCGCGGCGGCTTATACACATGCGGGCGATTGGACTTGGTACGCGAGCTGCATATTTGATGGGCGAGCGCGGTTGGTGCGCGCCGGTCAGCTGGTTCTTTAACAATTCCCCAGGCAAACGGATCAAACGGTCAACGTTACCCCGCGTTCCCCAAAACGCGGCTTTCGTCCTCCGGTGGCAAAATTGGCCCGGAGGCGAGGCCGGCGCGACACACGTCTGTGCCGCCCGGCAGTTCCCACAAGCAACATATGAAAGAAAACATGAAAACCGTATCCAAACTGATCCTGTTAGCCGGCCTGCTCGTTGCTCCCCTCGCCCTCAAGGCGTGGACGTTCGAGGAGGCTTATGTCGCGTCCTACCATGGTCGCTCCGACACCCCCGTGCCCGTGAAGGTCATCGCACCTCACGTCAGCGCGGAGTTTGCCGGGACCACGGTCAAGCTCGCGTTCGTCGTCGATGCCGCCGGCGTGCCGCAGAACATCACTGTTCCCGACACCGTCCCGGAGGACCTGGCCAAAACGCTGGCCGCCGCGATTTCGGGCTGGAAATTCCAGCCCCTGATCCGCGACGGCAAGACCGTTCCAACCAAGGTCGTCCTGCCGGTCAACATCGTCAGCGATCTCGACGAGCTGCCGAAGCTCGCAGCCAACTGACCCTTATCCCCTGGGGCCGCTCCTCTCACCGAGGGGCGGCCCCTTTTTTTGTCCGGCCCGCCCGCGTGTCCGGAAAAACGGATTGCGGCGGGCCGCCAATCCCGCGAAGTGGAGGGGATGAAACTGCTTTCGTGGAACGTCAACGGCGTGCGCGCCGCACTCGGGAAAGGCCTGCTCGACTGGATGAACGCGGCCGACGCCGATGTCATCTGCCTGCAGGAAACCAAGGCGCATCCGGGCGACGTCCATCACGTGACGTGGCCGAAGGGGTATACCGTCCACTGGAATTCGGCGGTCAAAAAAGGCTACTCCGGCACGGTGCTCTTCACCCGCCAAACGCCGGTGCAGGTGACCGAGGGCATCGGGGCGAACGATCACGATCAGGAAGGGCGGGTCATCACGGCGGAGTTCGCGGATTTTTATCTGCTCAATGTTTATCAGCCCAACTCGCAACGCGGGCTGACGCGGCTCGACTATCGCACGCAGTCCTGGGACCCGGCGTTTTTGCGGTACCTCGTGAAGCTGGAGAAAAAGAAACCGGTGATTTTTTGCGGCGATCTGAATGTCGCCCACACGGAGATCGACCTGACCAACCCCAAGACCAACCGGCGCAATGCGGGTTTTACCGACGAGGAGCGCGCCAACTTCAGCACGCTGCTGGGCCGCGGCTTCGTGGACACCTTTCGCGAGTTCGAAAAGGGTCCGGGGCACTACACGTGGTGGAGCCAGATGATGAACTGCCGCGCGCGGAACATCGGATGGCGCGTCGATTATTTTGTCGCGTCCACCCAGCTGCGCTCGCGGCTCGGTCGGGCTTGGATCGAACCCAAGGTGATGGGCAGCGACCATTGTCCGGTGGGACTGGAGATCGCATCGTGAGCCCCGCGCAACAGCTCAGGAAGCTGATGTTGCGCGAGCCGCGCTTGACGCTGGCGGTGGCCGAGAGTCTGACCGCCGGCCATGTGCAGGCCGTTGTGGCGTCCGTCTCGGGGGCCTCGGAATATTTTCTTGGCGGGATCACGGCCTACACGGTGCAACAGAAAACGCGGCTGCTCGGGGTGAACCGAGCCCACGCGGCGCGCGTGAACGGCGTGTCGCCGCGCGTGGCGGTCGAGATGGCCGTCGGCGCGCTCGAGCGATTTGGGGCGGACCTCGCGGTAGCGACGACCGGTTACGCGGAGCCGTCGCGCGCCCGCGGGGTGAAAGTGCCGATGGCTTGGTGGGCGCTTTGCCACCGGAAGCGCGGCGGGGTGACCGCAATCGCCAACGGTTTCGTCGAAATTTCCGGGGCGCGCCGGGTAGTGGTGCAAGAGCGGGTGGCGCAAATTGTTTTGGAGGAGTTGATTAAATATTTAGACGGTCGGTGAAGTGACTTCGAGGCGATCGAGGCGATGCGCGGGAAACTGCCGCGGCCGCACGCGCATCTCGCCACGTAAATTTGACCCTAGAGAGGCGGAATTCGGTAGACACCTCAGGTCGGTATCGGGTATTCAACCCATTAGCCATTTAATCACCCGAGACGAAAACCCGTGCGTAGTAGACTTTATTATACGCTGAAGCCCCTCCTGCCTTGGGGCATGCGGATGGGCATGCGGCGCATGCTGGCCCGGCGCACGCGCCAGAGGTCTGCGGCCGCCTGGCCGATCGATCAATCGGCCGCCACGCCGCCCGCAGGATGGACGGGTTGGCCGGAAGGCCGGCGCTTCGCCTTTGTGCTGACGCATGATGTGGAGAGCGCGGCCGGTCACGACAAAAGCCGGCAGCTGGCCGACCTCGAGGCGGAAATGGGCTTTCGCTCGTCCTTCAATTTTGTGCCTGAGGGAAGTTACCAGGTGCGGCCGGAACTGAGAAATTGGCTCGCGAAAAACGGCTTTGAGGTCGGCATTCACGATCTCCAGCACGACGGCAAACTTTTCTGGTCGGAGGAGGGCTTTGCCGAGAAGGCCAAACGGATCAATTATTATGTCCGCGAATGGCACGCCACCGGATTTCGCGCGGGGTTCATGTTGCGGAACCTGGACTGGTACCATCAGCTCGACATCGCGTACGACGCGTCGACTTTCGACACGGATCCCTTCGAACCGCAGCCCGATGGCGCACGCACGATTTTCCCCTTCTGGGTGCCCGGGCCGGCGGACCATCCCGGTTATGTCGAGCTGCCGTACACCCTGCCGCAGGATTCCACGCTCTTCCTCCTGTTGCGGGAGAAATCACCCGAAATCTGGCTGAGAAAACTCGATTGGGTGGCGCAGAACGGCGGCATGGTGCTCGTCAATGTCCATCCCGACTACCTGCGTTTCAGCGGTGACCGGGAATCGGCGAGCACGTTTCCGGCTTCCTTCTACCGGCAGCTGCTCGATTACGTCCGGACAAGGTACGCGGGCCAGTACTGGCAGGCGCTGCCCCGGCAGGTCGCGCTGTTCGCCAAGTCCGCCCGTCCGGGCGATTGAGGCGGGCGGACCGGAAAAGAAAAGTGGGCGAAGCAGTCCTCTCTTATTATTCCGGCCGGCCACAAAAAACCCGCGGTGCGGACCGCGGGTCAGAGGACGAAAACGGAGGCCGGCCTTACTCGCTGGCCAGGTGGGAAACGTAGTTGACGAGATACTGGGCCTCGGGCGGCACTTGCACCCAGTCGCTGTAGAGGAGCTCGGGCAGCTTGTTGGAGGAATTGTAGAACACGCGGTTGGCGTCGTCGTTCGGCGACATAAAGCCGGTCTTGATCGCCATGCCGAGATAATATCCCTCTTGCAGGGTGTAGACGTAGACGTTGGCGTCGGTCGGCAGGGGCTTGGTGACGGCCTCGGCTTCGGCCGCGCGGATGCCGGCGATGGCCTTGGCCTCGATGCCGAAATTGAATTTGCGGTTGAGCAGCAGGCTGGTGGCGGAATCGTCCATCAGCACGAGAACGGTGTTGATCGCCTTGACGCCCGCCTGAAAACCCAGGCTGGCCTCGCCGGCGCTGAGGAAGGCGGGGACAGACCAGTGACCGTTGGGCCGCCGCACGAGGACGACCGCATAACCGTCCTTCACGCCAAAAAGGAAACCGGCCTGCACTTGATTGACGACGACAATTCCGCGGGCGCGATGCAGCACGTCGGCGGGGATGGCGGTCTTGGTGCTGGACTGCAGATCCTGCAGAATGGCTTCGCAGGTGTCGAGGCGTCCGACGAGCGTGGAGCGCTTCACATCGGCGGCATGGGTGGAAACGGCGCCGGCGAAAGCGGCGAGACTCAGGAGGACGGGGAGAAACTTCTTCATGGGTTGGGTTGACAGCGGACCGGCACCAGAGTGCCGGAATGCACAGGGTATAAACACATTCCCCGCTGGAATGAAAGCCCTAGTTGGAGCCAACGGCAAGGTCGGCCCCGGCCTCGGTCGAGTGCCTGCCAGCCTCGCGCGACCCCGCCCGAGCGCCGATTTGGTCCGGGACGACGACAAAATCGCCCGCGGGCAAGCGAAATCTGTGCGAACTTCCATCGGTTCATTCCAAGCCGCGGCGAGCGACCTCGTCCTCGTCCCAACCGAGAAAATGCCCGAGTTCGTGGAGGTACGTCAACCGCACTTCATCGCGAAAAACGGCCTCATCCTGCCCGGCGTAGTCCCAAAGATTGTCGAGAAAAAGCAGGATTTGCGGAGGCAGCGGCACAGAGTCTTCGCGCCATTCGCTGCCATGCTCCTGGCCGACGAACAGGCCGAGCAGATCCGGCTCGCAGCCGTCGGCCACCAGGGCCTCGCCGGGCGCCGCTTCATAGCAGACCGGCACGGAGGCCGCGGCCGGCCGCAGTTCCGCCGGCAGCCGGTGGCGGACGCGGTCCACCACCGTCCGGGCGAGAGACTCCCTATGGGCGAAATTCATCCGACAATTTAGGGGCGCAATTCCGAGGAAATATCAAGCTGCTCGAACCGCTGGCCCAGCCACCAGAGTCCGCACCAGATTTCGCCGGACAGGACCAGGGCGCTCGCGCCGGTGGACAGGATGATCGCAGCGGCCGGGCTGATCAGGTCCAGCTCTTGCGTGATGAAGATCAGGATCCCCGCCGCGACAACCCCGGGCGCGAGCACGAGGACCAGGATGAAGATCTGCCCGAAGCTGAAGATCAGCCGTTGTCCCATGAGATCGAGCCCTGCCCCCCGCGTGCGGGCCGTGCGAAACAGGGCGGGAAACAAAATGGCGGCTCCGTTCGGCACGAGCAGCTGCAGCGCGAAAAGAAACGGCGCCAGGACCGCGGCGCACGCGACGAGCACCACCCGCATGGCCGGACTGAACCACACTTGCGACAGGTTGGGCGGATGTTGACCTTGGAGCCCGAGATACCAAGCCAGCAGGGCCAGCCATAGGATTCCAGTGAGGATGGCGACGGGTGCGAGCATCTGGCCGAGCAAAATGCGCCAGCCGGGCAATGGATAGGTTTTGAGGATGTCGGCATTCAGCAAATCCTGGCGGATATCGAGCCGGGTCAGCAGCGGCCCGTAGAACAAGGTCATCATTCCCCCGACCAGGCCCAATCCGGCGAGGACCCCGCCCGCCCGCCAGTATTCGTGGCCCAGCAGACGGGTGAACCCCGCGCAATAAACGACCAGCAACGCGGCACAGATCGTCCAGTTGCGCACGGTGAACCACGGCCGCGTGGTCGAGAGCAGGTTCTTCCACAGGAACGCCAGTTCCACCGGACCGGCGCGATTCAACTCGAAGGGAGGCAGCCGGCCCTTGGTGGGTTTGGGTCCGAAACGCACCACGCCGCGCGTCTGGATCTCCGCCACGCGCGCCGTCTGGCGCGCCGCGCGGGCAAGCGACGCCTCCTCAAAGGCCACGTCGATCCGGATCACCCAAACATAGTGGGCCGCGAGCACCAGCAGCACGGGGACGAAAGTGCGCGCAAACGCCGGCAGGTCCCCGGCGGAAAAGGGGCGCAGCAACAGCCGGGCCGGCCAGAGCACCCAGTGCAGCGGACCCGCATCGAGCAGGGCGGAGAACCAGTCAAAGATCGAGGCTCCCGTCGTGATGTCCGGTGCGTCCCGCCAGAGCCACCAGCCCGTCACGATGACCAACGCGCCGATGCTGCCCAGCAGCAGGAGACGGCGCCGACCGGCGTTAAAGCCACTTTCCGCCAGCCGCGCGGTGGTCAGGGAAGCGCCCAGATAGTGCAGGCGGACGATGCTGAGAAACGCCCACCAGCTCACGAGCAGGCGCGGAGCATCCCCGGCGAAAAACCGCGCACGGTTGAACAGCACGGAAAAAAGCAGCGCCTGGGCCAGCGCTCCCAGCAAGGCGCTGAGCAGCTTGTAGTGGACCAGGGCCCGCCGGGCCAGCGGGGCGGGGAAGAGAAAGGCGATCTCCGCCTCGGTGAACTGGAGCCCGGGCTGGTCCGGGGAGGTTACCCACAACATCAGGAACAATGCCGTCACGATCAGCGCGGCCATGCCGCCCACGACCGGACCGAGGCCGGCGACGGATTGCAGGCCGCGCAATCCGGACGCCGTGGACCGGAAAAAAAAGAACCAGAAATAGGCGACGGCCGCCACCATCCCCGCCAGGTACTTGGGCTGGCGCACGCGGCGCGCCTGGGCGCGCACAAAATTCTCCAGCGAGGTGAGCCGGAGAAACAGCAGGACGCGGAAGACGTGCATGGCGCTCAGTTTTCCGAGTTGCCGGTGGCGCGGATGAAGACCTCCTCCAGGCTCACGTTGCTTTCCCCGTTGCTGAATTGCGCCACGACCTCTGCGAGCGTGCCCACGGCGATCTTGCCGCCCTGCTTCATGATCAGCACGTGGGAACACACTTCCTCGAGCAAGGTGAGCAGATGGGAACTGAGGATGATCGCGGCGCCTTCGGTGGCGAGACGGCGGATGGTGTCCTTCATGCGGCGGATGCCCAGGGGGTCGAGGCCCGTGAGCGGCTCGTCGAAGAACAGGACTTGCGGCGAGTGCAACAGGCCGCAGGCGATGGCGAGCTTCTGTTTCATCCCGCGTGACAGCGCCCCGGGCAGTTCGTCGGCTTTGTCGGCGATTTCGAGTTCGGCCAGCAATGCCGCGGCGCGGGTTTCGTACTGCGGCACCTGGTAGATCTTGGCGGCGAAGGTCAGGTGCTGGCGGACTGTCAGGTAGTCGAAGAGCCGCGGTTCGTCGGGGAAAAAGGCGAGCTGGCGTTTGGCCCCCACCGGATCGGTCGCGAGTTCGATTCCGCCGATGCGGGCGGTGCCGAGGGTCGCCGGAATGATCCCGGAGATGCAGCGCAGCGTGGTGGTCTTGCCCGCTCCGTTGGGCCCGACGAGCCCCATGACCTCGCCCGGCCGGACCGTGAACGACAGGTCGTGCACCGCGGTGAACTGGCCGTAACGCTTGGTGAGGCCGCTGACTTCAATCATGGCTCCGCACACTGGGGCGCGGAGCCACGCAAGTAAAGCGGGTCCGGCGGAATAAAGACCCGCGATGACGGCCCGTCACGGGAAGCAGTTACCCGAGGTTCAAAGTTTTTTTCCGAATTACCGCGAAACCCGGGTGGATTCGCTGCGTCTTTCCCTCCAACATCCGATCCTTATGAAAAACACCCTCAAAGTCATCTGCCTTGCCCTTGGCGCCGGACTCTGCGCCTTTCCCCTGCTCCGCGCTGAAGATCAACCGACTCCGGCTCCCGCTCCGGCCCCCGACAATCAACCGGGCGGGCCGTCCGGCGACCACTGGGGCGACCGGGCCCAGCGGCGCGAACAGCATCTGATCAAGGCGCTCAACCTGACCGCCGACCAGCAGGCGAAATGGGCGGCGCTGAACCAGCAGATGATGGCGGATCTCAAGGCGTTGAAGGCCGACGCCTCCGTGCCGCAGGACCAGAGGCGCGACAAAGCCCAGGCCCTGCGCCAGAGTTACCAGAACCAGAAGGAAGCGCTGCTCACGCCGGACCAGCTGCAAAAGCTGAAAACGCTCAAGTCCCACGGACACCATGAGCATCCGGAGGAAGGCGGAGCCAACGGAACACCGCCCCCGCCGCCCCCCGCTCCGGGCGGAACCTAAAATTTCCCTGATGGGTTCAGGGCAGTAATCAGTGTGTGCAGGGGCGCCGCGACCTAGGGGTAGGTCGCGGCGCTTTCTTTTTCGACAAAAGGTCCCGGGCCCCCGACGCTCGGACCATGAACGTGGGGAAAATTCGAACCGGACGACCCGGCCGCGAGGACCGGGCACCCGCCCCGCCTCGTTGAGACCATGAGCGCACCGCAGATCGGCGTCGTGGGAGGTGGCGCGGCGGGATTTTTCTCCGCGATCATTTGCGCCGAGGCGAATCCGGCCGCGGTCGTGACCATTTACGAAGCCACCGCCCACCCGCTGGCCAAGGTCCGCATTTCCGGCGGCGGCCGTTGCAATGTCACCCACGCCTGCTTCGACCCGCGCGAACTCACCCGGCGTTATCCCCGCGGCGGCCGCGAACTCCGCGGGGCGTTTTCCCGCTGGCAGCCGCGGGACACCGTCGAGTGGTTCGCGGCCAAGGGCGTGTCCCTCAAAACCGAGGCCGATGGCCGCATGTTCCCGGTGACGGACGACTCGCAGACCATCGTGGACTGCCTCATGCAGGCGGTGCGGGCGGCCGGCGTGACGCTGCGCACGAACTGCGGGGTGAAAAGGGTGGAGCGCGTGGACCCCGGCGTGAACCCGTTGGGGTCGACGCATTCCACCTTCCGGCTCGAGCTGACCACCGGCGAAACAGTCCGGTGCGACCGGTTGCTGCTCGCCACCGGCGGAAACCGGACCAACGCCGGATTTGAATTCGCCCGGCAGTCCGGCCACACCATCGAGCCGCCCGTGCCGTCGCTGTTCACGTTCAATGTGGTCGATCCTCGTCTCCAGGACCTGGCCGGCGTTTCGGTCGAGGATGCTGCCGTGACGGTGACCGGCACTACTCTGCAGGAACGCGGCCCGCTGCTCATCACCCACTGGGGGCTGAGCGGGCCCGCAGTTTTGAAATTGTCCGCTTGGGGGGCGCGCCAGCTGCACGACCGGGCCTATCGGTGCGAATTGCGCGTCAACTGGGCGCCGCGCTTCAACGTCGAAACGGCGCGGGCGGCGCTCGAATCGGCCCGCGCGGGAAATCCGCGCAAGCAGCTCACGACCTGGTGCCCGCTGGGGCTGCCCCTTCGGCTCTGGGAAAAGCTGACCGCCGCGGGCGGATTTGCCCCGACAGCGACGTGGGCGGGCCTGGGCAACGCAGCGCTGCGCGAGCTGGCCGCGCAGGCGTGCGACGGCGTGTTCGCCGTCAACGGCAAGAGCACGTTCAAGGAGGAGTTCGTCACCTGCGGCGGCGTGCGCTTGGCCGAGGTGGACTTCAAGACAATGGAAAGCCGGCTCCGGCCCGGGCTACACTTCGCCGGCGAGGTGCTCGACATCGACGGCGTGACGGGCGGTTTCAATTTCCAGGCAGCCTGGACCACCGGCTGGCTCGCCGGCCAGGCGATGGCGGAAAGTGGATGACTGACAAACACGAGCGGGCGAGCTGAGGTGGAACCGGACCTCCGTGGCCGGTTTTGTTGCGTGACTCTATCAGCCCGCCCGGAGCGAGGTCGGGCTCCACCTTTCCGAAGATCGGGTTCGCAGGGTCAACCGCACGCGTCCGGCTGAGTTCGCTTCGGACGGGAATCACGTGGCCATTGACGCGGCCGTTCAAGGCTGGTTCGTTTCCCGTTGGATGAAAAAGCAACTCAACTGGGGCGTCCTCGCGACGGGCTGGATTGCGGGGCAGTTTGCCACCGACCTGCGGCAATCGCGCACGGGCCGGCTCGCGGCCGTCGGATCGCGCCAGCTGGCCGATGCGCAAAAATTCGCCGCGGATTTCGGCGGCGCGCGCGCCCACGGCAGCTACGAGGCGCTGCTGGACGATCCGGGGATCGAGGCCGTCTACATCGCCACGCCGCATCCCTGGCATGCGAAATGGGCGATCCGCGCGGCGGAGGCCGGCAAGCACATCCTTTGCGAGAAACCGCTGACGCTCCGGCTGGCCGACACCGCGCGGGTCATCGCCGCCGCCCAACGCCGTCGGGTTCTCCTGATGGAAGCCTTCATGTACCGACTGCACCCGCAGACGAAAAAACTCGTCGAGCTCGTGCGCGGCGGCGCGATTGGCGAGGTGCGGCTGATCCGGGCGTCGTTCAATGTCCTGTGTCCGTTCAACCCCGAGCACCGCATGTTCAAAAAAGAGCTCGGGGGCGGGGCAATCCTCGACCTGGGCTGCTACCCGGTCTCGTTTTCGCGTTTTATCGCGGCGGCGGCCCACGGCGGTCGGCTCGTCGAACCGGAGGAGTTTCACGCCACCGGCCGGCGGCATCCGCTGACGGCCACCGACGATTTTGCGACCGCAGTGGTGAAATATCCGGGCGACATTTTCGCCGAGCTTTCGTGCGGCTCCACCATGAAGAACGACCATTCCGCGCAGATTCACGGCACCGCCGGCTGGATCGACGTGCCCGTGCCCTTCACTCCTGGATTGCTCGGCCGGGCGGAGAAGATCGTTTTGCACCGCCGGGACGCGGCGCCGGAAGAGATCCCGATCCTGAGTCCCGGGGTCGGGCTTTACGCCTACGAAGCCGATGCGGTGGCCGACGCGCTCGCCCGCGGCGACCGCGAGGTGCCCGAGGCCTCGTGGGCGGACACCCGCGGCATTGCCGGAATGGTGGATGCCTGGCTGGCCGCGGCCGGCGTGGGCTACGATTAGGAATAAATCTGGACGAGGCGCCCGCCGCCCATCCGTGGGTTTGGGCCGCCCGGCCCGGCAGGCTTGCAGCAGCCGGGCAAGTCGGGCAAAAACGGGGCAAATGAATGTCCGTTCCCTTCTTCCTCGCGGCGTGTTCACCGCCGCACTGCTTGCGTCTGCTCCGGCCGCCGTTCTTGCGGCCGAGACGGACTCCGCCCAGCCTGCGCCGGTGTCCGCCACCGAATCCGCCAGGGCCAATGCGTTTTTCGACCGCGTGTTCGATGAAACCGTCGACCGCAGCCCGCTCGCGCAGGGCTATCTCGGCGTGAAAAAGGATCACGACAAGTGGGACGATTTTTCCGAACAGCATCAGACCGAGGACCTCGCGCTGACCGTCCAGCATCTCGCCGAATTGAAACGCGACATCAATTTCGACGCCCTCGATGCGCAGACGAAGATGAGTTACCGGCTTTTCGTGTCCGAGGCGGAGCAGGCGATCGAGGGCTGGAAGTGGCGCCACCACCAGTACCTCTTCACGCAGATGGCCGGGTTGCACGCGGACGCCCCCGCCTTCCTCATCAACTATCACCCGGTGGACAACGCGGACGATGCGCGCGCCTACATCGCCCGGTTGCGCGGTTTTCCGCGGCTGTTCGCGCAACTCGGCGACGAGGCGAAAATCCGCCAGGCGCACGGCGTCCTGCCGCCGAGATTCGTTTTTCCGCTGCTGATCGACGCCTCGCGCGAGGTGATCACCGGAGTCCCTTTCGACGCCTCCGGCGCGAAGAGCGCGCTGTGGGAAGATTTCGAGGGGAAGGTCGGCGCGCTGAAGGATCTGGATCCCGCCGCGCGGCAGCAACTCCTCGCCGACGGCCGCGCCGCGCTGCTCGACAGCGTGAAGCCGGCCTACGAAAAACTCATCGCGCTGTTTGCCGAACAGCAAAAGGCCGCCACTGACGACGATGGCGTTTGGAAACTGCCCCAAGGTCGGGATTTTTATAATTTCCAGTTGCGGGTGAACACGACGACCGACCTCACGGCCGACGAGATTCACGCGCTCGGACTGAGGGAAGTGGCCCGCCTCCAGGCGGAGCTGAAAACGATCAAGGAGCAGGTCGGGTTCAAGGGCGATCTGCCGGCCTTCATGAATTACCTGCGCAGCGACCCGCGTTTCAGCTATGCCAACACGCCCGAGGGTCGCGAAGCGTACATGAAGCGCGCCACGCAGATCATCGACGACATGCGCGTGCGTCTCGGCGATTTCTTCCACGTGAAGCCCCGGGCCCCGCTGATCGTGAAGAAGGTCGAGCCGTTCCGCGAAAAAGGTTCGCCGGCCGCCTTCTACGAGCAGCCTTCGGCCGATGGCTCGCGCCCCGGCACCTATTTCGTCAACACGCTCGACATGCGCGGCCTGCCGATCTGGGAAATGGAGACGCTGGCGCACCACGAGGCCATTCCCGGCCATCACATGCAGATCGCCATCGCGCAGGAGCTGGAAAACATGCCCAAGTTCCGGAAATACAGCTCCGGTTACACGGCATACGTCGAAGGCTGGGCGCTCTACTGCGAATACTTCCCGAAGGAGTACGGTTTTTATCAGGACCCGTATATGGATGCGGGGCGGCTGGCCGACGAGCTGCTGCGCGCGGCGCGGCTGGTGGTCGACACCGGCATCCACGCCGAAAAATGGACGCACCAGCAGGTCGTCGACTACATGATGGCCAACACGCCCGACTCCGAGCGCGACATCTACACCGAAAGCAACCGCTACTTCGTCTGGCCCGGTCAGGCCACTGCCTACAAGGTCGGCATGATCAAAATCCTGGAACTGCGCGAGCGGGCGAAAAAGGAACTCGGCCCGAAATTCGACATCCGCGACTACCACGATCTGGTCCTCCGGAACGGAGCGCTACCCCTCAACCTTCTCGAGGAAAACGTCGAGGGCTGGATCGCAACCAAGAAGGGCTGAGTGGAATCATGCGGTTGAGGTTGTAGGGCGGGGTCGCTGATCCCGCCTCGAACGTGCCCTGATGTACGCTGTCGGCGGGGTCAGCGACCCCGCCCTACAGCCGAACCGTTTCCAACGCAAAGAGCGAGAGAACCGTCCAACGGTATCGTTCCGGCTGAGCGCGGGGCGCCGCTTCAGCGTTTCCCCTGCCGCCGCAGATTGTCGCAGACGACGGCGGCGGCGACGGCGGCATTGAGCGACTCGGCTCGGCCGTAGCACGGGATCGTGATTCGTCGCGTGACATGTGCGGCCACGGTTGCGGAGATGCCTTGTCCTTCGCTGCCGATCACCACCACGGCGTCGCGGAGCGGCGCGAGGGCATGCACGTCGTCGCCGTTCAGAACGCACCCGAGCACCGGTGCCGTGGCCGTGGCCAGCACCTCGGGCAGCGAGGCAGTGTACACCGGGACCCGCGCGAACGAGCCCATGCTGGCGTTGATGACCTTTTGGGAAAAAAGATCGGCGCAGTCCGGAGAGAGCACCACGCGATCGCACGCAAACCAGTCGGCGATGCGCAGGAGGGTGCCGACGTTGCCCGGATCCTGGATGCCGTCGAGGACAAGGCTGAGACCGCGGTCGAGCGCCCCGGGCGGCAGGGGCCGGCGCTCGATTTTCCCGACCGCCAGGACGCTGGACGGGGTTGGATAGTGGCTGATCTTCGCCATCTCGGCGGCGGAGATTTCCCTAGTTTGTGGGCGGGGTGCCCTCACCCCGCTCGGCGGACTTTCCAGCCAGTCCGCTGTCGCATAAATTTCCACGAAGGGAAAATTCGCGGCCAGCAGTTCGCCGGCGACCTTTTCGCCTTCGACCACAAAAAGTTCCAGGCTCTCGCGATGCTTTTTTTCCTGCAGCGAGCGCAGGCGGGCGATCTCGGCCTTGGTCAACGGCATGGCGCAAGCAGAACAGGGCAGCCCGGCCTTGCCAACGCGCAACTGCGCGGACCGTTTGTCACAGCCTTGTTTCCGCCCGGTGAAATTCAGGTGCCGGCGACCGCGATGATTTGACCGCACCGTGGACAAGCAGCTTTGTTGGCGGCGTCAGTTGGTTGTGCCTGTAAGTGTGATTAGTGCCCATCCGCCGGTAGGGTGCGCTGCTCCAGGGGTGGAGTGGCGCGCCTGCCGGCCAGGGCATTTGCGGGCTTTCCAAACCGGGTCCGATCCTTATTTGTCGGTGTCCATGAAGCTCCTTTTCCGATTGGTGATGGTGATCGGTCTGCTGAGTCTGGTGCTCCCGGCGGCAAAAGCGGCGGACGCACCGTCGGCGGGCGAGGTGCCGAGTGCAGGGCTCGAGCTCGCCAAGACCGCTGCGCAGGTCACGGGCATCGCGATCTCGCCCCTGCTCGGTGTGACGGCGGTCGGGGCCTACCAGTGGTTCGAGGCGAAGACGCCCGCACAAAAAGCCAAGCTGCCCTGGTTTGCCAACCCCGCGTTCTGGATTCCCTGCGGCCTGCTCGTCCTGGCCTGCGCCTTCAAGGACAGCTTTGGGGCGGTCGTGCCGCCCGGCTTGAAAAAGCCGTTCGATGCGTTGGAGACGATCGAAAACAAACTCACGGGACTGGTCGCCGCGGGCGCGGTCGTGCCGGTGCTTGTTAATTCGGCCTCAAAGCTGATGGTGCACGCCGCGCCGACAGCCTCGTTCAATCTGCACTTGGGCGGGATCGCGATGATTCATCTCGGGGCGTTCGACACGTCGTGGTTGCTGAACATTCTGATGGTGCCGCTTTCGGTGGCGGTCTTCGGCATCGTCTGGATCGCCTCGCATGCGATCAACGTTCTCATTCTGCTCAGTCCTTGGGGCGCGGTGGATGCCGCATTGAAGGCGGCCCGCACCTCCCTCCTGGCGTTGGTGACGGCTACGGCGTGGATCGACCCGGTCGTCGGCGCGACGCTTTCGCTCGTGATTGTGGTCATCGCGTATTTTCTGGCCGGGTGGTCGTTCCGGCTGACGGTGTTCGGTTGGATTTTCTGCTGGGATTTTTTCACCGGGCGGCACCGGCGGTTCCAGTTGCGGGCGGACGGCAACGCGCTTTTCACCGGCCGCGAATTCAACGGTGTGCCGGTGCGCACCTACGGGCGGCTCTACCAGGCGGACGACGGCACGCTGACCCTGAAGTTCCGTCCGTGGCTGGTGTTGCCCGAGCGCGAGGTCGCGGTGCCGCGCGAAGGGCTGGTGGTCGGGCGCGGGATATTTTATTCGGAGGTGCTCGGTCACGACCCCAAAGCCGATAAGAACCGCACGCTCCTGCTGTTGCCTCCGCGTTATCTGGGGCACGAGGAATTGTTCGCGCGGACCTATCACATCTCGGGGACTTGCGAGGTGGGCTTGCGCCGCGCCTGGAGCTGGCTCAAGGAGGTCCTGGGTTTCGACCGCAAGGCGCCTGCTCTTGACTTGGACGGAAGCGGTGCCCGCGCCTCTTTTTAACGGAATCAGGCTCATGCAGGACGTCGGCGCGTGCCCGTCACGGCGAATGCACTCTATTGTAGACAAGAGTGGCCGGCAACCGGGACGGCTCGTGCAAAATGTGGACAAGCAACTTGATAGAGGCCCGTCGTGGGCGGTGTGAATCAATTTACTCTTAAATTGATCCGGGAGACGAATCTTTTTGTTTCGCACTTCCACGAAAGGTGTTAAGTCCGTGCCATGAGCGAAGAGATTGTCCCGAAGCTTCGGCTTAAGCCTCGCTTAACCAAAGATTCTTCTGCGACACCCCCCGCGGCCACTCCGCCGGCGGAACCCGCTCCTGTGGCGATCCCTCCAACGCCCGCGCCCGCTCCCGCTGCCACGGTGTGGCCTCCGGTACCGTCTGCTCCGGTGGCCGACGCCAAGTCGGTCCGTCTCAAACCGCGACTGGCGAACGAAGGCGGAGCGCCGCGCCCGACCGAGCCTGCCGCCATTTGGCCCGCCCCGGCCCCGGAACCGGCCGCGGTGGCGCCGGCCCCCACCGACCCTTCTGCGCCCGTCCCCCCTCCGTGGTTGAATGAGGCGCCGCCAAAATTCACGATCAAACCCAACCCCGCCGGTTCGCCGACGAGCGTGCCGGCTGCCGCTCCCGCTGCCACCGGTCCGCTGCCCCGGGTGTTGAATGCGCCGCCGCCACCCGGCCTCGGCCTCAGCCGCGAAAAAACCGGAGCCGATTTGGAGCCGGCGGAAATCACGATCATGCGCCAGGTCTCGACGATGCCTTTCCCGCCGCCGACCGCCAATTTGCCGTCGCTGCTTGGAGACGAAGAAAGCGGACGGCCCGGCGCTGCGTCGCCAGCGGGTCCGCGCAAAAACAAAATCCTGCGCGCCGCAATCGGAGTTGTCCTCGTGGCCGTGGTCGTCTTTTCGGCCCTTGTTGCCTACGATCGGTTTTTTTCCGGATCCCACCCGGTAGTCGCGCCGGGCGCGACAAAGCTTGACGCTGGGCGGCCCGCACCGCCTTCCGCGGTAGTTGCGGCGCCGGCGCCCGCCGACAAGGTCAAGCAAGTTCAAACCGCGCCCACGTCGGCCGGTCCGGGCGAGCCATCGGCCAAGCCGGCGGAAGATCAAGCTAGCACCCCTCCGCCACCTGACCAATCCGCCCCCGGGGATGAATCTGCGCCCGCTGCCGCTCCCGCGGCCCCGGTTGGTCCGCCCGTGCCCAGCCTGGCTTTCAAGGCCTGGGCGCTGAATCTGCAGGTGCGGGGCGTGCGCGGCGGTGCCAATCCTCGGGTTTTTATCGAGCATACCTCCTATTCTCCGGGAGATCTGGTCAATCCGGAATTGGGCATCACTTTTGTCGGTTACGATTCCGCCACCGGCATCCTGACGTTCAAGGATCGGGCGGGCGCAGTCGTCGAGCACCGGAATTAAAGCGGAAGTGTAGCCGGGGTCGCTGACCCCGGTGGCTGCGCGTATGTCTCCCGGACCGGGGTCAGCGACCCCGGCTACAACAGGCACAGTCGGCTACGATATTATTTATTCTGCTCTAAAGATCGGCTTCCGCCCGTATTCTTCTGGCCGGAGGTTCCTCTGAATTTTGGCGGAGCAGCGCAGCCGCCCGGATTCAACGGGAAGTGAGCGTGTCCCGGAGTCCGCGCAGCAGCTCCGGATCAGTCGCGATGCTGAGAATCCCATTCACGACAAATTGTACGCCGATGCACATGATCAGCAGCCCCATGATCCGCGTCATGGCATTCATGCCGACCGGCCCGATCAACGTGACTGTGCGGCCGGACACCCGCAGCACAAGGTAGGTGATGAGTGCGACGACGACGATGCCGAGAATGATCGCCACATAGTCGGTCCAGCCGGTGGCCAGCGAAGTGAATCCGAGGGTCACGGCGATCGAGCCGGGCCCGCTGAGCATCGGCATGGCCAGCGGCGAAAAGGAAATGTCCATTTTCCGACGGGCGGCCTCATGCATTTCCTCCTTCTCCTCGGCAGAGGATTTCCGGTCGGTGAGCATGTCCAGGCCGATGCCGGTCATGAGAATGCCACCGGCAATGCGCAGCCCGGGGATCGAGATGCCGAAGAAGCTCATGATGAAACTGCCGCCGATCAGGAAGCTGACCAGGATGCCGATCATGTACAGGCAGCCCTTGCGCGCCTGCTCGCGGCGCCGCTCCTCGCTGTCGCCCTCGGTGATCGCCAGAAAAGTGGGCGCTCCCGCGAGGGGATTGATGATCGGCAGAAGTCCGATCACGGTTCCGAGAAAGATTCCCCAAAGATGGGTGAAGCTGCTCATGATCGGCGAGCTTGGGCGGAGCCGGATGATTTGGCGAGCCCGGCCTTGCCAGGGTGGTGTACCAGTTGCTTCTGCCGGCCAATATGGGAGCGGGTTTATCCCGCTACGAGGCGAGGCCTAAAACCCCTCCACAAGCAAACGGATCCACTGCCCTTACCAGACCTCCACCGGACCCTTCGGCACGGGAATGGAATCGCGGCGCACGGAGGGCGGCTCGTCGTCGTCCGACAGGAACGAGGCCACTTGCGGATCGGGCCGGTATTTGGGCCGCAGCTCGCCATGTTCATCGCAGAACGGCGCCCGCCATTTCTCGTAGCGGGCCACAATCTCGTCGAACTCCGCGCGGGTTTTCAGGTGCACCACGGCGCGCTTGAATTCCTTGGCCGGGCCGAACCGTTTCGCGTACCACGCGGCGGGCTTGCGGAAAAGTTTGCAGCCGAGCTCCTCGCCAAAGCACTCCACCGCGAGGTCGAGATGCCGGCGCATGACGCCGAGGCGCTGGGCAAAGGACGGCTCGGGCGGTTCCCCGCCGGTGCGCAGGTGGTCGAGCGTGTGGCTGAAGATCCAGGGATTGTAGAACGCGCCGCGCCCGATGCTCACTCCGGCACAGCCGGTTTCGTCGAGCATCCTCTTCGCGGCGGCGGGCGTCGTGACGTCGCCGTTGCCGATCACCGGAATCGCGGGCACCGCCTGCACGACCGCGCGGATGCCCGCGAGATTCACCCGGCCGCTGAAACCCTGCGCCCGCGTCCGGCCGTGCACAAAAATCGCCGCCACTCCCACCTCCTCCAAAGCGCGGGCGAGGTCGGGTGCCGTGAGGTTCTGCTCGTCCCAGCCCAGGCGCATCTTCGCCGTGACCGGGATTTTCACGGCGTCGACCATTCCGCGGACGAGCGCCTGGGTCTTGCGCAGCTCGGTCATCATGGCCGAACCGCCGCCGATGCCGACGACCTTTTTCACCGGGCAGCCCATGTTGATGTCGATGGCGGCGATGCCCATGGCTTCAACGCGCGCGGCGGCGTCGCGCATTTCCTCCGGCACGGCACCGAAGAGTTGGAGAGACAGCAGTTTCTCCGCCGCGCACGTGCGGGCGAGCTGGAGCGCCTTCGGATTTTGCTCGAGCAGCGAGCGCGCGTTGATCAGGTCGGTCGTCGCCCAGTCGAGCCCGCCCACCTCGAGCACGACCAGCCGGAACGGCAGGTTCGTGTAGCCCGCCAGCGGCGAGAGAAACAGATTCGAGTCGAACTGGTAGGGCCCGATGCGCACGACGCGAAGGCGCCCTCAGCGGGTCGCGAGGGCCCGCTGCATGCGCGCGAGGGCCTCGGCCAGCGTGGCGCGCGGGCAGCCGAAATTAAGCCGCACAAACCGCCCGGCGGCGACGCCGTACTGCGCGCCGTCGGCGAGACCGACCCCGTGTTGCTCGAAGAAGCGTCCGGGATTTTCCAGCTGCAACGCGGAGACATCGAGCCAGGCCAGATAAGTGGCCTCGCAGGGGATCAGTTTGATCCCGGGCAGATTGCGTCCGGCAAAATCCGCGATCAGATCGCGGTTGCCGCGGAGATAGGCGAGGAGCGCCTGGCGCCACGGCTCGCTGTGGCGCAGCGCGGCCTCGCACGCGGCCAGGCCGAGCACGTTTAGCTCCGGGATGATGCCGGCCATGGCGCGGACGAACTGCAGGCGGAGTTTGGAATCGGGAATGACAGCGAACGCACAGGCGAGACCGGGAATGTTGTAGGTCTTGCTCGGCGCCATCAGAGTGATGGTGCGCGCGGCGATCTCCGGTGAAAGCGAGGCGACCGGCACATGCCGGAGCTCGGGATCGAGGATGAGGTCGCAATGGATCTCATCCGACGTGAGGATCAGGTTGTGCTTGAGGCAGAAGGCGGCGACTTTTTCCAATTCCGCGCGGGGGAAAACCCGGCTCGCGGGGTTGTGCGGGCTGCACAGGAAAAACTGGCGCGTGCGCGGCGTGATGGCGCGCTCCAAGGCTTCCCAGTCGAATTCATAGCGGCCGTCGCTGCGCTGGGCCAGCGGCACGGCGGTGGTTTCGCGACTCTGGTTGCGCGGCGCGCTGAGAAAAGGCGGATAGACCGGAGTGCACGTGAGGATCGCGTCACCCCGTTCGCCAAAGGCCGCCGCGGACAGGTTCAGGCCGGGAACCAGTCCGGGCAGCCAGACCAGCCACGACGCCTCGATGGTCCAGTCGTAGTGCTCGCGGCAGTAGTCGAGCACGGCCTGCGTCAGGGGTGGCAGCGGCATGCCGTAGCCGAAGATTCCGTGATCGGTCCGGTGGTGGATCGCCTCCAAAATGGCGGGCGAGGCCTTGAAATCCATGTCGGCGATCCACAGCGGGATCACATCCTGGCCGGCATATTTGCGCCATTTGCGGCTGTCGCTCGCGGGCCGGTCGGCGACGGTATCGAAGTCAAAAATCATGGTGGGAACCGGATTGAAGCCGCCGCAGGCGCGAAGGCACGGAAAAAAGACGCGGTGGATTCAAAATCGCGCCCGGTTCTGACGCCGAAGTGATCTTCCTCGGAAAAGAGAACGCCGACGGCCTGATGCAAGATTACGTCCGGTTCTGTACGGGCAGTTGAATCAAAATTCCGCCGGATGAGCGGCCACAAAAAGCACAAGAAGCACAAAAACAATCGAGGGAACGTGAACGAGGCCAGCCGGACATTTGCTCAGCCGGTGAATGCTGACGGACAGTAACCCCCAGGGTTCTCACTCTGCGCTCTTCGCGTCCTTCGCGTTTCAACTGCGCTTTCCAGATTACTTCATATTACGCTCGGTTCCGCAAACGAGGCCGACGCCCAAGGAAAATGGCGCGAGCCGTTATCGGGAATTTCGGTTGTCATTGCTCGGCTGTGGTGCCAGCTTTCGCCTGCAAGGATGGGCCACGGGGCCGGGCCCTCACGTTTCAATTTTGAAACACATGCGGCAACTATTACCCAGCCGAAACGACTTATTCGGGCCGGAATGTCGATCCGGCGTCATCTCTGGCGTACAATGGCTTATGCCGGCGGATGGATTGAGCCGTTCAGTCTAAACATAGTTCGGCATGAAGATGGCAATGCACCTCGTCGCTGCAGTCCTCGCGCTACCCGCCCTTGCGGTGGCGGATGGCCAACAAGGCGGCCGGCATGCATGCCTGAATGGCGATACTATTTCCGTTACCGATCCATGCTTCACATTCCATATTCCGCATTCGTGGGTGGAGACTCGACTGGTTCCCTTGAATAACATCCACCTCGAAGCGGCGTCGTTGCAGGCCGTCGAGAATGCAACCGGGGAATGGGATTCCGAATATGCACGAGTTGCTAATTCTGTTTTCCCGTTTCGGGCCTGCGTGGCTCATCTCGGAGAAGAAGGGTGGGGGGCAGAAGGAGTTGGATTTGGCGACCTTCAAATGCGTGTGTATTGCCTTCACGACTGGGGCGGTGCCAAGATTGACGAAGCCGCACAGATAGGCCTGGCGACTGCCAAGAAGATAAGCGAAAAAGCTTCGCTTGCGAAGGGCGAGGCGAGGGCTTGGAGCGTACACGAGATTGAATTTCCCGTGTGGTATGGTGATTATGGCGGCATCGCGGTTGTAGATGTTTACTCCAAGCGTGTTGGCCAGTACACTGTCGCCCTGGTCTTCATGTACGCAAAGGTAACCAGCGACCGCAGCGACCTGACAGAGATACTAAACTCCTTCGCTTTGCCGAACAATGCACCGCAGCCGACGCCCAATAGTGGGCGCGGCTGATCACGACGTCTCGGCGAAAGGGAAAATATGCCGCTACCGAAAGACCAAGCTTGGTTTCCGGCGAAGACTTACGGCTGGGGGTGGAAGCTGCCTTGTCGGTGGCAGGGCTGGGTGGTCTTCTGCGCATTCATGGGAGCGCTTGTCGCCGGTGTACCCTTGCTGAAGCTGGGGCGGCTGATGTTTGTCGGCTACTGCTCGGTGCTCTTGATGTGTTTCGTGGCGATCGGCCTGTGGAAAGGCGAAAAGCCGCATTGG
>CAYZGG010000011.1:0-66686 GCA_964477955.1 uncultured Opitutaceae bacterium
TCAGCCTTCAGCCTTCAGCCTTCAGCCTTCAGCCTTCAGCCTTCAGCCTTCAGCCATGGCCAGACCGGGAATCTGCGCGACGGCCCGGCGAATGATGTTGCAGTCGCTTTTTCCAGAAAAGCCGCTCATGGCCACGCCGAACTTCGTGCCGTCCTGCGCCACCACCGGCAGGCCGCCCTCCCAGCCCACCAGGTCCGGATGAGTCAGGCCAAACCGGCCCGGGTCGATCCCCTGACCGTAGACTTGCTGCTCGAACTTGCCGGTCGCCTGTCCCGTCATCCATACCTGCATCCCCTTGTGCCACGCCACCCGGGAGGTGAAACGGCGGCGACCGTTGTCCGTACCGAACATCCGGCCGAACATCTGCCCGGTCTCCGCGATGATCATCAGGGTGACATTGCCCTGGCTGTTGTCACGGTCTTCGGGAATTTCCATGTAGGACGGGTAAAGTTTCTCGATTTCAGCGATCAACTTGGTCGCGGTCTGGGTGATTTCGGAGTGGGTCATTTTTGGTAGGGGGAAGGTTGGGAACAGAAAGCGCCCCCACTATGCCGCTTGCGGCCGCGGCCAAAAGCATAAAACGCCGGAGCTGGTGTCGCGCTCGGAGCCGTCTCGGCGCAAAGCGGCCGGCTCACAACGCGAACGACGCGGACGGTTCGCCTTCGCAGCGGATGCGCAGGCGAGCTCTCCATTTTTTTGGGTAGTTGGACGTGTCCCGAGACTGGTGAAACCCCGAACAAGTCCGGATTTAACAGGGATTTTGAATCTCACTGTTATAGCCGGGGTCGGTTTGCGCCCAAATCCACCCTGGGCGGTTCACCCTCGCTCCGTTTGGGTTAACAAGCTTTTTGAGAATGGTTTCATACCGATGTGAAAAGAATCCGGTCCCGCCGCTTTTCCTAAAGAAGATGCTGGGTGAATTACTCTATAACCGCCCGAACTTCCCGGCCCCGGACGGGAAAGCGCTCATTTTGCCCGGGCGACAGGTCTCCCTTGGAACCGGCGGGAACAGGGCCCGGTCCATCCTTGCGCATGAACTTCAATACGCCCACGAAATCCCTGGACAGCGGCAGCCAGATCCCCGCGCTTCGTGCGCTGACGACCCGCGCCTTGTACCACCACCGCGACAGCCTTCGCCCATTCCCGGTGCCTGCCAACGTCACGCCGTTCCCCCGCCAGGTGGACGACACGAAGGTAAGCTACGTCCCTTTTGTCATCCGGCGCCGGGCGATTTTGCGCTCGGCCTGACCGGACTCACGCAGTTGAAATGAGGTGGAACCGGACCTCCGGGCCGGTTGTCCCTGCGCGACCGCATCGGCCCGCCCGGAGGTCGGGCTCCACTTTCCAGGAAACCAAGTTCGCCGGAAAATTAGTTTCAACTGCACGAGTCCGGCTGAGCCGGTCCCCAAAAAAGAAACGCCGCGGAATCTTCCGCGGCGCGTTTTTTTTGCTTCTTGCTTCCAGCCCGCTGCGACAAAACCGCGGCAGGACCGGGCTGAAACGGAACCGGTTCAGTACCGATAGTGTTCCGGTTTGTACGGGCCCTCAACCGGCACGCCGAGATACTCGGCCTGCTTCGGCGAAAGCTTCGTGAGCTTCGCACCGATCTTTTCGAGATGCAGCCGTGCGACCTCCTCGTCGAGATGCTTGGGCAGGCGGTAGACGCCGACCTTGTAGGTGTCGCGGTTCTTCCAGAGATCGAGCTGGGCGAGCGTCTGGTTGGTGAAGCTGTTCGACATGACGAACGACGGATGACCCGTCGCGCAGCCCAGGTTCACGAGGCGCCCTTCGGCGAGCAGATAGAGGCTCTTGCCGGTGGGGAACGTGTACTGGTCGTATTGCGGCTTCACGTTGATGTGCTTCGCGTCGGATTTCACGAGGCGGTCGACCTGGATTTCGTTGTCGAAATGGCCGATGTTGCAGACGATCGCCTGGTCCTTCATCTGCCGCATGTGCTCGAGCGTGATGATGTCCACGTTGCCGGTGGTGGTGACGTAGATGTCGGCCGTGCCGAGCGTGGATTCGATCGTGTTGACCTCGAAACCCTCCATCGCGGCCTGCAGGGCGTTGATGGGGTCGACTTCGGTGACGACGACGCGGGCGCCGAAACCCTTGAGGGAATGCGCCGAGCCCTTGCCGACGTCGCCGTAGCCGCAAACGCAGGCGACCTTGCCGGCGATCATGACATCGGTGGCGCGCTTGAGCCCGTCGGCGAGCGATTCGCGGCAGCCGTAGAGATTGTCGAACTTGGACTTGGTGACGGAGTCGTTGACGTTGATGGCCGGCACGCGGAGTTTGCCCTTCTCGAGCATCTGGTAGAGCCGGTGCACACCGGTGGTCGTTTCTTCGGACACGCCGCGCCATTCCTTGGCGATCGTCGTCCATTTCAGCGGATCCTCCTGATGCACGCGCTTGAGCAGGTTCTTGATGACCTGTTCCTCGTGCGAACCGGACGGGGAGTTGACCCAGTCGCTGCCCTCTTCGAGCTCACAGCCCTTGTGGATGAGCAGGGTGACGTCGCCGCCGTCGTCGACGACGAGCTGCGGGCCCTTGCCGCCCGGGAAGGAAATGGCGCGGAGGGTCAGGTCCCAGTACTCCTCGAGGGTCTCGCCCTTCCAGGCGAACACCGGCGTGCCCGTCGCCGCGATGGCGGACGCGGCATGGTCCTGGGTCGAGAAGATGTTGCACGAACACCAGCGCACATCGGCGCCGAGGGCCTTCAGCGTCTCGATGAGGACCGCGGTCTGGATCGTCATGTGGAGCGAGCCGGTGATGCGGACGCCCTGCAGGGGCTGGGCCGGGCCGAATTTTTTCCGGACGGAAACCAGGCCGGGCATCTCGTGCTCGGCGACGGAGATTTCCTTGCGACCCCACTCGGCGAGAGTGATGTCCTTGACGTGATGATCGTGCGCTTTCGGCGCGGTGGAGGCGGTGGGCATGGGACGGAGGGTTCGGAGGTTATTGAGCGGCGGCGCGGAGGGCGGCGACCTTGTTGGTCTGTTCCCACGGGAGTCCGGCCTTGCCGAAGTGCCCGTAGTTGGTGGTCTGGCGGTAAATCGGGCGGAGCAGGTTGAGCTGGCTGATGATCTCCGCGGGCTTGAAGCCGAAGACCTTGGTGACGGCCTTGGCGATCTTCTCGTCGGAAACCTTGCCCGTGCCCATGGTGTCCACGTAGACGCTGACGGGATCGGGATAGCCGATGGCGTAGGCGACCTGGAGTTCGGCGAGTTCGGCGAGGCCGGAGGCGACAATGTTCTTCGCGACCCAGCGCGCCATGTAGGCGGCGGAGCGGTCGACCTTGGAGGGGTCCTTGCCGGAGAAGGCGCCGCCGCCGTGGCGGCCCCAGCCGCCGTAGGTGTCGACGATGATCTTGCGGCCGGTGAGGCCGGAGTCGCCCTGCGGCCCGCCGATGACGAAGCGGCCGGTCGGGTTGATGAGATACTCGGTCTTCCGGTTCAACATGCGGGCCGGGATGACTTTCTTGACGACGTTCTCGATGAGGTACTGCTCGATGACCGAATGCGAGACGTCGGCCGTGTGCTGGGTGGAGATGACGACGTTGACGACCTCGACCGGCTTGTCGTTTTCGTAGCGCACGGAAACCTGGGACTTCGCGTCCGGGCGGAGCCAGTCGACGCGGCCGCTTTTGCGGATCTTTGTCAGCTCGCGGCCGAGGCGGTGGGCGAACATGATTGGCGTCGGCATGAGCTCGGGCGTCTCGCTGCAGGCGTAGCCGAACATGATGCCCTGGTCGCCGGCGCCCTGCTCGGCCGTCTTCTTGCCCTTGGCCTTCTTGGCGTCGACGCCCTGCGCGATGTCGGCGGACTGCTTGGTCAGGTAATTGTTGATGAAGACCTGATCGGCGTGAAACACGTCGTCGTTGTGCACGTAGCCGATGTCGCGGATCGCGGCACGCACGATCGCCTCGTAGTTGAGCTTGGCCTGGGTGGTGATCTCGCCGGCCAGGATGACCATGTTGGACTTGACCATGGTCTCGCAGGCGACGCGGCTGAAACGATCCTGCGCCAAGCAGGCGTCGAGCACGCTGTCCGAGATGAGGTCAGCGACCTTGTCGGGATGACCTTCGCCCACGGATTCGGAGGAAAAAACAAAGGAATTTGCCATACGTTGAAGAAAAGCTCTCTATCGGCACAGGCAAGAATAAATATCATCACATCCGTATGCCATGATGTATAGCTGGGTATTACCGGTGTATTTCCTAAGGTTGGCGGTGGTTACGTCGATAACAGGGGTTGACAGTATACACCATGAACCCCTCGGCCGAATCCAGCAAACCTGACCTCCAGGGACGAAAGGTGCTTATCGTTGACGACGATCGGCTTAACTTGCGCATTCTCGCGGGAATCCTGAAGCCTGAGGGTTTCGTCGTCATCGAAGCCGAATCCGGCGAAAAGGCTCTCGCGGCCTACGAAGAATTTCGGCCGGATCTCGTCCTGCTCGACGTGGTCATGGCGGGTATCAACGGCTTCGAGACCTGCCGGAAGCTCAAGGAGCGCTATGGCGACGAACTGGCCCCGGTCATCTTCATCACCGCCAAAGCCGAGGCCGACGACATTGTCCAGGGTCTCGCCGTGGGTGGCGTGGATTATCTGCCCAAACCCTTTCGCACCCGCGAAGCCCTCGCCCGCCTGCGGGTGCACCTCCAAAACCGCCTGCTCAACGAGCAACAGCGCAAACTGGTCACCCAGCTCAGCGCCGCCAACGCCGCCAAAAACAAGCTCCTCGGCATGGTGGCCCACGACCTGCGCAACCCCCTCGCCTCCGTCCGCGGCCTGGCGGAGTTCCTCCGCGACGACGGCCAGGCCGGCAAACTCACCGCCGACCAGATCGACCTCGTCGAGAACATCTACACCGTCAGCCAGTCGATGCTCGAAATGGTCAATGAACTCCTCGACGTCTCCGTCATCGAGGCCGGCGAACTCAAGATCCAGCCCAAGCCCGTCGCCCTCGCCGCCCTGCTGAAACAGTCCGTGACTCTGAACAACATCAACGCCGCGAAGAAGGGCAGCCACATCGAACTGCGGATCGACGGCCTGCCGCCGCACCTCAACATCGACGGCCCCAAGATCAAGCAGGTGATCGACAACCTGCTGAGCAACGCCATCAAATTCTCCCCGCCGAACTCCTGCGTCATGCTCGAGGCCGGCCGCCGGCAAAGCGATTGCACCGTTGCCGTGCTCGACAACGGCCCGGGCATTCCCGCCGGCGAAAAAGACAAGCTCTTCAAGGATTTCGGCCGCACCTCCGTCACGCCCACCGCCGGCGAAAAAAGCACCGGCCTCGGCCTCGCGATCTGCCGCCGCATCGTCGAGGCGCACGGCGGCGTGATCCGCGCCGACAATCGCGCGGGCGGCGGCTGCACCTTCACGTTTTCCCTCCCCGAGGCCGCATGAACTTCACCGGCAAAGTCCTGCTGGCCGACGACGAGCCGCACATCCGGAAATTCATCGGACTCGTGCTCAAACGGCTCGGCCAGCCCGCGATCTTCGAGGCCGCCAACGGCCAGGAAGCCGTCGCCCAGTTCAAACTCCACCATCCGGACCTCGTTCTGCTGGACGTCAACATGCCCGTGATGGATGGCGTGCAGGCCCTCGCCCAGATCCGCGAGGCCGATCCGGAAGCCGTCGTCATCATGCTCACCTCGCTGACCAACCGGCAGACGGTCGAGCAATGCGCCGCCCTCGGCGCCCTCGACTATGTGCGCAAGGACATGCCGCGCGACGAGATGATCGCGCACCTCGGCCAGATCGTGGAGGACTGTTTCGGGACGGGCGACGCCGCTGTCGCCCCTGCCGGCAATTCCGTCCCATGAAGTCGCCCGATTCCAACCCGCCCCACGCCGCCCATCCCACGGGTATTTCGGAGGTGCGCTATTTCCTGCCCGATCTGTTGCGCGAAGTGCAGCTCGAGCGCAACGCCCCGGCTTTCGCGATGGAAAAGCTCGACCGCGTCGAGATCGCAAAACTGTTCACCAAACCCCGCCCCCGCCGTGCCCAACCTCGCCGCACTTAAGGATTTTTCCTCGCTGGTGAAGGCGCTGCCCGGCTTCGATTCCGCCGCGGAATTGGATGCGCTCGGCCAGACCCACGGCGCCAACACCCTCGCTCACCTCCAAGCCGTGATCGAACAGCGCGTGCTCACCAAAGAGGAAGCCTGCCGCCAGTGGTCCAACTCCATCGGCATCGCCTACGTCGACGTCCTCGCCTCCGCCATCACCGACGAGGCCGTGGGCAAGCTCTCCTCCGACATCGCCCGGAAGGCCCAGGCGATCGGGGTTTATATCATCGACGGCGTCCTGACAGTCGCGATGTCCCGCCCCGACGACCCCGCGCTGGTCCGCCGGCTGGAACAGATCGTGCAGATGCCGCTCAGTGCCGTCTTCAGCCTGCCCTGCGAAATCGAGGACTGCATCGCCATCCAGTATTGCACGGAGAAAACCCTGCTCGACAGCCTCAGTGACCTCGAAAAAAGCGATTCCTTCGCCCAGGCCGGCTTCGACAGCGAACGCCTCGAGGTCCTCGCCGAATCCGAGTCGCTCGTGCGCGTGCTCGACGAGATCATCTATTTTGCCCTCCGCGAACGCGCCACCGACATCCACATCGAGCCGCAGGAGATCCAGTCGCGGGTCCGGTTCCGCATCGACGGCAACCTGCGCGAAATGCTTCATTTCCCGCGCAAGCTCCACCGGGCGATCATCTCCCGCCTCAAAATCCTCTGCAATCTCAACATCGCCGAGGCCCGCTTCCCGCAGGACGGGCGCTTCTCACTGCCCATCGGCACCTCCAAGTCCAATTTCCGCTTCTCCAGCATCCCGAGCAGCTACGGCGAAAAGGTGGTCATCCGCGTCCTTGCCTCGATGGGCAAAAAGACCATGCTCTCGCTCAGCCAAATGCTGATTTCCCAGAGCATCCTGCAGCCGTTCCTCCGGCTCGTGCAGAACCCCAACGGGATTCTCTTCGTGACCGGCCCGACCGGCTCCGGCAAAACCACCACGCTCTACGCCGCGCTCCACGAGATCAACGACCCCAAGCTCAACATCTCCACCATCGAGGACCCGGTCGAGATCCAGCTGGCCGGCACCACGCAGAGCCAGGTCAACCCGCACATCGACCTGAAGTTCGCCACCCTGCTCCGCTCGCTCCTGCGCCAGGATCCCGACGTGATTCTCGTGGGCGAAATCCGCGACCTCGAGACCGCCAAGATCGCCACCGAGGCCGCGCTCACGGGCCATCTCGTGCTCGCCACCCTGCATACCAACACCGCCGCCCAGGCCATCACCCGCCTCATGGAGGTCGGCGTCGAACCCTACATGGTCGCGCCCTCCGTCATCGGCGTGCTCGCCCAGCGCCTCGCCGCCCGCATCTGCGAGAAGTGCAAGGAGGCGTATTACCCGCCGCGCGCCGTGCTGCAGAAATATTTCATGGATGAGGGCCTGACCGACGTGCCGTTCTACCGCGGCCGCGGTTGCCCCCATTGCCGCGGCACCGGCTACCGCGGCCGCATCGCCTTCCACGAACTCGTCCTCATCACCGAGGAAATCCGCCAGCTTATTTCCGAAGGCCGCAGTTCCCAGGAAATCAACCGCGCCGCCGCCAAGGTCGGGTACCGCCCCCTCCGCTACGACGGTCTCAAGAAAGTGCTGCTCGGACTCACCACGATCGAGGAAATCGAAGCCACCACCTCGTTCGAATGGGCCGCCTGAACCCCCACCCGCCATGTCCTCCGCTACGCTCAATCCCCAAGCCATCGAAAACCTCCGCGCCATCAGTCCCGACGACGACGGCGAGTTCCTCCGTGAACTCGTCGACATCTTCCTCGCCGACACCCCGCAGCAAATCGCCGACGTGGAAAAAGCGCTGACCACCGGCAATGCCCCCGACCTGACCCGCGCCGCCCACAGCATCAAGGGCAGCGCGAGCAATTTCGGCGCCACCGAACTGGCGGAAGTCGCCCGCGAAATCGAGCATCTCGGCAAGGCCATTGCGCTCGACCAGGTGCGCGCCCGCCTGCCGGCCCTGCACGAAGCCTTCTCCCGCATCCAGCCCGCCCTCGATCAACTCAAGCTTGGCAGCTGAACAAAAATCGGGAAAGTAGGCCCCGATGCGCCTGCCCCGTCACCTGCTCCTCCTGTTTCCGCTCGTCCTCCCCCCCGGCGCCCGCGCGCTCGACTGGCCCAAGAGGACGGTCGAGGTGCGACCCGCTCCTTTCCAGGACCTGCTGACCCTGATCTTCGAATTCAAAAACAGCGGCTCCAAACCGGTGACGATCCGGAGCGTCCAGACCAGCTGCCACTGCATTTCCGCCGCGCCCGACAAGTCCACCTACGCTCCCGGGGAAACCGGCCGGATCATTGCCGAATTCTCCATCGGCGATCGCTACGGCCTCTATGAACGTCAGATCAGCGTGGCCTCCGACGACACCGACTCGCCGCAAATCCTCACGGCCAAGGTCGAGGTGCCCGATGTCGCCACGATCATGCCGCGGATGCTCGAGTGGCATCTCGGTGCCACTGCGACCGAACAGTCGGTCGAACTCCGCGCCGCCGCCGGCCTGACGATCGATTTCTCCGAAGCCGTCTCCACGAGCGAGGTCTTTCATGTCCGCCTCGAACCGGTGGACGCGGGCCACGTCTACCGGCTGTTCGTTCAGCCTGGCAGCACCGCCGCCGTGGCCAACGCCGCCATCCGCCTCCATGGCAAGGATCGCACCGGCCACGAAGTCCTGATCAGCGCCTACGCGAACGTCCGGTGAGTTCAGAGACTCGCGCAACAGCCTGACACGTTCCGTCGCTGCCGCGAAATTTGGAGGGCCCGTCGGGAGACGGGCCCTCCACTCGGCGACGCGCCCTCTCGGTTTCGAAAATCCTTGGCGCGTCAGCGCCGCTAGGGACTGACCGCCGGGCCGTCCGCGAACTTTCTTACATCAGTCACGAAGTCCCCGTAAAACTGTGGGCCAAGATACGTTGGTTTCTGCAGATCGCAAAGAGCAACCAAACCGCAACTGGCGCGGGGCTCAACTCAACCATCAATGATGCGCCGGTTCCGACGGGTTAACCGGCTCTTTCTGTACCTTGGCCCATTTGATCTCGTACGTGACGCCGCCAATGCTTGCTCGTCGATCAATCAAGAGCGGAACCGTGACCTGGACCTCAAGCGATGAAGTCGCCTCCATTGACCTGGTATGCTCGGAGATCGTGAGCATGACCTCTTTCTCGCGAACCTCCGATGTTATCGAGACCCAGCTTCCGACGCCCGGTCCACACCCAAGGCTCGACTTGGTGGTGGCGGAGTACCCCTCTTCTTCAGTAGCGCCGAGCTGCCTGAAATAGAAATTATTCTCTTGTGGTGTCTTGTTGCCGGGTAACACAACGGAAACTGCGAACATTGCCTGTGCCTCCTTCTCTCTGCATTGGACATATCGCATATCGCCTGTTGATGGCGCGACCGATCCCGCGATCAGGGTTATCCCGAGGAAAAAACTCAGAAACGCGATAAAGTTCTTCATGTTGCGTTAGCTAAACATCGACCAAGCCAACTCCGATTGGCGCATCTAAATCGGTACGCGCTTGTTCGACATGTGGCTATCAAAAACGAACCCCGCTGGCGGATGGACAGTGATAGAGAGCTGGGCGCCGATTCGACGGGCACCGGGCAGGCGACTTCACTCTACAACTTTTCAAACAGCCCCATCCGCTTCACCTCACCCCAAACACCTGTTGCAACATCTCCTCGAGATCGTGGCCGGGCTCCTCGACGCCGTGACGCGACACCACGAGCGATTTGCAACGGTAGGTCCGCACCGCGGTTTCGTCCACCGACACAATACGCACCGCGCCCGCCGGCAGCCCGGCGACCTCCTGGGCCGTGAGGGGAGTCCAGGCGAACGGCAGGCCGGTGGAATTGCACGAGACCTCCCAGCCGCCGACGAACCCCATCGTCGGCATCGGTTTTTGCAGCAGCGCCGGATAGCGCTGGATGAAGTCCGGCACCATCGACGTGACCACGCGCACGCGCACGACCGGCCGCAGCCGGTCGAGGTATTGCGCGAAATCGTCGGCGCGGTGCGCGCGCCATTCGCGCAGGAAATCGAGTGGGTCGAAGCCCATCAGGTTCATTCCGTTCCAGAGTCCGTGCTCGTTCGGGCTGCCAAATTTCCGTCCGTAGTACCAGGCGTCGAAGTGGTCGCTCATGCGCAGTCCGATTTCGAAATGAACGTGCGCGCGATCCTTCGGAATCGCCTGCGTGCCCTCGCTCCGTCCCATGAGCGCAATGGTCTGGCCCGCCTTGACCGTCACCCCCGGACGGATGCCCGGTTCGACCGCCGCCAGATGCGCGTAAAGCGTGTAGACCATCACGTTTAGCGCCGGGTGCTCGAGCACGATGTAGCGCCCATAGTTGCTCCCGCCCGGGCGGAGGCTGACGTAGCGCACGACGCCGTCCATCGCCGCGAACACCGGATCGGCCGGCTCGCCGTGCCGGTCGTGCGTCAGCGCCTTGATGTCGAGCCCCTCGTGGAACTGCATACCGCCGCTGCGCACGCAGCCGAACGTGCCCGACTCCGGGTCGCCCGAAACCGTGGGCTGGATGAAAGCCTCGATCGACCGGCCCTCCGCCCAGGCGGTGTTGGGCGTCGGCCACGCAAACTCCACCCGCGCCGCGGGGGCGCGAGGCGAGGCCAGAGCGAACATGCCAACGAACACAACCCAGACTGATTTAAACGCGGAGCTCGCGGAGGACGCGAAGGAGGAACCCCAGAATGCGGAGAATCCGTGCCCGCTACCGGTCGAAAAGTGACGACCCAAACACCCCCGGGATCCTTCCAACCGTTTTTGAGCCTTTTGTGCTCTTTGTGGCCGATTCATCTGCAGTTTTGAGTCAACCCGACCCGCGCATCTTCACGGCTTCAGTTTTTCCACGCGCACGCTCCAGTCGGCCCCGCAGCTGATGCCGTGTTTTTTCGCGAAATCGTCGACATTCAGCGCGAACGACACGTTCATCAGGCTGTTGAGGTAGAGTAGCGGCGCACCCGGCGGCACCTCGCCGAAGGTCCGCGCGTACGGCATCTCGCCCTCATAAACGGTCTTGCCGGCGTGCGCGATGGTCACGCGGAAACGGTCGCCGGGTTTCGCCGACAACTGGTTGAACAGATCCTCGTCGAGGTTGGTCCAGATGTTGCCAAACTGAAAGTCGAGATACGGGATCGTGCCGACCAGCACCCCGCCGTCCAGCCGCGGCCGTTCGTAATCGAGCATCACAACCTTCGCCGGCAGTTCCGGGCCGACCTGCTCGAACGTGATGACTCCCGCCGCGAGACGCGCCCCGGTGTAAACATAGACGTCGCGGCCATGAAACGTGTGCGAGCGCTCCGAGCCGGCGCGCCGGTTCTTGGTCTCGTCGATTTCCCGCACCGCCGCCACGCCCTGCTCCTCCGCCACCAAGGTGAGCGTGCCGTTGTCGGGACTCACAAAATAGTGGCCGGTCTTGGTTTTCAACACGACGGATTTCCGCGCCGTGCCGACTCCGGGGTCGATCACCGAGACGAACACCGTGCCCGCCGGCCAAAAGGGCGAAGCCTGCTTGAGGCGGTAGGCGGCCTCCCAGATGTCGAACGGCGTGTTTTCGTGGCTGAGGTCGTAAATTGCGAGGTGCGGATCGACGCCGACGGCGACGCCGCGCATCGCAGCCACCGCGCCGTCCTTCGTGCCGAAGTCAGTTTGCAAAACAAGCGGAGCCTCCGCCCGGGCCAAGACCAGAGCGCTGAGGAAAAGCAGGATTTTTTTCATGGAGATAAAGTCGGGAATGCTGCAGATATTTAACCACTAATCTTCACTAATTAACACTAATTGGTTAGGAAGCTTAACACCCTATTTCCGGGTTTGGGTCAGGTTTCTTCATTAGCGGTTATTAGTGTGAATTAGTGGTTCCAATCCGGTTTTTTTCCCTGCCTTGGTCTTCAGCAAACGCACCGATCACCTCGGATCCGACCGCATCGGCCAACAGGCGGCCGCGCGAGGTCAGCGCGATCCGACCTTCTGGGGTGTCGCGCAGCAGGCCTTCGAGCAGCAGCCGCGGCAGCAGGTCAAGGCAATGCTCCCAACGGGGCGTGGGAAACCGCCGCTGCAGCTCCGGGATCGAAACGCCTTCATTCAGACGCAGGCCGAAAGTCACGCTGTCCGCCGCCAGCAATTCTGGCGTCAGCGGCACGCGGTCGGCCGTGGCCCGCCGCCCGGCGGCGACGTCGGCCTGCCATTGCCCGAGATCGGGCGGGTTGGCCGCTCGCCAGCCGGCGTGTTGGGAGGCGGCCGCGGGACCGAGCCCCACCCACTCGTGCATCCGCCAGGTATTCAAATTGTGCCGGCAAACGTGGCCGGCCCGGGCGAAATTCGAAACCTCGTACTGCGCGTAACCTGCCGCCTCCAGATATTCCCAGGTCCGCAGGTAAAACGCCGCCTCCTTCTCCGGATCGAGTTTCACCCGGCCTTGGGAAAGCTTCACCCAAAGCGCGGTATCCTCCTCGAACGTCAGGCAGTACGTCGAAAGATGGTCGGGGCCGAGCCGCATCGCCTCGTCGAGGTCCGCCCGCCATTGCTCCTCGGTCTGCCCGGGCAGCGCAAACATCAGGTCGAGGTTCACACTCGCGAATCCAGCCGCCCCGATCAGGTCCCAAGCCCGGTAAACCTGGGTGGTCGTGTGCTGGCGACCCAGCGCGTCCAACAAGTCGGGGCGGAAACTCTGCACGCCGAGCGAAACGCGGGTCACGCCGAGGGTTTTTAACGCCGCCAGCCGGTCCGCGGTGACCGTCGCCGGCGCCAGCTCCACCGACCACTCCCCGGGGGTACCGGCCGTGCAGCGGAGGACGGCCTGACCCAACCGCTCGAGCTCACCGGGACGCAGCAAACCCGGCGTGCCTCCGCCCCAGAACACGGTGCCGATCCGCAGCGGCGACCCGGTGGACGCCTGCCCCCACTCGACCAAATCCGCTTCCCGTTCGATGAATTCCAAGTAACGCGGCACCGCGTCGGCCTTCGGCACGGTCTGGTAGAAGGCGCAGAAATCACACGTCGTGGCGCAAAACGGCACGTGCACATACAGCCCCGGCAGCGGTGCCACCGGCCACGACCGCACCGCCGGCGGTGGGACGGCCGCAGCTTTGTCTTGCCCTGGTGGTAATACGACCATTAGAAGCGCATCGATTTAAAGCCTGCCCGCCTCTCCAGCGACCGGGCGTTTTCTTCCTCAAATGCACAAGACTAACTTCCCTCAAGCGAGCAGAATTTTCGCCGCCCTGGCCGTCCTTGCCTTCCTGTTGCTCACCGGTTGCGACCTGACGATCACCAATATCACCCCCGAGACCGTGCCGGCCAACCCGTCGCAGATCTACACCGTGACCGCCCGGTTCGAGGTGAAAGCGAACAGCATCGTCCGCGAGTCAATCCATCCGCGCATCGTCATCGACGGACAGAGCTTTAACATGAGTCGCGCCACCGCCGGCACCGATCTCTGGGAATTCGACTACCAGCTGCCCGCCGGCCGTACGAACGCGAAGTACTATTTCATCGCCGACTACAGCGTAAAGTCCGGCGACAGCGCTACCCCCCGCGAGCTCACGTCCGACCAAGTCTACGTCATGAACATCGCCGGCCGCTACGTACTGCGGCCCGAGGCCAACCGGGCCCCGGTCGGCAGTCGCGTCAGCGTGTTGGGCGCGGGTTTCACGCCCACCGACGTCGTTTTCTTCGACTATACCCCCACCCGCACGGTGTTTGAATCGCCGAGCACTCTGAGCTTCTTCGTGCCGGCGGTCGACACCGGGCACAGCTACGCCGTGACCGTCCGGGGTGGTGGCGCCGAGCTTTCCGTCGGCGCCTTCCGGGTTGACGCCATCAGCTTCCAAGTCTCACCCACCGAAATGTCCCTCCGCAGCGGGGAACAGAAAGCGATCACCTTCACGATTCCGAATCCAGCCCCGGCCGGCGGGATGCTGGTCGACGTCACCACCGATGTGCCCGAAAGTGTGATCATGCCGGAGATCCTGATTGCCGCGGGCGCCACGAGCGTGACGGTGCCGGTACAGGGCGGGAAGCCCGGCTCCGGCTCGATTTATTTCCGGTCGAGCGCGGGCGAGAGTTCGATCCCCGTCACGGTCACCGCGCGCTAAGCCGCAACGACGCAGTTGAAATGTAGGGCGGGGTCTCCGAACCCCGCCGCGCCTCGACCGCAGGCGGGATTTGGAGATCCCGCCCCGCAACCGAACGGTGGGGACAACCAGCGCATGGTTCAACTGCAGGGATGCGGCCAAGGCAGGACCAGGCGTCCATCGAGGTTCCGGAGGGCACCGGCAACGGCGAAAGCCCGGAGCCTTTCCCCTCAGAATACCCGGGGAAGCTTGGGGTCTTTCGCCGGGCCCGAATCGGGGGCGGTTGCCGATTCAAGGGAACTTTCATACGGCTTTGATGTATCGTCGCCGCCGGACGCGTGTCACACTACTCGCCTAGAGTGCCCGATTAATTTGTGTGATAAACCGGTTACGCCCATGAGTTTTATTGCATCCCCCTCGCCAATCTGCCTCGTTGACCCCGTGGTCGGGCTGACGCCAGTACGGATGGCACCCGCGGGCGGCAAAATTTCGCTGGCCGAAGAACGGCTGCCCCGCCTCGATGTCGCGCAGTCGACGTCCTACGATCCGCGCCGGCACCCGGTCATTTTCCAGAGTCCGTCGCTGACCGTCACCTTGGATGAAAAACGCAAGATTGCGTGGAAGGAAATGCATCCGACACCGCGCCCCTGCGTCACGCACGCGTTGCTCTGCGATTTCCGCACGGTGGATGCGCAGATCGTGGCCGAGGTCGACGTGGACTACTGCATCACGTGGTCCGCTCATCCCGAGGCGTACAGTCTGGGCGGCGACCTGGATCTTTTCCGCCACTGCGTCCGCCAGGGCGACTGGCAGCGACTCCAGGAATACGCCGATCTCTGTGTCGACGCGATGTACACCCACATCTCGGGTTTCGGCCGCGGGGTGATTTCGATCGGGCTGGTGCAAGGGGCGGCCCTGGGCGGCGGCCTGGAGACCGCCCTGGCGATGGACTACATCTTTGCCGAGGAACAGGCCGTGTTCGGCCTGCCGGAAATGCTTTTCAATCTCTTCCCCGGCATGGGCGCCTACAGCCTGCTCGCGCGCAAGATCGGTCCGCAGCAGGCGCAAAAATTCATCACCGAAGCACAGACTCATCCGGCCGAGGTGCTGCTTTCGCTCGGTTTGCTGGAACAGCTCGCCCCGGCCGGAGGCGGGCTCGCCGCCGTGATGCAGTTCATCGACAGCCGCCAGAAACAGGTGCGCGGCATGCGGGCCTTCGCCCGCGCGCGGCGCTTCGCCACCACCGAGATCGGTCGGCAGGAGATGACCGACATCGTGCGCGAATGGGTCCGCTCGGCCCGCGAGTTGACGCCGCGCGATCTGCGCATGATGGAACTGCTCGTCCAGGCCCAGCTGCGCCTCAAGACGGTCGAGCCGGTGCGCCCCTGCGAGGTCGGCGCTCCCGCCGCTTGAACCGGGAGCATGCCGTTTGAACCAGGTGAAACCGGACCTCCGTGACTGGTTTTCTTCGCGCTACTCCATCGCCCGTCCGGAGGTCGGGCTCCACCGGTTGGAAGCCCCGCCCGTTTACAGCCGCGCCGCCTGCAGGCTTTCGAGCAGCTTACGCGTCGATTCCCACTCGGGATGCAGTTTCACCGCCGCCGCATAATGGCCGATCGCGTCGTCGAGTCGCCCGGGAATTTTCAGAAGCAGGTTGGCCAGGTTGAGGTGCGCCTCGGCCAGGTCCGGCTGCAACCGGAGCGCAATCTCGTACTCGGCCACCGCCACCAGTCGCTTTTCCGGACTCTCGGCGAGGGCGTTGGCCAGATTGAAATGAACCGCAGCGTTCCCGGGCTCGAGCAGCAGGGCCGCCTCGTACTGCGCGATGGCCTCCGTGGCGTGCCCTTTCATCTTCCAAAGGGCCGTGCCGAGGTTGGCGTGGAACTCCGCCCGCCGCGGGTTGAGACGCAGCGCCGCCTCATATTCCGTCACCGCTTCCGCCAGCCGCCCCGGCAGCCGGGCCAGTGCGTTGGCCAGATAGTAGTGCGTGGCCGCCTGCTCCGGCTCGAGCCGCAGCGCCGCCTGGTATTCCGCCACGGCCTCCGGCAGCCGGGCCGGGTCCTTCGCAAGGACTGTGCCGAGATTGGCGTGGGCCTCGGCCAGCTGCGGATCAACGCGGAGCGCCGCCTCGAAATGCACGATGGCCGCCGCACTCTGGCCGGGCAGCTCCGCGAGGATGATGCCGAGATTGTTGTGTGCCTGGTGCATGTCCGGCGCCAGCCGCAGGGCCGCCTGGTAATGCGCGATGGCCTCGTCCAGCCGGCCCGGGACCTTCGCGAGGGCATTGGCGAGGTTGCAATGCGCCTCGGCCGAGTCGGGCTTGAGACGCAGCGCGGCCTCGAAATGTCCGATGGCCTCGGGCTGGCGGGACGCGTCATTGCTGATGAGATTGCCGAGATTGATATGCGCCAGCCAGCAGTCCGGATTGTGCGCCAGCGTGTGCCGGTAGAGTGTCACCGGGTCCCCGTACACCGCGCTCTGCACCCACGTACGCAGCCCGAGCGCGAGCACCAACGCCGCGCCCGCAACCGGGCCCAGCCAGCGCCGCGGCGCGGAGATCCGGTCCGCCGTCTGCGTCAGAATTGCGGCCGTGGGCACGATGAGACCGAGGCTGGCCAGGTATTGGAAATGATCCGCCACGAACGAAAAAAGAAACGGAAAGACGTCCACGAACCCCAGCGCCGGAAAAAGCGTGCCGGCAAAGAAAAGCAGCGCCGCGAGCGGCCCGCGATTTTTTCGGGCCCAAAACAGGCAGGCGGCCGCCACGGCGACGGCCCCGGTGGGATAGAGAAAATCGCTCCAGCGGGCCGGATCCGGCAGCCACCGCGGATAAATGAAGACCAGCTCGCCCGGCCAGAAGATCTTGCCCGCATAAAACCAAAGCGCGCGCCCGGCCAGCTGCACCCGCTGCCCCCAGTCCAGGGCGAACCCGGTGCCCTGCGCGCCGATGAAATATTTCTCGACCCAGGCGGTGACCAGACCGGCCCCGATCGCTGGCCCGAACCACGGCAGCAGCGGAGCCACGTCGCGACGAAATTCAAGCCGCCCCCGGCGCCACCAGAGCACGACCAGCAGCGCTGCGGGCAGCGTGGCCGCAACCGTCTTGGCCAACAGGGCGAGCAAAAACAACCCCCCCGCGGCGTAATACCGCGAGGTCCGCCGGGATTCGTCAAAGCCGAGGTAGAGCCAGGCCGCGGCGAGGTAAAAGCAGCCGGAGAGAGTGTTTTTCTGTTCGCTGATCCAGGCGACGGACTCGACGCACACCGGATGAAGCGCGAAAATCGCGCCACCGAGCCAGGCCCCCGGCAGACGCAGGCGCCGCATGATCGCCACCACCAGCAGCGCCGACGCGACGTGGAGCAGGATGTTGATGAGATGGTAGCCAGTCACCGCGTCGCCCCACAGCCGGTGCTCCAGCCAAAACGCCGAATGAAGCACGGGATAATATTGCTGCGTGGCGGCCGGATCCATCCAGATGCTTTTCAACCCAGCCAGCGTGCGCAACGCCTTCCGGGTGACATGGCCGTCGTCGTCCCACAGCAGCGCCCCGTGCACGGCCGGCCAGTAGGCCAGGAGCGTGGCCAGCAAGAGCAACCCCGCGGCGACGAAATCCCCGCGCCGCGAGCGCGTTGTTTGAGACTCCTTGGCCGGGAACACGGACATCGTTATGAAGCATGAGCGCGGCGATCCGGTCCGGCAATGGCGTTGTTAAAATGGGCAGGGAAATATCGATGACCCATATTTTTGTACGAGCCTGCTCGCAGGCGACCGTCAGGACGTGGCACGGGTCTCCCGACCCGTGATGATCGGAACACGGGTCGGGAGACCCGTGCCACGAAGATCGCGGCGTAAAGCCGCTCCTACAAAACCGCGCGGCACCGCCTCAGAGCATCGGCAGATGCGGCTCGATCTCGGCGTTGTAGTCGATGCCGGGCAGACCGAAACCGAAGAGCTTGAGAAATTCGGTCCGGTAGCCGGCGATGTCGGTGAGCTCCGTCAGGTTCTCCGTCGTGACCTTGGGCCAGATCTCCGCCACCGCCGCCTGGACGTCGGGACGCATCTCCCAGTCGTCGACGCGCGTGCGGCCTTCGCTGTCGAGCTTGGGCACATGGCCGTTGAACAGCTGCGTGGCGAAGAGGCGCTGCATTTGCTCAATGCAACCCTCGTGCAACCCTTTTCCCTTCATGACGCGGTAAAGAATGGAAATATAGAGCGGCACGACCGGGATGGCCGAACTGGCCTGGGTGACGAGCGCCTTGTTGACCGAAACCAAAGCCCGCCCGCCGCCGTGCGCCTTGAGCTTCGTGTCGATGGCCTTCGCCGCGCGTTCGAGATCGATCTTCGCCCGGCCGATGGTGCCGTCCTTGTAGATCGGCCAGGTCTGCGAGGGACCGATGTAGGAATACGCCACCGAGGTCGCGCCGGGCGCGAGGAGCTTGGCATCGGCCAGGGCCTGTATCCAGAACTCCCAGTCTTCCCCGCCCATCACCGCCACCGTGTCGGCCACTCCCGTGTCGTCGGCCGGCTGGATAGTGATTTCGCTGACGACGCCCTTGTCGGTGTCGACGGTCTTGTTCGTGTAGGGCACGCCGAGCGGCTGAAGCGTGGATTTGTGCACCACGCCCGTGCGCGGGTGTTGCCGGCGCGGTGAGGCGAGCGAATAGACAACCAAATCGATCGGGCCCATGTCCCGCGCGATCACCGCGAGCGCCTGTTTCTTGATGTCGTCGGAAAACGCATCGCCGTTGAGGTTCGCCGCATAGAGCCCATCGGCGCGGGCGGCCCGGGTGAAGGCGATGGTGTTGTACCAGCCCGGGGTGGCCGGGCGGCCCTCCTCGGAAGGTCGCTCATAAAAAACGCCGAGGGTTTTCGCGCCCGAGCCGAAGGCCGCCGCGATGCGCGACGCCAGGCCGTAGCCGGTGGAGGAGCCGATGACGAGCACGCTGCGCGGGCCGTTTTTGATCGGGCCCCGGCTTTTGACGAGGTCGATCTGTTCCTGCACGTGGGCGGCGCACCCGGCGGGATGAGCGGTCACACAAACGAATCCACGAACCTTCGGCTTGATAATCATAGAGGGGAGGTGCGCCAGCCTTGCGGCCCGGGCCGTGGTGACAAGAGCCAAGTGGGGCCGCAAAATTGGCCTCTCCGGGCTGCCGGCAAAAAGCGTTCAGTTGTAGGGCGGGGTCGCCGACCCCGCCTCGAACGTTGCAATATTCCCGCAGCAAGGCGGGGTCAGCGACCCCGCCCTACAATTCGAACCACATTGCCTCGCCCGACGTTCGTCACTTTCCCAGCAGCACGATCGGACCCTCGGCCTTGGGGACGCCGCCTTTTTTCTCCACGCTGATGGCAAAGGCGGCGGCCTGCGCCACCGGCTGGTCGGGCTTGAAGCCGAGGGCGACATGGCCGTCGGGGCCGACATGGAATACGCCGCCGTTGACCGGATTCTTGTACGCCGGGTCGATGACCCAGATCTGGTAATCCTGGTTGTCGGCGAGGGCCGGCAGTTTGTCGATCGTCAGCAGGCCGGTCTGCTTGGCCGGGTCCCAAACCGCGATGGCCTGGGCTTCCTTCGTGTTGCCGGCGAGGGAGGCGAGCGCGGTGACCTTGAGGCGGGTGAGATCCTGTTCCTCGCGCAATTTTTGTCCGAGGTCGTTGATCATGTTTTCGGCCACGAGCGAGCGTTGCTTGAGTTCGGTCTGGGCCGACTTGTAGGCGATCTCGGCCAGCTCGCGTTCGTTCTGGAGCGCGGCGTTTTCGCGGCGCAGGCCCGCATTTTGCCAGCCGAGCCACAGCGCCGCCAAGGCCAGTCCGGCCGCCGCGGCCAGCCGCAACACGCGCCGGAACGGGAAAGCCACCACCTTGTTTCCGGCCGCCGGAGCGGCCACTGCGTCCAAGATCGCGCGTTTGAGCTCCGCCGGCGGTTCCACCTGCGGCACCGCCAGAGCCAGCGCGGCGGAACTCCGCTCGAAGGACGCGACCAGCTCCTGCAGCTCGCGGTTGTCCCGCAGCTCGGCTTCGAACGCCGTGCGCTCCACACCCTCGAGCAACCCGAGGGCGTGCAGCGCCGCCTGTTCTTCGTGACGTTCGGTGATCATAACCGGGCGGGAAGGGTTTCCCGCAGCCGCAGCAGACCGCGGCGGATGCGGGCCTTAATGGTGCCGAGGGGCTCGTTGAGTTTCTCCGCGATCTCCTGCTGCGTCAGGCCGCTGAAGAAGGCCAGCTCGATGGCGGATTTCTGGTCGGTACCGAGGGCGGCCAGCGCGGTGCGTACCGCGGCGGCCTGCTCGTGCAGCCAGAGAGCGGTCGCCGAATCGCCCTCCGTCGCCCCGGTGTCGCCGCCGTGGATGTCGGGGGCCGATTCGTGGACGATCTCCTGCCGGCGCTTGCGCATGCGCACGCGGTCGATGGACCGGTTGCGGGTCAGCGTGGCCGCCCAGGAAAAAACCGACCCGCGCCCGGCGGCGTAGTCCGCAGCCTTGTGCCAGAGCTGCAGAAAAACGTCCTGCACGATATCCTGGGCCTCCGCCCGGTCGTTGGTCACGCGGAAGGCGAGCGAAAACAACGGACGCGAAAGCTGGTCATAGAGCCGGGCCAGCGCGGATTTGTCGCCGCGTGCCATCGCCGCCATCAACTCCGCCTGCTGGCGGGCGACGTCCGTCTGGTCGGCACTGTCGGCAGCGGGGGACATCAGGGCAAACCCGCATGAGCCCCCGCCGAGCAGCAGAGGGAAAGCGAGCAGATTGACCGCGGTTGTGCCTGGAAACATCTCATACCATCTACGCGTGGAAGGGGGTGCGGGATGCCATTGTTTTGCTTGATGGGTCGGGAAGGCCGTTCAAAGCAGCCAGTAGCCGAGCGCGCCCAAGGCCAGCAAAAATGCGAGCACCGAAAGGATGAAACGCTCCTGTCTGGTGGTGGAAAAAATCATGGGATCAAGCCGATGCGGGAGAGGTTGGCGGAAATTTGCCTAAGCAAGGGCTCGTTGGCAAGCTGGTCCCACGGCCGATTGCTGGAAAGCCGGACAAAGTACTGCCCGCCCTCGCGCCGGAAGCCGTAGCGCCAGGCCAGCTCGAGCAGCGCCGACACCGAATAAGGGTCGCGATAGCTGATCACGTGGCCGTCGTAAACATGCCAGAACCAGACCTGCTGCGGGGGCGCCGGCGGGTTTTGAAAAATCCGGTGTTCGGCCCGGGGCAGCTCCCGGTCGGCGAGCCGCAGCACCACCTGCGGATCGGCCACGGGCTGGACCACCCACCCGGCGCCCGGCCAGCAGGCATCCGGAGTGTGTGAGGCGACGAGACTGACCGGGGCCTGTCCGGGCTCCCAGTGAGCGACGTAAACAATGAGCTCGATCGGCTGGCCCTCGGCACCGTTCTTCCGGTAGGTGCGCTCCACCAGCTGCGTCGTGCGCAACACGCCAGAAAACTGTCGCAGGCCGCCAGTGGTCTCCACGCTCCAGCCCGCGGCATCGACCGGCAAAAGCTCTGTCACGTCCGCGCGGGCCAGCTCCGCCGGGACCGACCGCGCGCCGGACGGGCCGTAAACGCCAAAAAAGACCGCGAGCAAAACCGCCCCGAGCGCACCCACACCAAAAAACCCGAAACTCCACGAAAAGCCCGTCGCAGCCGGTGCCGTTGAAGCGGCTCCGGACAGCGGCATATCTGGCGGCCGCTTCCTCCCGAGCCGCACAGCCAGCACGGCGAGAATCACGGACGTCAGCCCGAGGACCGCGTAGCCGGTGACGTCGTGCCAGAGGCCTTCGATTTTGATCCCGGCGTTCGCCAGCAGCGTGAGGGTGAAGGAGCGGACGAAGTTCATCGCGATGGCGAGCACCGGCGCCAGACCGATCAGCAGAACGCGGCCCGCCACGGTGCGCACCCGCCAGGCCGCGAAAAAGCAGCCGGCATAGAGGCACGACAGCAGGCTGCGGATCCCGCTGCACGCCTCCTCGACGCCCACTGACGTGCGGGCCAGCTCGATGATGTTGCCGTGCCGGTGAGCGGGGATGCCGAGCAGGTGCAGCCCGTGCATCACGCCGCCGCTGATCCAGCCCTGGAGTTCCAAAGTGACACGGGTGTAAGTACCGTTGGGCAACGGCGAGGCCAGCAGCCAGATTCCGGCGGCAGTCAGGCTGATCCAGTTGAACGGCACCGCCCGCGTGCGCCGGCCCGCCAGGCAGACGAGTCCCGCCAGCAACGCCGATGACGTCGCCGCCGCGAGCAAAAAATCCACCAGCGCATGCTCCCACCCCACCGACGCCGCCAGCAGTCCCGCCAGTCCGAAAAGCACGACCGCCGTGCAAGTCAGCCCCGCCGGCAGCAGCAGCCACGGGCCTTCGTCGGGCAACCATCGGCGCGGGCCCTGGCGCCGGCTTTCGCCCGCCAAAACCAGGCAGATGATCGGCGTGAAGATCCCGTGGGAAAGATCGGGGTTGTGCGCCCACTCCGGCCAGAGATGCCAGGACAGAGCCGTTATCACCAAAAGCAAAAACCCGGCCACGAACGCCGCCGGCGCACCGAACCGGAAATCAGCGGAATCGTTGGCAGGAAGGGCAGCCTGGCTCACGGAATGAAAGGTGCGGACTCTGCCGGGCCCGAGCAAGGCGCAAACTGCCCGCGATCCAGCCACCAAACGTTGCGATCAACCTCCCGTCGGCCGAGTTGGTTGCCCGCTTGGTTGGGTCGTTCACGTTTCGCCCAAAAATATCAGTCTTCCATCTCCGGAGACATCGCCATCAGAGGTCGGCGAAATGAGGTCACCTTGTGGATCTTCTCAGCTTTCGCGAGACCGGCCCGATTGGTAGGGGCCGTTGCCCTCAACGGCCTCCGGGCGATTGAGGGCGCTTGGGGGCAAGCGCCCCTACCGGATGGCCCTTACCGGATTGCCTTTACCGGGCTGTTCCTGTCGGGCTTTTGGTGGCGGAGGGTTTTGGCGGGGCCGCTTCCACCGATGACGCGGGACGCGGTTCGGCCGGCGTGATCGACGCGCCACCGGGGGTCACAAGCCGCGCGGTCACGAAGATGAGCAGGTTGCGTTTCTGCGTGCTCTCGCCGGTGCTGCGGAAAAGCCGGCCGAGCACCGGAATGTTGCCGATCACCGGGACCTTGTCGTTGCTCTTCTTCACGTCCTGACGCGTGAGCCCGCCCATCACCAGCGTGGCGCCGTCCCACAGCGTCACCCGGGTCGTGAGCTCCCGCACGCCGAAGATCGGCTGGTAGAAACCGGACGGGATCGTCACCGTCGTTGCCGGACTGCCTGCGATCGCGATGCTCTGCCCGCCGTACTCGACGAAACCTTCGAACTCGGTCACCTTCGGATTCAACTCCAGGCTGATGCTGCGATCGTCTTCCTCGACCGTGGGCGTGACTTTCAGCTCCACGCCGATGTTGCGCGTGGTGAAATCCTGCGGCGTGCCCGCGGTGATCGCGACGCCCGCCGAGCCGCCACCGCTGGAGCTGCCGGTGCCGACCTGGCTCTGCACCTGGCCGTACGCCTGCGGATAGCGCAGCTCCTGGGCCACGGTGATCGTCGCGGAACTGCCCGAAAGCACCGTGAGTTTCGGCGCGCTGAGGAGCTCCGTGCCGCTTTTCTGCGCCAGGGCGCGGACCACGGCGTTGACGTTGAATTCGCCGAGCATACCCGTGACCGTGGCCAGCGGGCTGGTGTTCACGCCGAGGTTGTTGGTCCCCGGAATCGACGGCGGGCTGTTGCTGATCGACTGGTCGAGGCCGTCCGTTCCACCGACGATGCGCCCGTCCTTGTTGTTGCCGAGATTGGTGAACGCATCGGCCACGGAGCGGTTCGCGGTTTGATAGAGTGCGGTGGTGACGGCGCCGGGCCGCGACGCCACGCTCCAGTTCACCCCGAGTTCCTCGAGCGCGCCGTCCTGCACTTCCATGAATTTGGCCTCGATCTCGACCTGCCGCACGGTGGCGTAGCGGTTCATGATCCTGGCCACGCGTTCCAGGTTGCGCGGAGTCTGCGTGACGATCAGCTGCGAGCCGTCGAACGCAAGCGTGCTGCCCGGCACGGACTCGAAACCCACGCCGGCGAGTTGCAGGAAATTCCGGATCGCCGCGCCCTCGTCCCGCACCGTGGAGGTCGTTTCGTGTGCGCCGCCTGCGAGCGGATCGCCGCGCTTGCCGGGTGGTTCCGACCCGCCGCTCCGGCCGGTCAGGCGCAACACCGTCGAACGCGACACCGGAAAAAATCTGGTCTCGAGCGCCTGCGGGCCGCCCGCCGGCCGCACCACCACCGCATCCGCCTGCACCTCGTACTGGCAGCCGACGGACTCCGTGACGAGATCGAGCACCCGCCGCAGCGGCAGATTGTGCAGAGTGATGTTCACCGCGGGATTGGCTCCGGCCGGATCGAGCAGGACAATGTTCACGCCTTTCGGAACCTCACCGGAAGTATCGAACTCCTCGGCCACCGCGCTCAAGGTCGTCACGACGCGGCTCAGCTCCAAGCCGCTGAAATTCACCGCCGGGACGACGATGGAATCCAACTTCGCCTGAACCGGGGACGGCGGGACGGCCGTTCCACCGCTGCTGGTCTCGTCGGGTGTGCCCCCGGCCGGATGCCAGGCCTGTTCGACTTCGTTGAGCATGTGCGCCACCGCTTCGGTGCGGTTCGCGTTGCGGTCGGTCTCACCGGCGGAAATGCGTTCGAGAAAACGCCTCGCCTCCAGATTCTGCGGATCGAGCTCCAGCACGCGGGCAAAGGTCTGCGCCGCCGCCGTCGGCTCACCCGTCGCATACTGGCGGCGGCCGCGCCGCAACAACTCGGGTACTTCCGCTGCCGAGAGGTTCCCGGGGACGCCCGGCCCGGTCGCACCTCCCGATTCCTGGGACGCCGCCGGCTCAGCCGCATGTCCGCGGGACGAAAGCGGTCCGCCGAAGGCGATCCAGCACACAAAAACCAGACGGGAAATCGAGGTTGGTTTCATGGGAAATTCAGTCGGTCTGTTCCGGCGAGGTTCGGGCTGGAGCCGGTGGCTCCTCCCGCGTCTCGCCCACCGCAACCGCGCCGTGATTCGTCGTCTTGTTCCGGAGCACGCAGCGCATGGGTGGCGCCGGCCCCGGATCCGTTTTGATCACTGCGATTTCGGACGGATCGAGGCTGATCCGTTCGACGCGGTAGCCGCAGCGCATCGCGCAAAAGGCGTCGCCTTCGCGCAACTCCAGCGACTTCGCTCCGGCCGGACCGACCCGCAGCACCGCCACGAGCGTATCGGTTAAAGCGGGAAGCCCGCAGCCCAGCATTATTTCCGTACCGGTTTTTTCGTCCAACAGCACGGCCCCGGCATTTGACGGATCGCCGGCCGGCGCCGCCGACGGCATGATTTCGAACCGGCGGAAAACCAGCCCGAGCTGTTGCAGGCGGGTTCCGGCGTGCGCCAAGATCGTCCCGGGGCGCCCCGGGCAGACGAAGGTCGCGGTACGCTTGTCCGGCGGACCGAAATAGCCGGCCAATTGCAAGCGGAACAGATCCCGGTGCACGGCCAGCAGCTCCAGCCCGTCCGGAGCCTCCCCCACGGGCAGGACCAGCGTCAGGTTTCCGGTGACCGGGTCGCGCCGGATCGCCGGCGGGGTGAACAATTCAAAAACCCAGCCCGCGCCGCGCGGCTGTGCCACCGGCGGCGTCCACTCCAGCAGCCCGGGCGGCCCGTCATTGTCCGCTTCCTTCCGTCGAAAAACCGCCGGCCCGAAAGCCGTTTTTCGCTCGAGTGCCCGTGGGGCCGTCCGCGGCTCGCGCATCTCACAGCTCCAGACCAGACCGATCGCCACAAGGGCCAGACCGAACGCCGCCAGCAGCTTTTCAAAATGATTTCGCCAGATTGTATTCATCCTAAATTCCGCAGAAGGGATGGCCACAAAAAGCACAAGATGCACAAAAACAGCCGAAAGAATCACGAACGCGGCCGGCCTGACATTCGCTCAGCGGGTAGGTGTCGACGGGCAGCACAAACCCGGGGTTTTCACTTTGCGCTCTCCGCGTCCTCCGCGTTTCAACTACGCTTTCTAGGTTCATGGCAGGACAGCGCTCGGCGCCGACACTGGCTCGACCGCCTGAACCACCACGGTGAAAACGGAGAAATTCCGCGTCAAGAAGGGCGCGGCGGCCGGAGACGTAGCTCCCGGGGTCGACGCCTCGCCGGGAGGAGCCGGTTCGACCTCCACGCGGCGAACGACCAGCCACTGCGGAGATGCGGCGAGGTCGTTCAGGAATGCGCGCAACACGGCCGTTTCCCCGGAAAACCGGAGCCGGACCGCCCGGCCCTCAAGCAGACCCGCCACCCGCAGGTCCAAGCGTGGGTCGGGCTGGAAATAGTCCGGGATATTTTCCCGAGTCGGGCCTGACGCGCCTCCCCCGGGACGCTCCCTTTCGACTGCCAGCAATTCATGCGGTCCCGCTGCGAACAGGGCCGCGAGCAATCGCTCCAGCAAGCGGCGCTGCCGGCACACTTCCGGGAGCAGCGCCGCCTCCGGTCCTTCGACGGCGTAGGCGGCAAATCCGAAGCGCTCGTTCGGCTTGAGCCCAACGCGGTTTTGCCCGGCCAGTCCGCGCATGCGCTCCACGAACGCGCAAAGATCGAAATAGGCCTCCACCGGATTGGCGGGCAAAGGCGCTAGGGCTGGATCCGGTGCCGCAGTCACAACGAAACCCGCTCGCGATTCGGTCAACTGCCGTTCGGCCGCCGAGAGCGCAGCCTTGGCCGCGATCTCGTTTTCCGGGTTCGCCGCCGGAACGAGTTGGGCGAACCGGTCGAGGTCCCGGGATTTTTGCTCCAGTCGCGCCACTTCGCGGGCGTAAATGTGCCGCAGCCGGTAGAGCCAGCCCGCGCCGCCGCCAGCCGTCATCGCGCAAAGGACAAACCAGCCGGCCAGAAATGGATGACGCTTGATCCCGTCCATGGTTCAGAGAGGTCGGTCGCCCCGGCAACGCAGCACCAGCTCAAAGCGCCACAGACCCGGCTGGCTTTCGTCGAAGCGCTCCTCCTCGACGGCGGCCACGTACGGGGAGGCCGCCAGACTGCGGAGCAGGTTTTTCGCGCGCCCGGACGCGGCGTCGGTGGCGGCTGCCCCCGGGCGCGAGCGGTCCAGGATGCGCCCGGAAACCGCAATGCGCAAAGGAGACACCGGCGGGTTTGCCGAAGACTCCGGCTTCGACTTCGGCCCGGCCGGCACAACTTGCATCCGCTCCAGCCAAACATCCTCCACGATGCCCAAGCGCAGTTGCAAATCCGCCAGCAGGCCGAGCCAGCCGGTCCGGGCGTCCCGCCCGCGCCGCAGGGCCGCCAGCTGCGAGTTGACCCGCTCGAGTTGCCGGAGGTTTTTCGCGAGGCGGGCCGCGGAGCTGCGCAATGGAACCAGGGTCCGCTCTTCCTCAGCGATCCGCCGCCGCACCTCTGTGATCGCCTGCCGCGTTTGCAATAGGGGAGCGGCGAGCGCACACGCCGCCAGCCCGGCGGCGAGCACCAGCCAAGGCCGGCGCCGGCGGAATTCCTGCCGGGCCCGGCGGTCGGAAGGCAGCAGATTGAGCGAAACCGGCGCAGGCAGGAGCAGAAGCGCGGCCGCTCCGATGAGGTCGGACAGCTCCGCGGACGCGTCATCATTGCCGGCGACACCGGAATCCGGGCAGAATTCTACGACGTCCCGCCAGCCGGGCCGTTCCACCGGCAGGGCGAGCCGGGCCGCCAACGCGGTGGAAAATCCGCGCAGACGGCTGCCTGGTCCCGTCAGCAGGATTCGCTCCGGGTTGCGCAGGGCGGCATGCCGCTGGAAATGAAGGACCGAGCGGGTGATTTCCTCCGCGAGTCGAGCGGCCAGCTCTTCACCGGCGATCCGTGAGTCGGGCTCGACCCGTTCGCGCGATTCCGAATCCGGCGGTCGCGAGTCGTCGCCGGCTGGGTTTGACGCGACCGCTTCAGTCGGAGGGCCGCCGAGCGAGAGCGTACGAAATTGCATCTGCTCTTTATCCCGGAGAACCAGAATGGCTGAACGTATGCCCACATTGACGTGCAGAACCGCCGAACCGGTCGATGGAGCGGCGAGCCGGGCGGCTGCCAGCGTGGTGAGCACGGCCGGCCACATTCCGCCTAGGTCGAAACCCGCTGCTTCCACGGTCGCACAAAGCGGATCGATCACATCGAGTTTCGCGGCGGCGAGCAGGACCTCGCCGCCCCCGTCGCCAGCCCGCAAGACCACGTGATCCCACGCGACTTCGGCGAGCGGGTACGGGATGTTCTCCTGCGCTTCGAAACGGATGATCTTCTCCTGTTTCGCGGCTTCCATCTGCGGCACGCGAATCAGTTTGGTCAGCGCCAGGTGGGCGGGCAGGACGAGCGTTACGGGCCCGGGACTGCGGACTTTGCGGCGCAGCACCCGCAACGCGGCCGCAGTTTGGTCCAGCCAGGCAGCTCCGGCGCCGGATTCGATCGCGAGATTTTCCGCGAGGAACCGCCGCAGTTGAAGGCGGCCGGTCCGGGTCCGGCGGAAAACCGCGAGCGCGGTGCGGTGGGAGCCGCAATCCAGGACGGTGACGGAGGAGGAAAGCAAAACGGGCAGCATGTGCATGCGGCCCGTTACAAAGATTTGTTTGCCCGACTTTACCCAAAGGTCACGCTCAATTTTGCATGTCTCAAGTTTTGCCCTACAAAATCAGCGTCTTGGTCTTCATTGAAAACCGCGCCGGGGAACAGTTGCTGATGCTACGCGCCAAACAGCCGAATCTCGGCGTGTGGACTCCCATCGGTGGAAAATTGGAAATGGCGACGGGGGAGTCCCCGCTGCAATGCGCCGTGCGCGAGACCCTGGAGGAAACCGGCCTGGAGGTCCGCGAGGCCGACATGCATTTGTTCGCCATGATCGCCGAGAAGGCCTACCAGGGTGACACCCACTGGCTGATGTTCCTGTTCCGCTGCCGGCAGCCGATCGAGCAGCTCCCGCCCGATATCATGGAGGGGAGCTTTGCGTTTTTTAGCCGACTAAAGATCAATGATTTACCCATCCCAGAGACCGATCAGGCCGCGCTTTGGCCGATCTTTGACCAGTATCGCGATCGGTTTGTGGCTTTGCGGGCGGATTGCTCGGTATCGCCGATCAAAATCACCGTCGAGCAGATCACGCCCGCCCCTTGAACGGGGCCCGGGTGGAGGAGCCGCACGGTAAAAAAGAGCGAGCTAATCCTGTCTTCGTTAAAACTTTCGCTTGTGTTCCCCCGGGTTTCTCGGGATGACGAGAATTCACGTCCAGAAATTACTTCAAACTCAAAATATTTTTTGTGAGCAAGAAAACCCACGCTGGGAAAAAATCCGAGGATGTCGCCGGCTACAATGCCCGGCTGGCTCATATCAACGCCCGGCTGGGCCACGACGAGTTGATCCAGCTTTACCGAGACATGGTCCGACTCCGCCGTTTCGAGGAGCGTTGCCTGCGCAGTTATCAGCAGGGCAAGATTGGCGGCTTTCTCCACCTGTACATCGGGCAGGAATCGGTGGCGATCGGCTGTGTTTCCGTAATGGGCAAGGACGACCATATCATCACGGCGTACCGCGACCACGGCCACGGCCTCGCCGTCGGCATGGGGATGAACGAGATGATGGCGGAACTTTATGGCAAATGCACCGGCTGCTCCAAGGGCAAGGGGGGATCGATGCATTTCTTCGACCCCTCCCGCAACTTCTGGGGCGGTCACGGCATTGTCGGCGGCCAGGTTCCGCTCGGCGCCGGGCTGGCTTACGGCCTGAAATACCAGGGCCGCAAGGGCGCCTGCCTCACCTTCATGGGCGACGGCGCGGTCAACCAGGGCGCGGTCCATGAATCCTACAACCTCGCGGCGCTCTGGTCGCTGCCCGTCATCTTTGTCATCGAAAACAATGGCTACTCGATGGGCACCAGCCAGGAACGCTCCTCCGCCGGCCCCAGCCTGGCCCAGCGCGCCGAGGGCTACGGCATGAACTGGGACATCGTCGAAAACGGCCACGACGTCCTCGCCGTGCGCGACCGGATCGCCGCCGCCCTCAAACTCGCCCACGAGAAATCGCTGCCGAGCATTTTGGAAATCCGCACCTACCGTTATCGCGGGCACTCCGTGGCCGACCCGGACACGACCTACCGCGACAAAAATGAGATCGAGGAATACAAGAAAACCAAGGATCCGCTCATGGTTTTCCAAAACCTGCTCGTGGAGGAAAAAGTTCTCACCGAGGAGATCATCACCCAGATCGACGAATCCGCGCGCGCCGAGGCCGAGAATTCCGCGCAGTTCGCCGAGGCCAGCCCCTACCCGACCGTCGAGGACCTGCAAAAGGACGTTTACTGGGAGGCGGACAATCCCGCCGACCGCAAGTCCCAGGGCTCTCTCTTCTTCAACTGAACGCCCAGCCTCTCACTCTCCCTTTCACTTTCCACTGTCACTGTCTCCATGCCCATCATCACTTACCGCGAAGCTCTCCGGCACGCCATGGCCGAGGAACTCGACCGCGATCCGAACGTCGTCATCATGGGAGAGGAAGTCGCCCAGTTCAACGGCGCCTACAAGATCACCGAGGGTCTCCTTGCCAAATACGGCCCGAAACGCATCGTCGACACGCCCATCAGCGAGGCGGGCTTCATCGGCGTGGGCCTCGGCGCCTCGATGCTCGGCCTCCGCCCGGTCATGGAGCTGATGTTCTTCAGTTTCTACTCCGTCGCCTTCGACCAGATCTTCAACAACGCCGCCAACGTCCGCTACATGTCCGGCGGCTTGATCAACTGCCCCATCGTCCTGCGCGGTCCCGCCAACGGCGGCACCAATGTCGGCGCCACCCACTCGCATACCCCTGAATCCATCGCCGCCTACCATCCCGGAATCAAGGTCGTCGTACCCTCCACCGCCGCCGACGCCAAGGGTCTGCTCAAGTCCGCCATCCGCGACAACGACCCCGTCATCTTCCTCGAAAATACCCTCCTCTACGGCGAACCGGGCGAGGTTCCGGAAGGCGAACATCTCGTCCCGCTGGGCAAGGCCAACGTCCTGCGCGAGGGCACCGACCTGTCCATCATCGGCCACGGCCGCGCCATCCAGATGGCCCTCAAGTCCGCCGACCTTCTCAAGGAACGGCACAACATCAACGCCGAGGTCGTCGACCTGCGCTCGATCCGCCCGTTGGACGAGGAGACAATCCTCGCCTCGGTCATGAAAACCAACCGCGCGCTCTACGTCGAGGAATCCAAGCCCTTCTGTTCCGTCGGCGCCATGGTCGCGTGCCTCATCCAGGAAAAAGCTTTCGACTACCTTGACGCTCCGGTCAAACGCGTCAGCTCGATCGACTCCCCGGCGATTTATTCTCCGCCGGTCGAAAAACTCCAGCTCCCGACCGTCGAACGCATCTTCGCCGCCGCTGTCGACGTGATGAAATAGTAGCGACTCGCGGGTAGCGAGTAGCGAGCATCACGCAACGACAGCCCGTCTCTCATCAACACCGACTTTCAGCCAATCACAAAACCCGAAAAAATTAACCGCAGCGAACTACTCACTACCCACTACTCGCTGCCCACTACTTCTTCCCATGGCCCAAATCATCGATATGCCCAAACTCAGCGACACCATGACGGTGGGCACGCTGATCAAATGGCTGAAAAAGGAAGGCGACGCCGTCAAATCCGGCGACATGCTCGCCGAGATCGAGACCGACAAGGCCACGATGGAACTCGAATCGTTCTTCGCCGGCACGCTTCTGAAGATTTTCGCGCCGGCCGGTTCGCAGATCGCCATCGGCGCCCCCCTCTGTGCCGTCGGCAAGCCGGGCGAAACCGTCGAAGCTCCCGCGGCCCCCGCGCCGAAGGGTGATACCCACGCCGCCTCGGCTCCCGTAGCGCAGGCTTCCCAGCCTGCTTCAGCGCCTTCCCAGAAGCCGGAGCCCGCCCCGTCTGCCCCTGTGGGCGGGGTGCCCCCACCCCGCGAGGCCGCCGCGCCGTCGCCGTCGTCCATTCCACAATCCGCACCCGCCACTCCGCCCTCCTCCGACGCCCGCCTCAAAATCTCCCCGCTGGCCCGCAAGATTGCCGCCAACGAAAAGATCGACCCGACCCGCGTGACCGGCTCCGGCCCGCACGGCCGCATCGTCAAAGCCGACGTCCTCGCCGCCGCCGCCAACCCCGCTCTCCTCAAATCCGCCGCCGCTGTGGGCGGGGCGCCCTCACCCCGCGGCGACGCACCTTCGCTCTTCGCCGCCGGCCCCATCCAGGAGGAACGCTTCGCCCCGGCCTCCAACATGCGCGCGACCATCGCCAAGCGCCTGGTCGAGGCCAAGACCCAGCTCCCCCATTTCTACGTCGAGATCGAAGTCGACGCCGAACCGTTGCTCGCCCTGCGCCAGCAGCTCAACACCGGCCTCGAAAAGGAAGGCGTGAAGCTTTCGGTCAACGATTTCATCCTCAAGGCCAGCGCCTCCGCCCTCCGCCGCGTCCCGGGCGTCAACACTTCGTGGACGGGCACCGGCATCCAGTATCATGGCGCCGCCCATGTGTCGTTTGCCGTCGCGATCGAGGACGGGCTCATCACGCCCGTCGTCCGCGACACGCACCTCAAGAGCCTTTTCCAAATCAGCACCGAGGCGAAGTCCCTCGGCAAGCGGGCCAAGGAGAAGAAACTCAAGCCCGACGAATACACCGGCGGCACCTTCTGCGTGTCGAACCTTGGCATGATGGGTGTCACAAAGTTCTCCGCGATCATCAACCCGCCCAACGCCGCCATCCTCGCCGTCGGCACCACGGTGACCAAACCCGTGGTGAAAAACGGGCAGATCGTGGTCGGCCAGACGCTCAGCCTGACGCTTTCCTGCGACCACCGTGCGGTCGATGGCGCCTTGGGCGCCCAGTACCTCGCCGCCCTCAAGGACATCCTCGAAAAACCCGCCCTGCTTCTGGTCTGAGCCGGGGATTTTGCGGGAGCGAGCTTGCTCGCTCCCACTTTTTTCAGCCCAAACCGAGGCAGGCTTCGGGGTAGCGGACCCATCGAAAATAAAGTGGAACCGGATCGACTCCGCAGCGTCACTACGCTATCAGACCCGTTGTCTCATGAAAATCCGTGCGCTCCTGACCCTCGCTTGGATAGCTTCCGCCCTGACTCTCTTTGCGGCCCCGCCACAGGCCGATGTCCAGCGTTTTTCCGCCACTTTGAGCCCGGCCGAGTCCGCCCAGGCCGGGCTGACGCGCCTCTCCTCCGACCAGTTGGCCGTCCTGGATGCGCTCGTGCGTCATGACGTCGCGCTGGCCGCCAAACCAGTCGAACCACGCACCGCGCAGTTTTCCCAGCGCCTGTCGGGCGATGAGCGCCAAAATGCCGGACTTACCCAGCTGACCGCGCCCGAGCTCAGCCAGCTCGACCATGACGTCGAGCAGTTCATCAACCCCACGCCGGCCGCGCCGGCTGCCGGATTGGATGCCACGACCGATAAAACCAGCCTTACCTCCGTCCAGATTCGCCGGGAGGCGGAGATTCACGGATCATTCTCTTTTACGGTCGGCGTAGGCAGCCACGGTTACAGCGAATACGGCGGGGCGATGAACCTCAGCCTCACAGATCCGCAGCACCATCTCGCGATAGACTTCGGTTACGCTGAATTGCATTCGAGCGGTGGCTACGGCAGCCGGTGGTGCGCCAACCGGGGCCTGGGCCCGCTGCCTTGACCGTGCGAGCCAGGGGCGCCGACCTATCGCCGCCGGTTTTGACGCCTGCCATCGGAATTGAAGACGCCTCGGGAGCACCTTGGGGTGAATGGTCCGCGACGACCCGCGGGGTTTGATCCGGCATGTTCTGGCTTGGCCTTCTCCTTCTGCTCGCGGCGCCGGCGACGGCGCTCCACCGGCTCGCCGGAACCGGGGACCACGCGCCGCTTTTCGCGGCCTTGGCCGCGCTGAATGGCCTCACTTTCGTGTTCTATTGGTTCGATAAACGCCGTGCCCAGGCCGGCGGCGGCCGCGTGCCTGAGATTTGGTTGCATGCCTTGGAATTCGCCGGCGGCTGGCCCGCGGCCTTCACCGCCCAGCAGATCCTCCGGCATAAGAACGCCAAGACGGGTTACCAAATCGTCTTCTGGTCGATCGTCGTTTTGTATGAAGCGGTGTCGATCGACGCCGCGCTCGGCTGGTCGCTGGGGCGGGATTTGGCCGGCCTGTTGCACTGACCCTGTAAACTCAGTTGCAATGCAGAATTCGCCGAGGGCGCTTGGGGGCAAGGCATCTACCGGGTAGTCCCGGGCGAAAGTTAGCGGACCAATAGCGAGCCGGCTTGAGCCTGTTCCGTTGCAGGCGGGGTGCCCCACCCCGCGGGTTTAATATTTCGCAGCGCATGCCTCGCGGGGTGAGGGCACCCCGCCCACAGGCTATTGGCCCGAACCGAGACAGTGACCGGACTCCCGCACAGAGCTTGGTCTCGACCGGTAGGGGCCGTTGCCCTCAACGGCCCTCCGCACAATCCGCGGCAAACCCGGCCGTAGGATGCGCGCAGGCCGCGCAACAGAAAGCAGCGAGACCAGTTCACCGCGCCGGGCGGCCGATTGTTTCCACAAACAGCTTCTCGAGTCCCGGCACATCGATGGTGAAGACCACGATGACGTCCGGCTCGCCCAGCCCGGGGCCGCCGCCCGCCGGCCAGCTGAGCGTCGCGCCGTAGTTCGCGGCGTGTTCGGTATCGATGTCCATCGCCAGTTTTTCGCTGCGTCGGACCAGCGCCGGATCCAGAAAAACGCCTGCGGCCACCTCGTCCCACATCGGGAACCCGGTCAGGGCGTATTGGGCGGTGTATTTGGCGACCGGTGTGCCGGAGGCCGTGGCGGTGCGGACCAGTTCCGGCGTCAGCTTCGTCGGCACGGTGGCGTCGGTCGGCACTGCGGTGATCTTGCGCCAGCCCGCGTGCAGCATGATGTGCGCGGCCTCCGGGTCCCAGCGGCTGTTGAACTCGACGCGCGGGCTGTAGATGAACTGGAGGGCAAACTCATCGCGGTCGGGCGCGTGCGGGTTGAAACTGCCGCCCATGATCACGAGCTCCTGCGCGTTTTTCGCGAAATCGTCGTCCAGCCGGGCGGCGAGCGCCAGATTCGTGAACGGTCCCATCGCCAGCACCGTGACCTCGCCGGGAAACTCGCGCACCTTGCGGACCAGAAACGCCGCGGCGGTTTCGTCCAGAGGTTTGTGGGTCGGCTCCCCTTCGACCAGAGGTGGCACCACCGCGGCCGCATGGTAGTGGGGACGGTTCATGGTGTTGTAGTCGGGCCACTCCTCCATCCAGGCGCCCTTGTACGGCAATTTCCCGTAGAGCCTTTCCCAGCGTTTCGTCTCCTCCTGCGAATTGACCAGCGGGTAGGTCGCTCCCGCCACCACCGGCACGTCGGTGCGGCCCACGAGTTCGAGCATGCGCAGGGTGTGTGCCACGTTCTCCTTCTGCCAGCCGTCGCCGCTTTCGATTGTGATGCCGAGGACCTCGACGTCGGGCGCCTGCAGGACCATCAAGATGGGCTGTAAATTCGGCCCGCCCGGACCGAAGGCGTCCTGGTCGATGATGACCTTGCGTCGGGAAGCCGCCGCGTCCGCCCAAGTTGCGGTCTGAACCAACATCAACAGTCCAAGAAAAACGCCTGATTTCATAATGATTCGGTAGCAGGCGGTGTGCTCGCCGGGGAGGATTTGGACACAGGGCGGAACGCCTTGCAAAAAACCTCGATCTCTGTCCGCACCCGCGCGACCACGTTGTCCCAATCGTCCGTCCGGGGCTGGCGGAACAGCCGCGCCGAAGGATACCAGGGCGAGTCTTCACGGCCGAGGAGCCAGCGCCAATCCGGCGAAAAAGGCAGCAGCACCCAAAGCGGCCGGCCCAGCGCGCCGGTGAGGTGCGCGACGGAAGTGTCCACCGCAATGACCAGGTCCAGTTGTTCGATCAGCGCCGCCGTGTCGGCGAAGTCGCCCAGATGCGGAGCCAGGTTCACCACTTCGGGACTTTCTTGGAGGAGCACCGCGTCGGCCGCCGACACCTCCTTCTTCAGGCTGAAGAACCGCGCTCCGGATACGCCGGCAAAGACGTCGCGCAGTTTTGCCAGCGGCAGCGAACGGTTGTAATCGTTCGGGTGGGTCGGGTTGCCGGCCCAGGCCAGGCCGATCTTCGGCCGTGCACCGCCGCCGAAAAATCCGCGCCACCGCTCCACCTGCGCCGGCGGCACGCGCACGTACGGGACACGCGCGGGGATCGTCGCCAGTTCCGTGCCGAACGCGAGCGGCAGGCTCGGCAGGGGGCAATGCAGGTCGAATTCGGGCAGCGCGTGGCCAAACGCGGTTACCGACGCAGCCTCCGGCAGCGAGGCGGCGAGCAGATCGCGCAGCGGCGCCTGCACTTCCAGATGCACCGTGGCACCGAGTTTCGCCACCAGCGGCACGTAGCGGACAAACTGCAGCGTGTCGCCCAATCCCTGTTCCCCGTGAAGCAGAATGCGCCGGCCCGCGGGCACGGTCCCGCCGGCCCATCGCGGCTGGGAAAACTCCCGCCCCGCCCCGCCCAATTTCCACGCATGCCGGTATTCCGCGTGCGGCCACGCCCGGCCCAGTTCCCCCGAAACCAGGAGCGCCATCGCGTAATTCAGGTGGGCCTCGGGCCGCTCCGGGTCGAGCGCCAACGCCCGCTCGCCGGCCGCCAGCGACTCGGGCAGGAGATTCTGCGCCCGGTAGGCATTGGCCAGATTGACCTGAACCTCCACCGACTCCGGTCGCAACGCCCCGGCCCGCTGGTAGCAGTCGACCGCCCCGGAAAGATCGTTGGCCAGCCGGAGGGCGTTGCCCAGATTCAACCAAGCCTGCGGAAAGGCCGGCTGGCAGGCCAGAGCCCGCCGAAAAGCCTCCACCGCTTCGCCGAGTCGCCGGGTTTTCAGGCAGAGGTTGCCCACGGCAAAATGACTCTCCGCACGGTCCGGCAAAAGCGTCGCTGCGCGCCGACAACACGCCAGCGCGTCCTCAAGCGTGCCGTCCTTCTCCAACAGCAAACCGACGTTGAGCTCCGCCTCGCCCAAGTCCGGGCACAATTCCAACGCGGCGCGAAAATCCGCCAGCGCTTCGCGATCCCGCCCCGCCGCCATGCGCCGGCTTCCGTCCTCAAAATGGCGCTCCGCCGCCGCGCGAATCTGGGCGGAGGGCTTCCCGTCGCGGGGGTTGGCGGGCAGAGATTGATTCATGCGTGGGCCGAGCGCGGCGACCCGCCGCAGAACACGGGAAAACCCGTTTCACTGCAAGCCCGGCTCAGGCAGAGAGAGAAATCGGGGCAGGTTGTGCGCTGGTCGCGCAACAATTGTGGCGGGACCAGGCCGCCACCTCCCTGGGCCACGTCCCCGCAACTGGATGACCCCGGCTCAGCCGGACTCCTGCAGTTGAGAGTGATTTCCCTGCGAACCTGCTCTCGTGGAAGGTGGATCCCGACCTCCGGGCGGGCTGATCGGGGGCCCGCAAGAAAAACCGGCCACGGAGGTCCGGTTCCACCTTGTTTCAACTGGAATATCCCGGCTCAGGTTTGGGCGTCGCCCAGTTCGGCGGCGAGCAGGCAGACGTCGTCGCCAAAGGCGCTGCCGCCGGAAAATTTCTCCGCCGCGGAAAGCAGGGCCGGCAGTGCCGCGGCGAGCGGCAAGGCGCGGGACCCGGCCAAGACCTCCCCCAGCCGCCTCTGGCCGAACTCTTCTCCCTTGGCATCGGGCGCTTCGAACACCCCGTCCGTGTATAGCAACACGCGATCCCCGGGGCCGAATTTCTCCGCGCCGGCCTCGAAAGTGAAATCATCCATCAGCCCGAGGGCCGGCCCGACCGCTTCGGAACCGTGCTTGAGAGGACAGGTGCACCCTTCTTCAACCGATCCGTGCAACGGCACGGGGTGCCCGGCCACCGCGTAACGCAGCTGGCCTTCGTTCGCGTCCACCACGACATAGGCAGCCGTGACAAAGATCATATCGCCCGTTCGCCGGAGCAGCCGGGTGAGATCGGCGTTCATGCGCGTGAGCAGCACCGCCGGGTCGGCGGCCACGGGGCGCAACTCCTCGACCATGGCGCGGATCATCGCGGTGATGAGTGCCGAGCGCACGCCGTGTCCCATCACATCGCAGACCAGCAGGCCCACCGAAGATTCGGACAAGACCAGCACATCGAAAAAATCCCCGCTCACTCCGCCCGCCGGCTGGTAGAGATGCGCCAGCCGCAGGGTGCCGCAGCGCCCGCTCACCGGAGGATGGTCGGCGGGCATCAGCGCCAGCTGCACCTCCCGGGCCATGCGCAGATCGTCCTCCATCCGCCGGTTCTGCTCCACGATTTCCCGGCGGGACGTCTCGAGCGCCGCAATATTGCCCGCCAGGATGCCGGTTTGCAGCCGGACCAGCGTATGGACAAAGACCAGCCCGACGTAGCCGCCCTGCGCGTCCACCAGCAACACGTCGTCAAAAAAATTCCGGTCGCCCCGCGCGGCCAGGGCCTGGAAAACCTCCGCCAGCGGCAGTCCGAGAGGGAAGACCAGCGGATTCGGCATGAGAAAGAAACGGACAGGACGCTGGGCGTTCAGAGCAAAGCCGAAACGTGCCCCCAGCGCATCGGCTATGTCGCGCCGCGCGCACAATCCCAGCAGACGGCTCCCTTCGAGCACAGCCAGAAAATCAACCCCGGTGCGGACAAATTCGCGCTGCACGGCCTCCAGCGGCAGGGCGCCCTCCACCTGATTCCGGTGTCCGGCATGCCCGGCCTCGATGCCGCGGGATTGCGCGAACGGTTCTTTGCTTGCGGGCATGGCGTCAAGCGATACCACACCCGCGCCGCGCTGGCAAACTCCTGCACGGCGGGCGAACGATTTGTCACAATCCTATTTCAGACCGGCCAGGGCGAGGCGCAAGGCCAGCGCCAGCAGCAGCACGCCCATGCCCCGCTCGAACCAGTGGCCGAAGCGGAGAAATTTCCTCCGGACGTTGTCGCGCGTGAAGAAAATCGCGACCATGGTGAACCAACCGGCCGTGGCCACGGCCATCCACAGTCCGTAGCCGGCCTGGATCAGCCGCGGAGTGTGCGGGCTGATCGCCGTGAGGAAGAGTCCGATGAAAAACAGGGCCGCCTTGGGATTGAGCACATTGACGACGAACCCGGTGGCGAAGGCGCCGCGCCGGGAGGGTGCGCCGGGAGGCGGCGCGGTCGCCGTCCCGTTGCTTTCTGCCGCCGTGGTTTTCCGCGGCCGGGAAGCGAGCGCTTTGCCCCCGAGCCAGACCAGGTAGGCGGCCCCGGAATATTTCACGACGCCGAACCAGAGTTCCGAGCTGCGGATCAGCACGCCGATCCCGAGCAACGAATAGGAAACGTGGACCAGAATGCCGGTGCCGATGCCCAGGCTGGTGGCGATCGCGGCGCGCCGGCCGTGCGTGATGCTCTGCCGGACCACCAGGGCAAAATCGGGCCCGGGGCTGGCCACGCCGAGGAGGTGCGCCCCCGCGACGACGGAAAATTCAGTCCAGTAATTCATCCGTTCTTCCCCGGACGCCTCCGTGCGGCGCTCAATACCGGAATTTCGGGGCCCAGTCGCCGGCGCCGCCGAAGAGCAGGGCGAAGAAATGCCAGGACGGGCAGAACGAATCGAACGGTCCGAAATGCGCCTGCGCGACGCGGAAGATTTTCGCGCCACGCCGGCGGAAAGTGGACACGCCGGGCATCGGCTCGGATGGGGTCGGCAAAAAGCCCATGTCCTTGATGAAGGACGTCCCTTTGCCCGAATAGAACGGGAATTTCCAGCCGCGACTCGCGGCGAACTTCTGCTGCACGCCGACGGCATCGGGCGACACGACGGCGAACCCCGCCCGGTCCGCCAGGTGCGGGAGGAGGCCGTTGAATCCGTCGGCCCACATCGTGCAAAAGCGGCACTGCCGGCCCATGTTGTGCACGACGATCAGGTCTTTTTTCCCGTGAAACAACCGGGACAGGGGCACGAAGCCCTCCGGTCCGCGCAACTGATAATCCTTCACTTCCTCGGGCGGCAGGCGGCGCTTCAGTTCCGCCAGGTGCTCGTGTTTTGCCGTCAGCGCCGTTTCCAGGCGCGCGATCTTCTTTCGCAAGGCCTTGTGTTTCATCCCGCGGAGCATGCGCTCCGGCGGGCGGGAGGCAAGCGCGCGTCAGCCGCGCAGTTCCATGTCCTGCGGGACGATGCTGAGCGCCTCGGCGAGGGACGTGACGCCCTCCTTGACCTTGAGCACGCTGTCCTGGTGGAGGGTTTTCATGCCGCCGCGCATCGCGCACCGCTTCAACTCGGCGGTTTCCACCTGCTTGTTGATGGCGTCGACGATCTCCTCGTTGGTGATCATGAGCTCGTGGATGCCGATCCGGCCCTTGTAACCGGTGTTGGCGCACTTGGGGCAGCCGCGGGGGCTGGCCTTGTAGATCTGTCCGCTCCAGCCGATGGCCTTCTCGATCACCTCTTTCTCGCGGCCCTCGGGAATGTAGGGCTGGCGGCAGGACTTGCAGACCCGGCGCATCAGACGCTGGGCGCAGACACAGATGAGCGAGGACGAAATCATGAACGGCTCGATGCCCATGTCGGTGAGGCGGGCGACCGTCGAGGGTGCGTCGTTGGTGTGAAGCGTGCTGAGAAGAAGATGGCCGGTCAGCGCGGCCTCGACGGCGATGTTCGCCGTTTCCTTGTCACGAATTTCGCCCACGAGAATGACGTCGGGGTCCTGCCGGAGGAACGAGCGGAGCGCCGTGGCAAAGGTCAGGCCGATCTGGCGGTGCATCTGCATCTGGTTGATGCCGGCGAGCGTGTATTCGATCGGATCCTCGGCGGTGCGGATCACGAGATCGGGCGTGTTGACCTCGTTGAGCGCCGAATAAAGGGTCATCGATTTGCCCGAGCCGGTGGGCCCGCAATGCAGGATCATGCCGTACGGCTGCCGGATGCAATCGCGGTAGCGCGCCAGGTTGGACTCCGAGTAGCCGAGGGCGGTCAGCGGCAGCGTGCTCTTCTGCTTGTCGAGAATACGCATGACCACGCCTTCGCCGTGGTTGAGCGGCGCGGTGGAAACGCGAAGATCGATGTCGATGTTCTTTTTGTTGTGCTGCTTGAAAATGATGCGTCCGTCCTGCGGCAGGCGGCGTTCCGCGATGTCGAGGTTGGACATGATCTTCACGCGGGCCACGAGCGCGCCCATGACCTTGGCCGGCAGGCGAAGCTTTTCCTGCGTGAGACCGTCCACGCGGTAGCGAACCACGAGTTCCTTTTCCCACGGTTCAATATGAATGTCCGAGGCGCCGGCAAAATACGCGTCCTCGATGATGCGGTTGGCCAGCTGGATGATCGGGGCGGATTCCTCGCTCTCGAGATCCTCGTCCTTGATGTCGACTTCGGTCTCGGTGAACTCGGCGCCGAGCTGGTCGACCACGTCCGAGAAGCGGACCTCGTCGTTGCCCTGGTCCTTCTTCAGCTTCTCGCGGATGTCCTGGTCGCGCCCGAGGAGGCGGATGACCCGCAGTCCGGTCTTGTCCTGGATTTTGGTGGCGACGGAGGTGTCGAAAGGATTGGCAAACGCCACCAGCAGCATGCTGCCCACCTGCCCGATCGGCAGGATGATGTTCTTCTGGCAGAATTCGAGGTCGATGCGCTCAAAGGTCGAATTGTTGACCTTGTAGCGGGCGACGTTGAATGGCGTGAGTCCGAGGGCGCGGCATTTGGCCAGGTGCAGCTGAAAGGACGTGATGCGGAAATCCTGCTGCAGCAGCGAATCCATCTGGTCGCCCGTCAATTCGTCGGGACGCGAGAGCAACTCCGCCTTCTGGTCGGAGGGCAATTTGCCCATCTCCTCGAGCTTGTCGAGAATCTGCGTCTGGATGCGTCCCAGGGGCATGGTCAGGTTCCGGTCGCGAACGGCGCCCGCGAGCCCGTGATTTTGGCCAGACTCTCGCGCTCCGCCTGCAACCGGTCGAGAAAGTCCGTGATGACCTCCATCGAGGTCACCTGCCAGATGATCGGACTGCGGAGCTTTTTCTCCCAATACGTCTTCACCGCCGGGCTGAAACAGTAAGCGGTGGCCAGAAAATGAAAATCCTCCTCGGTGTCGTAGGGGACCGTCCAGGTCGCCCAGCACATCGGCAGGTCGAGCGTCTTGCGCAGATCCTCGGGGACATCGTAATTGCGCAGATCGACAGCCCCCAAGCCCAGCTCCTCGATCGCCAGGTGGATGAGATCCTCTTCGCGCAGGACCTTCTTTTCGTTGACGAGGATGCCGAGGACGGAAGCCTGGCGGAATTCGCTCTGCGCCGAAAGCTCGAGCAAACGCTCGTTGGCCGACTCCAAATCCTCAAACTTGACCAGATTGTGTTCGATGAGGGCCGAGCCCAGCAGACGATTGGCGCGCATGAGCAACTGCCTCTGCTCCGAAACCGGGTTGAAGGGCGGATTCGAAGGCGACACAGACCGGAAAGGCTGGTTGGTGGGCGTCACTGCGGCGGGAAAGTTGATTACTGATCGGCACTTGGCGACAATTTTTGCTTTGTTCGCAAACGGCGGACCCGTTTTAACAGTTCTTTTTTCAATCCGGGGATGCCGGACTCACTCAGGCAAGAAATTGGCGCCAAGGCAACGGCTTTGTAGCGGGTCTTGAATTTCTTCAGATTCACGACCGCGGCGTCCTCGTCCATCTTGTTGGCCGCCACCAGCCGGGGCTTCTTGAGCATCGCCGGGTTGTAGAGCTCAAGCTCGCGCAGCAGATGCTTGTAATCGTCGCGCGGATCGCGCCCGTCGACGCCCGCCATGTCCACGATGATGAGCAGCAGGGCGCAGCGCTCGATGTGCCGCAGAAACCGGTGCCCGAGCCCTTTGTTCTCGCTGGCCCCCGCGATCAAGCCGGGCACATCGGCGAGCACGAGGCGGTCATAGGCCTCGGGAAATTCGATGATCCCGATCTGCGGGTGCAGCGTCGTGAAGGGGTACGGCGCCGTTTTGGGCCGGGCGTTCGTGATAAGATTGGTGAGCGACGACTTGCCGGCGTTCGGGAAACCCACGAGGCCGACATCCGCGATGCTCTTGAGCTCCAGCCGGTATTCCCCCTGCTCGCCGGGTTCGCCCGGGCCGGATTTGCGCGGCGCCCGGTTGATCGACGATTTAAACCGCGTGTTGCCGAACCCACCCTTGCCGCCTTTGCAGAGCACAAACTCCTGCCCGTCGTCCAGGATCTCCGTGACCACCTCACCGGTGTCCAGGCGGTAGACCACGGTGCCGAGCGGCACACGCAACAGGGCGGTCTTGCCCTCGTGGCCGTTGCAGTCCTTGCCCAAACCGTGCCCGCCGCGCTCGGCCGTCCAGTGCGGTTTGTATTTGAAATCGATCAGGTTGTTTTGGTCGTCGTCTCCACGCAGGATGACGTCGCCGCCCTTGCCGCCATCGCCGCCGTTGGGCCCTCCCCACGGCTCGTATTTTTCCCGGCGGAAACTCACGCAGCCGCGCCCGCCGTCGCCCGCCCGGGCCTTGATCGTGGTTTCGTCGATGAACATGCCTCCCACGCTCCACGCCCGGCCGCCGGCGTAAAGCGCAATCGGCGTCAGACCGGAATCTTGATGCCCCGCCGCAGGTAGGTCGGCACGTCCAGATCCCGGCCCTCAAAGAGATTCCGGTCGGATTTGTTGAACGATCCGCGGTTCTCCTGCGCCTCGCTGCTCCCGCCAAAACCGAATTCCTCCTGCAACTGCTTGTCCGTCGGCAGCTGGGCCGTCGTCGCAGCCATCGGCGGACGCGAGCCGGACCCCGTGGTGACCGTGGCGGCCACGACCGGCGTGCTCTCCGGCGACGTGGCCGTGAAAACGACCGCGGGCTTCTCCACCTTGCGCGCCGGTGCCGGCGCGCGGCGCACAAAATTACGCCCGCCGAGATCCGTGGCGCCAAGCACGCAGACCTCAACCCGGCCGTGCAGGCTCTCGTCGATGACCGCCCCCATGATCACATGGGCTTCGCGGCCGAACTCCTCGGTCACCGCGGTCATGAGCTCGTTGACCTGCGTGAGGCTGAGATCGGGCCCGCCAGTGATGTTGACCATCAGCCGGTCGGCCTTGCGGGCAAACTCGGGAGTGTGCAACAGGGGGCAGTTCTTCAGGTCCTCGAACGCCTGGAGCGCGGCGTTTTCGCCCACGCCGACCCCGAGGCCGAAAAGCGTCTTGCCGCCGCGCTGCTGGAACGCCTGCCGGAGCGCGGCAAAATCGAGGTTGATCAGCCCGGTGCGCGAAAGCATGCCCCAGATCGATTTGACCCCGCGGCCGATCCACGCGTCGGCCCGCGCAAAGGCGTCGAGCACGCTGGTCTGCTCCGTGCCTTCCTGCAGCAGGAGGTCGTTGGAGAGAGGAATCACCGCGTGGCAGTTCGCGCGCAGCTCGACCAGCGCTTCCTCCGCCTGTTTGTGCCGGCGGCCACCCTCGAAACTGAAAGGCAGCATGACAAACGCAATCACCAGCGCCCCCGCCTCCATCGCCACCTCGGCCACCACGGGCGCCGCGCCTGAACCCGTCCCGCCGCCCAATCCCGCGACGAGGAAAACCAGATCGGTGCCGCGGACAATCTCCGCGATCTTGTCGCGGTCCGCGTCGGCCGCCGCGTAACCCAGCGCGGGATCGCCTCCCGCGCTGAGACCGCGCGTGACGGTCGTGCCGAGCAGCACCTTGTCCTGCACGGGCGAAGAACTCAGGGCCGTGAAATCGGTGTTCAGCACGGCCAGCTGCAGCCGGTCGAGATTTTCCATCTTGAGCCGGTCGACGGCGTTTGAGCCGGCGCCGCCGATGCCGATGAGCTTGATGCCGACATTGCGGTCGGCGAGTGCCTCGAGGGGAAGTTCGTTGTGCTGCATGCGTGGGTGCCTCAGGAAAAGATTCGGGTCAGGCCGCTGAACAATCCGGCTTTGCGGCGCACGGGCGACGGGTGATCGTGCGCGGCCCGCAGGCCGAATTGATAGATGCCCAGCACCGTGCTGAACATCGGGTCCCGCAGCTCGTCCTTGACCCAGGCCGGGGATTCGCCGCGCCGGGCCGACAGACCGAACACCCGGCTGGCCGCCTCCTCGATGCCCGGCAGCTTGGCGGTCCCGCCCGTGAGGACGACGCCCGCTCCGCAATGTTCGGGCACGAACGCCGGCCCGAGCTTCCGATGCACGACCTCCAGCAGCTCCTGCAGCCGGGCTGCGGTCACGGTCTCGATCGCCGCCTTCGGCAGCTGGCGGTCGCCAAAGGACATGTCGCCGTTCAGCCAGACTTTCTCGGACTTGTCGCGGGTTTGCACGGTGCCGCGACCCCAGCGGAGCTTGAGCGTCTCCGCCTGTCCGGTCGTCACGCGCAAGCCGATCGCCAGGTCGTTGGTCAGGTGGTCGCCGCCGACCGGCAGCACGCCGGTCATCAGCACGTGGCCGTCGCGGTAAAGCACGTAATCCGTCACTCCCTTGCCGATGTCGAGCACCAGCGCGCCATGCTGCCGCTCTTCCAGCGTGGTCAGGAGCGAACCCGAAGCGAGCGAGGCCAGCACGAGCTCCCGCACCTCGAGGTGATAGCCGCCGACAACGTGAATGTTGTCGCTCACTTTGCTCTCTTCGCCGTGCACAATCCAGTAACCGGTGTCGAGCCGGCTGCCGGTCAGATGCTCGGGGTCCGGCAAGGCGCGGCCGTCGAGCCGGAAGGGGCGGCGGATCGCATGGATGCGGGACCGGCCGGCCGGCAGCTCTTTTTGCTGTGCGAGACTGCAGACCGTTTCGATGTCTAGCTGGGTGACGGTGTTGTCGGCCGACTTCACGTTGACGGAGGCCTCGTTGTGAAAGCCGTCGAGATGGCCGCCGGTCTGGGCCAGCCAGACCTCGTCGAGGCGCGTGCCGGCCTTTTTCTCGGCCATCTCCAGGGCATGGTGCGCGGTCTCGCAAGCCGCCTTGTAGTCGACCACCTCGCCCTTCATCACGCCGCGCGACGGCGCGAGGCCGAGGCCGATGATGTTGAGCTCGCGCCCGCGGGCGATTTCGCCGACAAGGACTGCGATTTTTCCGGTGCCGATTTCGACGGCGCCGACGATTCTGCCGCTGTTAGAGATCACGATTCCCTTTGCGCTGGTTGTTTTGAAGGGTGAACGACGGGGTGAAATCCCGTCGCGGAGAGTCTGCCGGCGCGTGCGCCAGCTGCACCGGCACCTGGCCGCCCAGCGCCAGATTGATCGAGAGAAGCCCGGAGTCCGGGAATTTCTGCGCCATGTCGGTGACGTAGTCGAGCTGGGCGATCTGCTTGAAAAAATCCTCCTTGCGGGTGAAAACGATCTCCGGCACGTCCTGCGCCTTCACCACGATCTCGTCGTGCTCGGCGAGCCGGTCCAGCGAAACGATCAGCCAGTTGCGGTAGAGATGCGGGGCCTGGAGCTGCGCGGTGCTCAACAGGTCGGACACTTCCGCCATTCCGTCCACCGGGGCAAAACCCTTCCCCGTGCGGACCAGCCGGATGCCGGCGAGCCAGGGCAGGCTGGCCACCAGCGGCCGGTCGTAGTTGACCCCATCGTAAACCATGCCGTCCCGTGCGACAAAAAGTTGCTGCGGCTGGTCGTGGCCGCTCTGCACCTGCACGCGCGCCACCGGGGTGCGCTCCTGCAGATTGACCACCAGCATGTCGGGGAAACTGCGGGTGATCACCGCGCCGCGCACCTGGCCGAAGGCGGTGAGTTTTGCGCGCAGCGCCGGCAAGTCCAGTGCCATGAGCGTAATGCCCGGGGGCAGCGCCAGCACGCCTTCCACCCATTTTTTCGTCAGAGTGCCGTCGGTCTCGAGGGTCAGGCCGCGCACCGGCTCGCTGCCCGCCGCCGCCGCCAGCGCCGCGCGGTCGTTCTGCCACAGACGTGTCACCTCCCAGGCGGTGTAGGCCACCCCGCCCAGCAACACCGAGAGCATTCCGGCCTTGAACCAGGCCAGCCGTTGGCGGCGACGCCCTTTTCGCGACATCGCGCGCGGCGTCACCTCCTGGCTGATATCGCGCCAGGAGCGGCCGGATTTTGCCGCCGTTGGATTGTCGTCGCTCATCGGATTGCCGCCGAGGTCTGCTGAAAACGCTCCACCGCCGGGGCGACCATCTCCTTGCACAGCGCGTTGAAATCCAGGCCCACGCAGCGCGCGCTCATCGGCAGCAGGCTGGTTTCCTTCATGCCGGGCAGCGTGTTGATCTCGAGCAGATAAAGCTCGTCCTCGTGCGAAAGCATGAAGTCCACGCGGGCGTAATCGCGGCAGCCGCAGGCGGCAAAAGCCGTCTCCGCGGTGCGGCGCACCTCGGCGGCCACATCTTCGGAAAGCGACGCCGGGGCGAAATATTCCGTCAACCCCTTGGTATATTTGCTCGAGTAATCGAACACGCCGGACTTGGGCACGATTTCCACCACGCCCATCGCCCGGCCGCGCAGCAGCCCCACCGTGAGCTCGCGGCCGAGGATGCGCTTTTCCGCCACCCAGTCGCCCTCCCGCAATCCACCCAGCGCAAGATCGACCCCGGCCCGGCTGGTCACGATCTGCAGACCGACGCTGCTGCCCTGCCGGTTGGGCTTGAACACCATCTGGTCGCCGAATTCCTGCGCCAACGCCGACGCGGCGGGTTTGGCCGCCGCGTTGAAGAAACGCCCGGGGGCGATCCGCACGCCCGCCGCGGACACCGCCTGCCGGGTGCGCCATTTGTCGAAAGTCAGATCGCTGCTTCGGGCATCGCAACCGGCGTAGCCGATCCCCGCGGCCTCGAGCAGCCGCTGCATGCCGCCGTCCTCGCCGAAAACCCCGTGCTGGGTCGAGCAGACGACATGCCGCTCCGGATCCAGCCCCTCCGGGAGCGCATCGGCCTCGATCACGAATTTCCGGGTCGGATACGAAAACGCCATGGCCTGGGCCACGGCCTTGCCGGAACCCAGCGAAACCTCGCGCTCGGCCGAAGTTCCGCCGCACAGGACAGCAATCACCGGTGTGTTCATAAGAGGTCCCTCCACTCGCGGCCGAAGAGCATCACTTCCGGCTCGAGCTCGATGCCACGCATATTTTTCGCCCGTTCCCGCACGCGGCGGACGAGGGCGACGACGTCCGCGCTCGTGGCGTGCCCGCGGTTGACGATGAAGTTCGCATGCACGGCGGAGACTTCCGCATCCCCCACCCGCTCACCCTTGAGTCCGAGTTCGTCGATAAGCTTGCCCGCCGAGGTGCCAGGCGGGTTCTTGAACACGCAGCCGGCGCTCGGTTCGCGCGGCTGCGACTCCAGCCGCTTTTTCTGGTACACGTCGATCTGGCGCCGGATGTCCTGCGCCGCCGCCTGCGCGGCCGGCTTGAGCACCGCGCCGAGCGCAATGGTCCCCCGCAATTCCGCGCAGGACCGGTAGTCCACGTGCACCTCGCTCCGCGCGAGCACCTGTTTCTGGCCGGCAAACGTCATCAGGTGCAGCTCGTCGACCACATCGAACATCCAGCCGCCCATGGCCCCGGCGTTCATCCGCAGCGCGCCGCCGACCGAAGCGGGAATGCCCTCGAGAAATTCGAAGCCGACCAGCCCGGCCTTGGTCGCGAGGCCGCAGAGATTCTTCAACCGCAGGCCCGCACCCACCCACACCCGGCCGTCGGCCCGGACCTCGAATTTCTGCCAGTTGTCGTGCGCCAGGCTGATCACCAGGCCGTCCACGCCCTCGTCCGGCACCAGCAGATTGGAGCCGCGCCCGAGCATGAAAACCGGCAGCGCGCGCGCCGCGGCCCCGGCGAGCAGCGCCTGCAATTCCGCCTCGGTGGCCGGCTCGGCATACACCCGGGCGGGACCGCCCACCCGCATCGTCGTGCGCGGCGCGAGCAGCTCGTGTTCGGTCATTTTCGTCCCGGCGCCGAGCTCGAGACGCATGGCGGCCAGAAAGCTTTCCCAATTGTTTTCACGCGTCTCCCCAGCGCGAAGCCGCGCGGCGTATTCCCGGCCGGCCGTGTCGATGTCGCCGGCTCCGACAAACGCCACGGTGTCGCCGCTGCGTCGCGCGGCTTCGAGCGCCACCAGCAGGCCGGCGGTGTTGCCGGGCAGGTACGTGACCGGCTGGCTGCTGCCGGCCTTCTTGAATTCGGCGTAGATGTCCGCCGTGGTGCCGCCGGCGACCGGCGTCTCGCTGGCAGCGTAGACATCGAGCAAAAACACATGGTCGGCCGCCGCGAGCGCCGCCGCAAACTCCGCCTTGAATTGCGCCGTGCGAGTGTAGCGGTGCGGCTGAAAAACCACGAGCAACCGCCCGGCCCCGGGCCGCAACGAAGCCAGCAGCGCGCGGATCTCCGCCGGGTGATGCGCGTAGTCCTCGTACACCGTGACCCGCGGCGACGCGTAGAGACACGTCTGGCGGCGGCGGACGCCGGCGAAATCCACGAGCGAGGACTCCGCGATGGCCGCACCCAAGTACTGTGCCACCGCCAGCGCGGCGGTGGCATTGGTGGCGTTGAAAGCGCCGAGCGCCCGCACTCGGGCTTCGCGCAGATGAAATTTTCCACCGAGGGCGAGCGTCTGCCCCACCCCATCGTCCCGGACAACACGGCCCTCGAAGTCGCCGGTCCGCCCGAAACTGCAGGCCCGAACGTGCAACCTGCCCCCGCCGGCCAGGCGTGCCGACAGCGGACATGCGTCGCTGTAAAACACCGCCTCGCAGGTGCGCCCCAGCAGGGCCGCGAATTCAATCTCCAAGTCGGCCAAACGCGGATAGTGGTCGGCGTGGTCCCAGTCGAGGTTCACCACAACGGTGACGTACGGCGCAAAACTGCCGATCGTGCCGTCGCTTTCGTCGACCTCGGCCACGACCCATTCGCCGCCGTGCCGGGCCGGCGGCAGAGTGTCGCCCTGGAAAAGCCCGCCGAGCACCCAGCCGCAGTCAAAGCCCGCCCGCTGCAAGATCGTGATGAGCATCGCCGTCGTGGTTGTCTTGCCGTGCGAGCCGACCACGGCCACCAGCCGCCGGTCGCGCGTGACCTCGGCCAGCATCTCCCCGCGCCGCACCTGCCGGCAGCCACGGGCCGCGGCATCCTGGCGCGCGGGGTGCGAGGGTGGCACCGCCGATGAGTAAACCACCAGCTCGGTTCCCTCCGGCACCCGCTGGTCGGGCATGATCGCCACCCCGGCCTTTTCCAACAATTCGCGGGTCGCGGGATTCCAATGATCGTCCGCGGCGGTGACCGTGAAGCCCCGTTGCCCGAGGTAGAAGCCCAGCGGCGCCACGCCCATGCCGCCGGCTCCGAGCAGGTGCACCCGGCGGATGATCCGGCCGAAAACTGGAGGGACTTCAGTCATCGGGCCGGCCGCGGACTCTGGGCAATGGGTTGCATGACGCAGCGAGGAAAATCAAAGGGCCGCCGCCGGGTGGTGGCGCAGGTGGCGGGGGGGCGTTTCGCCGCGCGCGAGGGCCTCGAGATCGGCGACGATGGTTTCGGTGGTGTTTTCCTGCGCCATGCGACGGAGGTTATCCCGGAACTTGCCGGAAAGCCAGTCGTTGAAGAGGACGTCCAGCACCTCCTGTTTCAGCCGCGACAGTCCGGTTTCGTCGATCACCAGACCGCCGCCCTGCTGCTCGAAATGGCGGGCGTTGGCCTGCTGGTGGTTGTCGGCGGCAAACGGATAAGGCACGAGGACGGCTGGAGTCTCGCAGCGCACGAGCTCGGCCAGCGTGCCCGCGCCGGCGCGGCTGACGACGAGGTCCGCCGCGGAAAAAAGCGGACCGACCCGCTCGGTGAACGGCTCGGACCAGGCCCGCACCACCGCCCCGTTCCGGGCGTGAAACTCGCGCACGCGGGCGTCGCCCTTGCCGGGACCGGTGACACACCACACCTGCACGCCCTCGTGCGCGAGTGACTGGAGATTGTCTTCCACCCATTTGTTGAGCGGGCCGGCGCCCTGGCTGCCGCCGACGACCACCACAAGTTTTTGCAGGGGATCGACCCCCAGCTGGGCGCGGGCTTCCTGTCGCGGCAGCCGGGTCACCTCGGCGCGGACCGGGAGGCCGGTGTGCCGGACCAGCAGACCGGGCCGGCCGGGCAGGCGCACCCCGGGCGGCAGATACAGGCGCTTGGAGATCCGGGACAGGATCCGAACGGCGCGACCGGGCACCCGGTTGGCTTCGTGCAGGGCCACGGGCACGTGCCGCAGTCTTCCCGCAACGACCACCGCTGTGTTGGTGAAGCCGCCGAAGCCGACGATCACGTCGGGCTTGTGCTCGCGCAGATATTTCAGGCTGAAAAGCAGCCCGCGCGCCTGGTGCCAGACGAAGCGCGCCAAGGTGTCGGGCCGCCAGCCGTAAGGTGCGCTCGGCACGCTCACCGCGGTCAGCTCGGGATATTTTCCGCACAACCGCGCGTCGATCTGTTTGCGGCTGATGAACAGCGTCGTCGCGTGGCCCCGCGCCCGCAGCGCCTCGGCCAGCGCAATTCCGGGGGCCAGGTGTCCGCCCGTGCCGCCGCAGGCGATGAGAAACCGGCTCATCGATGATCCTCCGGGGGAAAGGCCAAATCCCAATTTTCAAACACCAAAAAAGTCCCAAATCCAAAAGACCGTTTGCGACGATAGAAGGAGGCGCGGGTGACCTTTCCGATTGAAATTTCTTTGGCGTTGGGACCTTTGAAAACTGGGATTTCGCCACTCATGCGACCACCTCCGCCAGCGCGCGCCTGCGTTCGAGCGGCCGCGGCCGCTCCCAGGTCCGCGCCGTGTTGACGATGATGCCGATCAGCAGACCCATGAGCAGGAGGTTCGAGCCGCCCGCGCTGAGAAAAGGCAGCGCCATGCCCTTGGTCGGCATCATGCCGGTGACGACCGCCAGGTTGATGATCGCCTGCAGGCAGATCAGCAGGAGGCTGCCGGTCACGAGGAGAAATTGAAAAAGATTCGGCGCCCGGCGCACGTGCCTCAGGCCGGCGATGAAAATGGTCACGAACAGCGCCACGACCAGCAGGGTGAAAATGAGCCCCATCTCCTCGCCGAGGATTGCGAAGATGCAGTCCGTGTGGGCTTCGGGCAGAAACGACTGCTGCTGCCGGCCGTTGCCCAGGCCGACGCCGTCGATGCCGCCGGCCGCGAACGCCAGCATCGCCTGCCAGAGCTGATACGCGCCCTCGCTGCGGTTGCCCTCCACGTCCATGAACGCCGTGATGCGGCGCAGGCGGTTGGGATTGTGCAGCACCAGGACCGCGAAGCCGGTCAGCGCCAGGGCGATCGACGGCAGGAGGAAACGCAGCCGGCCGCCTGCGAGAAAAAGCAGCGTGACGCCCACCGCGGCCGCCAGAAACGCCGTGCCGAAGTCGGGTTCGAGCATGATCAGCACCGCGAACACGCCGATCAGCGCGCAGGGGGCGACGAAGCCGCGCCAAAAATCCGCGAGCTTGTTCTGGGTGAGCGCGAGGTAGTGGGAGAGTGCGAAGATCATCGCCAGCTTGGCGAATTCCGAGATTTGCAGGCGGACTCCGCCGAGACCGAGCCAGCGGCGGCTGCCCTTGACCGAGTGTCCGAGGTGCGGCACGAAGACGAGCACGAGGCCGGCGAGGGCGACCGCCGCGCCGATCCAGGCGAATTTGCGCAATTGCTCGAGATCCGCGCGCGCCATGATCCAGCCGGCCCCGAGCGCCAGGCCGAGAAAGATCAGCTGTTTGTAGAGATAGGCGGTCGGACCGCCCTTGGCGTTCGAACTGGCGCTGAACAGCACCGCCAGCCCGATGGCCAGCAAGGCGGCCACACAGACCAAAATGACGCTCGCGGGAGTGATCGAGAGGTGACGGCGGGGAGAAACAGCGGCGCTCGGCGAACTCACCATGGGAGGGCGGGGATTAGTTCTTCGGGGTGTCGTCGGGCTTGGGCTCTTCAACCTTGACCGTCGGCACTTCCGTGGCCGTGGCATCCTTCAAGCCTGCATCGAGATCCTGACCGGGCGGCGGCGGCTTGATTTCAAAGTGCGGCGTCTGGTCGGGCGCCGGTTTGGGCGCCGGCGCGGCCGGCTTGTCCGCCGCGCTCGCAGCCGCGGGTTTCGGCGTGCTTTTCATGGACGAGCGCGCACCGGATTTGGCGTTCGGGATGACCAGCTGTTGTCCCACCCGGATGTGGGTCGGATCGGAAATGCTGTTGGCCGCGGCCAGTTCGCCGGTGGACAGTCCGTACTTGTGCGCAATGATGCCGAGACTCTCGCCCGGCGCAACGGTATGCCGGACCACCTCGGCGCTGCTCCGGGCGGGAGCAACCTTGGGCTCGGTCACGGGCGCGGTCACTGCCGGACTGTAGGCTCGCGACGTGTCCTGGGCCGGTGCGGCGGCAGGCGCGATCTTGCCGGGAATGATCAGCTTCTTGCCCGGCTGGAGGGACGCGCTGGAGCCGATGTTGTTGGCCTTGGTGAGCTCGGAAACCGTGATATGGTTTTTCTTGGCGATGAGCCACAGGCTGTCGCCCTTGCGGATCGTGTAGGTCGTGACCGGCGCGACGCCTTCCGCCGTCGAGACGACCGGCGTGATCGCCGCGGCATTGGGCGAACCGGGGCGCGTCGGCTCGGCGCGGCCGGGCACGGCCGGCGGCACGTAGCCGGACGGAGCACCGGTGTCCGGCATGGTCACAACCTCCGGCGGCGGCGCGGTGACATTCGTCGCGCTGGCGGTGCCCAGACCGCCGGGCAACGTGGCATCAGGCGTCGGGACATTGCCCGGGGACGACTGGCAGCCGGGGCTCGCAAAAATGAAAATGAAAGCGAGCAAATGAAGCGCGGCAACTGCTCCGAAGATCTGGAGGATTTTCATGACGGGAATATGAGAGGCGGGTTTGGCGGTTTGCTACTTAAAAATAGTGGTTATTCACAGCTTTTCCACAATGATTTCGAACTGGCGCCCGCGGTCGTCGTAGCCGCGGAACATGTCGAAGCTCGCGAAGCCGGGACTGAGCACCACGTGCTCCCCCGAAACAGCCGTGCCGAACGCGCGGCGGACGGCGTCCTCGAGCGTGGCGCAGAGCGAAAAAGGCACGCGGCAGGCTGCGCAGAATTCCGCGAGCACCGCGCTGGTTTCGCCGATGAGGAAGGCATGGCGGATCTTTTGCGCGATGCGGCGCACGAACGCGGCGAGGTCGCCGCCCTTGGCCTTGCCGCCGCCGATCCAGAGCACGGGCGCCGCGAAGGTCGCGAGCGCGGCCTCGACGGCGTGGAAATTCGTGGCCTTGGAATCGTTCCAGAACACCACGCCGCGCTTCTCCCCCACCCGCGCGAGCCGGTGCGGACCGGGCCGGAAAGTCGCGGCCGCGGCATAAAGCGCCGCCTCCGGCAGCCCGGCGTGCCGCCACCAGGCGGCGGCGAGCAGAAAATTTTCCCGCTGCGGATAGCCGGCAAAAATCGAATCTCCGAGACGGTCATCGGCGGGCTGGTTTTCCGTCGCCACGGCGGCTGTCGCCGGGAGAACCCGCCGCGCCACCGCCGCGTAACGTTGCACCGACGAGCCCGCGAAAACCGCTTCCCCGGGCGTGCGCTCCACGAGCTGCCACTTGGCCGCGAAATAGGATTCCAGGTCCGGGTGCCGCTCGAGGTGATCCTCCGCAAAATTCGTCCAGAGCGTCGCCGCCGGCCGCAGCCAGCGCAGCGTCTCCGCCTGGAACGAGCTCACCTCGCACACCGCAATCTCCGCCGCGCCGCGGGGTTCGACCACCAGGCGGCTCAGCGGATAGCCGATGTTGCCGGTGGCCCGGGCGGGCCGGCCGGCGGCGTTGAGCGCGTGGGCGAGAAATTCGGTGAGCGTCGTCTTGCCGTTCGTGCCGGTGATCGCGATGAGTTCGCCGCGCCAGAAGAGCGAGGCAAAGTCGAGCTCGCCCACACAGAGGCAGCCGGCCGCGCGCGCCGCCACCAGCCAGGGATGTTCCGGGGCGAAACCCGGGCTGAAGATCACGAGCCCGTGTTGCGCGGCCAGTGCAGCGGTGAAGTGTTTTTCCGCCCCGGCGGCCTTCTCGTCGTAAAGCACGCCGCGGGCGCCGAGCGCCGCGAGCAACGCGAGCAGGCCCTGCCCGCTCACCCCGGCGCCGAAAACGGCGGCCGGGCGCGTCAGGAGGGAGGCGATCTCGCCGGGAGGAGGAGGCAGCATGAAAGGAAGCAGGGGCCCGCTGGCAGAAATTTAGGTAAGGTTCCGATGGGTTAGTATAAAGAACCTGACAGCGGGCTCCTGCGAAAGTGTTGGGAAGTCTTGGGGGTGGCCGAAACCTTGACCGGGACCAGCGCAGGGGCGTCGGTGCGCGCCAGCCCGCTGCGCAGACGCCGCAGCTTGCTCAGCGACCGCACGAGCGGACGTTTCAGCAGCAGCAGGCCGGTGTGGGTCAGGTCGCGGAAACTCGGGGTGTTTTCGAAATTGTAGTCAACGGGCATGGGCGGGAAGCGGAGTGAAAGTGAAAGTGAGAGGGGAAAGTGGATGGGACGACCGGTAGGGGCGGTTGCCCTCAACCGCCCAAAGGACGATCCGGGGAATCGCCCCTACCCGACTCCAAACGCCAAAAAAACGCGGAAAGCAGTCTTGGTCGGGGCGCCTGGGCCAGGCCTGATTTTGAGATTCGTGCGCTTTGTTTGGTGTTTGGCATCTTGAGGTTTGGCGTTGGGCGTTGGCCTCAGCGGAGTTTGAGCGTGGCGAGGCCCAGCAGGGCGAAGCCGAGGGAGAGCACCCAGAAGCGGAGAACCACCTTGGTTTCGGGCCAGCCCTTTTTTTGGAAATGGTGGTGGATCGGCGCCATGAGGAAAAGTCGGCGGCCGGCGCCCGTGCGGCGCTTGGTGAACTTGAACCAGCCGACCTGCAGAATGACCGAGAGCGCCTCCATGACGAAGACGCCGCCGACGATCACGAGGGTGAACGGCTGGTGGATCATGAACGCCATCACGCCGATCAGCCCGCCCAGCGCGAGCGAGCCGGTGTCGCCCATGAACACCTCCGCCGGATGCGAGTTGTACCAGAGGAAGGCCATGCACGCGCCGATGAGCGCGCCGCAGACGACGGTGAGCTCGCCCGTGCCCGGAACGTAGCTGATCAGCAGGTATTCGGAAAAGTCGGACCGGCTCGCCACATAAGCCATGATGGCGAACACAAGCGCGACCGTGATCGTGCAGCCGACCGCAAGGCCGTCGAGGCCGTCGGTCAGGTTGATGGCATTGCTAAAGCCGACAATCCAGAGATAGATCAGCACCAGCAGGAGGGCCCAATGCATGTGCGGAATGACGGCTGTCTTCACGAACGGCACCCAAAGCTCGCGGATCTTGGCCGCGCTGGCTGGATGCCAGAGCAGCGCGACGAGCGCGACGACGGTGGCAAACGTCTGCCAGGCGATCTTCTCCCACGACTTGATGCCGTCCTTGTTCTTGTGCACGACCTTCAGGTAGTCGTCGCGCCAGCCCGGCACTGTGAGCGCCGTGTAAACGAACAGCGCGACGAACACCCAGATGTTCGGCTCCGCCCAGAGCACGGCGCTGACGAAGAGGGAAATGAAGATGATCAGGCCGCCCATCGTGGGCGTGTGGCGCTTGTCGAAATAGGTCGCGCCGAGCGAGCCCGTGCGCTCGTCGATGTAGCCGTGGCCGAGCTTGAGCTCGCGAAAACGGCGGATGAGCCACGGCCCGATGATAAACCCGATGCACAGGGACGTCGTCGCCGCGCCGACCGTGCGCACCGTGATGTAGTGGAGCAGCCGCAGCGGACCCCAGAGATGTGCGTAATCTGCCAGATAACTCAGCATGACAGGTCAACCACGGGCTGATTTCAGATCCCGGCGCGGGCGAAGTGCGCGCCGAATTTCACGGGGGCGAGCGCGGCGCCCTCCAGCCGGATCGAGCAATACTTGCCGCGCAGCACGACGTCGGGTTTGCGGACGGGTGCGGGCCAGGGCGGGTTGGAGCCGGGGCGGACGTTCCAGGGTTGACTTGAATCGTCCGGGGCAAAGGCGCCGTAGACGGGGCCGAGGTTTTGTGGGCGAGCGGTGGTGTTCATGTCAGGTGTGGGAAAGGGCATGGAGGTCGAGCACGGTTTCGAGCTGGTAGCGGCGGCTGGCCTTCAGGAAGACGGCGCCCTTGAAGCCGGCGAGCCGCTCGCGCACCGGGGCGACACTGTCGATCACGGCCACCTGGTCGGGGTCGTTGCCGTTTTCGAGCAGGCCGGCACGCACGGCGGCCGCCTGCGCTCCGAGGACGAAGAGGAAATCTCCCGGACGCAGCAGCAGCGAACGGCCGAGCTGGCGGTGGTATTCCGCGGCCGTGGCGCCGAGCTCCTCCATGCAGCCGAGCACGTACAGTCGCGGCAGGTCGTCGGGCACCTGGCCGGCAAACGCCGCGATCGCATCGGCCATCGACGCGGGATTGGCGTTGTAGAAATCGGCGTAGACCAGCGCGTCGCCCTGCTGCTGCAGTTCGCCGCGCCATTTCGACGGCTGCCACGCGGCCAGACGTTGCTGGAGCGCGGTGTCCTCGACGCCCAGCTCGCTCGCGAGCGCGAGCGCCAGCGCGGCGTTCTGGGCCATCCCGCCGGAGACGCGCCGGCAGAGGAAGGTGCGCCGGCCTTCGAAGGTGACCTCGGTGCGCTCGGGCCGGTGAAAGACATTGAACGTGAGCTTGCGCGCGTCGACCCGGACCATGCTTTCGTTGGCCGGTACCAGCACCAGCGCGCCCGCCAGCTCGCGGAACGGCGCGAACTGCCAGCACCCCACCGGCACGACCGCCAGCCCGCCCGCGCGGTTGGCCGCGGGCAGCCGGGATTTCTCGAAAGCCACGCCCTCCAGCGAACCGAGTTTTTCCAAATGCGCCGGGCCCACCAAAGTGACAATGCTGTGGTCGGGTTCGATCATGGCGGCCAGTCCGGCCATCTCGCCCGGCGTGTTGATCCCCACCTCCACGACCGCCGCGGTGTGCACCGCCGGATCCAACCGTGTCAGTGTGAGCGGCACGCCGATGTGATTGTTGAGGTTGCCTTCGGTCGAAAGCACCGCCGGGGCGCCGCCGAGCAGCAACGCCAGCAGATCCTTGGTCGAGGTCTTGCCCGCGCTGCCCGTGACCCCGATCACCGGTCCGTGAAATTCGCGCCGGTGCTCCCGGGCGATGCGCTGAAAGGCGGCCAGCGGGTCGGCGACCACGAGCTGGGCCAGGTCCGAACCGGCGATTTCGCGCGCCACGAGCGCAGCGGCGGCCCCGCGGGCCTGCGCTTCGCCGAGAAAATCATGGCCGTCGCGTTTTTCCGTCTGCAACGCCACAAAAACCTGCCCCGCGCCCAGGGTCCGCGTATCCTGGTTGAACCCGGTGAGCGCGCGCTGCGGCGAGCGGGTCCAGCGGCCGCCCGTCCAGGCGGCAAGTTTCTCGTGGGCGAAGGCGGGCATGGGCGGAGTTCAGACCGGCTTGATGCTTTTGATGCCGATGAGCTCGCGCACGACCTGCCGGTCGTCGAACGGCACGATCGTGTCGGCGAATTCCTGGTACGTCTCGTGGCCCTTGCCCGCAATGAGGAGCGAATCGCCTGCGCGCGCCGCGTCGAGGGCGAGACTGATCGCGCGGCGCCGGTCCTCGACGAAGGTGATCTTGTCCGGCTGTTGCACCCCGGTCTGCATGTCGGTGAAAATCTGCGCCAGCGCCTCCGAGCGGGGATTGTCGGCCGTCGCCCAGGCGAAGTCGGCGAATTCCTGCACGGCGGCGGTCATGAGCGGGCGCTTGGTGCGGTCGCGGTTGCCGCCGCAGCCGAAAACCACGAACAGCCGCCCCGGCGTGATGGCGCGGAGCATGCCGAGCGCGTTGCGCAGAGCGTCGTCGGTGTGCGCGTAGTCGACGAGCACGTTGTAGGGCTGCCCCTCCTCGATCCGTTCCATGCGACCGGGCACGCCGGCGAAAGTCTTGAGGCGGGAGGCGATGATCGCCGGGTCGCGGCCGAGGGCGTAGCAGGCGGCGAAGGCCGCGAGCAGATTGCTCAGGTTGTAGCGTCCGATCAGCGAGCTTTCGAGATCCATCGCGCCGCCGGGCCAGACCAGGCGGAAGGCCGCACCCTTGAAGCCGAGCTTCACGTTCTCCGCGCGGACCAGCGCCCCCTCCGCCTCGCCGAAGGTCACCAGCCGGCAGGCCGGCGGCACCTGCGCCACAAGCGCGCGGCCGTAGGGATCGTCGACATTGATGACCGCCGCGCGCGGGGCGGGGCCGACCCGGCCGTTGAACAGGCGGCTCTTGACCTCGAAGTAGGCCTCGAAGGTCTTGTGATAATCGAGGTGGTCGCGGGTGAGATTGGTGAACACCGCGACGTTGAACGCCATACCGAGCAGGCGGTGCTGGTCGAGGCCGTGCGAGCTGACTTCCATCACCGCCTGGCGGCAGCCCGCGTCGCGCATCTGCGCCAGCATGCCGTAGAGCTCCAGCGATTCCGGGGTGGTGCGGTACGAGGGCACGATGCGCGCGCCGAGGTCATAGTTGACCGTGCCGATCAGGCCGACGCGCTGCGTGGTGGTCGCGAGGAGGTGTTTGATGAGGTTGGTGACGGTGGTTTTGCCGTTGGTGCCGGTGACTCCGACGAGTTCCAGCGCCTTGTCCGGAAAATTGAAGAAGCGCTGCGAGACGCGGGCCAGCGCCCGGCGGGCGTCGGCGACCTGGATGTAGGTCACGCGCGCCGCGGTGGCCGAGGGGATTTTTTCCGCGACGATGGCTACGGCGCCGCGGAGGATGGCCTCGTCGATGAAGGAGATCCCGTCGGCCCGCCGGCCCGGGAGGGCGAAGAACAGGTTGCCGGCCAGCACGCGCCGGCTGTCCATCGCGAGCCCGGAAATCGGGCGGTCGAGCTCGCCTTTGCTGGCGACGATTTCCTCGTCGTTGAAATAATCGGAGAGTTTCGGAGCCATTTTGAAAATCTTCCTGGAGTGCCGGTCGGCGGGGCGGATCCTCGTGGCGGTGAGCGAGCGGAAGGCGGCGACCAGCGGGTAATTGGGCGAGAGGTAGCCGATCACCGGACACCTCCGGTCAGCGCGAGGAGGCCTTGCGCGGGAACCATGGCCGGCTTGATGTCGAGGTATTCGATGAGCTGTTCGGCGAGGTGCTTGAAAGACGGGGCGGAGACTGCGCGGCCGTACGCGATGCCGCCGGGCACCTTGGCGTCGTCCACGATCACCGAGAGAACGATCTGCGGCCGGCTGGCGGGGAAGAAGCCGACGAAGGAGGCGACATGGCGGTTGTTGACGTACTTGCCGTCGATGATTTTTTGGGTCGTGCCCGTCTTGCCGGCGAGTTCGAAGCCGGGAATGTCGGAGCCCTTCGCGGTGCCCTCGGTCAGGACGCGCGTGAGCAGCTGGGCGAGCAGCGCCGCGGTGCCGGGCCGGAGCACCTGCTCGCGTTTTTCCGGCGGGAAGTCGCGCACGACCTCGCCCGACTTGTCGCGGATTTCGCGAATGATCTGCGGCCGGAGCAACGCGCCGCCGTTGGCCACGGCGCTCATGGCCATGTGAATCTGCAGCGGCGTCGCGGCGACCGCGTGGCCCATCGGCATGCGGGTGATCGTGAGCCCGTCCCAGTTTTTCGGCGACTCAAGCATGCCGGTGCGCTCGCCGCCGAGCTGGAACTGGGTGAGCTGCCCGAACCCATAACGCCGGGCATACTCGTAAAACTTGTCCTCGCCCATCAGCATGGCGAGCTGCGCCGCCCCGCGGTTGCTCGAATGCGCGACGATGTCGGCCACGGTCAGCTCCCCGAACGGCTCGTCCTCCTTCGGCAGCTTCAACTGACGGCCCTTGTACAGGATCGTCGTCTCGCCGCAATCGAAGGTGGTGGCGGGCGTCACCAGATCCTGGTCGAGGGCGGCGCCGGCCGCCACGATCTTGAACACGGAGCCGGGCTCGATGATGTCGGCGACCGCATGGTTGCGCTGCGCGTCCAGCGGCGCCTTGCTGAATTCGTTCAGGTTGAAGGTGGGATAATTCGCCATGCCCAGAATCCGGCCGGTCTGCGGATCGCTGACGATGATGCTGGCGAAATGCGGATCGAACTTCGCCGCGATGCTGCGCAGCTCGTCCTCGATCATGTGCTGGATGACCGCGTCGATGGTCAGCACCACGTCGTCGCCGTCGCGCGCGGGCACGTCGCGGGAGCGGAACTGCGCGAGTTCGTGGCGGGCGCCGTCCTTTTCCGACTCGATCCAGCCGTCCTCGCCCTTGAGATAAAGATCGAGGTGTTTCTCCGCGCCGGCGACGGGCGTGCCGTCGCGGTTCACGTAGCCGAGAACGTGCGCGGCGAGTTCGCCGGCCGGGTAGACGCGCTTGTAGCCGCGGGAACCGTAGATGCCGCGGATGTTGAGCTTGGTGATCCGGTCGAAAACGGTCTCGTCGACCTCGTCGGCGAGCTTCAGCCACCGCACGCGTTTCTCGTGGGCGGCATCGGGCGCGACTGGCGCGGCGGCGGCCGCCTTGCCGGCCGCCATTCCGCGGTGCAGCGTGCCCGCAAGATCGGCCGCGGGGAGATTGAGCAGCGCCGCGAGTTGCGGCCAGGCGGCTTCGTCCTCCGGCCGCAACAGCTCCGGATCGGCGCCGAGCGTGACGTAAGAGCGGCTGGTCGCGAGCAGGTTGCCCTTCGCGTCGAGAATCGCCCCGCGGCGCGCATGCTCCACGACGATCTGGCGGCGCGCCCGGTCCACGTATTTCAGCAGCTCGTCACGGTCGATGACGTGCAGGTACACCAACCGGGCCCCCACGCAGAGGAAGCAGGCCAGCACGCCCGCCGCGAGGAGGGTCATCCGCAGATTGGAGGCAAAGCCCTTTGACATGTTTCAAGGGGAGGCGGAGGCGAGGCGGAAGGTGATCGGCGCGGCGCCGGAGAACGAGGCGTTCGCGAGGGTGAAGACTTCGCGGTTGTGCTTCGCGACCAGACGCAGCTCGGGTGATTCGTCGACCCGCACCACCTGCACCTCGCGGGGGGCGCCCAGGCCGAGCCGCAGCATTTCGTTGCGGCGGAGCAGCGTCTCGGGGCTCAGCGCGGTGGCCACGCCTGCGGTCACCTCGTCGAGCTGGCGTTCGACATCGGCGATGCGCGCCTGGGCGATCCGGACGCGGTTGGCGGTGGAAAAGATTTCCTGGCGGACCCAGACCGCGCCGAGGCCGAGCGTGCCGCTGAACACGAGCAGGCAGAGGGTGAGGGCAACGATCTTGTTGACGAGGGCGTTGGGCGGCGGGGGTCTCATGGGCCGGAAGGCGGGAGTTTGCGCAGGGCCCGCAGCTTGGCGGAACGACTGCGCGGGTTGCCGGCGATTTCGTCCTCGCCGGGCGTCTGCGGTTTGCGCGTGAGAAGCTCGGCGAATTTCTCGCGGAGCTGCTGCGGCGTGGCGTCGTTTTCGTCGACTGGCAGTCCGCAGAGCTTGCGGAAGAACTGCTTGACCGGCCGGTCCTCGAGGGAATGGAAACTGATGACCGCAAGCACGCCGCCCGGGGCGAGCTTGGCGAAGGCCACCGGGAGCGCGCGGGCGATGGCGCCGAGTTCGTCGTTCACCGCAATGCGGATGCCCTGGAAGGAGCGAGTGGCCGGGTGGAGGCGGCTCTCCCGGCGGACGGCCGCGGGGATGGAGTCGGCAATCAGCTCGGCGAGCGCGGCGGTGCGCTCCAGGCGGCCGGTGCCGCGGGCGTTTTCGATGGCGGTGACCACGCGGCGCCAGCTGTTTTCCTCGCCGAAGTCCCGGATCGCGCGCACGAGTTCGTCGTGCGGCGCGCGCTCGAGCCACACGCCGGCGGGCGTGCCCTGGCGCGGGTCGAGCCGCATGTCCGCCTCGGCATCCTGCCGGAAGGAAAAGCCCCGCGCGGCATCGTCGAGCTGGAAGGACGAGACGCCGAGATCGAAGAGAATGCCGTTGAACCCGCTCTCGGGCAAGGCGGCCAGATCGCCGAAATTGAGGTCGACGAAGCGGAAGGTCAGCGGAAACTCCGCCCGGACGACATCGGCGCGGGCGGACGCCGCCGGATCGCGATCGAGTGCGGTGACCAACCCGCCGGCCGCCAGCAAAGCGCGGCTGTGCCCTCCTCCACCAAAAGTACAGTCGAGCCCCCGCCAGCCGGCCTGCGGCGCGAGGTGCTCCAGCACCTCTGGCAACATAACGGGCTGGTGTCCGACGGCCATGGGGTCGGCCACCGGTTCAAGCTGGACGGTGGCGGACATTGAGTCGTTTGCTGTTCACCGCGGACGCCGGCGTGGCATTTCGGAGGAGCCGGCGGCGGCTGCCACCGACGAGGAGCAATTTGGGCAGGGACTGGGGTCGGATGATCATGGCAGAGGTGGTTGAGGGTTTTCGTCAGAGCCCGACACGGCGCATCAGGTCGCCAAAGTTTTCACCGGCCGTGCTGCGCTGGAGCTCTTGCCAGCGGGACGGACTGAGGATGTTGAAGGTGTCGCCCATGCCGCACAGGACCGCGTCCTTGGTGACCGAGGCATGACGCAGCAGGTCGGGGCTGACGCCGAACCGGCCTTGCTTGTCGAAAGTGAAGGAAAGCGCGTCCGAGAAAATGCGCGCCTTGACCGCCTGCGCGTCGCGATCGGAAAGCTTCATCTCCGAGACCTGCGCCAGCAGCCGGGCCACGCGGGCGGGCGGCAGCACCGCGATGTAGCCGTCGGGATGCGGCATGGCGAGAAACGTCTCCGTGTCCGTATGCGCCCAGCGCCAGAGCGATGGAATCGTGAGCCGATTCTTGTCGTCGAGCGTGTGCTCAAAACGTCCCGAATAAACGGTTGTGCCAGGGTGCGCCATGAAAGCGTTCCGGGCAGCAATCTCCCCAGAACGCACCATTTCTCCCCATTTTACACCCTTCAGTCAAGAAAAGACCGGTCCTTTTTGCAAAAACTTGTTCACAACTTCTTCACGTTTTCGGGCGAAGAATCGTGTGTAAGAAATCGAAAGTCACCCCGACTGGCGGAAGTCATGCCGACCGGAAGAAACGGAACAGTTCCGCTTCCCACTCTTCCGCCGCTTGATCCCAACAAATGCCCAAGGACTCAAACCGATGAATTTACGAGCTGCATGCCGGCGAGATTTACCGCGCAGGCGTCCTGGCGTAAATTTTCGACTCAAAACGGCGCTCTCCCCTACAAGTCATGCCAACAGGGCCGGCGGTCTTCAGCGCAAATAGTCACCTGAGGAACTCATGCCGACGGTACATTTGAGCATCACCCGGATCGTATGTATACTGGGGAGTGAGCAAAGTCTTCACCAAGTAAGAAGACTCTTCTGAAGGTCCAATGCTGCGACCGGTGCAGTCGCATTCAAAGCAGATGGCTGCGCTCCTCCGATTCCGCGAGCCGGGTGAAATCGCGTCCGCCGTCGCTTAGTGCCGTCACGCGGGTGAATTCCGCGCCGAGAAACACAATTTGCGCCGCGTAGTAACTCCATAGCAGCAACACGAGCAGCGATCCGGCCGCCCCGTAGGCGGAGGTCAGGCTCGCGCGTCCGAGATAAAGTCCGAGCGCGGATTTTCCGACCGTGAAAAGCAGGGCCGTCACTGCCGCGCCGATCCAGACATGCCGCATCTGCACCTGCGTGTTGGGGAGCAACCGGAAGATCAGGGCGAAAAGCGAAGTCACGACACCGAAGGAAATCACGTTGTTCACGATCTGCAGCCCGAGCACCGGCAAGCCGAGGCGTTGCGCGGTCTGCGCCCCAAGCCAGCTCAGGGCGGCACTCGCGATGAGCGACACGAGGAGGAGGAAACCCGTGGCCATGACCGTGGCCAAGGAGAACAGGCGACGTTTCAGAAAGACCCACCATCCGACCTCGGGCTGCGGCCGTACGCGCCAGATCGCGTTGAGCGCACCCTGCAGGTTGGTGAAGACTCCGAGCGCGCCGAAGATCAGCGTCGCAAAGCCGAGCAATGTGGCGAGCATGCCGGTCGTGGTGGCCGCAGGACTTTGCACCGCCGCGACCGCGGCGCCGGCCTGCGAACCCGCCAGCCTTTCAATTTCCCCAATGACCCGCTGCCGCGCATCGCCGCCGGCGAACACGGTCCCCGCGACCGCAATCGTCAGCACCAGAAGAGGTGCAACCGCCACGGTCGTGTAAAAAGCCAGCGCCGCACCGAGCCGGGTGACATTGTCGGCGACAAACGCCTGCACTGTCCTCAGCAGAATTTGCCGGGAGCGTGTGATGATGCCGACTTGTTCCACCGCGATGGCGATCGCGCTTTCGCCCTTGTGCGAGACCCGAATCTTGGCTCGGTGGGCGGGGAGGGTCGACATGTTGGGTTGGCATCACAATCCGCCGCCCAAACAGACGCCGCGGTCGCGACCAAGGGAAAACGAGATTTTCACGGAAGTGGCTTGGGGTTCGCCGGATCTCTCTCTCCAGGATTTTCGTCCGGCTTGTTTTTTGCCACGTCGTTTCCATTCGCGCTCTTTCCGGTCGGCAGGACATTGGCGGCGTACACCGAGTCCTCGACCGTTGGGTTGAACGGGCGAATGAAACCGTGCCGGAATAAATTGGTGACGGTGGCGAAAAGGCCGACCTTCGCGTCGCCAAACTTGCCTTCAAATGGAATGCGGGTGGCCACCTGATCGCGCGCCTTGTCCTTCACCAGCCAGGCGGCTCCGGCGACAATGTGCTTCCAAATCTGCGAGCCGATGTCCTTGTCCTTGTCCTCGAGATTGTGGAAATCGAGACCCTCGAAAAACGGTTTCACGTAACCCTGAAACCCGCCGTCGCGCCCCGCCATCTCGCCCACGAGGCGGAAGGTCCCGCGGCCCACATCGACGTGCGCATAGGCTCTGAGCGATTCGTTCAGCGCCGGCAGGTTCACGTTGTCGAGCTTCAGGTCGACGTGAAAATGCGGTTCGGCCGCCAGCGGCTCCGCGACGAGAACGAGATTCAATTTTCCCGCGCCGAGGCTCTCGCCTTCAATGGTGATCTCCGCGGGAAATTCTCCGCTGTGCCTCTCGCCCGGACGGTTGCGCAGGCCGGTGGCGGTCGCGCGCATGTGCGTGACGAACAGGTTGACGTTCGGTTGCCGCGTGGTGTCGACGTAACGCAAGAGACCGTCGGTGATTTCCAAGTGGGTGATGTCGATCGGAAAAATGTCCTTGATCACGTCCTGCCATCGGTGATCCAAATCGGTCTGGCTCTCCTCAGCGCTGGGTCCTTTCACGAAATTGAGCTGGCCTTGTTCGATATAGACTTCGCTGACGATTTTGCGGTGCCAGAGTTCGCGCCAGGCGAGGGAGAAATCGATGTCCTTCGCGAGGAAAAACGGTTCGCGCACTTTGCCATTCAATCGGAGGATCCCGAAACCGTGCAGGCTGTAGGCACCGCGCCAGAGATGGATGCCGATATCGTTCACGTAACCCGTATAACCGGGGATCCGCTGCAGGCGGTCGTTCACCAGGTGCTTTACCACATAAGGCATCGCGATCCGCGCCCCGAGCAGGAGCGCGGCAATCGCCACGACCGTGACGACAACGCGTCGCGGCCAGGAACGGACGCGCTGAAGGAGATGCGAGCATGGGACCGGCATGAAGACGCGGACGATACGCGACCCGAAGCGGTGCCGGTGCAGATCGCC
>CAYZGG010000012.1:0-62675 GCA_964477955.1 uncultured Opitutaceae bacterium
GGAGCGGTGCCCGCAAGCAGGACTACCGCAGTCCGTTCCAGATCGACCGCGACCGGATCATCCACGCGCACGCCTTCCGCAAGCTGCAGTCCAAGACGCAGGTTTTCCTGAGCGGCGAATACGATTTCTACCGCACGCGGCTCACGCACTCGATGGAGGTGGCACAGATCGGCCGGTCCATCTGCCATTTCCTGCTCAGCCGGGGCGACCCGCTGGGCGACGATTTTTTCATCGATTCCGACCTGGTCGAGGCCAGCTGTCTCGCCCACGACATGGGTCACCCGCCGTTCGGCCATTCGGGCGAACGCACGCTCCAGGAGCTGATGAAGCGACGCGGAGGGTTCGAGGGCAATGCCCAGACCCTGCACCTGTTGTGCGAAACGCTGTATCAGAACGAATCCGGCGTGAAGGGCATGCAGCCGACCCGGGCGCTGCTCGACGGCGTCCTGAAGTACAAGAAACTCTACAAGGAATTTCCGACGCCGCCGGTCAACCACTTCATCTACGACTGGCAGGAACCGGTGCGGCATTTCGTCTTCGGCGGCGAGCGCGTGCCCGGCCCGCTCATGCGCGGCGACACGCTCAACGACTTCAAGAGCGTCGAGTGCCAGATCATGGACTGGGCCGACGACGCGGCGTATTCGCTCAACGACATCGTCGACGGCGTGCGGGCGGGCTTCCTGACGATCGAGCGGGTCGAGCGCTGGGCGGCCGGCGTGCCGATCGATGCGGCCCAGCAGGGGCATATGGCTTCGCTGTTCGAGGCGATCCGCCAGGACCGGCTGGAATCGGCTTTTTCGCACAAGGTCGGCGCGTTCATCCAGGCCTGCCGGCTGCGCGCGCGCGAAAATTTCCTCTCGAGCCAGACCAACCGGTACAAATATGAGCTCGTGGTCGAGGCCGACGCCCTGGCCGAGGCGGCGTTTTTCAAGAAGATGGCCAACGACATCATTTTCGAGAGCCCGCAGCTCGAGCAGCTCGAGTACAAGGCCCGCGCCGTGCTCAATTCGCTGTTTGCCGCCATTTGGGACAATTACGCGGAGCACGGGGAGCGCGTCATTCGCATTTTGCCTCCGGGAGTCGGCCGCCTGGTCGACGCGGAAAAGACCCTCGACGGTCGGGCGCGCCGCATTTGCGACTTTCTTTCGGGGCTGACCGACGGAATGATCATCCGCACCCATCGCCGGCTGACGGATCCCGAGTTCGGCAGTTTCCGCGATTTGAGCTGAACAAAGCCCTTGATCAAGCGCGTCGAAGCCGCGCATTCGTTTGTGTATCAGTTTGCTTGTGGGAGGGGATTTATGCCCGGCTCGGCGCGACCCACTCCCCATATTGGCCGGCAGATGCAAACTGATGCACGACGCTGCGCTCCGACGAATTGACGCCGCCCGAGCGCAGCGACAGCGGACATTCCCTCCGCCTGAAGCCAGTTGTTCCTAGAGCTATCCGAAAATCTGAAATGTCGCAGGCGCGCAATCTTGCTGCGTCCAAGAATTTTCAAACCCGAGCGGGCGCAGCAAGACTGTGTCCCTACAATTGATTCAGGTCGGGAAACAACTCAGCCGCGATCGGCGTAGCCCTGGGGGTGGGCTCGGTGCCAGCGCCAGGCGGTTTTGACGATCGGTTCGATGTCGGCGAACTTGGGCGTCCAGCCGAGTTCGCTTCGGGCTTTGCTCGCATTGGCGTAAAGGGCGGGGGGATCGCCGGCGCGGCGCGGCGCGTAGGTGACGGGCACCTTGAGGCCGGAGACCTTTTCCACGGCGCGGATGACCTCGAGCACCGACGTGGGCGTGCCGGTGCCGAGATTGTAGAAAAACTGCGCGCCGGGGGTGGCGAGGCGGTCAAACACCGCGATGTGCGCCCGGCTGAGGTCGTCGACGTGCACATAGTCGCGCTGGCAGGTGCCGTCCGGAGTGCCGTAGTCGGTGCCGAACACCATGAGCGCCGGGCGCAGGCCCTGGGCCGCGCCGATGGCGAGCGGAATGAGGTGGGTCTCGGGGTTGTGGTCTTCGCCGATGGTGCCGTCCTCGGCTGCGCCGGCGGCGTTGAAGTAGCGGAAAGCGGCGAAACTCAGGCCGTGCGCGGGGGCGAGGGCGAGGGCCTTGAGCAGGTTTTCGACGTCGAGCTTGGTCTGGCCGTAGGGATTGATCGGCGCCTGCGGCAAGTTCTCGGTCATCGGCATTTTCTCCGGCACGCCGTACGTGGCGCAGGTGGAGGAGAAGACGAACTTCTTCACGTCGTGACGCAGCATGACCTCGAGCAACGTAAGCGTGGCGGCGACGTTGTTTTGATAATACTTCAACGGGGCGGTCACCGACTCGCCGACGTAGCAGTACGCGGCGAAGTGCATGACCAGGTCGACTTTTTCCGCCGTGAAGATCCGGTCGAGCGCGCCGCTGTTGGCCAGACCGGCCTCATGCAGGCGCACGCCCGCGGGCACGGCCGCCCGGTGGCCGTAGACTAGGTTGTCGAGCACCACCGGCTCGTGGCCGGCGGCGAGAAGCTGCCGGACGCAATGGCTGCCGATATATCCGGCTCCGCCGGCGACAAGGACTTTCATGTGGAGACTGTTATTGATTTAAACTTCCCGTTGGCTAGGCAAATCTGTTTCATTTTCCCGGATCCAAAGCATGAAGCATACCCGCATCGTCATTACCGGCATCGGCCTGACTGCCCCGAACGGCAACACTCTGGCCGAGTTCCGCCACAATCTCCTCACCGGCGTGTCCGGCATCACGATGAAGGAGGTGCGCTACATGGGTCAGTGGCCGGCGGGATTATGCAACTACGATCCGCTGAAATACCAAAAGAAGAAAGACGTCCGCATCGGCACGCGCGCGGGCAGCATCAGCATCTACTGTGCCCGCGAGGCGCTGGCCGACGCCGGCGTGAATCTCGAGGCCCGCGACAAGAGCCGGGTGGGGGTTTATCTGGGCATCACCGAGCACGGCAATGTCGAGACGGAGAACGAGGTCTACAATATTTCGCAGTTCAAATACGACGTGAAGTTCTGGACGCACCACCACAACCCGCGGACCGTGGCCAACAGCCCGGCGGGCGAGGTGTCGCTCAACCTCGGCACCACCGGCCCCGCTTATACCATCGGAGCGGCCTGCGCGGCCGGCAACATGGGGCTGATCCACGCGGCGCAGATGCTGCGGTTGGACGAGGTCGATCTCGCGATTGCGGGCGGCGTGAGCGAGAGCCCGCAAACCTTCGGCATTTTCGCCGGGTTCAAGAGCCAGAACGCCCTCGCGTCGCACGCCGATCCCACCAAGGCCAGCCGGCCGTTCGACAAGGCCCGCAACGGCATCGTGATTTCCGAAGGCGGCTGCATTTACACGCTCGAGCGCCTCGACGACGCGGTCGCCCGCGGAGCGAAGATCTACGGGGAGATCGCAGGTTACTGCGTCAACTCCGACGCCACCGACTACGTGCTGCCCAATCCCGAGCGCCAGGCCGAGTGCGTGCGCAAAGCGCTGGCCAGCGCCGGCATGACGGTCGACGACATCGACATCGTCAACACCCACGCCACGTCGACGCCGCAGGGCGACATCCAGGAATGTCAGGCGATCGCCGCGGTGTTCCGCGAGCGCAAGGAGCCGCCCGCGATCAACAATACGAAGAGCTTCATCGGCCATGCGATGGGGGCGGCCGGCGCACTCGAATTGGCGGGGAATTTACCCAGCTTTGACGACTTGATCGTCCATCCCACGATCAATGTGGATGAGCTTGATCCGCAATGCGATATCCCGGGTCTGGTCCTCAACCGCCCGAGGGCGGTGAAACGGGTTGACGCGATTCTGAATAACTCCTTTGGTATGCTCGGAATTAATTCAACCCTGATCATCAAGCGTTACATCGCCCAACCCATCCGGACCCCATGACCAAAGAGGACTGCCAGAAGCTGGTTATCGACATCATCTCCGACATCGCCCCCGACGAGAACCTGAGCGACATCAAGCCCGAGGTGCGGTTGCGCGACCAGCTTCAGCTGGATTCGATGGACTTTCTCGACATCGTCATGGAGCTCCGCAAGCGCCATGGCATCGAGGTGCCCGAGGCCGACTACATGCAGCTCGCCTCGCTGGAGAGCTGCGCCAATTACCTGACCCCGAAGTTCCAGACCAGAGCCTGATGCCGGCCCGCGGGCCGGGACATGCGCCGATCCCATGGGTGGCACGGGTCTCCCGACCCGTGAGTTTTATCAACCTGGAAAACGCAGTTGAAACGCGGAGTTCGCGGAGAATGCAAAGGGGATTGTGGGCGGGGTGCCCTGACCCCGCGGGTTTCAGCTTACGAAACCATGTGTTGCGGGGTGAGGGCACCCCGCCCACAAACGGAAAAGACTCGAAGCGAGTCTTGTTTTGCAGCCTTCGACGGGTCGGGAGGCCCGCGACACGTTAACCGTTCGAGCGGATGAAGGAATCCCACTACGACGTTGCCATCATCGGCGCGGGCATGTCGGGTCTCGCCGCCGGGATCCGGCTCGCGCATTTTGGCCGCAAGGTCTGTATCTTCGAACGCCACAACGCCCCGGGCGGACTGAACAGTTTCTACAGCCTCGGCGGCCGCAAGTTTGACGTCGGCCTGCATGCGCTGACCAACTACGTCTCGCCCGGTGTGAAGGGAACGCCGCTCGGCAAATTGCTCCGGCAGCTGCGCATCGAGCGCGAGGAATTCGCCCTCTGTCCGCAGAAACAGTCGAGAATCGCCTTCGGGCTTCGTGGGGAAACGACGCTGCGCTTCACGAACGATTTCGCCGTGCTGGACGCCGAGGTGGTCGCGCGATTCCCTGCGCAGGCCGGTGGCTGGCGCGCCCTGGTTCAGCTGGTGCGCAGTTACGACGACGTGGCGCTCGACGCGAAACCGGTGTCGGCCCGCGCCGTGGTCGCGCAGCACCTCACCGATCCGTTGCTGGCCGACATGATTTTTTGCCCGGTGATGTATTATGGCAGCGCGCAGGAGCGGGACATGGAGTTCGGGCAGTTCGTCATCATGTTCAAGGCGCTCTTTCTCGAGGGCTTCGCGCGACCGCTCGAGGGTGTCCGCGTGATCATCCGGGTGCTGCTGGAGAAATTCCGGCAGGCAGGCGGCGAGCGCCGGATGAAATGCGGGGTCTCGAAGATCATCGAGCGCGCCGGCCGGGCGGCGGCACTGCTTCTCGACGACGGCAGCGAGATCACCGCGGACCACGTCATTTCGTCGGCCGGTTTTCCGGAGACGATGCGGATGTGCGAACCCACCCACACGGCGGAGGCCGAGGCCAACACGGGGGCGCTGTCGTTCGTCGAGACGATCACGATTTTCCGGCAGGCGCCCGCGACGTGGGGGTGGGGCGACGACACCATTATTTTCTTTAACGATTCGGACAGTTTCGAGTATGCCCGCGCCCGCGGCCAGGTCGATTTGCGCAGCGGGGTCATCTGCCTGCCGAATAACTTCGACTACGCCGGCGCCGAGCTGCCGGAAGGAGTCTTCCGCGTCACGTGCCTGGCAGACTACGCCGCGTGGGCCCATCTGCCCGAGGAGACTTACCAGGCGGACAAGGCCCGCTGGGATGCGGAAATCCAGCGCAGCGCGCGGCGTTTTTTGCCCGCGGTCGACGAGGCCGTGCTGCGCGCCGAGCTGGTGACCACCGACACCTTCACCCCGCGCACGGTGCGGAAGTTCACCGGCCATTTGAACGGCGCGATTTATGGCGCGCCGCGAAAGGTGCGCGACGGTCGCACCCATTTGGAGAATCTTTACCTGTGCGGCACCGACCAGGGCTTCCTCGGCATTATCGGTGCCATGTTGAGCGGAATCTCCATGGCCAACTACCACATCTTGCAAAAAACCTCTTCATGATAAATGAGTCGCTTACCCCATGAATACATTCCGCTACCCCATCATTCCGCTTGTTTCGGCGTTGCTGGCGCTGCCGGCCGTCGCAGCCATTGATTTCCACGACCACCTTGGCCTGCAGGTCTGGAGCCTGCGCGAGCAGGCCAAGGCCGATCTGCCCGGTTCGCTCGACCTGATCAAAGGCTACGGTCTCACCGAAATCGAGGCGAACGGCAGTCCGCCCGTGCCCATCGACCAATACAAGAAACTGATCGACGAGCGCGGCCTGATATCGGTGGGCGCGCATTTCGGCTACGAAATGCTCGACAAGGATCTCGCCACGGCGGTGCACAACGCGAAGGTGCTCGGCCTGAAATATGCCGGCACCGCCTGGATTCCACACCCGCCGGAAGGCCTGTCCGCCGAGCTGGCGCACAAGGCGGCGGCGGATTTCAACAAATGGGGCGCGGCCTTCCGCGCCGAAGGCATCACGTTCTTCTGGCATCCGCACGGTTTTGAATTCGTGCCGCTCGCGGCCGCGGGCGGCAAAACGGCCTTCGACCTCATCATGGCCGAGACCACGCCGGAAAACCTCAGCCTGGAGATGGATGTGTTCTGGGTCTTTCACGCCGGCCAGGATCCGGTCAAGCTCCTGAAACAGCCCGGCGGCCGCTGGCTGCTGATGCACGTGAAGGACATCCGCAAAGGTGCCGTCACCGGCCTCTCCACCGGCCACGCCGCGCCGATCGACAATGTCGCCGTGGGCGACGGCCAGATCGACTGGCCGGCGGTGCTGCGGGTGGCGCAGGAAGTGGGGGTGCAGTACTACTTCATCGAGGATGAGACGACGGATCCGCTGCGGTGCATTCCGCTGAGTCTTAAATATCTGCGCGCGCTCAAACTCTGAGTTGCGCTTTGCCGGCCGGCCCACTCACATGTGGGCCCTTCATGGCTTACGACTGGCTTAAAGGAATCGAAGACCACTACGACGTGGTGGTGATCGGCAGCGGCCTGGGCGGCTTGACCGGCGCGAACGTGCTGGCCAAGTGCGGCCACAAGGTCCTGCTGCTGGAACACCATTACCAGCTCGGCGGGCTCGCCACGTGGTTCACGCGAAAGGGCGGACACATTTTCGACATCTCGCTGCATGGCTTCCCGATCGGCATGATCAAGTCGGTCCGCAAGTACTGGAGTCAGGACATCGCCGACTCGATCGTGCAGTTGAAGGGCGTGCGGTTCATCAATCCGCAGTTCCAGATCGACACGCCGTTCGACCGCGAGGATTTCACCCGGCAGCTGGTGGAGAAATTCGGGGTGCCCGCGGAAACCGTGGAACGCTTCTTCACCGACCTCCGGGCGATGAATTTTTACGACAACAACCCGGAGACCACCGGGCAGATGTTTACGCGGTATTTTCCGGGACGGGACGACGTGCAGCGCCTGCTGATGGAACCGATCGCCTACGCCAACGGCTCCACGCTCGATGATCCCGCCATCACGTTCGGCATCGTGTTCTCCAATTTCATGAGCCGCGGCGTCTACACCTTCCGCGGCGGCAGCGACGTCCTCGTCAAAAAGATGGGCGCCGAGCTCAAGAAAAACGGAGTGGAGATCCGCAAGCACGTCGTCGTCGAGAAAATCCTGACCGAGGTGCGCGACGGCCGGAAACAAGCGGTCGGGGTCGTCGCCAACGGCCGGACTATCCGCTGCGACGCGGTCCTGTCGAATTCGAACATCAAGAACACCGTCCTGCGGATCGCGGGCGAGGAGAATTTTTCGCCGGAATTCGTGGCCGAGACCAAGGCGGTGCGGATCAACACCAGCTCCTGCCAGGTTTACCTCGGCATCCGCAAAGGCGAGACGCTGCCGCACATCGGCGACCTCGTCTTCACGTCGGACGAGCCGCATTTTTCCAGCGAGAAGCTCGTCGACCTGCACACGACGAGCCGGACCTTCTCGCTCTACTACCCGGACACCCGGCCCGGCTCGGATCGCTACACGGTGGTCGTTTCGATCAATGCCCGCTACGACGAATGGAAGGCCCTTTCCGACGCACAATACGCGGTGGAAAAACAGCGGCTCATCGACGAGTCGATCGCGAGCCTCGAACGGCTCATTCCCGGCGTGCGGGCGAAGATCGACTGGATGGAGGCGGCGACGCCGCGCACGATCGAATACTACACCCGGCATTGGAACGGCACCTCGTTCGGCACCAAATTCGAGGGGCTCAAGGTCTCGATGGAACTGCCCCTCCAGCTGCCCGGGTTGTACCACGCCGGCTCGGTCGGGATCATCATGTCCGGCTGGCTCGGCACCATCAATTACGGCGTGATTGTCGCCAACCAGGTCGACAAGTTTCTCGCCGCGAAGAAACGCGCGGCGATCCCCGCCAGCGCCTGACCCACGCACCCGTGAACGAAGTCGAAAAACTCATCCCGCACCGTCCGCCGTTTCTGTTCGTCGACGAGATCGTCGCGCACGACGGCGAGACGCTCACCGCCCGCCGGACCTGGCGCGCGGAGGAGGATTTCTACAAGGGGCATTATCCGGGTGCGCCGATCACGCCCGGCGTGTTGCTCTGCGAGTCGGTTTTTCAGACCGGCGCACTGCTGATGGCGAAGCTGTTCGCAGGACAGGGCGCCCAGGGTGGGGTGCCGCTGCTGGCCAAGGTCGGCGACGTCCGCTTCCGGAATCCCGTTTATCCGGGCGACACGACATTGATCGAGGTCCGTCGGAAAGAAGCCATGGGAGGTTTCCACATGATGAGCGGCTCGATCAAATGCGGCGAGAAGCGCATCCTGTCGGTCGAGTTTTCCGTGGCGTGGAAAACTCCCGAGGCGAAACCCGGCGAAGGAAAACCATGAGCGATTTTCTGCAGCTGGCCGGCAAGACGTACCTTGTGCAGGGTGTGGCGAACAAGAAGAGCGTCGCCTGGTTCATCGCGAAGTCGCTCGAGGCCGAAGGCGCCCGCGTGGTGTACGCGGTGCGTTCGGAGGAACGGAAAAAATCGCTCGCCGCCCTGCTGGCCGACCGGCCGGTTTTTATCTGCGATGCGGAGGAGGAGAGCGCCTGCGACCGCCTGGCGTCGGAGGTGGCCGCCGCCGGCCTGGTGCCGCTGAGCGGGCTGGTGCATTCGGTCGCATTCGCAAACTACAGCGACGGGTTCAAAAGCTTCTCCGAAACCAAGCGGAAGGATTTTCTGCAGGCGACCGCCATCTCGGCGTTTTCCCTCGTGGAGCTCGCCCGGGCCTTCAAGCCCCGCCTGACTTCGCACGCCTCGGTGATCACCATCGGCATTTCGTCGCTGGTCGTCACGCCGGACAACTACGGCTACATGGGCCCGATCAAGGCGGCCCTCGATTCGTCGACGCGGTTCCTCGCGAAATCATTCAGTGCCGACAGTGAGGTCCGCTTCAACGTCGTCGGTTCCGGTCCGCTCAAGACGAGCGCGTCCGCCGGCATTCCCGGCTACCTCGAAAGCTATTTGTACGCCGAAAAGCTCACGTACCGGAAGCGCGCCCTTGAGACGCAGGAGGTGGCCAATGTCGGCCTCTTTTTGCTGAGCGAACGTAGCAGCGGCATCAACGGCTCCACGCTCGTCGTCGACGCCGGGCTGGGGAGCAATTTTTTCGACAAGGAGATCGTGCGGCTGGCCATGAGACCGGAAACGCCGGCCGCGCCGGCGCACGGGACAAGTGACAAGGGGCAAGTGACAAGATGAAGAAGCTGAAAACCAGCCAGGGAATTTTTCCCGGGACCTCGCAGGGGCGTGCGGGTGCGTTTTGTAGGAGCGGCTTTACGCCGCGATCTCGCGTTGGGTCGCGGCGTAAAGCCGCTCCTACATCCGGGCAGGACGAGTCGGATCAATCGGTATTTTGCGCATGAAATTCGCCCATGCTTGCCTGGAATCCATTGCGGTCGCCCTGCCGGAGGAGCGCTGGACCTCGGCGGACATCGAGGAACGGCTGCGGCCGCTCTACGAACGCCTGAAGCTGCCGGCCGGGCGGCTGGAATTGATGACAGGCATCAAAGAGAGGCGAATGTGGCCCGAGGGAACAAAGCCTTCCGACGCCAGCGCTGCGGCCGGCCGGGCCGTGCTGCGGCAGTCCGCCTGCCAGCCGGAACAGGTCGAAGTGTTGATTCACTCCGCGGTGTGCCGCGACATGTTGGAGCCGGCGACGGCCTCGTTCGCGCACCACAAGATTGGCCTCGGTCCGCACTGCCAGGTTTTTGATCTTTCGAACGCGTGCCTGGGTTTTCTCAACGGATTGGTCACGCTCGCGGCGATGATCGACGCCGGACAGATTCGCTGCGGCATGGTCGTGTCGGGCGAAAACGGCCGGCCGCTCGTCGAGCGCACCCTCCAGCATCTGCTGACCGCGCCACTCGACCGCAACGCCATCAAGCCGTTTTTCGCCAACCTCACCATCGGCTCGGCTGCTGTCGCCGCGATCGTCTGTCATGAGGACTTGTTGCCGGCAGGGGTTCCGCGTCACCGGCTGCGCTCGGGCAGCTGCCTGGCCGCCACCCGGTACAGCGAGCTATGTCAGGGCGACAGCGCCGGGGACGGCCTCGAGATGCAGACCGATTCGGAACAGCTGTTGATCGCGGGCGTCGAGGCGGCGCAGAGTACGTGGGAGGCATTCACGCAGGAAACCGGTTGGACGAAATCCACGCCGGACCGGATCATCTGCCACCAGGTTGGCTCGACGCACCGGCGCAAACTCTACGAAACGCTCGGGCTCGATCTGGCGAAGGATTTTTCCACCTTCGAAACCCTCGGCAACACGGGCTCGGCGGCGCTGCCCAGCACGCTGGCGCTGGCGGTCGAGCAGGGGGCGGTGAAGCCCGGCGAGAAGATCGCGCTGCTCGGCATCGGCAGTGGAATCAACAGCCTCATGCTCGCGGTCGAATGGTGACCGGCGAACAGCTTCCGGCCTGGTTGCGCGAAATCTATCCGTTTGCGCCACGGCGTTTCGCGACCAGTGCGGGAGACATGAGCTATCTCGACGAGGGGCCGCGCAACGACGAAGCGGTGGTGCTGGTGCACGGGAATCCCACGTGGTCGTTTTTCTATCGCAACGTGGTGCTGGCGCTGCGCGATCGGATGCGCTGCGTCGTGCCGGATCATCTCGGCTGCGGACTCTCGGACAAGCCGCAGGACCACGACTACACGCTGCGCACTCATGTCGGCAATCTGACCGCGCTGCTCGCCAGCCTGCAATTGAAGCGCATTCACTTGGTCGTGCACGACTGGGGCGGGCCGATCGGGCTCGGCACGATGCTGCCGCAGGCGGACAAGCTCGGTTCCGTCACGATCCTGAACACGGCGGCGTTCGCCGACACGGTGATCCCGGCGCGCATCCGGTTTTGCCGCTGGCCGTTGATCGGGGAGCTGGCCGTGCGCGGGTGCAACGGCTTTGCCTGGCCCGCGACCTGGATGGCCGTGACGAAGCCGCTGCCGGGTCCTGTCAAACGGGGTTTTCTGTTTCCCTACGATTCGTGGGCCAACCGGATCGCGACGCACCGGTTCGTGACCGATATTCCGACCGGCCGGGGGCAGGACAGCGACCGGGCCTTGGCGGAGATCGAAAAAGCGCTGCCACTGCTGCGGAGCAAAGACGTCCAGATCGTCTGGGGCGGGGCGGATTTTTGTTTCAACCGGCACTATTTCGACCGTTGGACGCAGCTTCTGCCCGACGCCGAAGCCACCTTTCTGCCCGAGGCCGGTCACTATCTGCTCGAGGATGCCAAGGAGGAAGTCGTCGGCCGGATCAGCCGGCAGTTCGCACAGCTACCAGGATAACGTGGGTTTCCGGTGCGGTCGTGCGATCCCAATGGGCGCGGAAGGCGCTCAGCCGGACTCAGGCAGTTGCCGGAGGTAACCTGGTAGGCGGCGGGCTGGTCCCGCCACTTTTTGTTGCGCGGCGAGCGCGCAGCCTGCGATCGCCTTGGAAGGTGGAGCCCGACCTCCGGGCGGGCTGATGCGGTCACACAAGAAAAACCGGCCACGGAGGTCCGGTTCCACCTCGTCTCAACTGCGCGAACCCGGCTCAGTACCCCGGATTCGAGGCAGTCGCTCCGGCACCCCGGGCGATCCCGGCCGGCACCGGTCCGGGAAATCCGCGCCGGACGGCCTCGGTGAGAATGGCTTCCGTCGCCGTGGCCCCGATGCGGCTCACGCCCAGCGCGCGGACCTTCAGCACATCGTCGAGCGTGCGCACTCCGCCCGCAGCCTTGATCTGCACCGAGGGCGGGCAGTGAGCGCGCATCAGCCTCAGCTGCGTTTCGGTCGCGCCTTGGTAGTTGTAGTCACCGTTGGCTTGTTTCACGAAACCATAGCCCGTCGAGGTTTTGACGAAGGCCACGCCGAGGTCCGAGCAAATCCGGCACAACGCGAGAATGTGTTCCGTCTGAAGAAAATCGTTTTCGAAAATCACCTTGAGGATGGCGCCGTGGGCTGCGCAGGCCTCATGCACCGCGGCGATGTCGGCGGCGACATAGTCCAGGTTGCCGCCGAGGACGCGTCCGGCATTTGCGACCATGTCGATTTCCTTCGCGCCTTCATGAATGGCCAGCAGGGTTTCCTGGACCTTGATCGCGGTCTGGCTGTTGCCATGAGGGAAGCCGATCACGGAGCAAACCAACACCGAGGAGCCGCGGAGCTGTTCGGCGGCACGCGGCACATGGTACGGTTTCACGCAGGCGGTAGCGACGTCGTAGCGGACGGCGAGGGCGCAACCCGCGTCGAGCTGGGCATCCGTCAAGGTCGGATGCAGAAGCGAGTGATCGATCATCTTTGCGACGGCGAGGATCGAGGGCTGGGCGGGGACAGAGGACATGGAGGCAGGCGAAAAAATAGCTTTTGGAGCGGATCCGCAAAAGGGATAACCGGGTGAAGCGAGATCCGCAAGGCGGGGAAAGATACGTGCACTCATGGGGAGAGCTCTTTCTGCAGGTCGAAAGGGCAGCGAAGAAAGGAGCTTCCAGCAGCTTTCTGCACGGGTCGCGGGCGGGGAATTCTCACGTATTCATATTATAGACATAATGTATATTGTGCGTTATATGAACCTAACCCTTTGGCTATCTAAACCGGTTTCCACCTCATGGACTGTTCCGAACGGTGATGTCGTCAGCGCCGGTCTTTGATCACCGCTGGAGGCGAGGAATCGTTCGGCTCGCTTTCAAATATCAGCTCCCAATAGCCGACGTCGATCCACTTGCCGAACTTCCAGCCGACCTGTTCGAAATGCGCCACCTTCTTGAAGCCCAACTTCTCGTGCAATGCCTGGCTTGCGCTGTTCGGCATCGCCATGCCCCCGATCACACTATGCATTCCGGCCTTACCCAGCTCAGCAACCAGCCGCTCGTACAACTTCCTGCCGATGCCACGACCTGTCACATCCGGCCGGAGGTACACGCTGCTTTCGACTGCAAATCGGTAGGCGCTTCGGATCTTCCATTTGCTGGCGTAAGCATAACCGAGCACTGCGCCCTGCTCTTCCCATACGAGCCAAGGCAGTGAAGATAATACTTCACGGATACGAGCCGCCATGTCCGCCTCGCCGACCGGTTCCTCCTCAAAGGTGACAGAGGTATTCGAAACGTAATAATTGTAGATCGCGCAGATGGCGGCCGCGTCGGATATGGATGCTAAGCGTATCATTCGTTGCCTGACTATGAATACCGTGTCCGGGAGGGTTTATTTGAGAAATGGAATCGGTCATTTGGAGTGGATTTAGCAAAAAGTCACTCAGTCATTTGGAACCCCGCTTCCGCACGCCGTCGTAGATCTTTCCTCAGCTTGGCTTCGGTGATCCTTCCCGCCTTCGGCCGGCGTCCCGAGTCCTGCGTCCCTCGCTCTGAGACTTGGCCGCGGCTGGCGCCTCAGCGCGCTTCAACGCGGGAACCGGGCCGGGCTGGCTTGATCAGGTCCGGCGACGTCTTGGCGGCGGAGCCGGACGGGACCGAGCTGGGCTGTCCGCCACTGACGATGACGTGCAGCTCGTCCACCAGATGCTGCAGCTCGGTCGCCTGGGCGTTGAGTTCCTCCGCGGCGGCGGCGGATTCCTCAGCCCCCGATGCGGTCGATTGGGTGACTTTGTCCATCTGCGAGACGGCGCTGTTGACCTGGTCGATGCCCTGGCTCTGTTCGTGCGAGGCAGTGGCGATCTCCGCCACGACCCCGTCCATTTTCCGGGCGCGCTCCAGAATCTGCTGCAGCGAAAGAGCCACCTTGCCGGAAAACTGCACGCCCTGTTCGCTCTTGGCGACGGAATCGTCGATCCTGGTCGCGGTCTCCTTCGCCGCCTGGGCGGAGCGCTGGGCCAGGTTGCGGACCTCTTCGGCCACCACGGCAAAGCCCGCGCCGGCTTCCCCGGCCCGCGCGGCTTCCACCGCCGCATTCAAAGCGAGGATATTGGTTTGAAACGCAATTTCATCGATGGTCTTCACGATTTTCGCGATTTCGCCTGAGGACCTTTGGATCGCATCCATCGCGCCTTTCATCTGCTCCATATCTACGGCCCCCGTCTCGGCGGCATGGCGGGTCTGAGCCGCCAAATCCTTGGCCCGGCCCGCGCCCTCGGCGTTGCGTTTGGTCATGCTGGACATTTCCTCCAGTGAAGCGGAGGTTTCCTCGAGCGCGGCCGCCTGCTCGCTGGCGCCCTCGGCGAGCGACTGGCTGGAGGAGGAAATCTGCGATGAGGCCGCCGAAACCTGGCGCGCACCGCTCGAAAGGCTCTGAATGGCCCGTTGCAGCGGACGGTTGACGTACGCGCGGTTGAACAACCAGAAGCCGCTTCCCACCAGACCGAGGATCCCCACGGAAACCAGACCCATGGCCTTGCTCGTCGTGGCGACCACCGGATCTGCCCCCAATTTGGCTTTGAGCACGAAGGCTCCCTTGATGTCGCCGGCCTTCATGTTTTCCATGGGGAAGCCCAGGAGATCCTTGCCGTCGCCCGTGGGACTGTTGGCGGGATCGCCGTGGCAGCCCAGGCAGCTTTCTGCCAGCCGCACGGGGCGGGCGAAAACTATTTCGGCCTTCTCGCGGTCGTGAAGGAAATATTCGCGCTCTCCGGCCGCAAAGGCCCGGAAGGCCTCGGCATATTCTGCGCCGACGGCATTCTTCGGATTGCGGGCAACCAGATCGGGCCGCGAGGAAATGACAAAGGTATACCCTTCGCTGGCGGCCGCTTTTTCCACCGAGGTCCATGCCGCGACAATCGGGATGATTTTATAGAGATCCGTCTCCCGATACGTTTCGCGCAACGGCCGGCCGGCGCTTTGCAGCCTTGACCGCTCTACCACGCCCTTCAGGTCGAAAACATGGGAACGGTGCATGTCGTCCATCTTGGCGGCCACCACTTCCGCCTGCTGCAAGACGGTGCGCATGCCGTTGTGAATGTCGTTTATGCGATTCCGGGCGGCCAGCACGCGGACGGTGACGAATGCACCCGTGGCGGTGAGAGTCACGGAGGCGAGTGCGGCCAGCAGGATTTTGGTTCCGAGTTTCATGGTCCAGACGAAGGTGATTCGGTTGAAAGAGTGAAAAGTGCCAACGACACGAGGTCGTGATCACATTGTTCTCTTGCTTTCAGGCCTGGGCCTGCTCGGAAGGGTCAGCCGCACGGAGGGGTGCGCCGGCAATGTTAATTGGTCATCGGCACGCTCGCCGCCGGACTTTAGAAAAACTCAGCCTTCGGTCGGCGCGCCCGAAGCCCGTTCAACATCGAGCCGCTGACTCATTTGCACAAATCGCTCGCGCAGTGCGCCAAGTTCCTTCGAACGGAAGCTGCGTTTGGTCTTTTCCAAAACAGCTATCGCCTCCTGAATCATGTCAGCCAGGGCGGCCTCCCGCTGGTGCAGGCGGGTCACATCGGCCACGTGCGCCGAAAAACCCACGACTTTGCCGTCTGCGATGTCTGGCGTGTAGGTCGCAATTGATTCCTTGATCTCGCCATTGGGCAGCGCGATCTGCCGCTCGAAAACCTGTTTCTTTCCCGCCAGAACCGCTTGAACGTAAGGCAGATTCTTTTGATAGAGGGGTCCGAGCAATTTCTCCATCGACATTCCCACCATCTCGTCCGGCGAGATCCCGAACCATGACCGGTAGGCGTCGTTGGAAAAAACGCACTTCTGATCCGCATCCCAGTATGCGACCATCGCCGAGATGTGATTCACTACCCGCAAGGCGGCGGTGGCGGTTTGCGGGTTCATCGGGTGGATGTGGATTCAATAATTCGCCAGTTCGCCTGCGGCAAGGTGATCTTTGCCTTGTTGCTGTCCGCGGTCAGGGAGGTGAAACGATTTCTCCCGACGATCTTCTTGCCTCAACCCACTCGCGCCAGAGTTCACGGTTTTACCCGCGAAACTCGGAGCCGGACTCGTGCAGTTGCCGGGATTCAAATCCGGTGGGTGGCCGGGTTGGCCCCCGACCTTGGTTGCGCGGCTGGCACGCAACCAACTTCCGATTGGGTCCACTTACCGGGCCGGGCCCCAGCGCGTGGTCAGCGGATAATAAATGAACAGCGGCCGACCGACCACGTCCTTCTCGGGGACGAAACCCCAGGCCCGGCTGTCCTCGCTGTCGGGAGAATTGTCGCCCAACGCCGCGTAGCTGTGCTCCGGCACGTTCCAGACCTGGCCCGCCGAGAGCGCGCCGAGGTAGCTATAGCCGGGATACAGCCCTTCCCGCCGCGCATTCTGACCAAAGGCGGCCGCGCCCTCGATCGGCTGGCCGTTGCGCCAGAGCACCGGCGGCCTGATCTCCAGCTGGTCGCCCGGCACGCCCGCCAGCCGCTTGATGTAGTACTGTCTGATCTGCGTTCCGGGCGGACGCTCCATGTGGGGGCTGTGGATGTTCTCGGTCTTGAACACGAACCCCTGGCCAACCTTGGGCGGGAAAAAATTGTCCGTCACCCGGTCGACGAACAGCATGTCGCCGCTCAACGTGTCGAACGCGAGAATCGGCGCACCCTTGGCGACATGCTGGCCCAGCGGCACCCAATAAACGGGAAATTCCCGGTCCTTGCCGCCGTAGCGAAGCGTCATCGTCGACCTGCCGAGCGCCGGGCCGGCCTTCCGGGCCTGTTGGTAGAGGAACCCGGCGAGATCTCCATCCGGCCGCCCGACATATTTTTCGGCGAGAAGCCGCTGAAACTCCCCGGCGAAGTCGTCCGAAATCTCGAAGCGGGTCATCTCGCCGTTGACGGAAAAAATATATTCGTGATTGAGGGTCGGAAAAATTCCGAACGTCCGGCCCGGTTTCTCCGAGCCCAGCACCAGCATCCGGCCCGCGTCCAACGCGATCGCCGGCACCAGAACTTCCCCGTCGGCCGGCGCCGTCGCCGTATGCCGGATCGCTCCGAACGCGAGGAACCGGCCCGCCCGCGCCAGCCAGCCGGGCCCGCGGGCGTCGTCCGGAAGCAGCTCGTACGTCACGCCATAGTACGTCGGCCACATCGAGTTGGTCGGAATCTTGAACGGTTGCACAAAATAGGCGCGCAAACCAAAAATCACGATCGCCGCCACCAGAAAAAAATCCACGTTCTCGACCAGAGTCGTGACCGGAAAATAGCGCCCCCCGGTTTCCTTCATCACGGCTTCGAGCTTCCCGATCGCCCGTTTCAGGTCCGGCGCGCCGGCTCTTTCCCGGACCAGTTGGCGCAGATTTTCGGTCCCGGCGGTCAACGCCTGCAGTTGGGTCGCGGAAAGCAGGTCCCGGCGGAAATGGTAAACACGCCGGGCGGCCTCCAGCCAGCCGGCCGCTTCTTTCCGAGCCAGGCGTTGCGGGGAATTCAGGAAGGAAAACACGCGGTAACTAGTGTTTCCGTTGTCCGCCGTGTCAACTGCAAGCCCGCACTGGTGGTGGGGCTGATCTCGATGACCCTAAATTCTGCAGAAGGAATGGCCACTACCGAGCCGAAGGCGACATCGGACAAAAGCACAAGGAGCACAAAAGCGGCCGAAAGAACCACGAACGAGCCAGCCAGACATTCACTCGGCAGGTGAATCCTGACGGCCAGCACCAATACATTTGTACAGGAGCTCGCTGAGGTAGCAGAGAGTCATTTAATCTGACCAAATTCATCCTCTGCGCCTTCTGCGTTCTCCCGTAAATTGTATCCATTTCCTCCGTTCCCTTCGTTTTCTCCTGTAAATCATTCCGGTTAGAAACCAATGCATTGGCACAGGAGGTAACGGAGGAAATAGAGATTTGATTCACCCAGATCGGCCTTTCCACTGCGCTTTCCGGGTCCTCCGCGTTTCATCTGCGCTTTCTAGGATGATTCTTAACGGCGAAGCCATGGGTGGAGCCCTTTGCTCCGCGCGGGCTAAACCTGCACGGAGTTAGGTTCCACCGAATCGATCGGCCAGCCCGTGCGACGAACCCCGCGCCGCGCCGGCACTCGCTACTTCAGCAGGTCGCGCAGGTCGTCCAGGCTGAGCCCCGCCGCCACCGCGTCACTGGCCTCAAACACCCCCGCCAACAAGGCGCGCTTGGTGTCCTGCAACGCGAGGACCTTCTCCTCGACCGTCCCCGCGCAGATCAGCCTGTAGCTCGTGACCACCTTCGTCTGGCCGATGCGGTGCGCCCGGTCGGTGGCCTGCGCCTCCGCGGCGGGATTCCACCAGGGATCGTAGTGCACCACGACATCGGCACCGGTGAGGTTCAAGCCCGTGCCGCCGGCCTTGAGCGAAATGAGAAACACCGGGATGGCCGCGTCGCCCTGGAACCGGTCCACCGCCGCCTGGCGCGCCCGCGGACTCATCGAACCGTCGAGGAGACAATATGGGACCGCCTGGGCGTCCAGCTCCGCGCGCAGCAGTTCCAGCAACGTCGTGAACTGCGAGAACACCAGCATCCGGTGCCCTTCGTCGATGCTTTCGGCGAGTAGTTCGCGGAACGCGTCGAGCTTCGCGCTCTCCGCCGGTGCCTCCGGGCGGACGAGCCGCGGGTCGCAGCAGATCTGACGCAACCGAAGCAGCTGGGTGAGCGTGGCCAGACGCAGCCGCGCCTCGGAGGCTCCGCTCGCGGCGAGTTGCATGAGCTCCTGTTCGGTTTGCTGCTGCAACTGCCGGTACAGCGCCGCCTGAGCCGGGGTCCGCTCGCAATGGATGACCTGCTCAATCTTGGCAGGCAGCTCTGGAGCGACCGCCAGCTTGGTCCGGCGAAGGATGTACGGCGCGGTCTGGAAACGCAGCCGGCTGTCGTACCACGAGCGCTCGTCACCGCGCACGCCCGCCGGCACCGGAGCGAGAAATCCGGGCATGAGGAATTCGAACAGCGAGCGCAGGTCGTCGAGCGAGTTTTCCAGCGGCGTGCCGGTCAGCAGGAAGCGCCCCTGGCCGCGCAGCAGGCGCAGAGACCGGGCGGCCTGCGTGCGCCGGTTTTTCAAATGCTGCGCCTCGTCAGCGAGAATGAGATCGAATTCCGCCGCCGCGAACAGCTCCTCGTCGCGCGCGAGCGTGCCGTATGAGGTGATCACGAGATCGAAAGCGGTGAATTTCTCCGGTCCGTCCGAGCGGCGCTCGCCGTGATGCATCAGGGTTCGCAGTTGCGGGGTGAATCGTGCGGTTTCGCGGCGCCAGTTTTCCATGAGCGAAGCCGGACACACAACCAGCGAGGGTCGACCCAACTCCGGCCGGGTGCCGACGCGGCCGGAGGAAGCCCGGCTGGCGTGTCGGGCTGCGAGGAGCGCCAGGGCTTGGAGGGTCTTGCCCAGGCCCATCTCGTCGGCAAGAATTCCGCCGAGTTGTTGTCCGCAGAGATACCAGAGCCAGGCCACGCCGATCTTTTGGTAAGGACGAAGAATACCGTCCAAACTCGCGGGGATGGGCGCGGGCGGCAGTGACGCAAGCTGGCGCAACGCGGTGCTGCGTTCCCGCCAGGTCGCCGGCGGCTGGAAATGCGGCGCGGCTTCCGCGAGGATGTCCTGCACCTCGGCCACGCGGGCGCGGGAGATCCGGTGACGCCGCCGCATTCCGCCCATCGCACCCGGCTCACCCGCCAGCGCCTGGTGCGCCGACTGCAATTGCGCCAGCCGGGCCGGATCGACGAGGAAAATGCCGCCGCCGCTCTCGACGTAGCGGCGACTTGTGTTCACGGCGTTGAGGATTTCCGGCTCGGTGGCGTCGCCCGCCTTGAGGCCCAGCGTGACGTCGTAGCCGCCGGGCTGTTCGCTGATCTCGGCGTCGACGCCGACCGGCTGGATGTGCGCGGTGTTGCGGCGGAAGTTTTCCGTGAACTCTGCACCGTGACGTTCGCGCAGCTCGGTACCGTAGGCCGCGAGGAAATTGAGGGTCTTGTGCCGGTCGCGGAGCCAGAATTTGCCGTTGGACGGCTCGAGTACGAAGCTGAGGCGTTTTAAAAGTTCCCAAATCTCATGGTAGTTGTCCGCCTCGCGTGCCGGCAATGAGATGGCAAGGAAGTGCTCGGAGCCGTCGACGATCATCGGTTTCAAGGCCGGCCGGCGCGAAGTCGGGCGCGGCGCGGCGGGTGGCGGGCTCGCGGGTACGGTGGGCTGCGCCCGTTCAGGGGCGACGAGATGTTCGTCCACGCCCTCGAGTCCGGAGCCGGTCCAGGCGATGGCGGTCGCCGGGCGGTTCAGCCAGAAAAAGACCGGCTGGCCGGCGAGGGTTTCGGTGAGTTCCGCCAGCTGGGAGCGGGAGAGCTGGAGGAAGGAGACCGGCGCGGGTTTTGCGCCAAGGCGCTGCAGGACGGCCAGCCCGGGGACGAGGGCCGGGGGCGGCGCGGCCGCCAGATCGATTTCCAGCCGCACGGCGATGGCGTCGCGCGTGGCGGCGCCAGCCAGGTTGGGAGGAAGCAAAAGGCGGAGCATGCCGGGGAGGAAAGCGGCTAAACACAGGGCAACCCGGCCACAACGCAAGCCCGGGCGGGATTCTCGCTCATGGAGTTGCGCGGATTTCGGATCCTTCCCGACCCCGGCGGAGCCCCATTGGTGGTGGAAGGTGGATTCGAACCACCGAAGGACGATGTCCAACTGATTTACAGTCAGTCGCGTTTGGCCACTTCGCTATTCCACCGACGCAATAGGAACTGGCGAAAGAAGGGGACTTTGACCCGTTTGCCAAGCGGTTTTTTCAAAACCAGGGAAACTTCGGCCCAACAGGCCTTAGGCGTGGCCATTCAGCCTTAAATTCCGCAGAAGGAATGGCCCCCTACCGAGCCGACGGCGACATCCGACAAAAGCACAAGAAGCACAAAACGGCCGAAAGAACCCCAAACGAGGGGCCAGCCAGGCACTCGCTGGGCAGGTGAATGCTGACGGGGAGCAGAAGTCCAAGGTTTTCACTCTGTGCTCCTCGCCTTCCTGTAGAGTCATCCTGACTAAAACCAAAACATTTGGACAGGAGCTCGCTGAGGTAACGGAGAGTCAACTCGACCAGACCGAATTCATCCTGTGCGTCCTCCTGTAAACGGTATCCATCTCCTCCGTTCCCTTTGTTTCCTCCTGTAAATCATTCTGGTTAGAAACCAATGCATTGGCAAAGGAGGTAAGGGAAGAAACAGAAATTCATTCAACAGTGTCCCCACGGATCGGCTCATAACAGGGTGGAATTTCCAAATCCTGTCTGCGGTCGCGAAACGGCTGGGTTCGGCGACTCCGCCCTGCATTTTCACCGCATCGTTCCGGCTCAAGCCGGTGCCGCTTGCCAAGCCGCTTTGGACTGTGCGAGTCTGCGGGCGTGCTGGAATGGCTGACTAACACCTACCGCGGGATCGTGGAACATCCGTTCGCCAACGGTGTGGTCCCCCACTTGCTCACGGTGGCGGGCTTCCTTTTGGCGTTTTTCGCCATCGCCCGCCTGATCAGCGAGCGCAAGCAGCCGGGCAATACCTTCGCGTGGCTGCTGGCCATCGCCTTCATCCCGTACGTCGGCGTGCCGCTGTATCTGCTCTTCGGCGGCCGCAAAATCCGCCGGCTCGCCGCCCTCAAGGCCCCGCTGGCCCCGGTGGTGCCCGGTCTGCCGCCCTGTGCCGCCTGCGAGAGCGCGACGGCCCGCGTGCTTACGCTCAACGGCGCAGGCCCGCCCGTGGGCGGCAACCGCGTGCATTTCCTCGCGACCGGCGAACAATCCTTCGCGGAACTGAAAAAACACATTCTCGAGGCGCGCCAGAGCATCGAAATCATGACGTTCATCCTGGCTCGCGACGAGGTGGGCAAGGAACTTGTGGAACTGCTCGCGCAACGCGCCCGCGAGGGCGTCAAGGTGCGCCTGCTCCTCGATTCGCTCGGCTGCTTCATGAGCAGCGGCCGGTTCTGCGACCCGATCCGTCAGGCCGGCGGCGAGGTGGTCAAGTTCATGCCGGTGCTTCCTCTCCAGACGCGTGGGTCCGCGAATCTTCGGAATCACCGCAAGCTCGCGATTTTCGACCGCCGGATCGCCGCCCTGGGCGGACGGAACATCGCCAGCGAATACATGGGACCGGTGCCGTTGAAGAAACGCTGGCGGGATTTCGGTGCCGTCGTCGAGGGGCCGGCCGTCGGGCTGCTGTGCGAGGTTTTTCTGGCCGATTGGTCCTTCGCCAGCGGCCAGCCGGTGGACGGGCTGCGCGCCGGACCATCCGACGCCCTGCCCGCCCCGGCCGGGGAGAGCGAGGTTCAGGTGGTGGCCAGCGGTCCCGATGTGCAGGGCGATCCACTCTACGAAGGCATTCTGTCGCTGGTGCAACAGGCGCAGCGCAGCGTGTGGATCGTCACGCCGTATTTCATTCCCGACGAGGTGCTGTTCCGGATGTTGCTGCTGCAATCGCGTGCGGGCACCGATGTGCGGATCGTGGTGCCGGCCCACTCCAACCACCCGATCACCGACCTGGCCCGCCGTTACCACCTGCGCGAACTGCAGCGCGCGGGCGCGAAGGTCCTGCTCTACGGCCCGGGCATGAGCCATGCGAAGATGCTGCTCGTGGACGAAAGCACCGGGTTGATCGGTTCGGCCAACATGGACCTGCGCTCCCTCTTCGTGAATTTCGAAATCGGGCTCGTCACCTACTCGCCGGCCGAGTCCGCCGGGATGTCCGCGTGGATGCAGGAAGTTTTTGCGCAAGCCCAGCCCATGCCGGTGCCGCCGGAGCACCGCGGCGTGCTTTCCGCGGCGGCCGAGGAGCTGAGCCGGCTCCTCGCTCCCCTGCTCTAGCCCCGGTTGCAGTCGACCTTTGCAGGTAGGGCGAAACGTCCCTGACAAAACGCAGCGAAAACATCCGTCCTCACCAAACCGGACGGACAACGCGCCTCCATTTTCGGTCGACGCAGCTGGATTCCTCGCCTAGGAATCTGCTCACCTTCCCGCCCGTCCACGATTCCCCTTAAACGTGAAGCAAAAAATCCTGCTGGTCCTTGTCCTTTTGTTTGGGGCGATTCAATTCGTCCGTCCGCACCCGAATACCGCAGCGGGCCTCGGTCCCAATGACATCGCCGCCAAATATCAAATCCCGCCCGACGTGCAGACCGTGCTGCAGAAGGCCTGCTACGATTGCCACTCGAACAACACCCGCTATCCTTGGTACGCCCAGGTGCAGCCAGTCGGATGGTGGCTCGCCAATCACATCAGCGAAGGCAAACGTCACCTCAACTTCTCCGAGTTTCTCGCGTACGATGCCAAACGCGCCCCGAAGAAACTGAAGAAAGCCGCCGATGAGCTCACCGAACATGACATGCCTTTGACCTCCTACACCTTGATCCACCGTGACGCCCGGCTGACCCCGGCGGAAACCAAGCTGGTCGCCGACTGGGCCGACGCCCTGGCCGAGCAGATCACCCCTGCAAAAAGTCGCTAATCCTTTCGCCCCGCCGGGCCGCGTAACCCCTCGCTCGCCCCCGGCGTCTGTCCTTTACCATGCCGTCCGAATTTCCAGAGCATCACTGCTGTCACGGTGTTTCGGAAAACATTGAGGACTATTTTCTGACCCGGCGGCAGTTCCTCAACCGCGTCGGCATGGGCCTGGGCGCACTCAGCCTCACTTCGCTGCTCGGACCGTCGGAGCTTTTCGGCGCCGCGCTCACCCCGTCGCCGTCCACGAATCCGCTCGCGCCGCGCCCGCCGCATTTTCCCGGCAAGGCCAAGGCCGTCATCCACATTTTCGCCCAGGGCGCCCCGTCGCACATCGACACGTGGGATCCGAAACCGTTTCTCAACCGCATGGACGGCCAGACGCTGGCCAACGGCGGCGTCGCCATGGGCTCGCCGTTCAAGTTCCAGAAAATGGGCAAGAGCGGCATCGAGGTGAGCGATCTCTTCGCGCACACCGGCCAGTTCGTCGACGACATGGCCGTCATCCGCTCGATGCAGACCGACATCCCCGCGCACGAGGTGGCCACCGTGTTCATGAACACCGGCTCCCTCCGCATCGCCAAACCGAGCATGGGCTCGTGGGTCGTCTACGGCCTCGGCACCGAAAACCAGAATCTGCCCGGCTATATCGCCCTGCGCAACGGCAGCGGACTCCCCATCGGCGGCGCGGGCAACTACGGCTCCTCCTTTCTGCCGGGCATCTTCCAGGGCACGAGTGTCAACGTCCAGGCGAACAACGTGCAGCAGATGATCCAGAACATCCGCAACCAGTACATGGTGAAAAACGAGCAGCGGCGGCAGATGGACTTCGTCACCCAGCTCAACGAACTGCAGGCGCGCAACCTCCAGCACGAGGCCGCCCTCGAATCGCGCCTCGAATCCTACGAGATCGCCTTTCGCATGCAGACCGAGGCCACCGACGCCTTCGATATTTCCAAGGAACCCGAGGCCATCCGTACCGCCTACGGCACCTCCCCCGAGGGCAAGCAGCTCCTCATCGCCCGGCGTCTGGTCGAGCGGGGCGTGCGCTTCGTCCAGGTCTGGCACGAGGGCTGGGATCATCACCAGGACCTCGAGGAACGGATCACAAAAAAAGCCCGCGAAATCGACCAGCCGCTCGCCGCGCTCCTCGGCGACTTGAAACAGCGGGGCATGCTCGACTCCACGCTCGTCGTCTGGGGCGGCGAGTTCGGCCGCAAACCGACCCGCGACCGCAATTTCAACGAAAATCCCGGACGCGACCACAACTCCCGCGGCTTCGCAGCCTGGCTGGCCGGCGGCGGCATCAAGGGCGGCGTGGTCCACGGCGCCACCGACGAGACCGGCGCCGAGGCGGTCAAGGACAAGGTTCAGATCCACGACTTGCACGCCACGATCCTGCAATGCCTCGGGCTGGACCACACCAAGCTCACCTTCCGGCTGAACGGGCGCGATTTTCGCCTGACCGACGTCGCGGGTGAAGTCATCCGGCCGATTCTGGCCTAGGCCGATCCATGCAGCCAAACCATGATTTCATTTCATGCGGCCGCCACCTTTCGTTTGTAGGGCGGGATTTCCAAATCCCGCCTTCTTCCTCGGAGCCGCCCGGTTGTAGGGCGGGGTCGCCGACCCCGCCTCGAACGTTGCGCGATTTTCGCAAGATGGCGGGGTTCGGAGACCCCGCCCTACATTTTCCACTGTATCCTTCCGGTTTAGGCTGATCCCTTCCGCAATGCGCCTCTCGAAGTCCAGTCTCCGGCGCGGCGTCCTCGGCAGCCTCCTCGGCTTGGCGCTGTCCGTCCCGGCGCGCGCCGACGGCCCGGCGATCCCTCCCGCCACTCCGCTGTCCAAGTCCGACCAGGAATTTTTCGAAAACAAAATCCGGCCCCTCTTCGCGAACAATTGCTACAAGTGCCACAGCCGCGACGCCGACAAGATCAAGGGCGGCCTGCTGCTCGACACCCGCGAAGGCGTGCTGCAGGGCGGCGACACCGGACCGGCCATCATCCCCGGCAAGCCGGAAAAAAGCCTGCTCATCACCGCGATTCACTACACGGACGAGGATTTGAAAATGCCGAAGGACAAAAAACTGTCCGACGCGCAGGTCGCCGATCTGGAGGAATGGGTCCGCCGCGGTGCCCCCGATCCTCGCAGCCGCACCCCGCTCGGCAGCTCGGCCGCCGCGTACGGCGGCGTCGGTCGCGAGCATTGGTCGTTTCTCCCGGTCAAGAAGCCCAACGTTCCCGCTGTGCGCGACCAGAAATGGGGCCAGTCGCCGATCGATGCGTTTGTCCTCGCCAAGCTGGAGGACGCAGGCCTGCACCCGAACCCGATCGCCGACAAATACACCCTCATCCGCCGGGCCACCTTCGACCTGACCGGTCTGCCGCCCTCCGAGGCCGAGGTGCAGCGCTTCGTCGCCGATGAGTCGCCCGACGCCTTCGCGAAGGTCGTCGACCGCCTGCTCGCCTCGCCGCATTACGGCGAACGCTGGGCCCGCTACTGGCTCGATGTCGCCCGCTACGCCGACACCAAGGGCGAACCGGTCAAACGCACCGATGCGCGCTTCCCCTACGCCTGGACCTACCGCGACTACGTCATCGACGCCTTCAACTCCGACAAGCCCTACAACCAGTTCATCGTGGAACAGCTCGCCGCGGACCGCCTCGTCTACGATCCCGCCAAAAAACGCAGCAGCGATTCCGGCGTCCTCGACCAGAGCCCGTTGGCCGCCCTCGGGTTTCTCACGCTAGGCAACCAGTTTGAAGGCAATGTCCACGATATCATCAACGACCGCATTGACGTCACCTCGAAAGCCTTTCTCGGACTGACCGTTTCCTGCGCGCGCTGCCACGACCACAAGTTCGACCCGATTCCGCAAAAGGATTATTACTCGCTCTACGGCATCTTCGCGAACTCCGTCGTCCCGACCGTGCTGCCGACCGTCCGGCCCGTGCCGAAGACCCCTGAGGTCATCGCCTACCTCAACCAGGTCGCCGAACTCCAAAAGCAGCAGGAACAACTGCAGGAGCGTTTCCGCGCCGCCCGTCGCGCCGCGGGCGGCAAGCTCGAGCCGGACCAGCGGCGCGAGTTCCTGAAGCAGGAAAACCAGATCCAGCGGCAGCTCGGCGACGCCGAATCGTCTCCCGGCGCACCGCCGCGCGCGATGGCACTCGTCGACACACCCACCCCGAAGGATTATCCGGTGCTTCTCCGGGGCGAAGCCGGAAATCACGGTCCCGTGGTGCCGCGACGTTTCCTCGAAATCCTCTCCGGCCCGAAACGCCCCAACTACACCAAGGGCAGTGGCCGGCTCGAGCTGGCCGAGGCCATCGCCGACCCGAAAAATCCCCTCACCGCCCGGGTCCTCGTCAACCGCGTCTGGCAACAGCATTTCGGCACCGGCATCGTGGGCACCCCGGACGACCTGGGCAACGCCTCCGCGCCGCCCACGCACCCCGAACTGCTGGACTACCTCGCCAGCCGCTTTGTCGAGGAAGGCTGGTCCGTCAAAAAACTCCAGCGCCTCATCATGCTCAGCAGCGCCTACCAGCAGAGCAGCACGGTCAATCCGGAATGCGTCGCGGCCGATCCGGACAACAAGCTGCTCTGGCGGGCCAACGTGCGCCGGCTGGACTTCGAACAGATCCACGATTCGCTCCTCGCCATCGACGGCACCCTCGACCCGACCGTGGGCGGCAAGTCCGTTCCGCTGGGCAGCGAGGGCTTCGCCACGCGCCGTGCCCTCTATGTCTACATCGACCGCCGCAACCCGCCCGAACTCCTGATCCAGTTCGATTTTCCCAATCCGAACGTTCCCACCGGCAAACGCTTTGTCAGCATCGTGCCGCAGCAGTCGCTCTTCCTGATGAACAGCCCGCTCGTCATCGAAACCGCGCGCAAGCTGGTCCACCGCCCGGAATTCATGGACATGAACACCGACGAACTGCGCGTCGCCTCGCTCTATCTGGCCATCTACCAGCGCGCGCCGTCGCCCGAGGAAACCAAACTCTGCCTGCGCTACGTCTCGGCCAATCCCGGCGGCACCTCGACCAATGCCCCGGTGCCGCCGCCCGCCGTCGCCGCGCAGATGCAAAAAGCCGCCGAACGCCAGGCCCAGCTCGCGGAAAGGGTTTCCAACAACCTCGGCCGCAAAAATCTTCCGCAGGTCGAGGCGGCCGGCGCGGCCTTCAAAAGCCGCGCCCCGCTCGACGCCTGGACGAAACTCGCCCACGCCCTCTTCCAGACGAACGAAACCGTCTTCGTCAACTGAGCCCGGTTCCGCGCCCGGTCGCCCTTCCCCCGAAAACAGACCCATGAAAATGAAATCGTCTACCCTCTTCGTCGCAGGCGCGCTCGCGCTGGCGACTTTCGGTGTCACCGCCCTGGCCCAGACTCCGCCGAGCCCCGAGCCGCCGCCCTCGACAACGCCTCCTCCCGCCGGCGTCCCGCCAACCACCGGCCATCACGAGCACCATTCGACCATCCGCGCCGCCATCCACGCGCTGGAGAAAGCCAAGGCCGAGCTCGAGCACGCCGATCACGACTTCGGCGGCCACCGCGCCGATGCCCTCGCCGAATGCGACAAGGCGATCGAGCAACTGCACCTCGCCTTGCAGTTCGACAAGAAGTAACGATCGCTCGAGCGGGTTCCCGCAGCCCTCCGAAAAATCCAATTCACTTTGTGGGAGCGAGCTTGCTCGCGACTCGTCCGACCTCGCGAACAAGTTCGCTCCCACATTTTCAAGCGATGCCAAGGCACGCTTCGGGTATTGGCCGGGATCGTGTGGTTTGAACTGTAGGGCGGGGTCGCCGACCCCGCCTTTTTTCGCGGCCGGTGGTAGCGGTCGAAGCGGGGTCGGCGACCCCGCCCTACAAATTCGCGACCATGTCAGTCCCCGCCCACACTGCGCGTGGATTGTCCTCTCGCGGGCCAGTTTCACTTATATCGCCTGCGGCGGCACAATTTCACCCGCATCGCCCTTTCTATTCGCCGGCGCCAGATCTACGTTGGATCGTTTATGAACGTTCTGCTGCTCTATCCCGAGTTTCCCGAGACCTTCTGGAGTTTCAAACACGCGCTCAAGTTTGTCTGGAAACGCGCCGCCCTGCCCCCGCTCGGGCTCATGACCGTCGCCGCCATGCTGCCGGAAAAATGGAATCTGCGGCTCGTCGACATGAACGTCCAGTCGCTCACGGACGCCGACCTCGCCTGGGCCGATCAGATCTGGATCAGCGCCATGATCGCCCAGCGCGACTCCGTGCAGTCGGTGATCGCGCGCTGCCGCGCGGCCGGCAAGACCATCGTCGCCGGCGGCCCGCTCTTCACCAGCGAGCACGCGCGGTTTCCCGAGGTCGATCACTTCATCCTGAACGAAGCCGAGCTGACCCTGCCGCCATTCCTCGCCGATCTCGCCCAGGGCTGCGCCCGTCGTATCTACGCCACGACCGACTTCGCCGATGTCCAGACCAGCCCCGTCCCGCGCTGGGACCTCGCCCGCCTGCGCCGCTACGGCTCGATGAGCGTGCAATACTCCCGCGGCTGCCCCTTCGATTGCGAATTCTGCGACGTCACCGCCAAATTCGGTCACCGCCCGCGGATCAAGACGCCCTCACATGTCATTGCCGAGCTCGACGGCCTGTACGCCTCCGGCTGGCGGGGGCCGGTGTTTTTCGTCGACGACAACCTGATCGGCAACAAGCGCGCCCTGAAAACCGACCTGCTGCCGGCGTTGATCGCCTGGCAGCGCCAACGGTCGCGCGGTCTGCCATTCTACACCGAGGCGTCGATCAATCTCGCCGACGACGCCGAGCTGATGCAGCTCATGGCCGAGGCCGGATTCGACACGGTGTTCATCGGCATCGAAACCCCCGACGCCGCGGCCCTCGCGGAATGCAACAAGCGGCAGAACCAGGGCCGCGACCTCGTCGCCGACGTGAAACGCATCCAACGCGCCGGGCTGCAAGTGCAGGGCGGATTCATCGTCGGCTTCGACAGCGATCTGCCAAACATTTTTCAGCGTCAGGTGGAGTTCATCCAGAAGAGCGGCATCGTGACCGCGATGGTCGGCCTGCTGAATGCCCTGCCCGACACCAAGCTGCATTCCCGCCTGAAAAAAGAGGGCCGGCTCGTCGGCGACACTTCCGGCAACAACGTCGACGGCACGATGAACTTCTCCCCGCGCCTGCCGATGAAGCAACTGGCCGACGGCTACCGCGACATCTTGAAGCGCATTTATTCGCCGCGTCCGTACTACCAGCGCGTCCGCACTTTCCTGCGCGAGTACAAGCGCCCCCGGATTTCCGCGGCGTTCAGCTGGCGTCACCTGCTCGCGCTCGGAATGTCGAGCGTCCGGCTGGGCGTGTTCGGCCGCGAACGTTTTCATTATTGGCGCCTGATCGGTTGGACCCTCACCCACCGACCCGCGATGCTTCACGTGGCGGTCTCTCTCGCGATCTACGGTCACCACTTCCGCCGCTGCTGCGACGCGATGGGCATCGGCTGAACAGCTGTCCGGCTTCGCGCGATTGCTCGAAAGGCAGCGCGAGGCGTCCCGCCGAGCCTCAGGTTTTCGCTCGAGGTCGGGCGCGACCGCCGGGCGCGCCGCCGCAACCGGCCAAAGGCTGCCTACTATTATTGAAGCCCGGGGATCGACCGTCACGACTGCGCCAGGATACGATCCTGGATTTCCGCAGATTTTTTCCAATCGAGATGATTTCTTGCGCGGCCGGATAATAGTTGTCGAGCCACTCGCCTCTCCTCCTCGAGCGATGCTTTTTCTCAAGTGCTCTCATTTTCCGCGAATTTCTCGTTTCAATACGCCCTCTCTAAGATGACATATTAATAGTTCGACCCGCTCTGGGTGCGATCCAACTTTCCTGCAGGTCCTCCCCAATATCCCCAGCTCCCCATGAAACTCATTTCGAAAGCTTTCTACGGATTGATGCTTTTCGCGGTCTTAGCCTCCGCCAGTCAGACAAGTTCTGACGAGCGGAAAAATCTCGCGGAAAAGGCTTACAAAGACCGGATAGCATACTCCAAATCGAAGGACTACGAGCCGTATTCCACCGACGCGAAAGACGCAGTCCAGAGGAGCTGGGAGCTGATTGAAAAGAAATCGTTCAAGGCGGCGATCGAGGCGGCCGACAACGGTCTCAAACACAGCCATTTCTCAATCGACTTACTTATGGCGAAATCCGCGGCCTATCATGAACTCGGAGATGCGGCAAAAGCACAAGAATTCCAAGCGGCGTGGATTGGTGTCGCAGACTCAATTCTATCCCGCGGCGACGGAAAATCGTTCGAAACCGCCTTCACTGTGATCTCCGTGGACGAGGAATACTCCGTACTCAGGCTATTGAAACTCGTCTTGGTCCAACAAGCGCTCGTTGAGCATGACGGTAAAAGCTTCGACCGGCTAGACCTCAAAAAGGGAGACTCAGATCAAACCCTCACCTTGTTCTTCAATGTAGACCTTCCCTTTGGCTGGGAAAGGAGGCAATTTGAAGGTATTCCTAAGAAATAGAAACCTCGGGCAGGCTTCAAATTTGGACGGCAACCCCAGCCGATCAAAATCTACCGGACAAATTCGCGGAGTCCACGAGGCGTGTGTCGCGCCCGCCTCTCCCGTTGCTCATCGCTAATATTCGGTTTTCACGGGCGACACTCTCCGGTCGCTTGCACGCAACCTCCTATAACTCGGAGCACGGCAGTCCCCCGCACTATGCCCCCGATTGCGCATTGCGTTGCCCCGGCGGTTGCCGTTAGCTCCCCGGCATCGAAATGCCCACGTCGAGCCGCTTCTTTTCTGCGCGTAATGCCTTTCTCCTGCTCTTCGCGGTGACGGCTTTGGCGGGCCTCGGCGGCTCATACGGCTGGTGGACAGACCGGACGGCCTGGATCCAACCCTTATCTGACGAGCCTGCCCTGCCCCCGAGCTCTGCCCTGGCTTTCCTGTTGCTGGGTGCGGCGCCTTTGCTGATGGCGCTCCGCCTGCGAAAAGCTTCCTTCGCGCTCGGCCTCGCGGGCGCGCTGCTGGGGCTGCTGGCGCTGGTTGAAAAAGCCACCGGCGCCAACCTCGGTCTGGACAACCTCCTCGTGCGCCACCCGGAGCTGGTCGTCACCCAGGTCGGCCGCATCCCGCCTCTCCTCGCCAGCGTTTTCCTCTCCACGGGCCTGCTGCTGGCCTGGCGCGCCCTGCCGGTCCGGCGGCAGCCGTGGCAAATCGCGGTGGTCCTCGCCGGCTCGCTCACCGGCGCGTATGGCCTCGTCGCCCTGCTCGCGGAAAACACCGGACTGGCAGGGCTCGAATTCTGGCGACAGGCGGGTCTGGTTGACCCGTACACCGCCGCCGCGGTGCTGGTACTCGGCGTGGCCCTGGTTTTCCTGGCCGTCTTCGATCCGTCCGAGTCGGAGCGCGGCGCAGAGTCACGCTGGGTCTGGCTGCCCGTCGTGACCGCCGCCGCCACCGCCACCTTCCTGTTCTGGGTCACGCTCACCGAGCGCGAAATCACCCAGCTCAACACCACGACCCAGCTTACGATCAATCATATCGCCACGCTTTTCCACAGCGAGAGCGAACGCAAGATCGACGACCTCATCCGCCTGGCCTCCCGCTGGAATGAAAACCCGGCCCCGAACCAGGCGGCGTGGGAGCACGAAGCCCGTGAGGAGTTCGAGGGCTTCGCCGCCTACCGGCACATCTGCTGGGTCGACCGCACCCGCCACTCGCGCTGGCTCTGGCCGCACAACGGCAACGAGGAGGCGGTTTCATTCGACCACTCCAGCGATCCACTGCGCAACCACGCCATGGATGTGGCGCGCTCGTCGGCCCCGTTCGCCGTGGCCGCCCCACTCCACTCGCCCGTGGAACCCCCGTCGTTTGCCGTCTACGCCGCGGTCCGGAAGGAGGGCGAGTTCGACGGCTTCATCGTGGGCGAGTTCGGTTACGGGCCGCTGTTCGAACTGCTCGACCTGCGCCTCAACCTTTCGCCGCGCTACCGCCTGGAAGTCTCGGTGCCCGATCCGCTGCCCGTCGGATCCGGCCCGCCCGCCGCGCTCGCGATCTACGCCTCCGGCGAGCCCGACCGACACACCGATCCGCGCCTGCGGCAGTCCGCCACCTTCAACCTTTTCGGCCAGCGCCTGACCTTCACCCTCGCGCCGCGCTCCGGCTTCGACAATGCCGGCCACCAGTTCCTGCCGCAGCTCGCACTCTATTCCGGCCTGGGCCTGAGCGCCCTGCTCGGCCTCGTCGTCAATCTCATCCAGACCGCCCGCCACCGCCAGAAGCTGGCCGAACGCGCCAGCCGCGAACTCCGGACGGAAAATGACGAACGCCGCCGCATCGAGGAACAGCTCACCATCGCCGACGACCGCCTCAATCGCGCCCTCGACGCCACCCAGGTCGGCGTCTTCGAATGGGACGTCGTCACCGGTCAATTTCTCTTCAACCCCGGCTTCTGGTCCGCCCTCGGCCTCGTTCCGGAAAAAATGCCCTCCACCGCGCCGGCCTGGGAGAGCCTGATGCACCCGGACGACGCCCCGGCTTACGCGGAGGCGACCCGGATCCACTTCCGCGCCGAAACGCCCTTCATCGAGTGCGAATACCGTCTCCGCGACGCCCAGGGGCAGTGGCAGTGGTTCTCCACCCGGGCCAAATGCGTCGACTGGGACCGCAACAACCGCCCCCTGCGCGTGGCCGGCACCGCCCAGAACATCACCGCCCGCCGCGTGGCCGACGAAAAACTGCGCGCGAGCCAGACCGCCACCCGCGTGCTGACCCACGTCGCGCGCCGCACGCAGAACGTGGTCTTCATCACCACCCTCGCCGGCCGCATCGAATGGGTAAACGACAGTTTCACCCGGCTGACCGGTCGGGAGACCACCGCCGTCATCGGCCTGCCCCTGTTGGACGTGCTGGCCAACCCGGGAAATCTCCCGGACTCGCTCGCCCACCTTGACCGGGCCCTCCACCGGGGCGAGCCGCTCACCAGCGAAGTGCTCGTCCACGTGGCCACCGAACCCGGCAAAAATTTTCACCTGCGCCTGGAGCTCCAGCCGGTCCGCAATGAGCGGAACGAGTTGGAAAATTTCATCGCGATGGGCAGCGACATCACGACAAGCATCCAGACCGAGGCTGCCCTGCGCCAGGCCAAGGCCGATGCGGACGAGGCCTCCCGCGCCAAGTCCGAGTTCCTCGCCACCATGTCGCACGAGATCCGCACCCCGATGAACGGCGTCATCGGCATGACCAGCCTCCTGCTCGAAACCGACCTCAGCGCCGAACAGCGTGATTACGTCGGCACGATCCGCTCCGCCGGCAACTCCCTGCTTTCCGTGATCAACGAGATCCTGGATTTCTCCAAGATCGAGTCGGGTCGCATGGAAATCGAATACCAGCCGTTCGAGGTCGCCCATTGCGTGGACGAGGCCCTCGACATCTTTGCCCTGCAGGCCTCCGCCAAAAACATCGAGATCGCCAGCCGCATCGATCCCACCGTGCCCGCCTGGCTCCTGCTCGACATGTCCCGGGTGCGCCAGATCCTCGTGAATCTGCTGAGCAACGCGGTGAAGTTCACCGCGCGCGGCTGGATCACCGTCGAGGTCCGCCCCGCGCGCCCGCCCGGCACCGGCTCGGCGCCGCCAGTGTCCCCGCCCGCCGCCGGCGACCGTCAGCTGATCGAATTCTCGGTGCGCGACACCGGCGTCGGCATCCCCGCCGACCGCCGCCATCTGCTCTTCAAGCCGTTCAGCCAGGTGGACTCCTCCACCACCCGCCGCTACGACGGCGCGGGCCTCGGCCTGGCCATCAGCGACCGCCTCTGCCGGCTGATGGGCGGCTCGATCGACGTCGAGGACAATCCCGGCGGCGGTTCGGTGTTTCGTTTCCGCATTGCGGCCGAGGCGGTCAAGGCGCCGGGACCGGCGACCTTTCCGGCCCTGCCCTCGGCCATGCACCAAGCTCCAGTGCTGATCCTCGGCGATTTCCCGCTCAACCGCCTTGTCTTGCGCGAGGCGTTGGCCCGATTGCAGCTGCAAGGCCTGGAAGCGTCGAGTCCCGGCGACGGCGCCGAAATCGCCCTCCGGCAGCCCCTCGTCGCTGCGATTGTCGACAACAGTCTGCCCGCCGGCGCTGGCGCCGCCTTCGCGCACGATCTGCGCCAGCGCCATCCCCGCCTGCCGGTCATCCTGCTCGTCAATCCCCTCCAGTCTCCCCGCCGATCGGACGCCAACGACACCCGCCTGATCTACGTGCCCAAGCCGATCAAACCGGCCCAGATCCTCGAAACTCTCCACAACCAGCTTGTCAACGCTCCCGCCCAATCCCGCTCCGGCGGCGCCGGGGCGACACCGGCCGACACCGCGGCCTTGCTCGCGACCTCGACCCCGCTCGATGTGCTCCTCGTCGAGGACAACCCCGTCAATCAAAAGGTCGCCACCCGGCTTCTCGAGCGGCTGGGCTACCGGCCGGATGTCGCCGGCAACGGCTACGAAGCCCTGCAAGCCCTCGACGTCCGGAAGTTCGACCTGGTTTTCATGGACATGCAGATGCCCGAGATGGACGGGCTCACCGCCACCCGCGAAATCCGCCGGCGCTACCCCGCCGCCCGCCAGCCGCGCATCATCGCGCTGACCGCCAACGCCATCCCGGGCGACCGCGAGCGCTGCCTCGAATCCGGTATGGACGACTATGTCTCCAAGCCGGCCAAGCTCGAGGACCTGCGCGCCGTGATCATCAAGTATTTCAGCTCCGGCAAGCCGGCCTGAGACCGGGATCATGCAGCTGAAATGAGGTGGAACCGGACCTCCGGGCCGGTTTTCCCTGCGGCACCGCAATAGCCCGCCCGGAGGTCGGGCTCACCTTTCCGAAGAGCCCTGTAGGCGGGGTGCCCTCACCCCGCGAGGCATGCGCTACGAAAGTGGCAACAAGCGGGGTGAGGGCACCCCGCCCACATCTTGAAGGCCGCATCGGCCAACCATCACAGCCGCCGCGCACCTCGGTCACAGCAGGCCGCGCAGGTTCTCAATTTCCGCCGCGTACGCCGGGTCAGCGGCCAGATTTCGCAGTTCCAGCGGATCGCGCTCGAGATCAAAATACAGCCAGGGCCGTTCCGCCCCGTCGGGCTCGCGTTTCAGCACCAGCTTGTGCTTCGCGCTGCGGAAGCCGCGCCAGACCTCCGGGCACTGCTGAGGAATCTCCGTTGCAACCGGCATGCTGATCGCCGCGCTGTCACGCTTGCAGTGCCACTCGCGCCCCTCGGCCCACGCGACGGCCAGATGCGGCAGGTCGACGAGCGACACGGGCTCGGCGCTGACCAGTCCCGCGCCCGGTCGGTACGGCCAACGCACCAGCAACGGCACGCGTACCGACTCCTCGTGGGGCCACGCTTTGCGGAACAATCCGTGCGAGCCGTGCATGTCCCCGTGAACCGAGGTGAAGACCACGGCGGTCGTGCTGAGGTCCGTCGCGGCCAGCAACCGGCCGATCGCCCGGTCCGTCGCCTCGATGTGCGCGTAGTACCCCGCCAGTTCGCCGCGCGCCTGCTTTTCCACCTCGCCGCCCACCGGCACGTTCGCCCGCAGTTTCAGCTGGGCCGGCGCCGGCTCATGCACATGCGGGGCCGGCGCGTGATACGGGGGGTGCGGTGATTCCAAACTGACCACGGCAAAATAAGGTTTGCCCGAATCCGCACTTCGCACTCCGCACTCCGCCATCCAACCGGCTGCGCGCTGACAGAGCACGTCGCTCTGGTAGCCCTTGAAATGCCGCGGCTCCGTCAGCCGCGTGCCGTGCAGCCAGGGATCGTTGAGCAAAAACCCGCTTTCAAACCCCTCCCACAACCCGAACCCGCCGCGTCGCTCCGGGGGCACAATCATCTTCGCGTGCGCCTCGCCCACGAACGGCGCCGCCCGGTCGCGTTCCGCCAGGTGCCATTTGCCAAAAAAAGCCGTGGTGTAGCCGCGATCCTGCAGGGCGTGCGCGATCGTCCGACCCGGAGGATGGCTGCCGCTCGCGGGCGGCTGCCGGCCCGGTTGGTACACCGGGAGCGGATCCCAGTAGTCGCTCACGCCGTTTTCCGGACACAACCGTCCCGTCAGCAGCGCCGCGCGCGCCTGCGGGCCGAGCGGATGCGGCGTCACCGCCTGCGCATAGTTGACCGCCTCCCCGGCCAGTCCGTCGATCCACGGCGTGCGCGCGTTGGGGTCCCCCGCATACCCGCAAGCCTGCCCCCGCCACTGCGTGGTCACGACCCAGAGAATATTCGGGCTCGCGCTCATTTGCCGAGCTGGATCCTCGCACGGGAGGGCGGAGCGCATTGACCCCAATGCGCTGGATTGAGTGCAAGCGGGTGAAAACGCGTCGAAGTCAACGCGCTCCACCTTCTGTTTTCTACTTCCGTCGATTGAAAAAGTGGTCCGACTGCATTGTTCCGACTTGGCCGCACGCTTCCAGCCCGCGTCAAAGCCTCAATCGCGCCGTAGTTCCCTAACGAAGGCGGATGCGTGGTCAGGATCCAGAGAATATTCGGCTGAACAGCCATGTCGTCCCCGTTGATGGCCGCTTCGGCGACAAAAGTGCACAAAAATCCGTGGGGGGCAGTTCGCTGGTGCTGGCCAATGAGGGAGCGGGTTTACCCCGCGACGAGTCGGGGCATAAACCCCCTCCCACATGCAAACGGATACAGCACCCAGAAATCCGCCGCGCCTTTCGGCCACTCCGCCGTTGCCACGCGCCGCCGCGTGCGTTGTTCTCGAACGGACCGCTTCCATGCCGCCCCGCCAACTTCGGATCCTCCCGCTTTGTTTTGCCCTGATTTGGGCCGCGGTTTCGCCGGTGGCCGGCCGCGCTTCCACCCCTTGGCCGCATGAAACCGGCGATGTGACGCCCGATCCGGCGATCCGTTGGGGACGGCTGGAAAACGGCCTGCGCTTCGCCGTGCGCAAAAATTCCGAGCCGGCCGGACGCGTGTACCTGATCCTGCAGGTCGCCGCCGGTGCGGTGAACGAACGCGACGACCAGCGCGGCTACGCACATTTCGTCGAACACATGATGTTTCGCGGCACGAGGAAATTTCCCGCCACCTCCCTCGTGAATTTTCTCCAGCACGAGGGACTGGCCATGGGCGCCGATTCGAGCGCGTTCACCACCTCCACCAGCACGTTCTACAACCTCGACCTGCCGCACAACAGCCCGGAGAAGATCGCCCTGGGCCTGTCCATCCTGCGCGATTTTGCCGACGGCGCCGTCTTCGCCAAGGCCGAGGTGAAACCCGAGGCCAAGGTCATCGAAAGCGAACGCCGCACCCGGGAAACCTCCGCCTCGCAGATTGGCGAATTGCTGGCCTCCTTTCTCTATCCCGGTTCGCTCATTCCCCATCGGATGCCCATCGGCACGCCCGAATCCGTGTTGTCGGCCACCGCGGAACGCCTTCAAGAATTCTACCGCCAGTGGTACCGGCCGTCGCGCCTGACGGTCATCGCCGTCGGCGACGCCGAACCGGACCTGTTGGAAAAACTGATCCGCGAGCAGTTCGCTTCGCTCCAGCCCGCCACCGCCGCGGAACCGGTCGACCCGGATCTCGGACTGCGCGCCCCCTCTCCGGACCTGCAGGCCCGGTTCTTCACCAATCCCGAGCCGGGCGGCACCACTTGTCTGCTCTACAGCCTGACCGCCGTCGAACCCCAACCCGACACCGTGGCGCGCCGGCGTCAGATCGTCTTCCGAAATGCCGCTCTGGGCATTTTCAACGCGCGGCTCGGCGACCTGGCCCGCCTGCAGCCGCTCGACATCGGGACCGCCCAGGCGGGCTGGACCTCGGAGTTCGGACGCATGCAGCAGGTGTTTGTGCGCGTCGACACCCGGGCCGAAAAGTGGCGCGCCGGCCTGAGGACGGCGGAACAGGAGTTGCGCCGCGCCCTGCTCCACGGCTTCACCGCCGACGAAGTCAAGCTCCAGATTCAAGCCGGCGAGAGCGCGCTGCAGGAGGGCATCCGGACCGAAGCCACCCGCCAGTCGCAGTATCTGGCCCAGGCGATTCGCTCCGGCTTGGAAACCAATTTTACCGTCACCGCCCCGCGCACCGACCAGGAGATGCTGGCCTCCGTCGTGCACGAGCTCACCCCCGAGCAGTGCAACGACGCCTTCCGGGCGATCTGGGCCGGGGCGAACCGCCGCCTCGTCGTCGTCGGCCGCTACCCGGTCCCGCTGACCGAAAAGGACCTTCTTGCCGCCTATGGCGAAAGCACCTTCTCGCAGCTGCTGGCGGAGAAGGACGCCCGCGCCATTCTCCCCTTCGACTATACCAGCTTCGGTCCGTCCGGCACCGTGGCGAGCCGCCGGCACGACGACGGCCTTGACATCACCTCGATCGCATTCGCCAACGGGGTCCGGCTCAACCTCAAGCCGACCGACTTCGAAAAAGGCCGCGTCTATGTCCGCCTGCGGCTGGGCCGGGGCCTGGCCGCCGAGCCGGCCGACCAGCCGGGACTCGGCCTGCTCACCGGCCTTACTTACCTCCCGGGCGGCCTCGGCCGGTACGACAACAACGAACTGGGCCGGCGGTTCGCCGCGGACGCGTTGTTTTTCAATTTCACCGTCGAGGAAGACGGCTTCTATTTCAGCGGTTATGCCAGCCCCGACAAACTGGAGAAACTTCTGCAGGTCGTGACCGCGTTCATGACCGATCCGGCGTTCCGTCCGGAAGGTCTTCTCGGCGCCATTCCGCAGCTCCAACTTTACTACCGCAACGTCGGCCGGGAACCCGTGCAGTTTTTGAACGCAATCTGCCCCCTGGTGATGGCGAGCGGCGACACCCGCTACGGCTTGGTCCCCTCCACCAAGATCAGCGAGCGCAAACCCGAGGAGATCGCGAAATGGCTGAAACCGGTGCTGGCCCACGGAGCGATTGAGCTCGGTCTCGCCGGCGACCTCGACGTCGACAATGCCGTCGGTGCCGTGGCCCGCACCCTCGGCGCCCTGCCGTCCCGCGAGCCCGAGCCTCCATTGGATCAGGCCCGCCGGCCCAAGTTGCCGGCCAGGACGCTCCACCTGGTCTGGGCGCTCGAGGGCAGCGAGCCGGACAAGGCCGCCGTCCGCATTTTCTGGCCGGGCGTGGGCGGTTCCGATTACCACAACTCCCGGAAGCTCGAGGTCCTCGCGGATATCCTGAACGATCGCCTGCGCGTGAAGATTCGCGAGGAACTGGGGGCAACCTACGGTCCGTTGCAACAGGAATGGGGCAGTGAAATCTGGCCGGACTACGGCTATTCCTCCATTGGAATGGAATGCGCCCCGGTGATGGCGGAGCGGGTGACCACCCTCGCCCGCAAGATCGCCGTGGATCTGGCCACCAACGGCATCACGCCGGACGAATTCGAACGCATCATGGCACCCCGGCGCGCGAGCCTCGCGCAGGTTCTTCACAGCAACGGCTATTGGGTGGGAAATATCCTCTGCCACGCGCAGGATCAGCCCGACCGGCTCAACTGGCCCCGCACCCGCGACCACGATTACCTGACCATGCAGCGTCAGGACATCGAGGAGGTTGCCCGGCGCTTCCTGCGCCCCGACCACATCTACACCTTCATCGCCCGCCCGAAATAAAGATCCCCGGAGCTCCGGGGCATTTGACCCAACGCCAACTCTCCATGCCAGCTATTTCTTCGCCTTTTTGTAGGAGCCTGCTCGCAGGCGATTCGGACCGCCCGCGCACCCGTTTTGTCAGAGCGAACTTGTGCCGATTCGGTCGCCCTTCGCGGCAAATGGCCCGTCCCAGCCTTGACCAGTGAGAGGCCTGTGGAATAGTCGCGTCATGAAATCCCCTTTGCGCCGGTTTTGGCTCCTCCTTTTGACCGTGGCGGCAAACTATGCGTGGGCGGGGGATGCCCTGCCGATCGAGTCGCTGGGCAACAACACTTACAGCGTCACGGTCAACGCGCATCACAAGTTTACCCGCGACACGGAGAAACTGAAGGATCAGGCCATCGAAACGGCGACCCAATTTTGCACCAAGGATGGCAAGCAACTGAAGGTCGTTTCTGTCACGGAAAACAAAGGACAGTATCTCGTGGGACCCTACGCCCAGGTCATGCTCACCTTCAAGGCCCTCGCTCCCGGCGACCTGGAGCTGGCCCCGCCGGCGGCTGCCGAGGCGTTGGCGAAACCGGTTGCGTCGGCCAGCACCGCCACCGAGCAACTCTACTCTGACCTGCTCCGGCTGGATGAACTGCGCAAGAAGGGGATCCTGACCGACGCCGAGTTCGAGTCCGAAAAGAAAAAGGTTCTGGATCGCTCCAAGTGAGCTGCTGAAGAGACCGTCGTAAAAACACGCAGGCGTCTTGGGTCTGATCGTGGCGCCGTCTCCCGCCCCGTGACTGATCGTCGGCTTCATCTTCGTCTACCACAGCGGGTCGTCGCAAATGGTCAGGTTGCAATGGTTTTAGTCGTTCTTTTTCTCAGCAGCTCGTCGTGGTTTCCGGATACACTGGCTCGCTATAAAAGCGCGAGGGTGCAGGATGCGTGATGGCTCCGTCGGGTGACAGAAAAACGTTCCGACCGCCGCAGATTGTAATATTGGCAACCTGACCCCTTTTTTTCGACCTCTGACCCCTTTTTTTCGACCCCGCCGGGTGATAGAAAAACGTTGCGACCGCCGCAGATTGTAATGTTTGCAACCCGATCCCTTTTTTTCGACCCCAGTCCCGATAGTGGGCTTCATTATTCTTGGTTTCGCGTCGCGTCGCCGCAATGGCACGAAGACCAGCATGCGAAACGCTTTCTTCGTTGTCCTGATCGCGATGAGCTTGACTGCCCAGTTCTAGCGACGTGCTGTTCAGGGTGTAAAGTCGACAGTAAGGGACGTAGGCTCGAGCCCCGGAGCAGATAGGTATATCTGCGCCTTACCGGGCTTTCCCGTCGACCGCAGAATCGCAAGCGCGTGGCCGCGGAAGCTAGTCGCTTGGTTGTCGAGAAATGAACGCGGATCCTCCGGGTTCGCGCTACCGAACGCTTTCAGTTCTGCCTCGCCGTCGATCGAGGCTGTTAGGTCCACTGCGGCATCAGGCACGACGGCTCCCATTCCGTCGAGAACCTCGATCGGTACAAACACAAGCGACGAGCGCGAAGCCAGCGCGTGCGTTGCTTCCGTAGTCGCGTGAAGCCGCTTTGGGGCCCCACTCGTGCGCAGCTCCTTCACGGCCACGACCCTGCCGTCTTCAATTGCCTTCGCGGTGATCACGCCTGGTTCCCATGGAACCGTGAACTTTGCGGTGACGGACTTCGAGCTATCGATTGTCTGTTCGCCGATCATACGCCCGTTCAGTTCGAGTCGGACCAGACTGGCGCGCGAATATACGGTCACTTCGAGCGGTTTTAGTTCGTTGCCAGGCCAGTTCCAAGTCGGCAGTTCCGCGGGCCAACCCCAGGCACCTACCTTTTCCTTTTTCCCCGGCGGTACGGGTTCATGCACCAGGACCTCCATTGCACTCCGCCGCCAGACCACGTCGCGGTAGAAGGACTGCGGCTTCTTGTCACCAATCAGATCGAGATCACCGGACCAGTTTACCCAGAAGGGCCACGGCATCGGGCCCCAGTCCTTCGGTCCGGTGGTCTCAGGATCCGCACTCGCATCAATATAGGTGGTGTGGCCGATGCCCGACTCGCCGAGGTGATCCATGCCAGTCCAGACAAAATCGCCGATGACGTAGGGATGAGCCTCGATCAACCGCCAGTTTTCCAGTGCTTCGCGGGCAAACGATTCGGTACCGACCATGACGCGTTGTGGGAAGCGCGCGTGGTCGCTCTCATAACTTTTCCAGGCGTAGTTGTAACCTCCCACGTCGAGGAACGTGAAGGCGGGGTCGTTACCCTCCCAGCGGGTGGCGAGATTGGCATTCTCCCAGGGAGAATTGATCGCATTGGTGACCGGTCGCCGCGCGTCCCAGCTGCGAACGAACGCCGCAAGTCGCGCACCGATCACCACGCCACGCGGGTTGAATCGCTCCGCAATCTCGTTCCCGATGTTCCACATGATCACGGAGGGATGATTGAAGTCGCGCGCAAGCATGGAGCGCAGATCGCTCTCCCAGTGCGCATCGAAATAGCGTTGGTATCCATTTGGCTTTTTCGGTAGCTCCCACGTGTCGGCGAACTCATCGATTACCAAAATGCCTTCCTCGTCACAGGCATCGAGGAACGCGGCCGATGGGGGATTGTGACTGGTGCGGATGGCGTTGAACCCGTTGGCCTTCATCAAGCGCACCCGCCGTCGCTCCGCATCTGGAAATGCAGCCGCTCCCAGCAGACCGTTGTCATGGTGCAGGCAGGCTCCGAAAAGTTTGATTGGTTTCCCGTTCAGTAGCAGGCCCGTTTTCGCATCGACCGCAATGGTGCGAATGCCGAAGGCGGTGTGAGCGAGGTCAAACGTGTGATCGCCCTGAAAAAGCTTCACGTTGACCCGGTAAAGCTGGGGAATTTCAGGACTCCAGGGCGCCACCGCTGAGAGCTCGATCGCTTGGTTGACACATTCCGTAGTCGTCGGGCTGATCCGGAGCATGCCGAGAGAGTGTCGGGTCCGCTCTCCGCGAGGGCTGATGAGTTCCGCCTCGAGCGCCACGTCCTGAGGCGTGGACAGATTGTTCCGCACCTCGATTTGAAACTGCACCTGCGCTTTGTTTTCGTTGAGCCAGACCGTGTCCGCCCGCACCCCCCAGGTCGGAATATACAGCGGCGCATGAGAACGAAGGCTAACCCCTCGGTACAGACCCGAGCCAGCGTACCATCGGGTGTTAGACTCGGGATTGAGCACTCGGATGGCGATGACGTTGTCCTTGGATTTCCACTTCAAATGCGGCGCGATCTCGACCACGCGCGAAATGTAGCCATGCGGTTGAAATGCGACGTGGTCGCCGTTGACCCAAATATCGCACTCCTGCTGGGCGCCATGCAGTATCAGCTCGAGCTGCTCCTCCGCGCCGGCCAACTCGGGGTTGAAGTGCAGTCGGTACCAGCCGATGCCGCCGCGGAGGTATCCGACGCTCGGGCCTTCGGGAGTTGTCGGATCATGAGGTCCGTTCGCGGGATCAGTCTGCGGCCCAGCTTCGATGCTCCAATCATGCGGCAGATCGAGCACCCGCCACGTCGAATCGTCGAAATCGGGCGCTTCGGCCCCGACATGCTCGCCGCGAATGAACCGCCATCCCACATTCGCATCACGGACAAGCGAGGTTTCTGCGGCAGCGGAAAGATCGGCCTGGACGATCAAAGCGGCCACCAAGCCGGAAAAGAACGAGCGGGCGAACAATAATTTTAGATTGTCCATCATTGCTTGAGAGCGGCTTTTGCATGCCTTGACGACCAGGGGGCGTTTGCAAGCTCGTAGCGTTGTCGTCGGTCGGGAGAACGCAAGTCCTGTTACCTTCGTTGAAAGCTCCCGGCTATATTTCCTGGAGTTGTGCTACGAAAGTCACATCCCTTCCGATCGGGGTACTCGACCGGGAGCTTACGGAAAAACTAGCGATCTCCCAGGACTTCATCGAAGCGGACAGACGAACAAACTTAACCGGCCCCGTCCACTCTGCCGGCAGGCGATTCAACGCTTCCCGCAACTCTCCGGGGCTGATACCGTGAGCAGGTGGGCCATCGAGGGCATCTGAGGTGACGCGCATGTTTTCTTGGCCAACGTTCTTAGTGAACCGCGCCCGGCGCCGGTTCCGAAAAGTGGTTGGGCGGCCTCGTAGACATAGCACGGTTTCGGGTCACAACTGAAAGGTTGAGATGCTGCTATTCCTGCTTCCCTGCGATGACAAGTCCGACTACGGACCCAATTGCGAAGCCCCACAACGCACCCCGCGCGAACGGAGTGTAAACAGCGTCTTTAGCCAGGCGAAAATCCCATCGAGACCACTTGCTGCTCCACATATGGTAGTCATTGCGATTCTTCCATCGGTACTCGTAGTTTGAGGCTTCGAGAAACGCGACGCCACCCGCGATACCTCCGATTAGCGTCCAGACGAAAATTATCGATAGACGGCCTCCCACAGTTGTCGCTTGTTGCTCCATGTGCAGCGTACGGTCCACGCCCAACGTTGACGTCATCCGAGCTGGCCTTTGGCCAGCGTCGGATGCGGTGATTGGCTGGGCTTCTTTCTCATTGATCGGCGAGTTTCCGCGAGGCCCACATTGCTTTATCTCTAAGCGAGCGAACGTCACTCTCGCTGCCTTGATACATAGCCAACGCGTGCTGTAAATCCGAGAACTCACTATTGTCGTCGAGACCCGCATGCGCAAATTCCCCCTCGATCTGTGCGACGTAGATAGTGCCACGACAGTTTTCTTTCCCTGCGATGAAAGAATCGAGCATCTGAACCAGAACAGAATACTTTGTTGTCAGTGGCATGTCTCGGAGCCCAACGTTTTTGTCATCCGCGCTGGGCCTTGTCCAGCGCCGGATGCGGAAAGTGGTTAGGCTGGTTTGTCATCTTTCGTGGCGAACGGAAGACAAACGAGATGAATAATCAACCAGAGGGGCACGGTCCAAACGAGAGCCGAGCCAGCGACAGTTACCACGGCCCCAAACGCTCCTCCAAATCCTTGATGCACATTCCCGCTAAGAAACACGTCGGCGAGCGCTCCCGGCATGAGCACCAACCTCAATCTGTCTGACATTCCCTCAGACACGTTGTCCACAGCCAAGCCACATGCCACCACACTCGCGACAGCAAGGCCGGCAGCGACAAGAAAGGTTCGGGATGCTTTCATTTCACTTCACGCAGCGCAGTCTAACGTTGATTGAACCACCCTCGTTACACGAGTGAATCTCGCAGCTCGATGGCGGTAATGGGGTTGCTGGTTTTGTGGGGTTAGATTTTAGCACCAAGAACAGGGGCGAGAATCTGCCGGTTCCGATTTGCCTCAACAGATAACATCGCTGGCCAGACCCTCAAGGTCGAACTACAACCTTCGTTCGGCACCCGCCACGCCGTCGGCAAAACAGCGTCGTTGCCGGCCGTTCTTACCGCATGGAATTCCTGCGCCGTGCAACGGAATTCGTGTCGGCGTCGCTCACGGAATTCATGTCAACGTCCCTGCGGAGGGTTCACGCGGATTTGATGCCACCGTACATTTGACCACCGCTTCGAACAGGCCGTCCTCGGAGGCGCCATTCACGGCCCGTCTCCTCATCGACCCAACGTTTTCGAACCCACTGGTCCCCCCTTCCCTTGGTCGAACGGTCGGCGCAGGTCAGCCAACGGGCAGATAAGGCTCGATGGGGCGGAACCCGGGCAGACGGCACGCGGCGTCGCGACCGGACGGATCGGCGAAAAGGTAGACCGCGTAGCCGCCGAAGCCGCCGCCGCAGTATTTCCACGCGCGCGGATCGCAGGCGGCGAGCGCGTCGGTCTCGCCGCCAGGAGTGTCGCCGGGCAGCGGCTGCATGCCTTCGGCGCGTTGGACCGCATAGGACTGCCGAACGGCGTTCGCCAACAGCGCGTAATCCTGCCGCCACACGGCGTCGCGAGCCGTGCGTCCGGCCCGGCTGATAGCCGCATAGTCGCGGGCGTTGGCCACCATCGCCGGTGTACAGTGCGGGACGCCGGTCCAAAGCAACGCCAGGCGTCCGCGAAGCAGGCTGCCGTCGCTCTTGAGCTCCAGCGCCGGCCGCGGTCCGCTGCGCCACACGCAGAGTCCGGTCTCGCCGATGACCGCCGGGTCCTGCCAGCCCACGCCGAGATCGAACTCGGACCCGACCCCGTCGCGGCCGTTCAGCAGCGCCCAGGCCCCGCTCCCGCCGAGTCCGGCGTTGCGTTCGTACGGCCAGTCGCGCAACGACACCGTCGGCGAGATGGCGCAGTTGACGATGTAGCCGTCGGGCCGGGCGAAGCGTGGCACGTCGAGCCAGCCCCCGGCAAAGTCGACGCGCAACGGCGCCTCGGCGGGCGCCTTGATCCAGCGGACGATCTGGGTGGTGGAGATCGGCGGAAATTCCGGCGGCGTTTTTGGCAGCACCACGTACCGCGCGCCGACCTCGGCGCACAGGGCCTGTTTTTGGGCCGCGTATTTGTCGTCGGCGGTCACGGCCAGGACGTCCGGTTTCAGCTGGCGAAACTCCTCCTTGAAATCCAGTCCCTCCTCCGGGCCTTTTCCGACCACCACCTCGTCGACCATCTCGAGCGAGGCCAGCAAGGCCTGTTTGTGTTCATCCGGGAGCGAGGAGCGGCGCTGTTTGTGCAACCAGAGGACGTCGGCCGAGGCGAAGGAGACGGTGAGATGCGATCCCAGCGCCCGGGCTTCCCTAAAAAACTGCAGATGCCCCGCGTGAAGGATATCGTAGCACCCCGAAACAAAGACACAGATCATCCCTGAAGTCTTGGCGAGTTCTTCGCACGATGCACGGGAAAACCGATAGTGCTTCGCAGCCACCATGTGAAAGCATAGGGGCCCAACTCGGGAAGGTCCTTGTCTCTTCACCCATCGTCACCTACTTCCTGAGTCATTGATCTTCAATGGCGTCAAACTGCCGGACGAAATTGGCCTCGCTCTAGAGGAAGGCCGGCTGGTGGTATTCGCAGGCGCCGGTGTCTCCTTTCCGCCGCCCTCCAACATTCCGCTGTTCAATGGACTCGCTTCACAAATCAGCGGAGGATTAACAGTGCGGAAGGGATGGGAGGACCGCTTTCTCGGTAAACTCGTGCGTGACGGAACAGATGTGCACGCGGCAGCGACACGCCTTGTATTCCATAAACACACCTCTCCAACCCAGCTGCATTTCGAGATACTCAGAATCTTCAACGCATCGGAAAAAGTTCGCATAGTTACCACCAATTTCGACGACCATTTCTCCGCGGCCGCTCGCAAAGTTTTCGGCAGAACGACACCCATCGAATACTACGCGCCCGCGCTTCCGCTTGGCGATCAGTTCAGCGGCCTCGTTTACCTCCACGGATCGGCTCGGGTGAATCCCCGAAGCCTCGTTCTCACCGATAAGGATTTTGGCGCTGCCTACCTGACGCGCGGATGGGCCAGGGATTTCCTTGTTCCCCTTTTCTCGAAATACTCGGTGCTGTTTATCGGTTACAGTCACAGTGACGTTACGACTTCCTATCTAGCGCGCGGCCTCAATCAGGCCGAGATTAAGCCCCGTTGGACAATGGTATCTTCTGAAATTAAGCCAGAGGGGCGGGAAAATTGGGAACATCTTGAAATAGGAATCACGGAGTATCCCGTTGACCAGGCTAATATTGAAAACCCTCACCAGCCGCTAACCGATTTTTTTTGCCAATGGGCACTGCATACAAAGGAGTCACTTTTTGCTCGAGCCAAACGAGTGAAAACAATTGCGCGCGGGTTACCGCCTGAAAGCGCTGAGGTTTCAGAGTATCTCAACTATTGTCTGCGCCACCCTCGTCTAGCTCTGGATTTCTGTGCGGCAATCCGCCAGCCAGGTTGGGTCGGTTGGCTGCATAAGCACAGGCACTTTGACCTTTTCTTTGCAGACACGGCCAAGACCCCTGGCCCGGAGCACAGTCAACACCAAGTCTTAGCGGGCTGGCTTTGCACATTTGTACGCAGGCAGTACCCCGAACTCTTGCTGGGTTTGGTTGAGACCCACCAGCGCCTGACCCCTGAGTTTTGCAGCATATTGGCGCACGCGCTCTACGGTACGCAAAAGAAATCTCCTGACCGGCGTTTCGCGGTATGGGTTTCCATTGTGCTGGCCAACGATAGGGGCGCAATTTCCGACAATGTCTGGGCATACCTTCTAAATGAGTGCCAGCTACCGCGACATGCGGGGATCGCGTTACAAATATTCGACTTGCTCACCACCCCTAAAGTTCGGGTGGAAAAAGGCTTAGATATGACGGCGTTCCTTGTGAAGGAAAATGAGGTGTCGAAGCCAGCAAGCAAAAACTGCGACTTTTCGACAGCGTGGCCCAGCGAGGCGAAGTACTGGATTGATAAAGCTTGGGCCGAACAGCTTAAGCCACACCTTCCGGAAATTGCTGGAGCTTTGGCCGCCACGGTGACCAAGCAGCTGACGGCCGCTCACTTCCTCTTGCGCGGCGTTGGCAAGGCAAACGAGCATTACGACCGTTTAAGTACGGGGCGGAGCTCCATCGCCGAGCACGAACAGGATGACAGCCCGCTTGACGAGGTATTCTCTGGTTTAGTCGACATCCTGCGCGATATTCTTCAACACTGGATCCTTCATAATCCGCTCTGCGCACGTGCCCACGTCGGGCTGTGGTGGTCGACGAGGGTGCCGATTCTGAAGCGTTTGGCGGCGTATGCCTACGCCAGCGACCCACAGTATATAGCGGACGAGCGCATTGGCTGGGTCCTGCAGCATAACCTTGTGTTTCGCTCGGGCATGAAGAAGGAGGTCTTCGACATTTTGGCCACGGGCTTTTGTGACGCATCGGCCGCGATGCAGCGCAGGTTGCTACGCCGAATAGGCCGGGGCTACACAGGGCCCGGAGCGAACAAACTAGACGCAGAAACGTTGGCCTACGAGAAATTCAATGTGCTCGTGTGGTTAAGTAAAGCCGACCCGGAATCCGAATTGCTCAATGCGGCGCTGGTGGCGATCCGTTCGACCCATTCAAAATTCACCGAGCGGGATCATCCGAACCTCGACCATTGGCACAGCAATTTCGACGGCGTAGATTCTAAGGCCGGCGTCGATTTCGACCGCATATTGAACGAACCGCCTGCGCAATACCTAATTGCATTGCGCTCCATCGGCGCGAGTTCGCATCCCCACGACCGCTGGGATTACTTTGGAAACCTTACGGTACTGTTTGCCCGCGACAAGATTTGGGCACGCGGATTTACTGCGGCGCTCGCCGCAGAGCCCACCTGTGATGGGCAAATTTGGGGTGGCGTTTTCTCGGCATGGCGCGAAACAGTCAAGACAACCGCCGATTGGAACGAGATCCTAGGCATCATCGAAAAACTGCCGCAAGATGCAGTAGTCTACTCGGAAGTCGCCAATTTCATCCAGAATCTTCTATGGAAGGCTGAGCCCGCAGTAAACGAACGGATCATAGGACGAGCGGCGGCCCTCATGGCGACTGCGTGGGCGTTGTGTTCCGTCACCAATGAAAAGCCAGATGGTAACTACCGTGATTGGCTCACCTCTGCAATCAACCATGTCGGCGGATGGATTAGTGAGTTCTGGATTCAACACACTATTCACCGCCGAAAAATACTGGGCGCAAAATGGCGCGGTATTCCCAAATCTACAAAGTTGAGAATCATTGAGGCGTTGCACGGCGCAAACCAGGTCAAGGTTTATGCGCGCATCGCACTTACTCCTTGGATGGGGTACATATTCTTTTGGGACCGGGCATTCGCGACTAAGTATTTCCTACCATTGCTTGACTGGGAACGTGATTCCGTAGTTGCCCAGCAGTCCTGGTCCGTGTTGCTCAACTACAACCGTGGCACATCACTTGAAATGGAAACTGAGTTGATTCCCTACTATCGCCAGTTCGCTAGCCGAGTGATGGGCATGCTCAAAGGTACCACGGAAAAGGCGGCGCAATTTGATTCCCACGCACTTCAGAATCTCGGATTCAGCCTTGCAGGCCTCGCGATGCAGATCATTCCAGATCCTGTGGAATCCGGCTTTTTCCGCGAATACCTGCCGTTGCTACCAGATTCGGTTCGCGCAGATTTGGCCCGTGGCATGGGTCGACACTTGGAGAAGATCGACGACGCGGCCCGCCAGAAACTCTGGACCGATTGGCTGAGGCAATATCTCGATTTGCGGTTGATGGGCGTTCCCGTTGCGCTATCCGACGGTGAGACAAAGCATATGCTGAATTGGTGCGAGCACCTCGTTCCAGTTTTTCCGGAAGCGGTTGATCGAGTCGTCAAGATGAGGCTTAAGAACGTATTCGCTTACAGCGTTATTACTTACTTGCTTAAAAGCCCCGCTCTAGAGAAATTCCCTTTACATGTCTGTCGCCTTGCCAACGCCGGGCTTGGGGCAGAAGACTACCCATACCTCCACGGGGAGGCAATTGCGCTACATTCGCGATTAAAAGCCGCGATTCCAGATACACCTGAGCTAAACGCTTTCGAGGAATTGTTGTATTTGCGCGGGTGGAACAAAAAGTGATCCAGCTTTGTTCGGACTCTTCCAGCCCATAGACAGAGACACAACAATCCTTCGGCAGATAATACACTTGGCTCAGGACAGGATTCTTGCGGGTATTAGGGCCTGAATATGAACCCCAATGGGCAACCACGGCTTCTCTCGCCAAAATGGCTAAAAGAGTGGCTACCGATCCTAGCCATGATTGGGTTACCAGTATCAGCCACTTGGGGATATGTGCTGGGCTATTGGCAATCGGCCGCGGGAACGGTGTCGGAAAATATACAGCTACTGTTAGTAACATTAGCTTCAACAGTGTCGGGACTCGGTGTGCTTTGCTGGTATTCATATCGGCGGCAAAAGCGGATTGATGCGCATCGGGATCAGAAGCTAAAATTAAAATCCGCGGAAGAGAGAATACTTGTTCTATTTGCCATCCAAGACCCCAACCCCCTCCCAGTGGGCGCATTGTTTGAGGAACTGAAGTTACTGCCGGTTGAGTTTCACTATCACTGGAATCGAGTTTTTGATGACTACAAGTTGCTTAACTTTACGGGCGGACATCATTATATGCTATCACAAGCAGGAAGAAAATACGTGATAGAGAATAACCTCATAAAAACAAAATAGGCCTCAACGCGCCTTTTGGTCGCTCCGTGCGTTTACCTCTTTAATCTTGGGACTACCCCATCGGCATGCGCAGCTTTTTGCTCGACGCTAGCTACCGATGCGGCTTAAGAGCGCTGCTATGTCGGCAGAGCCACCCACTGATCCGGAACTGTTGCGCAAATTTATGGAGATGGGAAAACCTACTCCTACACCGCTTCCCAAAATCATCGCACGATTTCTCGAAAACGATGCGTTGGAAGGATCTTCGGGTAAGAACGCAGAGTCCAGTCCCCAAGCTGTCGCTCCAAAAAACAATCAGGATTCGGACGTTACTCGAAACCTACGCACAAATATCAAGAACGGATCTGTGCCGGTCACAGAAGAATCGAAGTCCCTACAAAAAGAGACATCGCCGAACTGGGCCGCGCTAGAAAATCTCTTCGAGGAATGGGCAATTACACGAGTTTTATGGGGATTCTGCGTGAGGGAGGGCAAGGCCGTGAAATCGGGACTGGTGGCCGTCATCATTCTTTGCGGGCTATCGGCTTTGTCGACTTACGAGTTCATGTCATCAAAACTTGACGGCGAAATTTCTGCTCTTAGGAACGAGCACAATCGCGACATCGGAGAGCTTGGCGTAAAGGTTCATGGCTTGGAGAGGGATTTGGATGATGCAAAGCGAGAACGGGACAAAGCACAGTCGGATTTGGCGCCCTGGATAGTGTTGGCCAACCAATCTAAAAAAGATTCCCCACAAGACCAAAGGCTGGATATACTGTTACAGCAAGTGCAGTCCTTTGTGAAGAACCTCGATAACACGAAAGTCGCAGTTCAAAATCTAGCTGCAATCGCCGAAGCGGACAGAGAGTATCACGACATGGCGATGTTAAACATGATCGGCAAACCTCAGCTAGATGGAGATATCGTCTATACGACCGCCATTTCCAAAGCGATGGATGGTTCATATGTAATGAACGGTAGCAATGTAACCTACAAGACCGACGCCCAGGCGGAGAAAAAGTTCAGAGACGTAATCCAGATAGAACCAAAATATCCATTTAGCTATGTTGGTCTCGCCAAAATACTTCACGACCGTGGTGACGTGACATGGAAGAAATACGCCGATAAAGCCATGGAAATTTTAGAACAAACCACCCTTGTCCCAGGCCATCATCCAAACCACGATTTACTGCTCAAATATTTGAAAGAAAATTTCCCGTTCTAGCTCACAAGCTGGTGGATAAAAATCTGCAGAAGGGATTTGGTATATTTTAGTTCCAACTACGAAACTGCTCTTCAGTAAAACCACGGATCGGGCGCGACGAAACCCGTAAATTAGAACGCCTAACAAAAATTCCTTCACGTGGGTTCAGTTGTACAAATTCGAACGTTTTATAAGTTGAATCGTCGGACCGCTGGAAGGTCTGACAGATTAAAATCAACCGGCAGGTTGGATAGACTCGTATACGGCTGCTCAATAGGAGATTCATCTTCCGAGAATGACTTGTGGACCGCAAAGAGGGCGAAGTAAGAAAACCACCTGAAATCAGGTAGATTACGGGCTGACGAATGGGAATCGTCTACGCACCAAACCGGAACGAGGGGTGCTCGTCGCTGCTTCGGCCCGTCAGCGGGCGACTGACGGTGTTTTCTTTTTGCCTTCGTCGTCGGGCTGACAAGCCAAAACCGGTCGCGGTCCCGGAAAACTTGGCCTCTTTTCAGGTGGATTTTTTGCTTCCCGCCGCAATTCGCGCCCGGTGTGGGAGGAGCTCCTCGCCCCGACAAGGCCGCGGATGGTTGTGTCGGACCGGCTTTACGCCGCGGCATGCAGCGCACGCCGCCCGAGCGTCGCGGCATAAAGCCGCTCCTCTGTTCGATCCGAGGCATGCGCGGTGGGGGCACCGCGCCCACAAGGTCGGAGGTAGGGCGAAGCGTCCCCGCTGAGTCGGGTTCGACAAGGTGGAGCGCGACCTCCGGGCGCGCTGGTAGGGGCCGTTGCCCTCAACGGCCCTTCGGGGAGTGACGAGGCCGTTGAGGGCAACGGCCCCTACCGATCCTGCTTCGCCCTTGATGCGCCTCTCCTTTTTCCCTGGGCGACGCTTTCAAAAGGCGCACCGGGCCGGGGCGCCCTACCTTCTAATGCCGCACGACCTCCTCAGGTGGCACGGGTCTCCCGACCCGTGATCCGCCCAACACGGGTCGGGAGACCCGGGCCACAAAACCGTGCCCGTAAACTTCGGCTTCCCCTCGGGGCGAAAAACCGCGATGCATTACCCGGTGAATCCACCCTCCACCGCCGTCGTCGTCGCCTCCGGTTCCCTCGCCTTGCTGGCGGGCACCAGCCTGTTCGCCCGCAGCTGGAAGGCGCGCGCCCGCGCAAACCCCGGCCAGCCCACCGGCCGCCTCGCGCCGTGGACGATCTCGCCCTTCGAATTTGCCTTCCTGCTCGCGACCATTCTGCTCGTGGTGGTGCTCGCAGAGGGAATTGTCGCCACGCTCTGGGGCCCGGCCATCCGGCATTCGCCGGACAAGGACGGTCTGGTGATGGCGCTCTATGGCTTCGCCTTCCACGGTTGCGGCCTGCTCGGCTGGCCGCTGTACCAGTTCGTGCGCCACCGGCTTTATGCCAACTACGCCACCGAGCCGCCGGTGGACGCGCCGCCCAAATCGCGCCAATCCTGGTCGCTCGCCCTCGGCGGCGCCGTCACGACCCTGTTGATCGTCTACCCGTTGCTTCTGTTCATCAGCCCGGGCTGGATCGAGCTGCTGCGAACGCTCGAGCTGCCGACGGACACCCAGGATGCCGTCACCACTTTTACGGCCACGAAGTCGCCGCTTCTGCTTTCCGGCATGATCACCGTGGCGTGCGTGCTGGCACCGTTCAACGAGGAGATGATTTTCCGGCGCGGCCTCTATCATTTTCTGCGGGCGAAAAACGTCCAGCCGGCCGTGGCGGTCATGGTGAGCGCGTTGCTCTTCGCCGCCCTGCACGGCAACTGGGCCGGGTTTCTGCCCCTCGCCGTGCTGGGCGTGATGCTCGCCCTGGCCTATGAATGGACGGGCGACATCCGGGTGCCCATCCTGACGCATGCCCTCTTCAACCTCACCACGGTGGTCCTGCTTTTCCTGGGCGTGAGCCAGTAAGCCATGCCGATCTTCACCACGCGCCGGTCCGATTCCGTGCTCGTCCGCGGCGAGCGCCAGCTGATCGACGACATGCGGCGGTGGCTCGGCAACGTGAGTCCGCGCACGCCGTTCGGCATTGGCGACGACTGCGCCGTGCTGCCGGCAGTGCGCCGCGCCCAGCTGGTCACCACCGATCCGGTGATTTACGGCCGGCATTTCGACGACAGCGTGCCGGCGCGGGCCGCCGGGGCCAAGCTGCTCAAGCGCAACCTCAGCGACATCGCCGCGATGGGCGGACGTCCGATCGCCGCCGTGCTCTCGCTCGCGCTCGCCCCGGCCACGAGTCTCAGCTGGCTGCGCGGCTTCTACCTTGGGCTTGCCGCCTGCGCGCGGCGCCACCGCGTGAAGGTCGTGGGCGGCGATCTCACGCAGGCAGCGGCGGGGTTTTTTGGCGCGTTTCTCACCCTGCACGGCGAAGCCACCGGGCCGCGGGTCGTCACGCGCACGGGCGCGCGGGCGGGCGACGCGATTTTCACCACCGGCCGGCTCGGCGGGTCGCGCCTGGGCCATCATTACAAGTTCATCCCGCGCCTGCCCGAGGGCGCCTGGCTGGCCGGACAAAAGGAGGTCGTCGCCATGATGGACCTGAGCGACGGTCTGGCGAAGGACGTGTGGGCGCTCACCCCGCCCGGCCTCGTCGCCTCGCTCGATCCGGCCCGTCTGCCCGTGAGCGCGGCGGCGCGGATCGTGGCCGCGCGCAACGGCCGGCCCGCTTGGGAGCACGCGCTGACCGATGGCGAAGACTACGAGCTGCTCTTCGTCGTGCGCGCCCGGGGCGGCACCGAGGGTTTCGCGGCCCGCTGGGCGCGGCGGTTCCGGACGCCGCTGCATTGCATCGGTCAGTTTGCACGGAAACTGCAACCGGGACACGTCCACTGGGAATCGCTCCATGGCTACGAACATCTACGCTAGGCTGCGCGCGGGCATCACGACGGCTTCGGCCGAGGAAACCCGCGCGGTGGCCGCGGAGCTGTCCGCCGCGCTGCCACCCGACACCGCGCTCGCGCTACACGGCGACCTCGGCGTGGGCAAGACCACCTTCGTGCAAGGACTCGCGCGCGGGCTCGGCATCACCGCGCAAGTCACGAGCCCGACGTTTGCAATCTATTCGGTATACCGGGCCGGTCCGCGCACGCTGGTGCACCTCGACGGGTACCGGTTGGAAAACCAAAAACAGGTCGACGCGCTGCTTGCCGAGGAATTTTTGGTGAGCCCGTGGACGCTCGCGGTCGAGTGGCCGGAGAAGATCCACGGTTGGTTGCCGCCCGGGGCCGAGCACCTCACGCTGTCGATCCGCGACGAGAGGCATCATTTGCAGTTGAAGTGAGCGCAACGGCGCACGATCTGATATGGGCGCGGTGCCCTCACCGCGCTTTTTTTTGAAGCGAATCGGGAGTCCCACCTTTAGCTGATCGACCGGTAGGGGCCGTTGCCCTCAACGGCCCTTTCGCGAGCGAGCGGATCCCAGAAAGGCGGTTGAGGGCAACCGCCCCTACCGGTGGAACGCGTTGACTTCAACGCGTTGAGGTCAAACCGGCGCGCCCGGCGGTCACGCCCTACCTAATCGAACCCGGCGCAGCGGGGCGGTACGGCCGACCTTGATGCCGCCGCGTGCACCGTCGCCTGCGGGGATGACTTCATTTTGCGTGCAGGGATATCCACCCATTTCGCGCAGTCTGGCTAGCCGACCGGCCATGGCCCGGCAGTCAATACCGCGGCACCGCTAATTCTGGCATGCTGGCTTCAACGTACCGACCGCCCCAACGCCGACGACCATGCAGCCAGCGGAAATTGATCACGAGAAATCGCACCTGGATTCGCCGAACGGAATTTTCCCCCGGCCGGTCCGTCGTGCGCCGGTCCGTGGCGTACCGCCGAGCCCGCTGCTCGCCGGGCCCCGGCCTCCCCTTGCGACATTTTCGACGCCGGACAAAACCGGGTCGGACTAAACCGAATAAAAAACTGAAAAGGAGCATCACATGAAAATGATCATCATCGGCAACATCGGCAGCGACGCGGGCTATTGGTATATCGACGCAACCGGACTCCACCACGTCGGTGGCTGGGCCTCGGAGCGTCTGGCGGAATTCCGCAGCGCGCTCACCATCATTGGCGCGGCCACGCAGTTGAAGACTCCCGGCCTGGCCGAGGCCGCGATCAAGAGCGTCCAAGGGTTCGCCCAAAGCCAGCTGGCCGAGCACCTCAAGGGCGGCGGCGAAGGCACGGTTGTGGTGGTCACCGGCTGAACCGTTACCGCGCAACCCGGATGGCAGACGAAATTCCAAACAGCGCGGCCGCCGAGCGACGGTGGATCGCCTGGTTCCACGAGCTGGACGCCTGGACGGAATATTGGGATGTCTACCATCCGGAGACGCACGGCCGGTATTATTTTGGCGACGGCAACGGCACGGAGGGCCTGCTCACCTGTTTTCTGCCCCGCGAGAAAAAGCCGCCCGCATTTCTCGCCTGGGTGCGACGGGCCCACGGGGAAGACGGCGTCGACTTTGCCGAGCAGGTCCGCGTGCCGAAGGTGGCTTCGGCGGTGCGGGAAATCGATCTGCTCGTCGGCAGCCTCTTCGCGAAACACTTCGGCGACGCGGCGGATCCCGCGGTCCAGGCCGACTATCTCGAGGCCATGTTTCGTTGCGGCATCAACACCCTGCCGCCCGCCACCGAACGCGACGCCAAGATCGCCCCGGACGACTGGCGCAAGTCCACCGCCGGACATCACATGATCGACAGCGACCTCATGTGGTTTGCCTGGGCCCTGCACCTCGAAGCCGCCCGGATCGTCGCCGGAAAGGACGCCGAACACCCGCGGCGCGCGCTGCAGATGGCGGCCGTCGCGACCGCTTGTCCGGCGAATTTTGCTTGGCGCGGTCACCGGCACACGCGTCCCGAATACGTCGCCAACGACCAGACGGCGACGTTACTGCGGCAGCGCGGCCGGCAGTGGGCGACGGATTTCGACGCCGGCGCGAAGGAAGTCCACGCGCTGTTCCGACTGCGCGACTGGGGGCACGAGTAGAAAATCCGGAGGGCCCGTCTCTCCATTCGACGAGCTCAGGACCCCGAGCCTGTCGATGGGCCGACGGGCCGCGGGTGATCGGGAGATCACCCCTCCACAGGCAGCGGGCCGGGCGGTACGGCCGGCCAAGGCGGTTGGGGCAACCGCCCCTACCGGTGGAGCGCGTTGACCTCAACGCGTTGGGGGGCGAGCCGCCCCGAGACAGGGCGAAGCGTCTCGCTGAGCCGTGTTTGGTGAATGCGTTGGGACTCAAACGCGGCGCGCCCGGCGGTCACGCCCTACCTTAAGACCCGGCGGACCGGGCCGGTCCGCGCTACTTAAATTGTGGGCGCGGTGCCCTCACCGCGCTTGCCTTGGATCGATCGGTAGGGGCCGTTGCCCTCAACGGCCCTCTTTCGCGGGTTAAAACGTATGCCAAGGCGGTTGAGGGCTACCGAACCGCAGGCGACATCGGATACCGCCCCTACCGGAGGAACGCTCGGACCTCAGCGCGTCACGGTGGCGGCTTCGAAACGCAGCTCCCGGAAATACTTTGCGTCCTTGGGGTCGCCGATCGTTTCGAGGCGGACCAACATGTCCATATCCTCGAGGCGGCGCAGGCGTTCGTCCTGATGGTAAAGCGTCAAGGCCTCGATTTGGCCCGGGTGCCAGCCGTTGAGCAGGCTCGGGAAATTGAAATAATAGGCGGCGAGCTGCGCCAGCGGGCCGAAGGTGCCGCGATAGGCCGGAGACAGATACTCGTTCATCGCGTACTCCCGCGCCGCCTTGTCGCTCAGCACCTCCGTGTCGGTGAGTTTCGCCCGCCGTTCCCGCACGACGAAGGGCTCCATCTGGACGGCATCCGGATCCGTAGCATCGGGCAAGATCGTCCCGGCAACCGGCGAGAGGATCGAGGTTTTGCGGGGGTTCGAATTCCTGGCCGCGGGGTCGAATTTAACGCCCAGCCGCACGGCCGGGGGCAACGCCATGAAATCCGACGGGGCGGAGGTCGGCGCAGCATCTTGAGACGGAGGCGGAGTGCCGAAGACCGATGCGGCCAGCACCCCGGAAAACAGAAAGAATTTTGCAAGGAGGTTCATCGCAATTGGGGGGTTAAGGTTAACGTGGAGGCGAAACCGCCGTGAAACAAATCGGGCGCCCTCTTGGAGTCGGACCGACCCCAGAGCGGAGAATTCGCTCTGAGTGGGATTCATATAGAAGTTAGACGCGCAGGTCCGGGAAAAGGTTGCGTCTTGGCCCCCCGGACGGGTCAAAGACCCCATCCGGCCGCAGTAAACCGTCTACACGCCAGGTGTCTCGTAGGAGCGGCTTTACGCCGCGATCCCCAGGTGGGGAGCGCAGTGTTTAAGGTAGGGCGTGATCGCCGGGCGCGCCGGATCGAAGTGGGGTGATTTCAGTAGGGGCGGTTGCCCATCAAGGGCACCGCCTTGGATCGAATGTGGGAGCGACTCTATGTCGCGACGTTCGAGCGCCGCCTGTCGGGCATAAAGCCCCTCCCACATTCTACAACAACTGAGCAACGCACCGAACCGGCGCGCCCGGCGGTCACGCTCTAACTTCAAACCGGCAGACCTGGCCGGTCCGCCCTACCTAGAATTGTGGGCGCGGTGCCCTCACCGCGCGTCGGTGCCAATAAAAAACCCGCTCGGACAGAGCGGGTTTGAAATCAATCGCGGCGTAAAGTCGCCCTACATTTGGTCATCCTTTGGGGGGCCGTTGCCCTCAACAGCCCTTCTCGCTCAGGCCGGCGCGCCAGCACCAGGCTCGATCGGCGCCGTGACGGTTGGAGCAACTTCAACCGGCGCGGCGGATGCCGTTTCCACCGCCGCAGGCTCGACAGGTGCAGCCGAAACCGTTTCGGCCGGGGCGCTGGCCACCGGTTCGGCGACGGACGCGTCGACGGCGTGTTCCTCGGCCGGCGCGGGCGCGGCAGCTTCAGGCGGCGGAGCCTCAGACGGAGGCGGCGCGCTCGGGGGGACCGGGAAATCCTCAGGATCGTGTTCCTCGCCGTGTTCCTCGGCCTTCTTCGCGGCCTGCGGTGTGACCGGCGGTGGGGCGAAATAAGTGCCGTCGGAAAATTCGGTCACGTAGCCCTCGGTGACGAGCCAGCGGAGATCGTTGGCCATGCGGCGGAGCTTCTCCGCCTGGTCGGCGGGCAGCGCGGCAAACGGCGCCTGCGACACCGGTGCACCCTCGACAGGCGCATGCGCGGCGATGGCGGCGGCCATGTCGATGCCGAGGTATTTCTGCGGCAGCTCCTTCCCGTGCACCAGCGGATGCTTCTCGATGAACTCGATCAGCGCGGTGATGCTTTCGGAGAAAACCTGGCCGGGGACGCGGAAGCGGCGCTTGACGGCACAGACGTACGAGACGCCGCGCGAGCCCTTCTTGAAGATCGTGAAACCCTCGCGACGCAGGCGGCCGCGCAGCGCGTTGGCGGTGTCGAGTGGGAAACGGCGCTGGCGCTCGATGTGGCCCTCGACCGCGCGTTTGATTTCGCCGGCGGGGAGTTTTTCGATGAGCTTGCCGTGGAAACGGATCGTATCGAGCGTGCGCACGACGCGGTCGCGGGCATGCTCGAGCAGGTAGGCGCGGGCTTCGTCAACGCTGTCAAAGCTCGGACCGGCGGGAGTAGCCGGAGCTTCCACCGTCGCCACAACCGCGGGGGCGGCAGGAACCGAGGCGGCCTCCGGAGCCGGAGCGGCGGGCGCGACGTCAACCGGAGCGGGAGTCGCCGGAACATCGGTCGCGGCCGCGGGAGCGGTTTCGCTCGCCGGCGCCTGCGTCGGCGCGGCAGCTGCTTCGGTCCCGGCGGCGGCGGCCACTGCAGCCACCGGCGCGGTCTTGGGCGGAGCGGGCTTCCACGTGTAACGCGTGGTCTTCTTCATCTTTTCCAGCCACGCTTGGGCGACCTCGGGCTCGCGCACGGACACGATGCCGTCGCGGAAGCGTTCGAAGGGCATGCGGCTGAGCTTGGCGGCCCAGTGCTGCTGGATGATCTGCTGGTAGAGGTGGTAATTGGGCGGCCCGAGCAGCTCGCCGGTCACGCTGCACTTGTTGATGACCGGGAAATTACCCTTGGGCGGGTCGATCTCGACGTCGGCCACGTCGAAGAACTGCGCGAAATGATTCTTCAACACGTGCTGGACGGCGGCCTCCTCGGTTTCGAAGGGCAGATGATCCGGCTGCGAGAGAAAGAGGGGCGCGGGCTTGGGCGCGCGGAACGGAGCGGCGGTTTTCGCCGGCTCGCCTTCGGCGGGTGCGGTCGCCGCCGGATCGCGCTGGGCCGGCGCGGAACGGTCGCCGTCCTCGGGCTTGCGCTGGATCACGAGCACGAAGCGGTCGTTCTTTTCGAGAACGGCCTTCGTGATTTCAAAAAGCTGGAAGGTCCGGCACGAGGCGCGCACGGCCTTGACGATCGCGGAGAAACCAACGTCCTCCGGGTAGCACGTAATGGCGAGGTAGGGGCTGATGTACGGACCGCGTTCGAACTGGCCGCCGCCGTCGCCGCCGCGGAAATCCCGGCGCTCTCCCCCGCCCTGATAGTCGCGACGCTCACCGCCGCCTTGGGAATCGCGGCGCGGACCGCCGCGGAAGCCGCCTTGGTAACCGGCGCCGCCCGGCGGGCGATCACCGCGGTTGAAATCCTGCTGCCCCGGGCCGCCGTAGGGACGCTGGTCGCGTCCGCCCGGCTGCTGACCGGGACCGCCTTGGCCGCCGCCTGGCCCCTGGGGGGCGCCGGTGCCCGAGCCCGGGCCGCCGGGGGCGCCGAGTGGCTTGCGGAAGCCCCGCCGGTCGCGCTTCTGGTCGCCCGGCGCGCCGCCATCCCGCCGGTGTTCGCCACCGCGGTCGAAGTCGCGGTCACGACGTTGCTGGGGCGAGGATACCTTGGCCTCCGTCCATTGGGTGCCGAAGGAGAAGTTCTGCAACTGGGTCAGGTCGATTTTATTCAGGCCTTGATCGTTGCTTTCGTTGGCGGGCGTCTGGTCGTCCATGACAGGTCGGAAAAACGGGAGTGGATACCCGGAGAGGTCGGTTTGGTGCTTGGTGGACGCAAGTGGGCTGTCCTTACGCGTAGGGCGGGAAGTCTCCATGCTCAAAAGGGCAACGCAAGCGCATTTCCGTGCTTTACATGCATGTCACCTTTTACCTTAGTGACCGTCCCCGTCGGGAATAGTTGCTCAGGTGGTGGAATTGGTAGACACACACGTTTGAGGGGCGTGTGCCGTAAGGCGTGGGGGTTCGAGTCCCCCCCTGAGCACCATATTTCTCCTCTGGGGAGACGATCCCGACAGCAGATTTGCCAGTTGACGTGGCAAATCGGTCATGAAGCAGCTCAATCCGTTCGTCATCTCTCAATTCACGAATCCCTCCGGGGAGATCGTCTTCCGCGTTGCCGGATCGTTATACGGCGAACGCATTCGCAGAAACTTTCCCACCCGGCCCGAAGCCGAGGCGGAACGGCAAACGCTGATAGTCCAGCAACTTCAAGCCGAAACCGGCGTTCGGGCAACCGTGACCCGGCTGACAGAAGACCAGCTCCACGAGGCCGAAACGGTCTTTCGCCGCCTGGCGGGCCGGCCGCATTCGCTTTCATGCTACGTTGAGTATGCTCTGGCGAACTACCGGGAGCCAGTGACGCAGAAGCTGCTCGCCGAGGCGGTCGTAGAATACGTCGCGGCGAAACAGCACGAATACGAGCAGGACTTGCTATCCGTGCCGCATTTTAAACGAATCAAACGCGATCTGAAGCGACTGATGAAATATTTCCCCGAGGCGACGGTGGCCGATCTGACCGGAGTGCGGCTGATCGGCTATTTTGAAGCGGGCCAGGTCGCACTCAAGACCTACAACAACCGCCGCGGCATCGTTTCGACCTTCCTCAAATTCGCGCTGCAGCGCGACTGGATCACCGACAATCCCCTCGCCAAGGTCCCGGCGCGGCGGATTCGTCGGCGGCGCGGTAGCGCTGTGACTTTCACCGCTCAGCAGGCGAAAGATCTCATTGCCTTCGTTGAGGCGCAGTGCCCTGCCGCAGTGCCTCTGTTTGCCCTCTGCCTGTTTGCCGGTATCCGCCCGTGCTTCCGCACCGGCGAAATCCTCCGGCTCCGGGCCGACCAGGTGA